>DATEOF010000446.1:0-92212 GCA_035274465.1 Polyangiales bacterium
CCGATTGCGCGATCCCGTGCGCGTTCGATCCCGACGTCACCACCTGCAGCTCCCCGTGCTTCGAGAAGACGGTCGGGCTGTCGCATGCGTGTGCCGTCTGCAACGCGGCCAACCTCGCTTGCGGCTCCAAGCAATGCCGCAATGAATGCCTGCTCGACTCGAAGGGTGCGCCGTGTCGCGATTGCGTGAAGGCCAAGTGCGATCCCGCGTTCCGGATGTGCACGGGCACGTGAAGGACGACCAGCGCCGAGGCATTCCTGATTCGCTCATTCCAGTCGGTGCTCTCGCAAGGCGCGCTCTGCCGCGTCAATCTGGTCCTGCACGCGTTTTGGATGCATGTTCAGGGCATCGGGCCAAGTAGTCGTGAACGACATCGATCGCCGACCCGGCAGCCATGACGAGCAGCACGGGCGGCACGAGCACCAGGAGTCTGGCTCTACGTATCACGACAAAAGAACCCCAGATCGGAAGGAATCCGATCCCACACGCGATCAGCCTCGACGCTGCAGTATTGCACGAGGTCGAGGGCGCGCGAACGGGGGCCGTGCACCGAAGCTCGTCCGGGCCTTGTCAGTTGCAACGTCTTGTTAGGTGCGGCTACTTCGAGAACAGCCCCCACGGCACTCCACCGCATATCCCGCAGACCGCGGTGAACACCTCGACAGTTCCACCTCTCGGAACACACTGTCGAAACTTCTCGATACCGACTCCCACACACCGAACCCTCGAAAATTGAGGAGCACGCCAGTCGACGCGTGCAACAAGTGGGAACCGAGGCCTGGGTATTCACCTCTGGAGGTCGCTGGACCGACCACGGCGCGAGGCTCGCGATCGACAAAGCGCTCTCAGCGATCAACAGACGGGTCACGTTCTTATCTTCTGTCCGGCTAACGAGCCACGGGTTCGGCAGCGAAGGCCCGCTGCTGAACTTTCAGTCGCCGAGACCGCGGACTTGCAACGGCCTTGCAGTCTATCCCAGCGTCGGGGGCCGGTACTCCGGCGCTGACGGCAGCAACGCGGACCTTCGTCACTTGCACTCGAAGTTAGGCCGCTCCGACCGTTCGTTATAGCCTCAATCTGCGTGAGTCTCGTCATGCGGCGGCGGGGGTACTGGACTGCCAAATTCAAGCATGCCGGCAAACTCGCGGAAGCTGTTCGCTATGATGCGATACCGGTCGATCTGGAGGGGGATTGATGGCACCTGGCCGACCGTCACATTGGCCGGATCTCGCAGATCGAAGGCGTAGAGTTCACCTGCTCCGTCGGATCCAAACCCGAAGAGCCCGGGAGCAAACTCTTGGAACCTGTAGCCGCGGTTCAGCTCCATGACCTCCGGCAAGGACCAGAACCAAACGAGCCCGGATCCGATTGACTCGATGTCGATCTGCACGGCGCCGTGTGCCTCGACGTATTCGACGTACTCTTCAGGAATGTTGGTGGGCGCTTCCGCCCGAAAGGACGCGACTTCGCTTGCGCTGGGCTTCGGAAAACGTGAGTTCATGGGGACAGCGCCAACTGCTTTGCAACGGTCGGTCGGCCTAACTTCCTTATGCAGTACAACCCCTGCAGTGTAATCCGCCACGCTCCCGTCCCACAAACGCTATCTAATCTCCCCTGGGTCAGGCTTTCCCGCGATGGAATCCCCCTAGCGTTCGCGGCGGCTGATGAAAAGGATGCAGCCGCTGTGCGCGCTGGTCACGCTGAGCGATTTGATCGGAGCTTCGGGATTGGTCAGCATCAATCCCGCCCCGAGATCCTGCAGCGCGCCCCACTTCTCCTGCAGGTGATGACGGTAGAACTCGAGTACGCGCTCGCGCGGGGCGGCGACGCGCGCTTCGACGAACTTCGCGTTGAAGCTCTTGTACTCGGTGCCCTCGGGGAACGGCATGCCTTGCACCCACTCGCGCAGCGGCAACATGTCGCCGCTGTCCACGACAGGCTCGGCGCGCGAGCGGAACCACGCGAACGCTCCGGCGCCTGCCGCCGACAGCAGCAGGAGCGCGAGGACCAGAAACAGCGGCCCGCGACGCTGCGGGACGATGGGCCGCGACAATCGGTCCGTGTCCAGATCTGCCTCGCGCAGCGTGAGCGTGGGTTGCCGCGGCTGCGGGACGCGCTGCTGTACCGTCCGCAACGCATCACGCAGCTCGGCGGCCGAGGCGAAGCGCTCGAGGGGCTCCTTCGCCAGGCAGCGCATGATCAGCGCCTCGAACGCGCTGGACAGGGCGCCAGGCGCGAGCTTGCGGCTGGGCGGTGTCACGGGCTCGCGGATCACGCGCAACATCAAGTCCATGGTGTTGTCGCCCACGAACGGAACCGCGCCAGTCAATAGCTCGTAGCCGATCAAGCCGACCGCCCAGATGTCCGTGCGCTCGTCGATCGGTCCCTCGCGCAGCTGCTCTGGCGCCATGTACTGGGGCGTGCCCAGGATCGAGCCCGGCCGCGTGATACGCAGCTCCGGCGCGTGGGTCAGCTTGGCGATGCCGAAGTCGAGCACCTTCACCAGCATCCCGCGGCCTTCGCGCTCCACGAGCATCACATTGTCCGGCTTGAGGTCGCGGTGCACGATGCCGCAGCGATGCGCCTCGATCAGCGCCTCGCAGATCTGCTCGAGCAAGGCTGCAACGCGCATCTCGGGCAGCGCGCCCTCGGCGCTGATCAGCTTGGAGAGCGTGCGGCCTTGAACGTACTCCATCGCCAGGTACGCGATGCCGTCGGGGCTGCGCCCGAACGCGTACAGCTGCACGATGTTCGGGTGATTGAGTTGCGCGAGCACCCTCGCCTCGCGCCGGAAGCGCTGCTCGAGCTCGGTGTTCGACCAGCCGGCGGTGTTGAGCAGCTTGATCACCACGCGGCGCCCGAGCTCGAGCTGCTCGGCACAATACACCTCGCCCATCCCGCCGCGCCCCAGCAGGTACTCGAGCCGAAACTGCTCACCGAGCACGCGGCCAGCCAGCTCTCCGGAAGGCTCGGGCATGCGCTGCCGCCGATCAGGCCGCAGTGAACACGGCGAAGAGCGCGCCTTCGGGGTCTTGCAGCACGCTGAACGCGCCCATCTGTGGCACGCGGATCTCTTCGACCATCACCTTGCCGCCGGCCGCTGCTGCGTGCTCGCGCGTCTCGCTCAGGTTCTCGACTCGGATGTACGCGAGCCAGTGCGCCGGCATGCCGGCGGGCCCCTGCATCAGGCTCGCCAGCTGCTGATCGCCGCGCACGAAGGTCGAGAGCTCGGACATGCCGGGAAATGCCTGGGTCTTCCAGTCGAACATGCGTGCGTACGCGGCTTGCGACGCCGCGGGGTCCGGCGTGTTCAGCTGATCCCAGACGAAGCTGCCGACGGCCTGCGACGCGGTCGCGAGCTCGCCACCGTGGCCTTGCCAGGCACAGAACACCGCCCCCTGCGGATCCATGAAAATCGAGAAGCGGCCCGCATCCACTTCCATCGCCGGGACGAGTTGCTTGCAGCCTGCGGCGGTCGCTTGCGCGATGCCATCCTCCACCGTGGACACGGAGATATAAGGCAACCAGTGCGGCGGTGCGTCGGGCGGAGGCAGCTTGAACATCGCTGCGACCATCGACTCGCCGCACTTGATGTAGAAATACTCGTCGTCGCGGGCCTCGAATCGCCAGTCGAACAACGGGCCATAGAACGCGCGCGCGCCCTTCAGATCGTGCGTGTTCAGCTCGTGGAACATGATCCGACCCGGCGTGTTCATGGGACCTCCGGGGCTTCTCATACCGCGAGAACGCCCCCAACGCGAGACCACGTCCGTTTTCAGCTAGTCGCAGGCAGGACCCTGGCGCAGGATAGGCTCCGTGGATCTCGATCACGCCGCCTGTTACCGCGCGATCAGCGTGCGCGACGCACGCTTCGACGGGAGGTTCTTCACGGGTGTGAAGACCACCGGCATCTACTGCCGGCCGATCTGCCCTGCCCGGCTGCCGCGCTCGGAGAACGTCCGGTTCTTCGCCACCGCAGCCGCCGCGCAGGAAGCCGGCTTTCGCCCCTGTCTGCGCTGTCGGCCGGAGACCGCGCCGGATCTCGGCGTGTGGCGGGGCACGTCGAATACGGTGTCGCGCGCGTTGTCGCTGATCGAGCTCGGTGTATTGGACGATGGCGACGTCGAGGCGCTCGCGGAGCGCCTGGGTGTCGGCGAGCGGCAGCTGCGGCGCTTGTTTCAACAGCACCTGGGTGCATCGCCGGTCGCGGTCGCGCAGACGCGGCGCGTCTTGTTGGCCAAGCGATTGATCGACGAGACGCGGCTGCCGATGGCACAGATCGCCTACGGCGCAGGCTTCGGTAGCATCCGGCGCTTCAACGAGACGTTTCAGAGCCTGTACGGCCGCCCGCCGAGCGCGCTGCGGCGAGCGCGAAGTGCGGGAGGCGTGCGCGGCGAGGTGCAGCTCTTGTTGCGTTACCAGCCACCGTACGACTGGGAGTCGATGCTGGAATTCCTGCGCCGGCGCGCGATCCCGGGCGTCGAGCGCGTCGGCGAGACCACGTACACGCGCACGATCGAGCTGGACGGCAAGCAAGGCTTGCTAACGGTCGAGCCCGGCGCGGGCAATGCGCTGCGCGCGCTGATCCGCTTTCCGAGCGTCGCGGCGCTGCCGGCGATCATCGCACGCGTGCGGCGCGTGTTCGATCTGGCGGCGGACGCGCAGGCGATCAGCAGCCACCTCGCGCACGACCCGGTGCTCGCGTCGCTGGTCGCGAGGAGGCCGGGGTTGCGCGTGCCGGGCGCATGGGATGGTTTCGAGCTGGCGATCCGCGCGGTATTGGGGCAGCAGATCACGGTGGCAGCGGCGCGGAGTTTGGCGGGGCGGCTGGTCGCAAGTCATGGCAGGCCGCTGGACGAGCCGAGCGGGGATCTCACGCACGTGTTCCCGACGCCTGAAGCGCTGGCGGAGGCGGACTTGTCGCGTTTTGCGGTGCCGCGGAGCAGGGCGAATACGTTAATCGCAGTGGCGAGCGCTGCGGCGGCGGATCCACGACTGTTCAGCGATCAGGGTGAGCTGGCCGCGGCGGTCGAGCGGTTGCGATCGATCCGCGGCGTGGGCGAGTGGACGGCGCAGTACATCGCGCTGCGGCAGTTGCGGCAGCCGGATGCGTTCCCGGGGACCGACCTGGGTTTGTTGCGAGGGTTGGCAGCGCAGATCGGACGCAAGGCGCAGGCGAAGGAGCTCGAGGCGCTGGCAGAGAATTGGCGGCCGTGGCGGGCGTATGCCGCGCAGTATCTGTGGTCGGCGGCTTAGTTTTCTTGCGCGAGGGCGTCACCGGCGTTCTTCACAGCGGGTTGAACATCCGCGTTCCAGGCGATGATCGCGCATCCGTGCCCGCGCTCGAACAGAATGACTCCCAGTCGTCTTCGCTCCCGAGCTTGTCGGTCGGAGCTCGATGGAGTTGCGTAATCGAGTCAGATCGCGGTTGACACTGTTCCGGAACGAAACGTTTTCGCCGCCCCATGCTATAGTCATTGTGTCATTCGAGGCGGATATGGAACGTCACGATCTCGATTTTGCGGCGGCTGCTCGCCTGGACCATGTCGCGTTGATGGCGGGCTTGCATCGGTTGGCACAACAGGATCGCGCTCTCACCGCACGGCTGTGAGTGCATCTCCGGGAGGTCGAGGCACGCGGGTTGTATCGCGAGCAAGCGTTTTCTTCGATGTTCGAGTACGCGGTCGAAGCGCTGCACATGTCGGAAGACGAAGCGTACGTGCGTTTGCGTGCTGCGAAGGTAGCGAGAGATTTTCCGCTGGTTTTGCAGATGCTGGATAGAAACGAGCTCCACCTGACTGCGATCAAGCTGCTGGCGCCGCATTTGACGCAGGACAATTGCGTCGAGGTGCTGGAGCGTGCCCGGGCGAAGAGCAAGCGGGAGGTGGAAGTGCTGGTCGCGAAGCTCGCGCCCAAGCCGGATGTGCCGAGCATCGTGCGTAAGTTGTCGGTGGCTCGGCCGTCGGCGTGCGTGGTGCCGGAGCCGGCGGTCCAACCCGCGCTAGCGGAGCCGGCCGTTCGCGAGCTTCGACTGGAAACGCCTGCGCAAATACAATCGACAACTCCTCTGAGCCCCGGCCGATACAAGGTGCAGTTCACGGCGACGCAAGTGCTGCATGACAAGTTGCAGCAACTCAAGGACCTCATGCGGCACCAGATACCCGACGGCGATCTGTGCACGCTCTTCGAGCGCGCGGCCGATCGGCTGATCGAACAGCAGATGAAGCGTCGCTTTGCTCAGACCACGAAGCTGCGGTCGGATGCGCCGGATGCGGTGCGCGAAGCGGCACAGATCAAGCCGCGACGTGCTCAGACCACGAAGCCGCGGTCGGACGCGGCGCGCGACGCGGCACAGATGAAGCCGCGAACTGCTCGGCCGGAGAGGCCCACTTCAGCTGGACCGGATGCGCTGCGCGACGCGGCGTCAATGCAGCGGCGTACTGCTCAGACCGAGCCGCCGTCAGCCGCACCGCATGCGGCGCGCGACGCGGCGTCAATCCAACAGCGTACTGCTCCGATCTCCATCGGGCCCCGACCGACAAGCGCTGAAAAGCGCCTCTGCGACGACAACTAACAGCGCCCTTCTCGCCGATTTTCGTTCCGGAGCTTGCGCCAACCGCGATCCGATTCACGCAGCTCCATCGAGCTCCGATCGACAAGCAGCTGAATGCTCAGCGAACGGCAGATGATCATCCCTCCGAGAAATGCCCCAACAACCTGCCGGCGAGCCGTTTGGCCGCCGGGCTATCGTCCGGCGCAAAACAGGACCTCCGCCCGAGACATTTCGCACAGCAGCTACGCTACGGCCGGAAGGGCGCCGGGTGAACGCGTCAACGACGCCTACGTGAGGACGATCGGGCGATCCTTGGTTACCACGAAGGTGTGCTCGAACTGGGCGCCCACGCTTCCATCCGGCGTGCGCAGGGTCCAGCCGTCGTCGCTTTCGATTACGTCGGTTGCGCGCATCGTGAGGAAGGGTTCGATGGTCAAGACCAGTCCCTCCCAGAGTACGGTCTTGTCTTTTGCTTCGTAGACGTTCGAGACGTGGGGTGGCTCGTGGATGTGGCGACCTACTCCGTGTCCGCCGAGCGTGCGCACCACTCTGAAGCCGTGCTTCTTGGCTCGCTTTTCGATGACCGAGCCGATGCGGTTCAGCGGTTGGCCCGCCCTCGCTTGCTGCATCGCCTCGGCCTGGGCTTCGCGCGTGGTCCACAGTAGCTGTCTTAGCCTTGGCGCTACGGTGCCGACCGGGGCGCTGGCTCCTGTGTCGGCCCAGTAGCCGTCCAGTTCAGCCGAGACGTCTACGTTGACCAGGTCGCCTTCGCGCAGGACTTGTTTCTTCGAGGGGATGCCGTGGGCCAGGGCGTCGTTGACACTGATGCAGGTATAGCCCGGGAAGTTGTAGGCCAGCTGGGGGGCCGAGCGTGCGTGATGGGAGAGGAGTACGTCGCGCCCGACTTCGTCGAGGTCGGCCGTGGTTATTCCGGCTCGCACTTCCTGCAGGATGGCGTCGCGCGCGCGAGCCACGATGGCTCCAATGCGGCGCAGGCCTTCGAGGTCGTCAGGTCCTTCGATCGACATCCCGTAGGACTAGCACAGCGCCTGCGCCAGCGCGTAGCTGTTCTGAAAGTCGTGGAAGCGCACGATCTTGCCGCCAGCCAGCCAGAACACGTGTACGAGCTCCTGCACCAGCCGCCGGCCGGTCCGCGGCACCACCGCCTCGCTGTGCAGCAGCACCACGACCTTGTCTCGACCCGACAGGAACTCGAGCGGCTCGAACACCTCGAACTGGAAGTTCTCGGCCAGGAAGCCGAACACGTTCTTGGCCACTGCTTGCGGGCCGCGATGCACGCCGAAGTACGCGATTCCGCTGGGGCCCGGGTTGTGCCACTCCACGTCCGCCGCCATCAGCTGAACGAGTCCGGCCACGTCTCCGCGTCCGAAGGCTGCGTACGCTGCTGATACGATCTCGAGGTTCGTCGGCATGTCGGTCGATCTCCTTGACCGACCCATACGCGCGACGCGCTCGGCCGGATCGAGCCCGTGCAGCTTCACACCTGCCAGACGCGCGCAAGTAATCGACACGGCTCCGCAAATTTCGCGTCTGCTCAGCAGATCACTAACATCTCCCACCGCCGCCCACATGGGGGCTTCGGGATTCGATGTTCGAACGTACCAATCCTCCCCTCGCAGTCGATTCGGCGTCCCTGGCCGTCGCAGGGCCAGATGAGCTCGCTGCCTTGCGTGCCTTGCTGCTCGGAGCGGCGACGCCTCACGCGGAGATTCCTCCGCTGCCCGACCTGATGGCCGGCGCCACTGCGCTGGCCGAGGGGCGCCGCAGCAAGGTGATCCTGCCGCTGGCACGCACGCCGGCCGAGTTCGCCCTGGTGCGCCGCGGTAACCAAGTATTAGTCGACTGTTATACCACGCTGAGCACCCCCGAGGTGCTGCTGCGCGAGCGGACGATCTCGCTGCAGGAGCTGCTCTCCGCCTGCACGCAAGCCGGCCGCAGCCTCGCCAAGCGCAACCCCGAGTCGCTCGAGAGCCGCGCGCTGCGCAAGCTGTCGGCCCGCGTGGCCAAGGCGCGCATCTGCGCCGCCGCGCCGACCGCCGCTGCCAGCTGCGTGCGCTGCACCGGAGGCAGCCTCGACAGCCCCGGCAAGCACGTGGCGCTCTCGTTCGGCTTCGAGGCCAACATCCCGCGCAGCGCCTCCGAGCCCAGCGAGCAGCACGCCTTCGCCGACGTGCACGCCCTGTTGTTCGACGGCGAGCTGTGGGCCTTCTCGGGCGAGCGCCGCGTCAGCCTGATACGCGGGCCGATCATGCTGGCCGCGCAGCGCATGGTGAGCGCCGTGCGCACGCTGGTCGAGGCCTGGCAGGCCGAGCGGCCAGTCCACGTGCGGCTGCGCTCCGGCAGCTTCGCGGTCGCCGTGCGGCGCGAGACGCAGGGCAGCGTGTCCATCAGCCTGAGCACCGAGCGCAGCGGCGTGCTGACCTGGCCGGCGCTCGACGTGCCCGGCGCGGCGCTGCCGGTGTTGCGCCTGGCGGCGGATCTGATCCGCAAGCTGGTGGCGGTGGATCGCACGCAGACGCACAACCTGCGCGTTTCGGCCCTGCGCTCCGAGGTGCGCTTGCTCAGACGCGCCATCCGCGGTCGCAGCGCGCGTAGCGGCTTCGAGAACCGCGATCCCGAGCGCTTGCGGCTGTCGGCGGCGGCCGTGCCCAGCCCCGACACGCAGCCCGAAGCCAGCCTGTGCGGCCGCGGACGGCTGCGCTACACCGAGCGCTGGAGCGCCGAGGTCGACGCGCTCGACGCCAACTCGGTGTTTCTGTGCGGCGATCGGCTGATCGTGGCCACGCCGAAGCTCACGCTGGCGCTCGCACGCCACGATGGCGAGGTGCTCTGGTCGCTGGCCTCCGAGCGCGCCAACGCCTTCCTCGCAGGCAAGACGCTGCTGCGCTTGCTTCCCGAGGGCGGCGCCGAGCTGCTCGACCCCGAGAGCGGTCAGGCGTACGCGCGCGCCGAGAGCAACCTGCGCCTGCACGGCTCGGGCTTCGCGCTCTTCGCGGGCGGCGGCGAGCTGCCACCGGTCGCCATCCTGCACGAAGCCAACAAGCACCTGATCGCGCTCGACCTGCGCACCGGCGAGCCGCGCTGGCGCTTCCGCGGCGGAAACCACGCAGCGTTGCGCGTGCGCCGAGCGGGCCGCGTGCTGCTGGTGACCTGCGGCGACGGAACGATCGAGGCGCTCGACGTCGCCTCCGGCGAAGTGGTCTGGCGTTTCTCGGATCGCGGGCGGTTTTGTCTCACGCCGTGTGTGTGGGGAGAGCTCGCGCTCGCGGTATCGGGTGAACCGGGCGGCGGCAGCGGAACGCTTCACGGCATCGAGCTCTACACGGGCAAGCCGCTGTGGCGCAGCGAGCTGCCGCACGCACCGAGCGCAGATCCGATCGCGACCCAGCAAGTGGTGGTCGTGCCGTCCGGTCGCTCGCGCGACGCGCGCCTGGATGCGTTCGACCCCGACGGCAACGCGCGCTGGAGCTGCCATGATCCCGGCCTCGACAACGGCGCGCGCACGCTCGAGGTAGACGACACGCTGATCATCAACACGCCCGCGGGCCGCGTCACCGCGCTGGACTTCGCCACGGGCCACGCGCGCTGGTCACGCGTTCTGGCCAACCCGCTGACGGACGACGTGCCGCGTCAGCTCGAGCCCGTGCTGCGCCACGGTGCGCTGTTCGTCCCCTCCGCGCAGGTCCACATCCTGCGACCGAGCGACGGAGCCACGCTGACCACCGAGACGGGCTGCGACCTGGTGCCGGACTTTCTGCGCGTGGACGAGCGCGCCTGGTTCTACGTCGCGGAGGAGAGCGGGCACCTGCGCGCCTACGCTGCCGCACCGCAGCTATCGCTCGTCAAGTGACGCTGCTTGACTCCCCGAGCCTTCTCTGGGACGCCTAGCGGCATGGGAAAGAACAAAGTCGCCGCGCTCCAGCTGACCTCCACCGAGGACGTCGAGAAGAACCTGAAGCGCGTGGAAGAACTGACGCGCGAAGCCAGCGCGGACGGCGCATCGCTGATCGTGCTGCCGGAGTGCTTCGAGTACCTGGGTCCGGAGGAAGGCAAGTTCGCGGTGGCCGAGCCGCTGCCGGAAGGCGGGCCGATCCTGCGCCGCATGTCGGCGCTCGCTCGCGAGACCAAGAGCGAGCTGATCCTGGGCGGCTTCATCGAAAAGGGAGCGGACCCGCGCAAGGCGCGCAACGCCTGCATCCACCTCGGCGAAGACGGTAAGCTGCGCGCACTCTACCGGAAGATCCACCTGTTCGACGTGGACCTACCGGATGGCACGAAGCTCCAGGAGTCTGCGACCGTCGAGCCCGGTAGCGAGGTCGTGGTGACGGACACGCGCGCGGGCAAACTCGGCCTCTCGGTCTGCTACGACCTGCGGTTCCCGGAGCTGTACCGCAAGCACGTCGATCAAGGGGCCACGCTGATCACGGTGCCGGCCGCGTTCACGCTGACCACGGGCAAGGATCACTGGCACGTGTTGCTCCGCGCGCGCGCGATCGAGGCGCAGTGCTACGTGATCGCCGCCGCGCAATACGGCCATCACTTCGGAACGCGGCGCTCCTACGGGCACGCGTTGATCAGTGACCCGTGGGGCTGCATCGTCTCGGAGTGCAGCGACGGAGAGGGCTACGCGATCGCCAGCATCGATCCGAGCTTGATCGAACGCGTACGCGCGGCGCTGCCGAGCCTGCGTCATCGGCGGCTCTGAGCTTCGAAGAGACCCGGGGGTACCGCGGCAGGCGTGGCGTTCGCGAGGGATACGACGACTCTGACGCGCTCTCCCACCGAGACCGCACTCCGCGTTCCCTGTCCGTCGAGCGCGCTATCCGCCCGGACCTCGTACGTGCCCCCGGCCGACAACCGGTCCAGCAGAAAGCCTCCATCGGAGCCGCTCAACACGAAGCTTGCGTCATTGGGACCTCGCGGCGCTCCACCCGTGGCGATCGCACTGACCCGGGCGTCGGCGACCGGCATACCGCGCTCATCGAACACCGCACCGCTGATCTGGCCGTCACGCCGCGGTACCTGCAACGCAACGGCCGTGGTTTGCCCCACACGCACCTCACACGTCGTCGTCGTCGCCGCGCCGTGCGAGTCGTACGCCGAGACTTCGTAGCGTCCTTCGGCCAAATCAGCGAGCTCGTAGAACCCTCCGCCACGACTCGTTGCGAACTGATGCGTCGCCGCACCTTGGGCAGACACCACCCAGTCGTCGCCGGGCTCTTCCGAGGCCCCTCGGAGCTGCACACGAATCGAACCTGCCGCCGGCAGCTCGAGGACCACCTCCGGCGGCCGCTCGCCAGCGGTGACGGTGACGCTTCGATGTACCTCGGGCAGCTGCTGGAGCATCACCCGATAGTTACCGGCCGCGAGGCCCGTCAGCTCGAACTCTCCGCGAGCATCACTGCTCGCGATGGCTCCGACGTGCTCGCCCAGCGTGAGCGACGCGGCGATCACGTTGCGCTGGGCGACACCTCGTCCCCTGTCGTCGATCACGCGCCCGCGCACGGAAACGGCCTCCACCAATGCCAGCTCGAGCCCAGCGAGATCCTCGGACCCGACTTCGATCTCGTTCGGCGTCGGGGGTTCGCCCGCGGCCGACGCGCAGCTCGCACTGATCGCGAACCTTCCGGCGGGCACGCCCTCGAAGCGAAAGGCACCGGCTGCATCAGCGACCGCTTCGGCGCGAAACACGGATCCGGCGAGGCTCAACCGAGCCTCGGGACACCGCTTCTTTACGGCACCGACGACCACGCGGCCGGCCGCGCTGACTCCGCGCTCGAGCACCAAGCGCAGGTCGTTTTGCGTCTGCCCGACGCCGAGCGACACAGGCTCCGACAACCTCCCGGATGCCCGGGCGTTGTGAGCCTCCACGTCGTACGTGCCTGCGCTCAAGCCGTCGATCACGAACCGACCCATGTCGTCACTCGTTGCACTCGCGACGCTCGCAAACGACGCCGAATCGCGCGGGGTGGCAGTGACGACGGCGCCGCCCTGCGCGGCAGCGCTGCCTCGAGCGACAACCACACCGGCGAGGCGTGACGCCGCGCTCAGCTCGATTCGAAGCGCAGTGCTCGGCGCAGTCGTCGTGTGGTGCGCCACGCTGTAGCCATCCGCTGCCACACGTAGCATCACCGGACCTTCGTTCAGCGAGAGATCGAATGCTCCGCTTTCATCCGAGAGCGCGGAGAGGACCGGCAAGCCGAGCGCGCGGACACTCGCGCCTGCGATCGGTCCACCCTCGCGATCCTGCACGACGCCTGTCACACGCGCACCACCAGCGCGAAGCAGGATGTCTCGACGCACAGGACCGCCAGGCGCTGGAATTGCGACGAGCGAGGCGTTGTCCGGCCCGTCGCTCGGGCGAAATCCGGCGGCGCCGGCCGCGAGCCGATACGTGCCCGCGGGTAGCTCGGCGAAGCGGTAGCTTCCATCGCTCGCGCAATCCGTGCACCGAGCCTTGGCCTGTGGGCCGAAACGCTCCCGCTCGGCGGACGCACAAACGCGCGCCTGCGCCAGCGGCCGCCCCATCTCGTCCGTCACGCGACCGACGACCTGATCCATCTGCTGCGGCTCGGAACGCGCCTGCTCCACGACGAGCGGTGCAGCAAGTGTGTCCAGGGCCCGAGCTGCTCGGGTTTCGACCTCGTGCTTCGCCTCGGAAGGTTCGCGTTCCGTGGGCCACAGGTACAAAGCCACCAAGCATGCGCCGGCGCACGGCAGCAGCCAGCGCGACCAAACCGCGCGCTTCGGTGGCGGTCGCTGCGTCATGGCGCGTGAGAGGCCATCCAGCGCCGGCGATGGCGATCGAATTCGTCGTAGCTGTCTTCACCCAGCAGCGCTTGCAGACGCTCATCGAGCCAGCTCAGGTGCTGCCCGAGGTTTGGGCGAGCCGGGTCCTCGGCCTGCGCGCGCTGGTCGAACTCGGCGAACAACTGTACGAACTGATGTTCGCGTTCCGGCGGCAGCTTGAGCTGAGGCAATGCAGAGCGACCCAACTCTTGCACCTCCGCCTTCAGGTCTGGAGGCTCACGCAGTGAGGCTGCCGGCTCGCTCGGTTGGACTGCGCGATAGTCGACGATCGGCGACGCTTGCTGCTTCGGCACGGCACGGGGGTCCTCGCGGCGAGCCACCAGGAAGCCCAACGGTGTGTCGATCGGCTCGGCCGCGAGCTGGCCCACCGACAGTGCGCCGACTACGCGTTCGAGCTCCGGCAGCTCGCGACCGCGCTGCCAGGCTACGACCGCGTTGCAATAGATCGCATCGCAGTACTCGAGGCGTCGTTCGGCAAACAGCTCAGGCTGCCGCTCGAGCTCGCGCAACACCCTCTCTGCGGCGCTCTTTGCCCGAGCACGAGTACGACGGACCGGCATGTAGCGCTCGATTTGCGAGCCCTGGTAGGGCAGCGTAATGATGTTTGCCGCGAGCTCTTCACGCACCGCCGGTGCAGTGCGCTGCGCGATCTCGAAACCCATGGCAGTCTCGTAGACACGCGAGACTTGCGCCACCGGCAACTGCCGTATGCGCTCCATCATCACGAAATCGGCGCCGAGCTCTTCATATCGCGAATATTCGCCCGCATCTCCATCGCGCGAGACGTCATCTGATTCGGAATGCTCGCGCGCGAGCTCCACGAACCGCGCGGGCTCACGGGCCAGCTCTGCGGCGATGAGCTCGGCGAGCGCACGTGCCTCTTCTCGGGTGTGGGGAACCACGGGCCGGTCGGCGCGCTTCCAACCGTTCGACTGCTCGTGCTTGATCACGATGCGAGAAAACGAGAACCGTTCGTCTTGCGGCATCGGCAGCCGCTTGAGGATGTGGAATCCGACCTCGGTCTCGACGACGCGCGAGATCTCACCCACTTCGAGGTAGCCCAGGGCATCGGCGATCGGCTGCATCACGCTCACCGCGCGAAACGCTCCCAGCTCACCGCCGATCTCCGCGCTGACGCGATCATCGGACGAGCTTGCCGCCAGTGCAGCGAAGCGCGACGGGTCGCGCTTCAGCTCCGAGCGCAACGATTGCGCGAGTGCAGCAGCCTGCGCCTTCGTGCGACTCGCCGGGTGAACGTGGTGGAGAAACCCAGCCGGCTGCGATTCCTGGTGCGTCACCAGGATCTGCGCGGCCGAGACGAACAGCGAGCTCATGTCGCCGCGCCACCAATCGCCGGGTTCATAGTTTCGAACCTCGACAGGAGTGCTCGGAACGGTCGCTGGCGGCTGCACCGACGACTTGCTCGAGCAGGCGATGCAGCACAGACAGAGCGTGAGCCAATTTCTTCGCATATCACTCCGAAAATGCGTGTGAGCTCGAAGCCTCCGCGCGCGATCGTGAACGCGCGCGGAGATTCGAGCCATCACATCAGTCGCAGAAGTAGACGAGCACCTGCAGAGCGGAGATCTTGGCGCCCGACTGGGGGAACACCTCGATGATCGGACCACTCTCGAGTGGACCGTATGGGTGGGTTACGGTCGTGTACGTGCCGTTCGACATCAGCTCGGTCGTGTACGCCACGCCGTAGACCTTACCCGAGCCTACCGACCTCGTGTCGAAGCGTTGCACCCACGCCTTGGTGAAGCCTCCATTGGACCAAGCTCCCCGGTTCTGACCGTAGAACACCCAGCTATTGCCGAAGACGGCACTGCTGATGATCGTGTTGTCGTGCGCCGACGCGGATATGTCTCCGAACGTGCACGCGGCGTGCGCCGAGCCGGAGCTGATCAGGGAGCCGACGAGTAGCGCGAACATGGTTGCAAGTGTGCCGAGTTTCTTGTGCATCACGAGTTCTCCTTGCGAGAGGGATGTCCCCCGAATTGCTGCGTGCATATGTCGCCGCACCGCATCGCTTCCGTCCCCTTGCGCGAAGAATTAGCGACTCGACTCCAGCATGCTGAGCGTGGCACGCAAGCGTGCCCTGGCGCGCCGCAGCCGGCTGTACACGGTGTTCTCCGGGATCTCGAGCACGCGAGCGACCTCGTGCGCGGGCAAGGACTCCCAGTAGGTGAGCTCGAGCGCGATCTGTTGATCGATGGGAACCCGCGACAGCGCGAGCTGTAGCCGGTGCTGCTGCTGCGTGCGCGCCAGCACGCCGCTCGGTGTAGTGCCGAGGTCGCGTACCGTGCTCCACGTACAATCGAGCTGACGCACACGCTTGCGCTTGCGGTAGTAGGTCAGCAGCTGGTAGCGCGCGAGTCCGAACAAGTAGGCGCGAAAGCTCGATTCGCCTCGAAACGCCTCTTTCGCCTGGATGCACACCAGGAACGTTTCCTGGATCAGATCGTCGCAGTGCGTGTGCGCCTTGTTGAAAAAGAACCGGTGCAGCGCGCGGTAGTGGCGCTTGACGAGGCTGCTGCCGGCCGCGTTGTCACCGGTGCGCCACGCGTGCAGCAGCTCGAGGTCGGACGTCATCCGCCTGCGCCTCCCAGGACCGCGATGAGCTGGCGATAGGTCGGTCGCAAGCTCGGTCTCACAGCCTTCAGCTGGGCCGCGAGCAGGTCGAGCTCGCTTGGATACGGCTGCCCGGCCGCGCGGCGCGCGCGCAATACCGCGTCGAGGAGCGCGCCCACGCTGTACCAATCGCTGCTCTGCCGCGCGTGGCCCTCACGCTGCTCCGGCGACATGTAGCCCGGCGTGCCTGCGCTGGAGAGATCGAGATCGATCAAGCGGATGTCGCCGCGCGGCGTCGCGAGGACGTTGTCGGGCTTCAGATCGCGGTGCAGTCTGCCGGCAGAGTGTAGCGCCTGCACGCCACGGCTCAGCTGTAGCAGCGCGTCGACCAGCGTCTCTGACCGGCAATGGGTCGAGTAGCCGAGAAAGTCCTCACCCTCGACGAGCTCCATCGTGTAGTACAAGATGGTTGGCGCGACATGTAGCTCATGCAGCGCGACGAGGTTGGGGTGTTTCAGCTCGGCGAGCGCTCGGAAGTCGCGCTCGAGCTCGCGCGCGCCTCGGCTGTGCAGCACCTTGAGCGCGACGCGTTGCTGGCGCCGCGGATCGAGCGCTTCGTAGACGCACCCGTTGCCGCCGCGGCCCAAGCTGCGGAGCAAGCGAAACCTTCCGATCGAGAGCAGCGGACTCGCCTCACCAAACAGTCGCGCACAGGTCAGGGCGAGCCCGCGTTCGATCTCCAGCGCAGCGTGTTGCACGACCTTGCCTCTAGAAGATCGTGCCGTCGTTGTCGCAACCGAACGCAAGCAGCTCGCTGCCACCGGGCATCGGCGTGGTGCTCGCTCCGCAGCGGAAGCTCGCGTCGGGCGCCGGGTCCACCGATGCCATCGTGTCGAGCAGCCAGATCGCCTGGTCGTTCGACAGGCCCGCATACGATGCGCTGCCGCTCTCACCCGTGCAGTTTCCGTTGCTCGAATGCACACCGGTATGCAGCAGGCGCGAGAACTGGAAGCTGAGCAGCGGTCCGCCGGAGTCGCCCTCGCACGGCCGCGCGTCGTCCGCGCCCCAGTCGGTGGAGATCATGTGACCGAAGCCGTCCTCGGTGAAGAACGAGCTCGAGATCCGCGCCGAGCCCAGGCGCAGGCGAAGGTCGGGAGTCATGTTGTCCGTCGTCCCGTAGCCCACGAAGGTGTACTTGCTCGCGGTGTACTCAAAGCCCGGGTAGTAGACCTGGAACAGCGCATTCAGCGGCCTGTTCACGTGTGTGTTTCGGCAGTCCCCGAGCGTGTCTTGGCAGGTATCGAGACCGTCGAAGACGAAGTACAGGCCGATGTCGTTGTCGCCCTGGCTCCACCCGGGGATCTGTGCGCCGGAGACGGCCACCGTCGCGAGCTCGAACAAGTTCTCGGACGTGTCCGTGAACATCACCCTGACGAAGTCGTTGCCGGACGGAGTGACGTCGGCGATGCAGTGGGCGGCGGTGAGTAGAAAGAACCTGTTGATCACCTGCGCGGTGCACACGCCTCCACCCGGCCCGATGAGCAGTACGGTCGAGTTGCCCGTGAGCGCCCAGAAGCCGATGTCTTCGCCGTGGTTCACCTTCTCGACGCCACCGAGGACGTCGAAGTCGACCCGGGAGACGCCGGGCAGCTCGAGTAAGGGTGCGACACGTGTCGCTTCGACGTCTCGCGTGACCGTCGAATCAGCGCAGCCCGCGAGGCAGGCGACAAAAACCGTCGCGATGATGGGTTGGAGATGATCCATGGGTCGAAGGCCTTTCATCGGGATTACGCCGCGGAGGCTACTGTCCGGGCTCGATCCCCAACTTGGGAAAACCTGGGGGTTCGTGGGCGCGTGGCGACCGGCGCCGCCGTGCGAGCGCGATCAGGCCGGCGATGAACACGAACAGCAGCCTCGGCAATCCACGCAAGCCAGCGGCGGGCACCAGCGCGCAGTCCGCCCGCACCGCGCACACGGCGGGCTCGGTGTCGCCGGAGGCGCAGAGCTCATCGATGGCCTGCCGCGCATACGTGGCGCGCTCCCACGCGGTCGGAACCGCCTCCTCGGGGACGATTCGCGCCACGGCGCAGCCCTCGCCACTCGGTACGAAGTCGGTGCCGCCGCCGGCAAGCACGCCCACGAGCCGCTGTTCGGCGTCGAGCACTGCGGAGCCACTCGAGCCTTCGAAGGCGTCGGTGCTCAGCGCGAACGCGTCGGGGCGGCCTTCGAGCGCGTCGAGCACGCGAGCGTTCGAGTCGATCTTCGCGGGCAGGCCCAGCGGAAATCCGATGGTGGTCAACGGCTCACCGGCGTGCAGCACGCGCTCGGATGCCACCAGCGGCTGCCGCGCCCCCACGACCGGTCGATCGAGCTGGACGATCGCCACATCCAGGCGCCGGCTGTCGCGCCGTGTGCCGTGCTCGCGGACGAGGATGCTCCGGCAGCGGTAGATCGAGTCTTCCGACAGCCCGGCCAACGTGTTCGGCGCGTCGTAGTAGTAGCCGAACACGTACGCGGTCCCGTCGCATATCTCGCGATCCACACAATGCGCGGCGGTCAGGACGAGGTCGCGCGCGATGAGTACGCCCGAACAAGTCGCCGCGACGGGTTGTGTCGCGAATCGTTCTCCGGGGCACAAGCCCAAACTCGCCGCACTCGGTGCGCTGATCGCCCCGCGAGCGCTGATGTTCTCGGGCGGCAGGAGCGCGAGCACCGAAGACCTCGCCAGCTCGCGCAGCGTTGGATCGGGATGCTCGTACACGTCGAGGCGATCGTCCGGCCCGTAGATGATCGGCTCCGCATGCGCCCCCGCGCCGTCGGTCGCATGGCCACAGGCCGCGCACAGCAGAGAACCCGCGCAGACGAGCTCGCGCAGCACAGCCGTCACGCGATGTCTTGCATGCCGATTCGCTCGGCGATCGCCCGGGCCTCACCGAGCAGCTCGGCGCCTCGAGCCCGCACGCCATTGCGCCCGCGCCGCAGGACCTGCGCGTAGCGGTGCAGGCTGATCGCGATGAGTGGCGGCGAACCCACCCGACGCGCGGTCGAGAGGGCTCGCTCGAAGTGGCGCGCTGCCTGCTCCCAGCGCGCGGCGGCGACACTCAACATGCCGAGCGCATGCGCGACCGAGCCTTGCCAGATCGTACCCAGGAACGGAGAGACCATGAGGTGCTCGTGCGGCAGCAGCAGTGGGTAGAGCTCTTCGGCGTGCCGGGCGTCGCCGAGCTCACCACACGCTTCCGCCAAAAGGAACATGGCGCCCAGGGAGCTGTGTTGGTGGTAGTCGGTGACTCTGCGATAGCCGTCGCTCGCCAGCGCAGCCAACAGCAACGCTGCCTCGCTCCGCCGCCCGCTGAACGCAAACTCTCGCGCGAGCGCACATTCGAGCCAAGGCACGTCCGGCCGGCGCGCCGCCATCTGGCGAATCGTCGCGATGGCCGCGTCGTGATCCCCGCGCAGCATTCCCAGCATGATCAGCTGCAGCTCGAACGTTCCCGCCGCGCCGAGGTTCCGCGCCGAGTCGCGCTCGTAGAACTGGCGAGCGTCGCGCTCTGCGCGTGCGAAGTCTCCGCGCAACATGTGGATGACCACGGCGCGAATGCCGCTGCGGAACAGCGCGCCAGGGTGCTTCATCGTCGCCGAGATCGCGTCGTAGAGATCGCCGTTCATCTTGGACGCGACGAAGTCGAGCAGCTTGAATTGATCGCGCGCCTGAAAATTGAGCGCGTCCAGCTCGAGCGGGCGAGAGCGCACCGCGCGCGCCAACGACAGCATCCTGCCTGCGATCTCGAGCCGCTCGCGCACGAACTCTGGACCCGACAGCACCGCATGCCGATAGCGCAGCGTCTCTGCCAGCGTCGCTGGTGCAGCGAGCTGCTCTGCGCTCGACACGGCGTCCTTCGAGAGCGCCTCGGCGACCTCGAAGGGCCGGGCGTAGCGCAGCGCGAGCGCAAGCCGCGCGAGCACGAGTGCGCGCAGCTCCGATTCGGCGCTGCCGAGCACAGTCTGCGCCTCGGAGAGCAGCGCGATGTCGACCGAGTCCACGACGATGATGTCGCGAAAGTCGCCAGGGCCGGCGCGGTGACCCGTGCGACCGAGAGCCGCGCGAGCCAGGAGCTGGGGCTCGCCGGCAGCCCGCGCGGCGTCTGCGGCTGCGACGAAACGCTGCTGCACGAGCGCGGGTGCTTCCTGCGTCCCCCAGGCTGCTTCCGCTTGCGCCAGGAGCAGCTCGCACGCGAGCCTGGGATCGGCGCCCTCGACCATCGGCAGCGCGTGGAGCGCACGCTCATAGTTGACCACCGCGTCCTCGTACGCCATCCGCGCATTCGCCCGTTCACCCGCCAGGCGACCGAAGTGCACGGCGCGTTCCGCGGCGCCATCGGCGCTCCCGAGCGCATAGTGGTAGGCGATCGAGCCCAGGTCGGCGCGGCTGTCCTTCAGGGCGGTCGCTTCGAGCGCCTCTGCGACGTGCCGGTGCAGTCGAGTGCGCGTGGCGAGCGAGAGGTCGCGATAGATGCTCTCGCGGACGAGGTCGTGCACGAAGCCGACGCGCGGCTGTCCAGCGCTCGTCACGAAACCTGCAGACTCGGCTTCGCTCAACCAGCCGAGCACTGCGCGTTGCGGCGCGTGCGCTGCGTGCGTCAGCGGTGTCAGATCGAGCTCGCTTCCAGCGACCGAGAGCAAGCGCAGCACGCGCCGGCAGTTCGGCGAGAGGTGCAAGAACTGCCAGTGCAGCACGTCGCGCACGCGCTTGGGCACGGGTAGACCGCGCCGCGGATCTGCCATGTCGAGCTGACCCTGCTCGGCGAGCTTGGCCAACTCGGTCACGAACAAGGCGTTGCCTGCGGTCGCGGTCAGCACCACATCGACGACGGCTGGCGATGGCAGGCGCGCCGCTGCACGTTCCAGCAAGAAGCTCACGGCATCGCGGCGCAGTCCCTGCAGATCGAGGCGCTCGGTGAACGGATGGCGCGCGGCCACGGCGAGCACGTGCGCGAGCGTGCGCGTGGGGCGCGGCGGATCGCGAAAGGTGGCTATCAGCTGGATGCGCGCCTCGCGCAGCGCCGTGATCACGAACTCCAGCAACAACAGGCTCGCTTCGTCGGCCCAGTGCAGGTCGTCGATGATCAGCAGCAGAGGATGTGCAGCGCTCATTCGCGCGAGGAACCGCCCGACGACGTCGAAGAAACGAAAGCGTGCTTCGGCGCGATCGAGATCGGCGTGTTCCGGCGCCGGCAGCTCGGAGTCGATCCAGCGTAGCTCCGGCAGCTCCGCCCGGATCTGACGCGCGGTGGCTGCGGTGCGCGCACCCGACGAAATGCCGCGCAGGAGCTGCAGCCAGGGCCAAAACGGCGTCGCACCCTCGCGATCGAGGCAGCGGCCATTGTGGACCTCGAAGCCGAGCCCCTTCGCCTGAGCGGACAACTCGAGCGCGAGGCGCGACTTGCCGATACCCGCAGCGCCGGCGATGAGCGAGAGACGCAGCTCGCCGTGGTCAGCGGCGGCGAGCGATGCGTGCAACGTCTTCATCGCATCGTCGCGACCGAGGAAGTCCTGTCGTGTCGGCTGGGCGTTCGTCGGTTCCAGCGCGGCGGGCGCGGCCGAAGCCGTGGGCGGCAGTGGCCGCAGCTCGCCGATGAACCGAATGCCGCGACCGCGAACCGTTCGAATCGTGCGTTCTGCCGTGTCCGTGTCGCCGAGCGCGCGGCGCAGGTCGCGCAACACGCTCCAGAGCGCTTGATCGCTGACGGCCACGTTCGGCCAGATCGCTTCGAGCAGCTCCGACTTCGAGATCACCCGCTGTCGATTGCGCAGCAGGTGCACGAGCATGGCGAACGGCTTCGGTTGAAGCTTGATCGGCACGCCGCGGCGGCAGAGGACAGCCGCAGGCGCGTCCAACTCGAACTCGCCGAACGAGAAGCTCTGCTCGGTCCCCATCGAACGCGCACCGATTACACGAACGCATTCTTGGTCGTCAAGCTGCGCGGACCGACGGCAGTGACGTGTATCTCACGTGGCAGTGAGACGCTGATGCTATTTGCCACTAGCGGGAGCGAGTAGCTGCAGTGGCGGGACTCGCGAAGGATCTCGGTTGGCCCGCGGCATCGTCGGTTTAGCTTCCGGGGCGGATGCGGTTTCGCTTCCAACTAGCAATCGCGCTAGCTCGGCTCGTCGGCCTTCCCGCGCTCGTTGTGGGCCATTCGCGACAGGCCCCACTCCTGCAAGCGGTACTGGATCGTCCTTCGGCTGATGCCCAGGATCGCTGCCGCCCGCGACGGCGAGCCACCCACTGCATCCAGCGTGCGCAGGATCGCGAACCGCTCGAGCTCCGCCAGCGTGACGCCCGGGATCATCAAGCGGATCGACTCCGAGTCGTTCGAGACCCGCGACAGCGGCAGGTGCTCCGCTTCGACCAGCTCTCCGCGACACAACACGACCGCTTGCTCGACCGCGTTCTGCAGCTCGCGCACGTTGCCCGGCCAGGGCTGCACCAACATCGCCCGCATCGCTTCGTCCGAGAAGCCCGTGATCGGCTTGTCGTTCTCCGCCGCGAAGCGCCGCAGGAAGTGATCCGCGAGCAGCGGGATGTCGCTCGGGCGCGCGCGCAGCGGCGGCACCTCCAGGCGCACGACGTTCAGCCGGTAGTACAGGTCCTCGCGGAAGCGGCCGTCGTCGACGAGCTGCCGCAGATCCTTGTTGGTCGCGGCGACGATGCGCGTGTCGACGCGCAATGTCTCGTTGCCGCCCACGCGCTCGAACTGCCGCTCCTGCAGGAAGCGCAGCAGCTTCACCTGCACGGGCATCGGAATCTCGCTGACTTCGTCCAGGAAGAGCGTGCCGCTGTCGGCCTGTTCGAAGCGCCCCTTGCGCCGGGTGACGGCGCCGGTGAAGGCGCCCTTTTCGTGCCCGAACAACTCGGATTCGAGCAATGTCTGCGACAATGCGGAACAATTCAGCCGGACGAACGGCCCGTCTTTGCGCTTGCTCTGGCTGTGCACCGCGGCCGCGATTAACTCCTTGCCGGTGCCGGTCTCACCGTGGATCAGCACCGTCGCGCGGCTGTGAGCGGCGGCCATCACCTTGTCCAGCAAGGCCTGCATGACGGGGTGCGCACCGAGGATGGAATTGATCTGACGAGCCGCCGCCGGATCCAGGATGCCTTCGCGCGCCCGCTCGACCTCGCGCGCGAGTGCCGGTTTTTCCAGCGCTCGCCGCACCACCATGAACAGGGCTTCGGCTTGCTCCGGGAAACACAGGCAATGATCGGCACCGTGGCGGAAGGCCTCGACCAGCGCTTCGGGGTGCGAGCTGCGCGACACCGCGATGAACGCCGCTTGCGAACCGCTCTGTTTGCGCGCGCTTTCCAGGAAGTGCAGCGCGTGGGGTTTGCCATGACCCAGACCTACAACCACCACCTGCGGCCGCAGACTTTCCAGCTGCGGCAACGCCAGCTGCGGGTTGTCGGCGACTTCGAGCGCATGACCTTGACCCACGAGTTGGTGGACGAGCTCCTCTCGGGAATCCGGGTCGTCGTCCACGATGAGCACGTGGGGCTGCTTGGCTTCCACGGGTTTGGGGCAGCATGCCGCATCGCGATGAATGCGTCCATGAAACACCCCCGGGCAACATCCTACGTGTGGGCGAGTTCGGTTGAGCCGAAGCCGCCACACCAAGGCACAGAACTCGGTAGTGCCAGCGGTTTACTGTCATCTGCCACGCTCACACGTGATCACCTGCTCGCGGCTGCAGCGGCTCGCCCCGCGCGACCGTGCTCCTGGCTGGTGCCCTGGGATCTGATAAGATCGGTGACTGGGTCCGGCCGGGAGGTTGTCGGTGCTCCCATGCACTCCATAACGCGTCCAAACAACGCTATTCGCGCTGCGGCAGCCGTCACGCTGCTCGGCATGCTGGCCGGCTTTGCCCTGTGGCCGCACGGCCGTGCCGAGGCGCTGACCAGTGGCGCCCGGGCCTTCAGCACGCAGGAGGAGCGCGCGCTACGCGCCGGCCAGCTGGTGGTGCGCCCCAGCGAGGTGGTGCGGGGCGAGACACGCTTGATGGGCGGCCTGTCCTGGCAGCTGATTTCCGCGCCACCCGAGCGGGTTTGGCGCGTCATCAACGACTGGCGGACGTACTCACGTTTTCTGCCGGCGGTCGAAGAAGCTCGCCTGGTCGAGCAGAACGGCCTCGAGCAGCGGCTGTTCATCCGGCACCGCATGGGCTTCGTGAATGCCAGTTACTTCGTGCTCGCCACGCCGGACGTGGCCGATGGTCGCATGCGTTTCAAGCTCGACCACTCGCGTCCCAGCAGCATTCGCGACGCGTTCGGCGAGCTGCGCGTGACGCCCTACCCCGACGGCCGCAGCGTGGTCTCGCTCGCCATCCTGGCCGATGTCGGTGAAGGCCTGGTGGCCGGGTTGGTGCGCAGCAACGTCCACGAGTGGATGCTGAAGGTGCCTGCTCAGCTGAAGAAGTACGTCGAGAAGGCCTCGCAGGAGCCGGCGCGTGGCAGCGTCGAAGCGATCGAGGTCCCACCGGCTGCCCAGAGCGGTCGACCGGGTTAACACGCGCAGCTGGGCGTAGTATGCAGCCCAGCGATGTCGCCCGCCGACTACCCCTTCGACACCCACTACGCGAAGCAGCAACGCAGCTCGCGCCGCACCACTCGGCTGCTCAGCTTGCTGATCGTCGCGCTCGTGATCGCCGTGGCCGCGCTGTCCTACCGCATGCTGCGGCTCGAGAACTACGTGATGCCGCGCAACCAGCCCGCGCTCGGCGTGCCGCGGCCGATAGCCCCGAGCACCTCGCTGGCCGCCGGCGAGAAGCAGCGCATCGCGCTGTTCGATCGCACGTGGAAGTCGGTCGTGCACATCACGACGCTGGCGGTGCGCGCCGACCCCTTCCGCTTGAACGTGATGGAGGTGCCGCGCGGTACCGGCTCGGGCTTCGTGTGGGACGAGCACGGCCACATCGTCACCAACTTCCACGTGATCTCCGGCGCGGACCAGGCGCGCGTGACGTTCGCCGATCGCAGCACGGTGTCCGCGCAGCTGGTCGGCGTGTCCGCACGCAACGACGTCGCGGTGCTGCGCGTGGTGGGCATGCCGAAGACCGTCACGCCGCTGCCCGTCGGTACCTCGCGCAATTTGGTAGTCGGCCAGGACGTGATCGCGATCGGCTCGCCGTTCGGTCTCGACTACACGCTCTCGACCGGCGTGATCAGCGGCCTCGGCCGCGAGATCATGGGCGCCGGCGGCCTGCCGATCGGCGGCGTGATCCAGACCGATGCCGCGATCAATCCGGGCAACTCGGGCGGTCCCTTGATCGACAGCAGCGGCCGGCTGATCGGCGTGAACACCGCCATCCTCAGCCCCTCGGGCGCATCCGCGGGCGTGGGCTTCGCGGTGCCGGTGGACACGGTCGCGCGCGTGGTTCCGCAGCTGATCGCGTACGGCCGCGAGGTGCGCCCCGAGCTGGGCGTGTCGCTCGCGGACGACTCGGTGAGCGAGCGCTTCGGCCTGCCGGGCGTGCTGGTGCTGGGCGTTGCCGAGGGCTCGCCCGCCCAAAAGGTCGGCATCCAGCCCACCCAACGCGACGCCAACGGCGACATCATGCTGGGCGACATCATCACGCAGATCCAGGGCGAGCCCATGCACAAGACCGCAGACGTCTTGCTGCAGCTCGAGAAGCACAAGGCCGGCGATACCGTCACGGTGACCACGGTGCGCGGCGGTGAGCCCAAGACGCTGAGCGTAGTACTGGCGAGCAACGTCCAGACCGACCGCAGTGGAGCGTTTTGAGCGGGGAACCGGCTTACGCGGGCGAGCTGGCGAAAAGCGGTGTGAATGCGGGGTTCGAATAATCGGGCACACCCCATATACTCGATTTGGTCTGCATGACTTCTCGCGACTCCAAGCCGCCCGGCCGGCGCCATAGCTTGCTGCCCGCTCGCAGCACGATCCCGCCGACGGCACCCGGGCACACCACGCCGCCGCCGTCCGCGCGCAGCACCATTCCGCCCGGTCACAGCAGCCATCCGACCATCCTGCCCGGGCCCAGCTCGAACCCGCCCGAACCGGGAGATTTCGAGCTCGGCACGGCCTCGTTCCCCGCCGACGAAGCCGTGGAACGCACCCTCGAGCGCATGACCAGCACGTTCGGCGAGCTCGGGCGCCTGGTGGGTTCGACGCTCGGCCTGCCGGGGCAGCGCGACGAGAACGACAACGTCATCGCCACGCATGCGCCCGGCGCGCCCGCGGGCATCGAGCACCTGAAGGAGCAGTGGACGCCGCCCGAGCCGGGCACGATCCGCATCCGCGTGATCGACGTGTGCAAGGAGCGCGTCGAGACGCGTTGGGTGGACGATCTGGATGCGTTCCTGCAGACACCGCGCCCCGAGTGGGTGAATTTGCGCTGGGTCGACGTCGACGGCCTGCACGCGTACGTGGTGTCCAAGCTGCAGCGCGCCTACGGCTTTCACACGCTGGCCGCCGAAGACGTGCTGCACGTGCCGCAGCGGCCGCGCGTGGATGCCTACGCCGATCACCTGTTCATCGTGGCGCGCATGTTCTCCTGGCGACGCGAACAGCTCGTCACCGAGCAGATCAGCGTGTTCGCCCGCGCCGGGCTCTTGGTGTCGTTTCAAGAGCTGGACGAAGACGTCTGGAATCCGATCCGCGAGCGCATGATTCAACAGGAGACCAGCAAGCTGCGCCAGGGTGATGCCAGCTACCTGGCGTACGCGTTGCTCGACGCCACCGTGGATCACTGCTTCCCGATCCTCGAGCGCTACGGCGAGATGCTCGACCACCTGGAAGACGCGGCGCTGACCTCCGACGCGAACAACATCTTGCAAGAGGTACACGCCATCAAGCGCGAGCTGACGATCCTGCGCAAGGCCGTGTGGCCGATGCGAGAGGTGATCGCCGAGCTCTCGCGTGAAGATCAGATCCTGGTCTCGCCGAACACGCGCACGTACCTACGCGACGTCTACCAACACTGCGTACAGATCATCGACATCATCGAGACTTTTCGCGAGCTCGCGGCGAGCCTCACGGATCTCAGCCTGTCCATGCAGAGCAATCGCATGAACGAGGTCATGAAGTGGCTGACGATCCTGTCGACCGTCTTCATTCCGATGACCTTCCTGGCTGGCGTCTACGGGATGAACTTCGCGACGTTCCCCGAGCTGCACTGGAAGTACAGCTATCCCGCGTTTTGGATCATCTGCATCGCCCAAACCGTGGTGCTCCTGCTGTATTTCAGGCGCAAGGGCTGGATCGGGCGGCGCTGAATCCCTCGCCTGGGACAGTGAGTTAGGTGAGCGACAACTCTGGACCATAACTCGCCGCCGTGCGATGCATGGCGTGTGAAGTTGAGCGAAGTCGATCTGAACCTGCTGGTGATCCTCGACGCCATCATCAGGGAACGCAGCGTGACTGGCGCCGGCCGGGTCGTGGGGCTGAGCCAGCCCGCCGTGAGCGCGTCGCTGCGCCGGCTGCGCGAGCTACTCGGAGATCCGTTGATCGAGCGCGTCGGCGCCCAGTCGCGCCTCACGCCGCTGGCGCTCACGCTCGAGGAGCCTCTGCAGCAAATCCTGGCGTCGATCGAGAACGCCCTCAATCGCCGGACCGGCTTCGACCCGAGCACCAGCCAGCGCATGTTTCGCATCGCCGCGTCGGACGACATCGCCACCGTGTTCCTGCAGCCGCTGCTGCTGCGGCTGCGCAAGCTCGCGCCGCGCATCAGCCTGCAGGTCCAGCGGCCGGACAAAGATACGCCGCAGCAGCTGGCAGCCCGGCAGATCGAGCTCGCGATCGAGCCCGAGGACCGCTACCGCAAGCGCGACTTCGCCTCGCAGCGGCTGTTCACGGACCGCTTGATGGTGGCGATCTGGTCCGGCAATACGGCGGTCGGGGACAGCATCACGCGCGATCAGTTCTTCCAGCTGGGCCATGTCACGTACTCCATGAAGCCCTACACGTTCACGCTGGCAGATCGCTGCCTCGGCACCTTGGCGCAGAACCTGAACCTGCAGGTGGTGACCGACAGCTTCATCTCACTGGCGATGCTGTTGCGTGGCACCGATCTGCTGGCGTTGGTCCCGGAGCGGCTGGCGGTCAAGGTGCAACAGGCCGCGCAGATCCGGCTGCTGCGCCCACCGTTCAACCTCAGCGAGTTCCACATCTGTATGGCCTGGCCGGCGCTGTTCGAGCAGGACGCCGCTCACGTCTGGCTGCGCAGTGTGATGGCCGACCTGGGCAAGCACCTCGAACCGGTGCGAGTTGTGTCAGCCTGACACAAGGCTTTGTGCAAACTTCAGGTCACTCACCAGCTGCTCGAAGGCTTCGTGGCGCGGCTCGTCCTCCATGCGCAGCAGCGCCGACGGGTGATACGTGACGGTCAGCGTGCCCCACTGAGTCTGAAAGGCGCGCCCGCGGTTCTGCAGCACGCCGAAACGCGGTCCCATGAGCGATTGGGCCGCGCTCGCCCCCAGACAAGTCACCACGCTCGGAGCGACCGCCCGAAGCTCCGCCTCGAGCCACGGCCGGCAAGCGCGCACGACGCGCACGCTCGGCTTCTGGTGCAGGCGACGCTTGCCGCGCCAGACGTAGCTGAAGTGTTTGACCGCATTGGTGATGTATACGGACTCGCGCGGCACGTCGGCCTGCTCGAGCGCACGGTCCAGCAGCTTGCCTGCGGGCCCCACGAACGGCCGGCCGCTCAGGTCCTCCTCGTTGCCCGGCTGCTCGCCGACCAGAAACAGGCGGGCCGTTCGGTTACCGGCGCCAAATACCGTCTGGGTGCCAAGCTCGCCGGCGGGACAGGCCAAACACTGCGCAGCAGCCTGACGCAGGCGCCGCAGGTCGCGCGTGGCCGGCACGAGCGGAGCGGCGGTCTCGATTTGGTCACCCTTGGCCTTTGCGGCGGTCATGCACGGTTGGTTGCAACAACCGTTCCCCGCGAACAGGCAGGATCGATTGCAAGGTAAGACCTTTCTGACTATGACGGGTGCAACACATGACCGTCCTCACCCAACTGCAGACTGACAAAAGTGCGCTCGAGCGCACGCGCGTGGTCACGACGCCCCTCACTGCGCTCGCACCCGGCGAGGCGTTGCTCAAGATCGACCGCTTGGCGCTCACCTCGAACAACATCACGTACGCTGCCTTCGGCGATGTCCCGCACCTGCGCTACTGGAGCTTCTTTCCGACCGCCGAGGCAGGCTGGGGACACATGCCCGCGTGGGGCTTCGCCAACGTGGTCACGTCCACCGTGGCCGGGCTCGAAGTGGGAGAGCGCTTCTACGGCTACTGGCCGATCGCCAGCCACTTGGTCGTGCAACCCACGCGCGTGGGCGAACGCGGCTTCTACGACGGCACGCCGCACCGTCTCGAGCTGACCTCCGCCTACAACCAGTACCAGCGCATCAGCAGCGACGCCGGCTACCGAGCAAAGAACGAGAACTATCAGATCCTGCTGCGGCCGCTGTTCATCACCTCGTTCATGCTGGCCGACTTCCTCGAGGACAACGAGTTCTTCGGCGCGAGGCAGCTGGTGGTGTCCAGTGCGTCGAGCAAGACGGCGTACGGCACGCTGTTTTGTCTGACCAAGCGGATCGATACCGTCGGCATCACCTCGGCCAGCAACAAGAGCTTCGTCGACAGCCTCGGTTGCTACCAGCGCAGCGTGAGCTACGACGGCGTGGAGTCGCTGGATGCGAGCACGCCCACGCTCTACGTGGACTTCTCGGGCGACACCGCGCTACGCGAGCGTGTGCATCGACACTTCGGCGCAGCGCTGGTGCACGACTGCTACGCGGGATCCGCGCAGACGCACGACCACCTCAGCAAGAGCAGGGGCGAGCTGCCGGGGCCAAAACCCCAGCCATACTTCGCGCCGTACCAGATCAAGAAGCGCAACGCCGATTGGGGTCCGGCCGAGGTCACGCGCAAGTTCAACCAAGCTCAGCTGGCGTTCATCGAGAAGGTCAGCGACGCGCACCGACCCTGGATGCAGGTCCAGGAGCACGCGGGTCTCGAAGCCGCGCAGCAGCTGATCACGGACCTCGTCGCGGGCCGCATCGATCCGAAGCAGGGGCATGTCGTCGTCCTGCCCGATACGCGCTAGCAGCCGGATTTATTTGCCTGATCGCGTCCTGGACGCTACACACGACACCTCATGCGCCGGCGCGATTTCATTAAAACGGCGTCCCTGGGGTTGCTCGCGTCCAGTCTCACGCGCGATTCGCAGGTATTCGCTCAGAGCAAGCCTGTCGCTTTCGATCAACGCTGGCTCGCGAGTCGCGCTCGGGCGCTCGCAGCCAAGCCTTACGTCAAGCGCTCGCGCGAGCTTCCGCAGGTACTCCTCGAACGGGACTGGGACGAGTTCCACTTCCGCCCGGAGAACGCGCTGTGGTCGAAGCTCGACTCGCGCTTCGCGGTGCAGTTCTTTCACCGCTCCAAGCTGTTTCGCGAGCGCATCGATGTGTTCGAAGTCGTCAACGGTCGTGCGACGCCAGTCACCTACGATCCCGCCATGTTCGACTACGGGCGCTCGGGTCTTCGCACCGACACGCTTCCGCGTGATCTCGGCTTCGCCGGCCTGCGCCTGACCTGGAACCACGACCCGCGCGACTTCACCTCGTTCCTCGGCGCGAGCTACTTCCGCGCCGTCGGCGACAACTACCAGTGGGGCCTGTCCGCGCGCGGCCTCGCCGTCAACTCGGGCGTGCCGGGTCGCGCCGAAGAGTTCCCGACGTTCACTTGCTTCTGGCTCGAGCGACCGGCGCCAGGTGCGGGGACGCTGATCATTCACGCGCTGCTCGAGTCCGAGAGCATCACCGGCGCGTACCGGTTCGCGATCACGCCAGGCAAGACGCAAGTCATGGACATCGACGCGACGCTCTACCCGCGCAAACCCATCGAGCGGCTCGGCATCGCGCCCGGGACGAGCATGTTTCAGTGCGGAGAGAACGACAAGCGGATGAACTACGACGTCCGCCCCGAGGTCCATGACTCCGACGGTCTTGCAATGTGGACGGGCAAAGGCGAGTGGATCTGGCGCCCGCTCACCAATCCAGCCGCGGTCGAGCGGAATGCCTTTGTCGATCAGAACCCCAAGGGCTTCGGTCTCCTGCAACGCGATCGCGACTTCGAGAGCTATCAAGACGACCAGATCCTCTATCACCCCAGGCCCGATCTCTGGGTCGAGCCGCGCTCCGACTGGGGCCGCGGCACGGTGCAACTCCTCGAGATTCCCACGGTCGACGAGACCTTCGACAATATCGTCTCGTTCTTTTGCCCCGAACAGCCGCCGAAGCCGGGCCAGGAGCTCCGCTACGCGTACCGGCTGCACTGGGGCCTCCACCCTCCCGTCGTTCCCCAGCTCGCCCGCACGAGCGCCACGCGTCTCGGGCTCGGCGGTCCGGTCGGCAAGCGCAAGCACTACGCTTGCCGCTTCGTGGTCGACTTCGCGGCGAGCACTCCGCCGCCGAGCGCTGCGATCGAGCCGGTGGTGCAGGTCTCACGCGGAACCGTCGAGCTCGCGAGCGCGCGCGTCTTGAAGACTGGCGCGGCCGCCGATCCCACGCGCTATCGCGCGGTCTTCGACGTCGTGCCGCCCGACGACTCGACCCACGAGATCGAGCTCCGGATGTTCCTGCGTTCGGGCGGGCAACCGCTCACGGAGACCTGGCTCTACCACTGGACTCCGCCTGCTGCGAGCGATCGCAAGCTCCACAATCCGGAGTGATCGGCCGCTACGGGCGCAATGAGCGCGTCCAGCCCGCTTCGCTGGCGATTGTCCACTCGAGCTCGCGCTTCAGTCCGAGGCGCTCGAAGATGGCGCGTGCTTGCCGCCAGAGCTCTGCGCTGGCCCCTGCTTCGCCAGCCTTTCTGAGCGCGTCTGCCCAGGTTCGCAGCGTGCGTGCGCGGGCGGCGTCCATGCCGAGTTTCTGAAACTCCTCGAGGCTTTCGCGGAAATACACGGCCGACTCGGGGCTGCAGAGCGCGCCGGCACGCTCTTTGGCGGCGGTGACGGCGCCGAGCACGCGCAGGGCGACTCCCGAGAATTCCTGGTGTTGAGCTGCCCTGGCGAGCTCGAGCGCTTTGCGTGCTGCCTGCTCGCCCTCGTCCAGCTTGCCGAGGCCCAGACACGCCTCGGCCAGGTAGCTATAGGTTTCCGGCAGGAAGACTGCGCTGCCGCGCGCTTCGACCATCGCGATCGCCTGAAGCAGCTCCTTGTGGGCGAGCTCGTGTTCGCCCAGCCTGACTCGGCCGCCTCCGAGATTGGAGAGGAACTGCGTTGCTCCCACGCGAAAGCCCATGCCATGCGCGAGCGTGAAGGCTTCGAGGAAGCAGTCGACGGCGCGGCGAAAGTCCCCGTCGATCTCGGCCGAGGTTCCAAGGTTGTTGAGCATGCCAGCGACGAGCTGTTGATCTCCCAGCTCCTGGTAGATGCACTTGGCGCGTTCGAAACACGCGGCGGCTTCGGATGGCCGGCCTTGAATGTCGTGGGCGATGCCCAGCAGTCGCAGGCTGTCGGCTACACCGCGCTGGTCGAGCTGGCGGCTGCTGATCTGAAGTGCTTCTTCGGCCAAGTCCTGGGTCTTCTTGAGCTCGCCCAGGGCCCAGTGCGCCATGCCCTTGCGCACGAGGGCGCGGGCTCGTTCCTCTTCGGCGCCGGCGCGCTCGGCCAGGCTCTGCGCGCGCTCGGCGTACTGCAGGGCCTTGGTCGCGTCGCCTCGACGTTGCTCTGCCGAGGCTCGACCATTCCAGGCCCGCGCCTGTTCGATCGGATCACCCAGCGCTTCGGCCACCGTGCCCATCTTGGCATAAGCTTCCGCAGCCTCGGCGAATGAGGCCTGCTGCCAACACACCTCGCCCAGGCCCGCGTACAGGGCGAGGCGCTCGCGCTCATCGGCGAGCGGGCCGGTCTCGCGCAGGCTGAGCGCTTTCTCATAGAAGCCGATCGCCGCGGCCGGCGCCGACGCCGCCTGCGCTTGCCGCCCCGCCCTGCCGTACCATTGCGCCGCCTCGGCGCGTTCGCCCGCCAGCTCGAAGTGAGAGGCGACCAGGCCGGGGTGCTCGTGGACTCCGTCTGCGCTGCGGGAGATCAGCCATTGCGCGACCTGCGCGTGCAGTGACTTTCGGTGCTTGAGCAGAATCGTGTCGTAGGTGACGTCGCGCTGCAGCGCGTGCTTGAACCTGTAGTAGCCACTGTCTCCTTTGGGATTGGGCTCCTTGCGAAAGATCAACTCGCGTGCGACCAGATCCTGCAGGCAGGCGCTGACCTCGGCCAGGGGCAAGGGCTGTTCGTTGTCGCCATGCAGTTTCGCGACCATCGCCTCGGAGAAGTCGCGCCCCGCGACCGACCCTCGCTGCAATACGGTGCGTTCTTGTTCGCGCAGGCCATCCAGGCGCACTTGTAGGATCCCGACCAGGGTCGGCGGCACTTTGACTTGTGGCAAGCGTTCGGCAGCGATGCGCCAGTGGGGCTCACCGGGAAGGATGACCTTCTCGTCGATCAGCACCTTGATCAGTTCCTCGACATAAAACGGAATGCCCTCCGCCCCTTCGACGATGAGCTCGCGCAGGTCGGGAGGGATCTCCGCTGCTTTTCGCAGGATCTGATCGACCAGCAGCCGCGTCTCGTCTTCGGTCAACGGCTGCAGGGCGTGGCGCCACTCGGGCCTTCCGAAGTTGGGCCGGTGCTCGAACAGCGACCCGCGCGTGGGACAGAGTACGAACAGCGGAAGTGCGGTGCACATCTCGAAGATGTGATCGAAGGCGTCGAGCGTGCCGCTGTCCGCCCAGTGCGCGTCCTCGAGGATCACCACGGCGGGTTGGGCTCCCTCCGCCCCACCGCGCGTGATGGCCGAGAAGAAGTCCAACAGGTATTGAAACGCGCGATCGCGGATCTGCTGGGCCTGGCCGAGCACCGAGCGCAGAACGGGGCTCTGCGCGAAGTCGAACCCAAGTAGATGGCCCAAGAACTGAGCCTTCATGATGGCGTCGGGGTCGGCCCTCAGCGCGTCGATGAAACCTGCCTGGAACTTCTCGCGCGCCACGTCGGCCGAGTCGGTTTCGAGGATGGCAAACTCAAAGGCAAATAGATCGCGCACGACTCCGAACGGTCTGCCTCGGGCTTGTTCGCTCGACAGTCCCACGAAGGTACGGACGGCTCGCACGCCGACGTGCTGAGCTTCGAGGCCGAGCCATTGCCGAAACTCGGTCACCAGGCGGCTTTTGCCCATGCCCGGATCGCCGGCGAGGATCAAGCCACTCAGTTCGCCGGTGCAGGCCGCGCGGTAGGCGTCCTTGACTCGCTGCAGATCATCGGCGCGTCCGACCAAGGGTGTCTCGACGCCCTCGATGCCCCGGTTGCGAAGCTGCTGCGCGCGCGTACGCACGTGATTGACGCGATAGGTCTGGATGCACTCGGCCTTGCCCTTGACCTGCAGCGGCTCGAGCGCCTGGACACTGAACATGCCTCGGATATGCCGGTAGGTGTCGTGTGAGATCAGCACCGTGCCGACGCTGGCCGCGTGCTCGAGCCGGCTTGCGAGATTGACGGTGTCGCCCATCGCGGTGAACTCGCCCTTGGCTCCCACCGCGCCCAACCAAACCAACCCGGTGTTGACGCCGATCCGCATCTGCAGCTCGCCCACACCGGAAAGCGACGAGCGTAGCTTGGCCAGTTCGTCCTGCATGGCCAACGCGGCACGCACCGCCTGCTCGGGATCGTCCTCGCGCAACGCGCGCGCACCCCACAGCGCCATCACCGCATCGCCGATGTGCTTGTCGATCAGGCCGCCGTGCGCGGAAATCACCGCGTCGAGATGCGTCCAGAGCTTGTCGACGAGATCGCGCAACTCCTCCGGGTCCATCGTCTCGGCCATCGCGGTGAAACCGGAGAGGTCCGCAAACAGCACGGTGACTTGGCGCCGTTGTTCGGTGACTTCCGCGGGCGCCTTGAGGGCCGACAGTTTCTCGCGCATCGGCGCGAGCGCCGCCTCGACCACGGCGTCGCCGAGGATCGCTCGCTGCGCGCCGATCGCAGCGATTGCTGCGAGCAGTTGTTCCTCTTCAGTCACGAAATGCCTCAGTTTATCGCAGGAGCGCGCCTCGCCGCGCGGTAGCCAGCTGCCCGACATGGCCGCTCATGAGAGTCGCGGACGGCCTAAAGCTGCAGCTACCGCAGCGATCGAGGCCGGCGCTATACCGTGATCTCCACGGCGTTCTCGCCGGTCTCGAGCATGGCCGTGAAGCGCTCGAGCGGCAGCACCGCTCCGCCCTGACGATACGGATTGTGCTCGCGATCGAACGCGAGAGGCTTGCCGTTGATCGTGATCGCGCTCGGACCGAAGCCCGGCCCGCGGACTCGGTAGATGAAGGTCACCGGGCGACCGCGAAATCGCAGCGCTGCCTCGAGCCCATCGAGGGAGCGTGCGAGCACGGGATCGAGGATCAAGTTGCCGAACTCGATGCGCAGCCCCAGCAAGTGCGTCTGAACCAGCGCGACGTAGATGCCGGGCCCGCTCGAGTACACGCGCCAGCCGCCCTTGAGCGACATCTTGCCCTCGATCACCTCGTGATAACGCTCGTCCGCCTCGTAGCGACTTCGGAAGCTGACATCCGAGCTGCTGTAGTAACAATTCGCTTGGCGTAGATCGCCCTGCGGGACCACCTGCTGGTAGTCCACGGGAATGGCTTGGCGTAGCGCCCGCAGAAAACCCTCGGGCTTTCCCAGCACAGCCAGGGACTCGGCATAGCGCAGGTGCTCGTGCACGTACATCAGCCCGATCTCGCGGCCAAAATACGTGCTGCTCTCGGCCCGCTGAAAGATCGTCTGCGTGCCGCCCCGGTAGCGTAACGGTCGGTCCATCAAGCGCGCGCCGTCGGGGCCGTGCAGGTGCTGGTCGATGATCGACAGGTGACGTTCGGCCTGCTCCTTGCCGAACAGACCGCAGATCACCCCACGATTCATCGGCAGCAGGCTGTAGCGCACACCGGTCTTTGCATCTGCGGGGTGCAAGAGGACGTCGATGCCGCCGTCGGCGCCCACGAGTCCATAGCCGGCGACCACGCCATCGCGCACCAGGTGGCGCTGGAAGTCCGCAGCGATCCGCCCGGTGATGTCGTGCAGCTCCCTCGCGCGCTCGCTGTTCCCGGAGCGCTCACAGATCTCCCGGTACTCGGCGAAGGCCTGGTAGCACATCTGCACGGTCCAGCTCGAGATCAGGCGTCGCGCCAGATCTTTGCTCACGGGTTGCAGCGAGTCGTTCCAATCACCGCCACCGAACTCGACCAACGCCGTGCCGCCCACGAACGAGGCGACGACCAGCTCGAAAGTGCGATCCACATGCTCACGAAGCGGCCGATCCGCGCCCTCTCCGTCGAACCAAGGCAAGGGCTCGTCGAGGATCGCGAAGTCGCCGCTGACCTTGATGTAGCTGCACAACGCGAGGATGCACCAGTAGACCACGTCCCCGTGCGCATCAGGCGCGCGCACTGACCGGTAGCGATCGAACATCCACCACTGCGGCCAGCCGCCGTCGCGGTTCTGGTGGGAGAACACGCTGCGCAGCACCTGCTTGGCCTCGGCGTATTTCTCCTGGCACAGCAGCAGATCGAGCGGGCCCTGACAGACATCGCGCGTGCCCCAGGCAGCCCCGCTGAATTGCTCGAGGCCGTAGGGAGTCAAGAGGTGAACGAGCGCGTTCATGCCGTACCAGGGCAAGATCTCGCGGATTGCAGCGATGTCTTGCGCGCCGCTCAGGTGGAGCTCCCGACTGAGCTCTCGCCACGCGGCTGCTGCCTCATCGCAGTCCGAACGCCTTTGCGCATCCGCATCCGCCATGCCGCTCGCGCGGACCGGGCCGGCGACCTCGCCCACGAAGCTCAGACAGAACGCGGAGGTTTCTGCGACCTCGATGACGAACGGCTCGGCGCCGTGGGTGCTGTACTCGCAGCGCGGATGGTTCACGAGCAGACGAAACTGTGCGCCCGGGAAGTGTCGGTCGAGCATGCTCGCGGCTCGCGGCCTGGCGATGAATTCATGCGCGGCACCCGCGGCCACCGTCCAGCCATTCGAAGCATCGAACTGGTGCGTGAGCGACAGGCGCACGGGCCGTCCGCGCAGGACCTTGACGTCGAGGTCGACCCTCGGCTCGCGAGCGGACGTCCAGGTACACACCTGAAGCAGGCGTGACCCGTGCTTGTAGATCCACCTGCAGTGGTTCAGCCCGATCTCGAACGCCGAGGGAACGCCCAGCAAGTACTCGCCGTCCTCGAGCTGCAGCAGGATCCGCTGGCCTTCGAGCGCAGGCGTCAGAGGATTGGTGCAGACCGAGAGCAGCGTGTTGAAGTTGGTGTTGCCCTGCGTGATGTGCGAGTTGAAGACGCCGCAAGCGAACGCAGTCGTCGACATGATGCGATCGTCGGGCACGTAGCCCGCTCGAGCCTGCAGGATGTGCCCGTGTGGACGCTCGACCCGCAGCTCCTTGGCGCGCAAGACGATGTGCTTCGGGCCATCCGTGAAGAACGACAGCAGCTGTCCATCCGCTTGCTCGACGTGGCGCCGCTCGCCGCCGAATAGCTCCGTGAGCTCGGCCGGACTCAGATCTTCGGCAGGTAGCAGCGGAGCACTCTCGAACCGACTGCGCGCAGGGGATGAATACACGCCCGCAGCAGAGGCGTCGGCAAAGCTGCGCACGAGGTCTGGAAGTCGCTGCAGGTCGGCTTCGCTCGACGCGAGCGGATGGTCGGGCAGGTACGTGGCCACGAAGCTGCTCGTGTGCGAACCGGCGGGCGCGAGGCTGAACGGCGCTTCCTGGATCGCCACCACCGAGGACTCGCCGGAGAGCTCGCCCCCGAGCCCCGGAGCACGCAACGCCTCGGGCTCCGCCGCGGACCGGAAGGTCTTGCCGTAGAACTGCAGGCCATCCGTGCTCGCGGCGACGGCTCGTCCCGCACAGGCGATCATCAGCCACGGATTGCCGGCGGCCTCCTTCATGTTCTGACGGCAACACACCACGCAGCCGCGCTGGGGATCCTCGAACACGCGACGCTCGAGGTACTGGCTCACGTAGTACTCGTTGACCAGGTCCGCACTGATCGCGCGCAGGCCGACGTCCTGCACGTACACGAGATCGAGCTCGACCGGCTGATCCAACCTGCTCTCGACGCGCACTTGCCACTGCCAGGAAGGCTCGTTGGTCGCGAGCGAGAGCACGCACTCGTACTCGAGACCCTGCCAGCTGCCTCGCGCCGCGAAGCTGCCGTCCACCAGGCGAAATTGCGACGGACTCTGTGCGCCCGTGAGGGCAGTGTACGCGCCCGGGCTGCCGCGCTTGCGCAGATAGAGGTTCGCACCCGCGCGAGAGAACGGCGCGAGAGACCGCAGGCTGATGCGGATGGGATCGACCTCGATGCTGCGCACAGCACCGCTATCCGAAAAGGTGAAGGCGACTTTCATGCCGCCTGCTCCGCGTGACGGCGAGCGAGCAGCTCCTTGATCTCGCGATTGCGCGCCTCCGTGAGGCCGTAACGCAAGATGAGGAGCAGCGAGAGAAAGCACGCCAGCAGGGGAAGACCGATCTCGACCACGCGCATCATGAGCAGAGTATACGGGGGCTGCCTGGTGAGTGGTGCGAGCCTCGCCTGGACGCTCACCAGTTCTGCGTCCAGAGTGTCGAGCCGCTCGGGCAGGCTCGAGAGCCTGGCGCTGACGTCTCGGGTGGTCTGGGCGAGTGCTGCGTAGTGGTCGCGGGTCTTGTCCGCTTCGCTCGACTTCGCCTGCAGGTGGGAGAGCAGCTCGGCAGCGTCCGACTGGGTCTGACTCAGCTTGCCCCGCAACGCGTCTGCTGGCTCCGTGCCGTGCGCTCGCAAGACCTCGACCTGGGCGCGCAGCTCCCGGACGTCGCCCTGAAGCTTGTCGACCTTGGTCACCTGGGCCTCATCGAACATGGTGAACACGATCAGCGCGCCCGAGATGAAGCTCGCGAGCGCCGTGCCCATCTTGATGAACCACCAAAACACGGCGTAGTAGCTGCCCTCCGCGCGAGTGCCTGTCGCCAGCTCGTCTTCGTTGCAGATGTCACCGACCATCGACGAGCCGAGCGTGAAGAAGAACAGCATCCCGCACGAGAGCAGCACCGTGGGGATGACGATCAGGTAGGGATGCGCGGGGTCGTAGCAGACCACCTTCGAGAGCTGCGCGAGACCGATCAACGAGATCGCGACGACCAGCGTATTGCGGCTGCCGAGCCGCGGGCTCAGCCAGTTGAGCGGGAACACGGCCAGCAAGCCGGTGACGGCCCAGACCGTGCCGTTGATGCCGAGCAAGGTGGCGCCCGCAGCCTTGTCACCGCCGAAGACGTAGAAGATCGGAATGTACGAGCCGAGCAGCTGGACGAAGTTGAAGCCCATCGCCAACGTGAAGATGGTCAAGGTCAACAGGATGAAGTTCGTGTTGCGGATGGTGCGCCGCATGGCCTGCCAGAACGGCGTGGGTTCTTGTCGCGCCGCTTGGCTGAATCCAGGCTCGCGCAGCGTGAAGAACCACCAGAACGACAGCGGCACGAGGATGCCCGCGACCATCAGGGACACGTAGCGCATACCGTCGGCCTCGTTGCCGCCCGGGCCCTTGAAGACCTCCATGTTGGCGAGCACGAACAGCCACGGCGTGCTCATCGCAAACAAATTGCCGACGAAGCTCTTGGCGCTGAACAGTCGGGTGCGCTCGTCCGAGTCCGACGTCAGCTCCATCCCCAGCGCGCCGTGCGGGATCTCGAACAGAGTCACCGACGTGAAGAACAGCGTGAGGGTGACGAGGATGTAGCCGAGCTGAAACCACTGGTACCCGGCCTCGCCGGGAAACCAGCTGCGAACCATGTCGCCCTTGGGTATCCACCACATCACGACGAAGAAGACCGCCGCCAGGAGGCCGCCGGCGAGCAGGTACGGACGGCGGCGGCCCCAGCGCGATCGGGTATTGTCCGACAAGTGACCAATGACGGGGTCCACCAGGGCATCCGACAACCGCGGTACGATCAGAATGACGCCGAGCCAGAACGCGCTCAACCCCAGACTAATGTTGCCCATCAGGCCCACGAGAATCCCGGCGATGTTGAACAGCGCGATCGGCAGGATGCCTCCCGCACCGAACGCGGCCAGTTGCAGCAAAGGAATGCGCTGGGGTGCGGTCATGTCGCGCAACTTGACCATCAGACCCGCTCAAATGCCAGCGCTGTTGATCATCGCCTGCGTGCTCGCGTTCGGAGGCAGCCCGACGCTGGCGCAAGACGCCACGCCTGCGCAGGGCGACGTGGTCGAGGCGCTGCTTGCGCGCATGACGTTGGAAGAGAAGCTCGGCCAGCTCGCGCAGTCGGTGGGTGGGAAGAACGACACCGGGCCGGCTGCCGCCTCGGGGTCCGAGCAAGACATCCGCGCCGGTCGCATCGGGTCGTTCCTGGGGGTGTACGGCGCCGAGGCGACACGCCGGGTTCAGCGCATCGCGGTGGAAGGTTCCAGGCTGCACGTCCCGCTGTTGTTCTCGTACGACGTCATCCACGGCCTGCGCACGATCTTTCCGGTGCCGCTCGCAGAGGCGGCCAGCTGGAACACCGACCTGGCGCAGCGCTGCGCGCGAGCCGCGGCCGTCGAAGCCACGGCGCACGGCCTGCACTGGACCTACGCGCCGATGGTGGATATCGCGCGCGATGCGCGCTGGGGCCGCGTGGTGGAGGGTTCGGGGGAAGATCCGTACCTGGGCGCTGCGTTTGCGGTCGCACGCGTACGCGGGTTCCAGGGCGGTGATCCCAAGGACGCGTCGCGCATGCTCGCGACGGCGAAACACTTCATCGCCTACGGCGCGGCCGAGGCCGGGCGCGACTACAACACCGTCGACATCTCGCAGCGCACCGTGCTCGAGGTGTACGCGCCGCCGTTCCGAGCCGCGCTGGAGGCCGGCGCGGGTTCGATAATGACTGCTTTCAACGAGATCGCCGGCCTGCCCATGCACGCCCACGCCGAGCTCGTGCGGGACACCTTGCGCAAGGCGTGGGGCTTCGACGGCATCGTCGTGAGCGACTACACGGGAATCAAGGAGTTGATCGCGCACGGCATCGCCAGGGACCGTGCGCAAGCCGGTGAGCTCGCGCTGCGGGCCACCATCGACGTCGATATGGTCAGCGGGATCTACCGGAAGGATTTGGTGTCGCTCGTGAAGGCCGGCACTGTGCCGGTGGCGCTGGTCGATGACGCCGTGCGCCGCGTGCTGCGCGCCAAGCAGCAGCTAGGGTTGTTCGACGATCCGTATCGCTACAGCGATCCGGCACGCGAGGCCGCACTCACCCTCACGAAGGAGACGCGCGCGCTGGCGCGTGAGGCCGCGGCGCAGTCGATCGTGCTGCTCAAGAACCAGCCGGCGCTGTTGCCGCTGCGCAAGGACATCGGCAGCATCGCAGTGATCGGGGCGCTGGCGGCGGACAAGCGCGCAGTGCTCGGGAGTTGGTCGGGGCTCGGCAAGGTCGAGGATGCCGTCGACGTGCTCGAAGGCATCCGCGGGGCCGTGTCGCCCAAGACGCGCGTGGTGTACGAACGCGGTGCCGCTGTGAGCGGCAGCGACCGCTCAGGCATCGGGGCCGCGGAGCGCGCCGCACGCGACGCCGACGTGGTCGTGGCGGTGCTGGGCGAGAACGACGCGATGAGCGGCGAGGCGCGTAGCCGCACCGCGCTCGGGCTGCCGGGCGTGCAACAAGAGCTGCTCGAGCGGCTGCAGGCGACCGGCAAGCCCGTGGTCGTGGTGCTGATGAACGGTCGCCCGCTCGCGCTCGGCTGGATGCACGAGAATATCCCCGCGATCCTCGAGACCTGGTTCCTGGGTCAAGAGATGGGTAGCGGCGTGGCAGACGTGCTGTTCGGCGACGTGAACCCCGGCGGCAAGCTACCCATCACCTTCCCGCGCGACGTCGGGCAGGTCCCGCTGTACTACGCGCACAAGTCGAGCGGACGTCCGCCGTCGAACACGGACCAGTACACCTCGAAGTACCTCGATGTGCCGTGGACCCCGCTGTACGCCTTCGGCCACGGCCTCAGCTACACGCAGTTCCGCTACCAGCCGCCGCAGCTCTCGGCCAAGAAGCTCGGTCCCGACGACAGCCTGCAGGTGCGCGTGAAGGTCCAGAACGTTGGCCAGCGTGCGGGCACCGAGGTCGTGCAGCTCTACCTGCGAGACGAGGTCTCTAGCATCACCCGTCCGGTGCAAGCCCTGCGCGGGTTTTCGCGCATCCGCCTGGAGCCCGGAGCATCACGCGAGGTCACATTCACCCTCGATCACGAGGACTTCGAGCTCCTCGACCAAAGCTTCCAGCGCGTCGTCGAGGCGGGCAATTTCACGGTATCGACCGGCGGCAGCTCGAGCTCGTTGCAGAGCGCACGCTTCGAGATCACCCGCTCGGCGGAGGTCGCGCGCCCAAGCTCGTACATTCCCCGAGAATTGCGCTGAGCGCCCAGGCAACGGGCCTGGGTTGGCAAGAGGGACTACAGTCTGGGACACTGGTCATCAAGTGTCGAAGCCTCGCGTCTCTCGTGTGGGCCGCGCCCTGTGCGGCTCGATTCTGTTGCTGAGTCTGGTCCTGACGGGCGCGACCTCGGTCGCGAATTCCAGCATTCCGCCGCGCGAGTCTTGGCGCGCGACGAGCTCAGGCGCCGAGCGGCTCAGCATGGCGGCCGGGATGGCCATCGACGGCGACCTGACGACCCGTTGGGGTGGAGCGTTCTCGGCCAACCACTGGCTTCAGATCGACTTGAGCGCCGAATCAGACGTCGGCGGTGTGGTGATCCGCTGGGACAGCGGTTTCGCCGCCAAGTACCGCGTGCTCACCTCGCTCAACGGCCAGGACTGGCAGACGGTGTACGACACGGTCGACGGCCAAGGCGGCGTCGAATACCTCTTCTGGCCCGCGGTGCGCGCGCGATACGTGCGGCTCGCCAGCAGCCCGCTCAACATCGAGCTCGGCGTCTCGGTGTTCGAGCTCGAGCCGATCTGTGCGACCGATACGCCGCGCGTCGCGGGACTGGCCAAGGGCCTCGATCCGGCCACTGTATGGGGCGGCAGCGTCACACCGCCGCGCGGGGTCGGTCCCACGCGCACGATCACGATCGATCTACCGCGCGCCTTTCCCACCACGGGCCTCGAGATCGAGTGGGGCGGTGCCTGGAACTCGGTGCGTCTCGACGCAGGCGATGTGTCGGGCAAGTGGTACGCGCTGGCGAAGGATGCCGAACCGCCGGCCCAGAGCTCGCTCCTGGCCGCCCGCCAGCCCATCGTCGCCAAGACGCTGCGCGTCACCATCGGGGCCGTGCCCGGCAAGCCACTGAAGATCCGCCGCTTACGGCTGCTGCCACCCGATCGCACGATGACACCGCAGCGGCGCTACGAAGTGGCCGCGTCGCGCTCGTACGGCGCGCTCTTCCCACCCATGGTGCGCAACCAGCAGGTCTACTGGACTGCGGTTGGCGTTCCGGCGGGGCGTCAGAAGTCGATCTTCGACGAGTACGGGAACATCGAGGCGTGGAAGGGAGCGCCGCTCGTCCAGCCCTTGTGGCGCGACGCGGACCGGAAGGTGCACGCCGCGCACAACGAGACACCGACGCAGACGCTGCGTGAAGGCTGGATGCCGATGCCCAGCGTGGAGTGGGTCCCGGAGCCGGAGCTCTCGTTCCGGACTCAGGCGATCGCGGTCGAGCAGTCCGGACAGCCGGTGACGCTCGTCCGCTATCAGCTGCAGAACGACAGCAAGCGCCGCATCAGCGGTGAGTTGGTGTTGCTCGTGCGGCCGATGCAGATCAATCCGTCGTGGCAGTCCGGTGGCATCTCGCCGATCCACAACATTGCACTCGAGGGACCGGCCAAGGACACCGGCGTGCGCGTGAACGGCCGGGTGCTGCTGCGCTCGCTCAGCGAGGTTCCATCGCGCGGAACCTCGGAGTTCGGTCTCCAGGGTGAAGGCGAGCTCACGCAGTGGGTGGTCTGGGCCGGGCTACCGACGGCGCTGAAGGCGCGCGACGAGGATGGTCTCGCCGCTGCCTACCTGCGCTACCCGATGAAGCTCGAGCCAGGCACGGCGCAGAGCGTGGTGTTGGCCTTCCCGCTCGGCAACCGGCGCTTCGATGCGCAGACCGGCAAGTTGCCCGAGGCCCCGCCGATCGATCGCGCGGCGTTGATGGGCGCCAAGAACAGCGACGCGGACGCCGCGTTCAACGCGCTCGCGACGCGCGTTGCAGAGCAGTGGGAAGGGCGCGTCGACAAGGTAGGCCTCACCCTGCCCGATCCCACGCTCGTGCAGATGCTGCGCGCGCAACTGGCCTATATCCTGATCAACCAGACCGGCCCCGCGATGCAACCGGGCCCGCGAAACTACAACCGATCCTTCATCCGGGACGGCGCAGCCGCAGCGCACGTGCTGCTACGCATGGGCCTCGCGGATACGGCACGCGACTTCTTGAGTTGGTATACCGATCACGCGGTGCACGACAGTGGCCTCGTCTCGCCGATCCTCAACGACGATGGGAGCGTCTTTACCGGCTTCGGAGGCGACCTGGAGTACGACGGGCAAGGTCAGTGGATCTCGCTGGTCGCGGACGTTGCGCGTCTCGACGGCGGCGCGCCGACCGTCCGCGAGTACATGCCCAAGGTGGCGGCCGCGCTGCGCTACACGCAGAAGTTGCGCGAGCGCACGCTCGTGCCTGGCTATATGGCCGATCACGAAGCGCCGGAGCGTTTTCGCGGCATCATCGCGCCGTCGATCAGCCACGAGGGCTATTCCGTACCCACCCACAGTTACTGGGACGACTATTGGGCACTCAAGGGTTGGCACGATGGTGCCTGGCTGGCGGCACAGTGGGGCAACGCGGCACTGGGGCAGACCGCCCGTACGCAGTACCAGGTGCTGCGCGAGTCGGTGGCGGCTTCCGTGCGAGCGACGATCGCGTGGAAGAACTTGAGCGTCATTCCGGCGTCGGCCGACCTCGGCGACATCGACTACACCAGCGTCTCGATCGCGCTCGATCCCTGCGGCCAGCAGGATCTGTTGCCGGTGGAGACGCTGCAAAGCACGTACGACGCTTACCTCGACGGTCTGCGCCGGCGCGCGGTGCCCAACAGCCAGTGGCGCTTCAGCCCGTACGAGCTCCGGAACGTGCTGAGCTTCGTGCGCCTGAACCGACCGGCCGATGCCAACGAAGTGCTCGAGAGCATCATGCGTTACCGCCGCCCGAGCGGCTGGCAAATGTTCGCGGAGGTCGTCGACTCACGCTTGCGGCACACGGGCTTCCTCGGCGACATGCCGCACACCTGGGTCGGCACCGAGTACATCCGCGCGATCATCGGCATGCTCATGCACGAGGGTGACACCGAGCTCGAGCTCTTGCCGGGCACGCCGCCTTCGTGGGTGAGCGACGGCGGCCTCAGTGTCGAGGGATTGCCCACGGCGTACGGCAGCCTGACGATGACGGCCAAACAAACGGGCCGCGAGCTGCGCGTCACGCTCGCCCCGGGGCTGTTCCCGAACATCCCGATCCAGGTGGCGTGGCCGACGCGCGAACGTCCAAAGCAGGTCCGGGTGGACGGCCAGGTGCGCGCGGATCAAACCGCAGATGGGATCCGGATCGAGCGCGCGTTTCGCGAGCTGGTCGCGCAGTGGTGAACGATCACTTGCCGATCGCTCTACGAATCAAGTCGGCCATCTTGAACGTGTCGGCTTCGGGGCGCCAGCCGGGGTCCTGTCTCAACCACGAGCTGCTGTCGTGCAACAGGATGCCGGCGAAGACCTCCGTTACGATTCGACCCCCAACGCTGCCCAAACGGATCGGCGTGGCGTCGTCCTTGAACTGCTGTTGTGCCTCGGACAACACGTAGAACCAGAGCGGCGCCTTGCCCGCGAACTCGCGGCTGATCGCGGTGATCGGCCGGTTGCTCGAGGCGCTGTCCTCGTTGGCCTTTCCGACCTTCAGCTCTTCATCCCGCAGAACTCGCTCGCCCATGGCGCGCGCGACGTCCTGACCCGACGGCAAGTCCATGCTCGCGCCGCGCAGCAGGTTGCGCGCAGCCAGGGAGGGTTGACCGCTCGCGACCGATAGCGGCAGCTGTCCGAGCGGGTTCACCAGCGACGTGTCGATCTTGTATGCGGGCTGCAGGCGCTCGAAGCCGACGTTCGACGGCTTGTTGCCCATGTCGAAGTACAAGTTCCACTCGATCGCCCAGTTCTCCGGGAACTCGCGGAAGCCGTTGAGCGACGCGTTGTCGTCCTCCGAGTGGAAGATCAGCTTGCGCTCGTTGATCGGATCACCCTCGTCTTTCTTTCGCCCGAGGCTGGTGTTCAATCGATAGATCGGCCGCACCATCGAGTGTCCGAAGCGATAGGCTGCGGCCGAGAACTCGATCGGCATGTAGGCGCCGACGACCGGCTTGTAGAACTCGAGGTGCGGAGGATCGAAGCGCAGGTGCTTCTTGCTGTGCAAGTGCGGCAGCACGGCGCAAACCGTCTCGGGTCCGACGATTGTGGGCAGGAAGTCGTGCACCAACACCCACTGGTAGTGCCAGCGTACGAGCTGTTGGATCTCGCCGAAGCTCTTGGTCGGGTTGTCGTCGGCCAGTCGGTTGTGAAAACGCAGCATGATGCCGTGCAGCTGCGAGACGATCACGTTCTCGTCGTTGCGTGGATCGCCGATCAGCGCCCGCGCGCGCGAGCCCGTGGCCGGGTTGGCGTGCCGCGGCAGATCGCGCGCCTGGGCATCATTCGGATTGCCGATCAGGTTGCGCCCCAGCTTGAAGTGCCGCCCGTCGTCTTCGTAGAGGTAGGGCTGGTCATCAGGGCCGCGACCGTACACGGAGTCCAGGTCGAAGCGTGGCGTCCGGAAGTCCACCAACGCATCCGGATCGTTCTTGCGCTCGAGCGAGCTCGCCGGATCGAACGTCAGATCGTGGTCGATGAACTGTCCGAGGTAGGTGTAACCCGCAGAAATCCCTTGATTCTCTTCGTCGTCGATCTCGTTCTCGGGCGTCGGAGCGTCCTCCGCTTCTGCGGTCATCGCGGCGCCGAGCGCCAGCAACGCGTCCTGTGAGTATCGCGCGCCCGGCAAGCGCCGGAACATGCGACCAAAGCGCCCTTCGAAGGATGGGGAGCGTGGAACCGAATCGAGTCCGCGAAGGAGTCCGTGAGCGGTGCCTGGAAGTCTCTGACGTGGCATGAAACGAACCTCGCAAGCGCTGGGGTTGAACGACTGGGAGCTGCTGCGGTTCGTTCAACATGCGTCATCACCTGCTCACGCGCGGTGAGATGCCTCACCTAGATGCCGCTTTTGGCTGCAGCTCTTCACCGATAACTCCCGCGCTCGTCACGCAAACGCAATCGGACGGCGCGAGTGTAGGTCCACTCAATCGCTGGAGAGTGCCATGCAACAGGCGCTTCGCTGTGCCTTGTGGTCGTTCTGTGCGTTGTCGGTGCTCGCCGGCTCTCGAGTCAGGGCGCAGCAAGATGCCGAACCGGTGCGGCGAGGAAGTGCGGCCGATGCCGCGGCGCAGGGCATGCTGTTGCCGGAGGTGATCGCACCCGGCGGCGGTCGCAGCCATGCGGTCGCGGACGTGATCGGCGGCTACGACAGTGCCGAGAACACCGCGGTATTGCGCGCGATCGGCGACGTTCAAGTCATTGGTCCACTCGACTTGCGCTTCGGCGTGACCTACACGCCCGACGCGCCGAACGGCGACGTCCAGCCTCACTTCGGGTTGCGTGTGCGCGCGCTCAACCAGAAGTCGCACGGCATCGACATGGCGCTCGCAGTCTTCTACCGCATGGAGCGCTTCACCGATGACGAGGGTTTGATCCAGGGGCTGGTTTCCCTCGGCGCGCGTTTCGACCGCGTCGGCGTGTTCGGGCACATGTCGTACGGTCAAGACCCCGAAGGCGACGATCGCGAGGGCGACGTCGCGGTGGCGGGCTTGTACGGCCTGAGCGAACCCCTGCAACTCGGCCTCGAGACGCACGTTCGCTTCGATCTGTTCTCGGACGATCCCAAGCGCGAAGCGCGCGACGACAGCGAGTGGGATCTGATCGTCGGTCCGACCGTAAACTACAGCCTCGGACCCGTTGCGCTCATCGGGCAGGTTGGCTTTCGCGCTCTGGAGACTGACCAGGTGCACCCTGGCGTGATCGCGCTCGGAGGCGTCGGCGGGTCTTATTGAATTGAACACCGAGGGAGGTTCGCCATGAAACGTGCGTCGCACGCGTTTGCCGTACTGGCTTTGATCGCGCTGCAGGCTGGCGCAGCATCCGCTGAACCCGAGAAGCCGTCCGGCGAGTTGTTGCCGACGGGCTTTCGCATCACGCCGCGGGCGGCGATCGGCTCGAAATTCGAGCGGCTCATCCCGAATCTGCCCACGCGACCCGAGTTCGCCGCAGGCCAGGCCGTCACCAGCGTGACCAGTCCGGATGGCCGAACGTTGTTGGTGCTGACCAGCGGCTTCAACCGCAACAGCGGCGCCGATGGAAAGTCCGATCCGGCGACCTCCAACGAGTACGTGTTCGCCTACGACATCAGCGCCGGGGAACCCCAGCAGCGTCAAGTCTTGCAGTTGCCGAACACGTTCAGCGGCATCGCGTTCCACCCGGACGGCTCACGCTTCTACGTGAGCGGCGGGATGGACGACAACCTGCACGAATTCGCGCTCGAGGAAGGCGGATGGGTCGAGCGTACCCCGGCGATCGCACTCGGCCACACCGCTGGCCTCGGCAACGGGGCGACGCCACAGGCAGCCGGCGTCGCCGTGAATCGCAGCGGAACGCGCGCGCTCGTGACCAACTTCCAGAACGACTCGTCTACGCTGATCGATCTGCAGGCGCGCAGCGTGTTGGCCGAGATCGACCTGCGCCCGGGCAAGGGCAAGGCCGGCGGAACCTATCCCTACTGGGCGGTGATCCGCGGCGATGACACGGCGTTCGTCTCGAGCCAACGCGACAACGAGATCGTCGTGATCGACATCGCCGCCAGCAAGCCGCGCGTGGTCCGCCGGATCGCCGTGGCCAACCAACCTTCGCGCTTGCTGCTCGACCGGGCGCAGCGCCGGCTGTTCGTGGCCTGCTCCACGGCGGACTCCGTGCAAGTCATCGACGCGAGGCGCTACCGCGTGATCGACGAGATCTTCACCGCGGCGCCGCCGGTGTTGAGCTGGGATCACACCGGCCTGCACGGCGCGAACCCCAACAGTCTCGCCCTGTCGCCCGACGAGCAGCTGCTGTACGTGACGAACGGCGGCATGAACTCGCTCGCGGTGATTCGCCTGGGCGAGCGAAGTCGTACGCTCGGCTTGATCCCGACCGGCTGGTACCCGAACTCGGTCAGCCTGAATGCCGACGGCTCGCGCCTGTACGTGATCAACGGCAAGAGCGTGCCAGGGCCGAACCCGGGTGCTTGTCGAGCCACCAACTCGACCTCCTCCGATGCGAACCTCGGCTGCTCCGCCAAGAACCTCTACACCTGGCAGTTGCACAAGGCCGGGTTGCTCACGCTGCCGGCGCCGACTCCGGCGCAGTTGTTTCAGCTGACCTGGCAGGTCGCGATCAACAACCGCTTCCCGGGCGTGGTCAGCTACGAGACACACGCGCGCACCATGGCGTTCCTGCGCAGCAAGATCAAGCACGTGATCTACGTGGTCAAAGAGAACCGCACCTACGACCAGGTGCTCGGCGACTTGCCGATCGGCGACGGCGATCCCTCGCTCACGCTCTTTCCACAAACGATCACGCCGAACCACCACGCGCTCGCCAGCACCTTCGTGACCATGGACAGGTTCATGGACAGCGGTGAGGTCAGCGGCGACGGCTGGAACTGGACCGTGGCCGGGCGCACGACCGACTTCACCGAGAAGACCGTGTCGGTCAACTACGGTGGCCGCGGCTTGAACTACGACTGGGAAGGCACCAATCGCGATGTCAACGTGAGTCTGCCGACGCTCGAGTTGCGCCTGGCCGCAAATCCGCAGTCGCCGCCCGATGCCGACGTGCTGCCCGGCACGAACGACGTCGCTGCTCCCGATGGCCCGGGAGGCGAGATCGGCACCGGCTACCTGTGGGACGCGGCGCTGCGCAAGGGCTTGAGTATTCGCAACTACGGGTTCTTCGGCGACGGCATCCGCTACGGGATCGAAGAAGGCCAGCCGGGCCACGTGCCCCTGGTGCGCGACCCCCAGGCGCAGGGCATCGTGCAGTTCTTCCCGGCCAACAGCGCGCTGCAAGACACCAGCGATCCGTACTTCCGCACGTACGACATGCGCAACCCGGACTACTGGCTGTTTCGTGAGTGGGAGCGGGAGTTCGACGGCTACGTCGCGAACGGCAAGCTGCCTGCGCTCACCTTCCTGCGCTTCCCGCACGATCACTTCGGAGATTTCGCGGCAGCCATCGACGGCGTGAACACACCGGACACGCAGATGGCCGACAACGACTGTGCGATCGGCATGCTCGCAGACAAGGTCTTCAAGAGTCGCTACGCCGACGACACGCTGATCTTCATCATCGAGGACGATGCGCAGAACGGCGGCGATCACGTCGACGCGCACCGCAGCATCGCCTACGTGCTCGGTCCCTACGTGAAGCGCGGCGAGCTGGTCTCCACGCCGTACACCACCGTGAGCATGGTGCGCACGATCGTCGACGTGTTGGGCCTCGAGCCGTTCAACGCCATGGTCGCCTTCACACCGCCCATGGGCGAGGTCTTCTCACCCTCCCCCGCGCTGGCCCATCCGAAGTACGACGCGATCGTTCCCGAAGTCCTGCGTACCACGCAACTGCCACTACCGCCTCCAACGGCAGCCACGGCCAGCGTGCGCCCGCGCGGCGACGCGGCCTATTGGCAGCGCGTCCTGGGCGACCAGGACTATTCGCGCGAGGACAAGCTGGACGAGCCCGCTTTCAACCGCGCGCTCTGGCGCGGCCTGATGGGCAAGAAGCCCTACCCGAAGCAGCGCCACGGCCGAGACCTGCGCGACGACCGCGAGAAGCTACTCGGTATCGGGGCGGTCGCCACCAACTAGAAGAACAGCGCGATGATCGCGACGTAGGCGTTGCTGAACGGTTCGTCACGGAAGAACGTCACGGGCAGCTCGTGGCTGCCAACGAACGGCCGGAGCATCCAGCCCATCTGCATGCCGACGAACGCGTACAGCAACGTCCAGACCCACAGCATCAGTCGATGCCGCGGACCACGTTCGGGGTGCGCGATCAGGCCTGCGTAGCTGCGCCGCATGACCGATTGTCCCGCCAGCGTGGCGAGCAGAAACATCAGCGCGTTGAGCATCAGGGCGCCGTCGTGCGTAATGCCGGACAGGTAAAATATACTCGTGAGCGGGCCGAGCGACGCGAGCGCGAGGGTCAACGCGGCCTGTGCCGCCGCGATCGCGCGCAGCGCTCGAGTGAAGTCCGCCTGGAGCCCGAGCACCGCGTTCAACGTGAAGAACCCCGGCAGGCAGATCACGCTGGTCGCGAAGATCAGCAGTGGGACCTTCAGCGCCACGTACAGGAGCGCCAGCGAGCGTTCGAACGAATAGACCGTGAAGCTGCCCATGAACGCGCCGTAGGTCACGCCCGCGAGCGCCACGACCAGCGGCAGCTCCCAGCGCGAACCGCCTCGACCGACGCCTGCCGACCCGAGCTCGTGGAGCAGTGCCGGCAGGCTCCTCACGAACCGAACATTTGGCGGAGATTGTCGAGCAGACCCAGGAAGAAGTTGCCGGTACGCGCACGAAACAGCTCGAACCCAGCGTCTGGATGGCCGATGAACGGGCGTAGCAGCCAGCCCATCTGCATCCCGACCAGCGCGTAGATGATCGTCCACACCCGGAAGATGGGCACCGCGCTGGGTTCGCTTGCAGCTGGCGGCGGCGCTACAGGAGGCGCTTCACCCTCGCTCGCGACGACGGGCAGCGTGGGAGCCGGAGCCACCGGCAGCTGTACGACTTGCACGAGCGTGCGTCGCAGATAGCCCAGCCCCATCACGCCGGCGACGCTCAGCAGCACCACGTTGAGCACGACGATGAACGGATAGCTGGTGGTGCTGAGCGTAAAGAACGCCAGGATGGTGCCGAGCGAGGCAGCGACCGCGAGGTTGACCACGATCGCCGACACGAGCAGACGCAGGGTGGCGAGCAGATCGAGGTTCACTCCGGCGAGCGCGCTGAACACGTAGAGCGACGGAAACGTGACCAGCAGCGTGCCCAGGAAGAGCGCCGGCAACTTGATCGTCCCCGAGATCAGCTGCAGGTAGCCAGCCAGTTGTCCGGTGCCCCAGTGCAGGGCGACCGCGAACCAACCCATGAAGAAGCCGTACGCGGCCCCCAGCGCGACGGCGAGCACGACCAACCGCTTGAGGTCGATCGCTGGCTGAGACTCCGCGGGCCGGAGCAGGGAGTCGACATCCGCGAAGTAGCTCGAGCCTGGTTTCGCCATGTTCTAGAAGTGAAAGCGCCTCATCGACACGTTCATCAACAAGCCGATGCCGGCCATGATCGTCAGCACGCTCGACCCGCCGTAGGAGAACAGCGGGAGCGTGATCCCCACGACCGGTAGCAGCCCGCAGACCATGCCCAGGTTGATCACCGCGTGCCAGAAGATCATCGCGGACACGCCCACCGCGACGACTGCGCCGAAGCGATCCTTGGCCTCGGAGGCGATCTTGATGCCCCACAACACCAGCACCATGTAGAGCATGATCAGCACCACCGAGCCGATGAAGCCGTGCTCCTCGGCCCAGACCGGAAACGGAAAGTCGCTGTGCTGATCGGGCAGGAACTTGTGCTGGTTCTGCGTGCCCTGCAGGTATCCCTTGCCCGTCAACCCGCCGCTGCCGATCGCCACCTTGGCTTGATAGGCGTGCCAGCCGCTGCCGAGCAGGTCGTTCTCGGGGTCCATGAACGACGTGACGCGCGCGCGCTGATAGTCCTTGAGCAGGTAGTTCCAGGCGAGCGGCGCACTGACCGCCATCGTGATGACCAGCGTCATCAGCGAGCGCATCTTGAGGTGCGTCAGGAACATGATGGTGCAGAACACGAACACGAGGATCAGCGCGGTGCCCAGGTCTGGTTGCGCCAGGATCAAGCCCAGTGGAAACACCAGGATCAAGCCGGGGATGATCAGATCTTTGAGCGTCCGGCCCTCGGTCCGCGGATCGTTGTGCAGGTGCTTGGCGAGCGCGATGATCAAGAACAGCTTCATCAGCTCGCTCGGCTGCAAGGAGAACGAGCCTATCGGGATCCAGCGCTGCGAGCCTCGAACCTCGCGCGCCAGCAAGAACACCAGCACCAGCAAGGTGATGCCCAGACCGTACGCGACCCAGCCGTAGCGTTCGAAGTGCCGGTAGTCGACCGCGGCCACCAACACGGCCGCGCCCGCACCGAGCGTCAACCAGTAGATCTGCTGGATGTAGATGTCACGCAGCACGCCGACGCTGGTCGCGCTGTACAGGTTGATCACGCCCACCACCGAGATCGCCGCCGTGGTCACGAACAGTGGCCAATCGAAGTGATCCTGGAAGCCTCGACGCAACGCCATACAGTTCCTCTCAGGGTTTCTTGGAGATCAGGAGCGGCTTGTTCTTCGCCGGATCGCCGCCACCCAGCGCATCCTGCAGGACCTGCGTGGCGATCGGCGCGGCGTACTTGCCGCCCGTGCCGCCGTGCTCGACGAGCACCACGATCGCAAGCTCGGGCTTGTCGGCCGGCGCATAGCCGGCGAACCACGAGTGCGCGCGGCGGTAGTACCAGGCCTTGCGCGGATCTTCGCGCGGGTTGAGCTTGCCCTTGCTCACCTCTGCGGTACCTGTCTTGCCTGCCACGAGCACGCCACCGTCGATGCGCGCCTCGTAGGCCGTGCCTTCCTTGTCGTTGATCACGCCCAACAAACCCGCCTTGATCAGGTTGAAGTACTGCGGATCGACGTTGATGTGCCGGCGCACGCGCGGTGGAAACTCTTCGACCGTGGTGCCGTCGGCCTGCTCGACCCGCTCGACCAGCTGCGGCACGTGCAGCGTGCCGTTACTTGCGATCGCCGCGTACAGCATCGCCAGCTGCACCAGTGTGACGCGAGTATCGCCCTGCCCGATCGCCGTGTTGAGCGTGAAGCCGAGGTGGAACTTGTTGTTGTGATTCTTGGCGTACCAGTCGCGCGACGGCACGAAGCCACTGGCTTCGGTGTTGATGCCGATGCCGGTCTTCTGCCCGAGCCCGAACTCGCGCGCGTACGCGGCCAGGCGATCGATGCCGACTTGCTCGGCGAGCCGGTAGAAGTAGACGTTGCAAGACTGCGTGATCGCCTCTTGCATGTCGGTGTCGCCGTGCACGTGGCTGCAGCGGAACCGGCGCTTGCCGAGCTCGTAGTAGCCCGGGCAATCGTAGTGCACCGAGCTGGTCATGATGCCGTCCTGCAACGCCGCCAGCGCGGAGATCGGCTTGAATGTGGAGCCGGGAAAGTAACTCTCGTAGGTGGTCTTGTCGATCAGCGGCCGGAACGGATTCTCGAGCAGCTCCTTGGCACGCGCGGTCGACATGCCGCCGCTCATCTCGTTCAGGTCGTACGCGGGCTTGGAGTACAGCGCGCGCACGCGGCCGGTCGCGATGTCGACGACCACCACGCCACCCGAAGGCTGTCCGCGAAACGCGCGCTCCGCCGCGCGCATCATGTCCATGTCGAGCGTCAGCCGCATGTCCAGCCCCGGCACGGGCTCGGTGCGCAGCTGGCGCTGGGCGATACGATGCGGTGAGCCATCGAGCTCTTGCCCCTGCACGTCGACCACGACGCGCAGCTCGCCGTCCTTGCCGCGCAGGTAGCTCTCCCAGGCGCGCTCGAGGCCGGAGCGCCCGACCGAGTGACCCGCGCCGTAGCCGAGGCCGGACAGGCGCTTGAGATCTTCCGCGCTGACCTCGTTCAAGAAGCCGAGCGTGTGTGCGCCGAGCGTCTTGAAGGGATACGAGCGCACCGGCGAGGCGACCACGTTCACGCCGGGCAACTCGCGGCGGTGCGTCTCGATCGCCGCGTACTGGTCGCGCGAGATGTCGTTGAACGCCAGCACGAAGTGCGAGCGCCTGCGCTCCGGCACGCTGTCCAGCTTGCTGCGAAAGCGCTGGCGTTGCTCGGCATCGAGCTCGAGCAGGTCGGAGATCTGCGTGAACTGCTCCGTGCCCATCTGCCGCGGCGTGACGTACACGCTGTACGACGCGCGATTCTGCGCGACCACGCGTCCCTTGTGGTCGCGGATGATGCCGCGCGTCGCGGGCAGCCGCACGACCTTGGTGATGTTCTTCTCCGCCTCGACCAGCCAGCGGTCGTTCTGCATGATCTGCAGCTGGAAGAGGCGCCCGAGGATGGCGCTCATCGCGACCATCACGAACACCACCATCCACTTGTAGCGCTTCTTGAACTCGCCTAGTTCGCGGCGTACGGAGAGGAGATTCATGCGGGGGAGCTCTCGGCGATTTTACGCCAAGCTGGGGCGCTCGTCGGCCTTCGGCGACTGCCTACCGTCGATCCTGCGCACAGCGCCGAAGATCGCGGGGGCGAGCAGCGCCGTGACGAGCGACGACTGAACCAGTACCCGCAACGTGGACCATGCATCGTAGGTCAGGATGTCGCTCTTCTTCTCGAAGATGGCGCGCAGGGCGAGGATCGAGAAGCCGGAGGCGACGCTCATCGTGAACGCGAACATGGCCGTGAAGAACGCACCATGTGGCAGAAGACGCGACGCCGCGGCACGCGCCAGCATGAACGAGGCCACCAGGACGAACGTCTGCAACCCCATGGGATTGCCGCAAAACGCGTCGAGCAGGTAGCCGAGCACGAAGCAAATCAACGCGCCGCGCACCAGGTGTACGTCCGCGGTCACACCGAGCGACAGCGCGATCGGCAGGACCAGGTTGGGCGCGAACGTGTGCATCGGCACGAGCGTGGCCAGCGCGGCCTGACCGGTCAGCATCAGAAAGCCAAACACCACGAGGAGCACGCTGCGCACGGCATCACCTGCCTAACGTTCGGCCTGTGCGCCCTGCTCGGTGATGCCCGCTGCGCGCGAGCCCGCCGTGAGGACCAGGACCTCTTCCAGGCGCGAGAAGTGAACCGCCGGAACGACTGTCGCTTCTTGATACAAGCCGTACTCGCGTTTGACCACTTCCTTGATTTCACCCACCAAGATCGACGCGGGAAAACGCTGGCCGAGCCCCGATGTCACCACCACGTCGCCCGGCTGGACGTCGTCATCACGTGACAGCTGCTCGAGCTGACACACGTAGTTCTCTTCGGCACCGGTGCCCTTCAACATGCCGCGTGCACCGTTGCGCTGGACGACCACGTCGATGGCGCTGGTCTTGTCCGCCGTCAGCAGCACGTCGGCATAGCGGCTGTAGGTGCGGCGGATTTGCCCGACCAGGCCGTCGGCGGTGATCACCGGCATGCCCGGGCGCACGTGGTCGCGCTCCCCCCGGTCCAGCACCACGCGTGTGACACGGAAGTACGGCGAGACCTCTTTGCCGATCACCTGCGCCGACAGCAGGTTGCCGCGGAGCTCGTCGCGCAGCTGCAGCAGGCGGCGCAGGCGCCGGTTCTCGGTGGCCGCCGCCAGCAAGCGGTTGTTGTCCTCGAGCAGGCGGGCGTTCTCGGCGCGCAGCCGGTCGTTGTCTCGTTTGACGTCGACCAGGTACACGTACTCCTGCAGCACGGCCGAGACTCCCTGCGCGAACTGCGTGGTGCCGTACTGGATGGGCGCGCTGGCCTCGAGGATGACGCGGTCGAAGGCGTTGGTGCGCGAAGGATCCTTGAGGTTGGCGCGCAGCACGAAGAACGGCAGCGCGAGCAGCACGATGCACAACGCAGCGTCTCGGAATCGTCGATAGAGATGCATCGCGGACGCCCGCTGTGATCGAGTTGCGGCCGACTAGGAGATCGTGACTTCGCGCAGCAAGTCCATGTGATCCAGCGCCTTGCCCGAACCGAGCACGACGGCCGAGATCGGGTCGTCGGCCACCATCACGGGCAGGCCTGTCTCTTCGCGCAAGCGCACATCCAAGCTCTTGAGCAAAGCTCCGCCGCCCGTCAGCACGATGCCCTTGTCCACGATGTCCGCGGCCAGCTCGGGCGGGGTGCGTTCGAGCGCGAGCAGCACTGCGTCGACGATCGAGTTGATCGGCTCCATCAGCGCCTCGCGGATCTCGTCGCCCGTGACCACCACGGTCTTGGGCACGCCGGCGACCAGGTCGCGGCCTTTGACTTCCATCGTGCGCACTTCGTTGTCGGCGTAGGCGTTGCCGATCGTGCACTTCACGCGCTCGGCCGTCTGCTCGCCGATCAGCAAGTTATACTTGCGCTTCATGTAGGCGATGATGGCATCGTCCATCTTGTCGCCACCCACGCGCACCGATTGTGAGTACACGATACCGGCGAGCGAGATGATGGCGACCTCGGTCGTGCCTCCGCCGATGTCGATCACCATGTTGCCGCTGGGCTCGGTGATCGGCAAACCAGCTCCGATAGCCGCGGCCATCGGCTCTTCGATCAGGTAGACCTCGCGCGCACCCGCGCTCTCGGCGCTCTCGCGCACGGCGCGTTTTTCCACCTCGGTGATGCCGAATGGCACGCAGATGATGATGCGCGGGCGGCGCACCCAGCGCCGGTTGGTCGCGCGATTGATGAAGTAGCGCAGCAGCGCCTCGGTGATCTCGAAGTCGGCGATCACGCCGTCTCGCAGCGGCCGTACGGCTTCGATGTTGCCCGGCGTCCGCCCGAGCATCTCTTTGCCTTCGGTGCCGACCGCGAGCACGCGCTTGCCGCCGCGCCCGTCTTTCTGCACGGCCACGACCGAAGGTTCGTAGGCGACGATGCCTCGACCCTTGACGTAGACCAGCGTCGTGGCGGTGCCTAGATCGATCGCGAGGTCGTGAGAGGTGAACCAGCCAAGGGCCATGAACTATCCGCGGTGCCCGTCCTCGGACCCGAAAGCACCGGCTTTCTAGGAGGATGCGCGCACGACGGGTGTGTTTACGTAACAAGATTAACGCGCATTATCAAGCTTCCCGTCTGAGTACACGCGCGGCGAATCGCGACGTTCTCGCGAAAATTTGCGGCCGATACATGTGCTACATGAGCAACCGCCATGGCGTATGAACGCGCTTCCATCCAACGCATGACGGGCTACGTGCCTGGCAAGCAGCCCACGACTGCGGACACCATCAAGCTCAACACCAACGAGAACCCTTACCCGCCGGCGCCCGAAGTCATGCGCGCCCTGCTGGAGGTTCCCGCGGACGTGCTGCGCCGTTACCCGGAGCCGCTGGCCGACGCATTCCGCGAGATTGCGGCCGAGGTCCACGGCGTGGCGCGCGAGCAAATCGTCGCAGTCAACGGCGGCGACGAGCTGCTGCGGCTGGCCGTCACGACGTTCGTGGAGCCGGGGACGCCGATCGGCGTGCTCGAGCCCAGTTACTCGCTGTATCCCGTGCTGGCCGAGATCCACGGCAGTCCCCTGGTGCGCGTTCCTGCTGGATCTGGGTCGCCGGCGCTGCGCGGCGGCTCCACTGAGGATTTTTCGGTGCCAGCCGACTTCGCCGCGCGCCTGAACAGCGAGCGCGTGAACCTGGCGATGCTCGTAAACCCACATGCACCTTCAGGCACGCTGGTCAGCCGCAGCCAAATCTCGGCGATCGCGCGCGAGCTGCGCGGCGTGCTGCTGGTCGACGAAGCCTACGTGGACTTCGCGGACCCCGAGCTCGGTCACGACTTGCTGCCGCTGCTCGCGGAGCACGACAACCTGCTGTTCCTGCGCACGCTCAGCAAGGGCTACAGCCTGGCGGGCCTGCGCTTCGGTTACGGCATCGGGCGGGCCGAGTTGATCGCGCCGATGCTGGAGAAAACTCGGGATAGCTACAATGTAGACGTGGTGGCACAGCGCCTGGCTGCGGCGGCCCTACACTCGCGCGGCTACGCGGTGGAAACCTGGAAGAGCGTGCGCCAGGAAAGGGCGCGCCTCGTGGATGCGCTCGCCGCCCTGGGGCTACGCGTGCTGCCGAGCCAAAGCAACTTCTTGCTCGCGTACGTACCGGCCGGCGCTTCGGCCAGCCAGCTGCGCGATCGGCTCGAAGCCGGCGGCCTCCTGGTCCGCCACTTCGCGCAGGACCGCCTACACGACGCGCTGCGCATCACGGTCGGAACGCCCGAGCAAAACGATCGACTGCTCGAGCTCCTGAGCGGCCTTCTCGGCCGCTGACAGCGGCAGGCGGAGCAGCGCGGAGCGCGCGACCTGGAGGGGGTGAATCGAAAGCAGTCAGCCCGCAGGGCGGACTTCTTCTCGAGAGGGGGCGTCCGAACCCCCCCTGTAAATCATCCGGTGTGAAGCGTTCGCGCAAGCGAACGCGCAACACCCGCCAGTCGGGAGTTCGGCTCGCCGAACTTCTGACTAGCGCGCGTTGCGGCGGCGCTCGGCGAGGAACTCGCGCATCCGCTGCGCGTCCATCAGCGGTGCGTCCTTCGGGGGCGGGTTGGGCTCGGAGAAGACGATGCGCGACCACGTGCGCGTGCTCGGGCACGGCATGATCTGGACCCAACCGGGCACCTGCTTCGGGTCGTCCTTCTCGACCGAGTGCAGCCACTCCACCTGGGAGTATTCCACTCTGCTCTTGGTGCCGCCGGCCAAGCGCTTGTCGAAGTATTCCTCGACCTTCTTCAGGGGCAGGTCGGCGTCGTAGACCCATTTATGAGGATGCGTGCGGGTGAGCGTGAAGCCTCGCGGCACCACGTAGCCCGCCGCCTTGGTCTCCGACGGCAGCAGGTCGCCCGCCGGGTCGCGCACGCGGGTCTTGTCGATGCGCTGCTGGCGTGCCTGGCCGCGCGCGTCGGCTTCGAGCAAGTGCCGGCGCTGCTCTTCCTCGTTGCTGCGCGAGCAGGCCGCCACCGCGTGGAGCGCGAGCGCCCCGCTGATCCACATGGTTAGTCGATACTTGAGGCCCATGAGGTTACCCGTGAGAACGTGATCGGCCGTGTGACCTTGGTTTGTACGCTGCCCAGCTTCGAGCCTGAGCGCTTGTCGCCCTTCGAGGCTTGTGCCACCACCCAGATGGCCGGCGGTTGGCTCTGCTCGATGCTCGTGAGTGTCGGCGAGAAGTACGAGAACAGCGGATCGGCCGGCGGCGTGCAGGTCAGCCGCTGGGTGGTGCCGAGGCCCTGAACCAACAGGTTCTTGCCCGCTTCTTTCACCTCGGCGAGAGTCTTGTTCCATAGATCGGCATCCGAGTCCGTGCCGGTCTCGGCGGCAGCCACGGGGATACGCACGGGCTCGAACGTGCCCGTCTTGGAGCCCCCGTCCCACGTGACGTTGTAGACACCCGGGTCGCGGTCGATGTAGCTGAGCGACCACAAACGACCGCGGCCGTACTCGCACGAGTCGGCCCCGCTGACGACGGAGGTGAACGTCGCTGCGAAGAGCTGGCCTTCGAACAAAGCCATCGAACCGGTCACCATCTCACTGGGAACCAGTGCAGTGGAGCTCGTGCTCGCCCCCCGGTTGCGTAACTCCCAGTTGATCAGCGCCTGATAGTCGTCGGGGTCGTCCGGCGAGTCCGCCATGGTGAGCTCGGTCAGCGACACGATGCGGTTGTCCGCCTTGGTCTTCTCGAAGTTGTCGGTGTCGCCGGTGCCGACGATCACCACCACGCGGCGGTTGCGGTCGAGCGAAAGAATCGGCCGCTCGTAGGTAGTCTCAGCTCCGTCGGGCACGTTCTTGTCCCAGTACAAGTCGTGAAACGGGCGCACCGTCCAACCCTTGCCGCCGGCGTCGGGCACGGGATCTTGTGAGCTCATGTCGATGCGCCAGATCACACCCTCGGCGTCAAGCACGTAGCCGCGATCGGCGATCGTGGCTACAGCGTCCTGGTACGCGGTCGGCGTGCCGGACACGGGGGCGGTGAAGATGGTGCCGTTGGCGTCGTTGGTGTCGTCGTCGAAGACCTTCTTGATCAGCCTGCCGGTCTCGACGTCGACGAAGTACAGCGCGCGACCTTGGCGCTCCCAGCACTGCACTCGGTCGCGGTAACGCTGCTGGCTGGCACCCGGCACCAGCGTCGGATCATCGACGTACGATGCGTACGCCTCGCCGGACTTCTTCATCTGCACCTGGTCGTTATCGAGCGTGCAGCCGGGCAGGTCGGTGGACGCCAACGTCTTCTTCTTACCGACGCCGCCGGACAGGATCGCGACAGCGCGCGTCTGGACCGTTTCCTTGTCCGCGCCCGGTTCCTTGAACAGGAAGGTCGCTTGCACGATCTCGGGTTGACCGTAGGTCAGCCCCATGTCCTTCTCGGTGAACTGCCAGAGGAACTTGGGATCGAACGGATCGGTCACGTCGAGCGCGAGGTAGCCGTTGCCACCGCCGCGCATGCCCGTGATCAACACCGAGTGGAAGTCGGTGTCGGCCGCGCTCGTGCCACGCTTGTAGAACACGTCCTTGACGACGGGCGTGGCGTCCAGGTTGTACTGGTGCGCGGCCAGCTGATTCTTCAGCCTCTTGAGCAGTATCGGCGGCACGAAGCCCCAGAGCTCCGTGCCGGGCTTCAAAGGCAGGCGCTTGTCGCCGGCGTGCGAGGTAGCCGCGAGGCTGGACGAATAGTCCTCGACCGAGAACGCGTGCAGGATGCCGTCGTTGGTCGTGATGTACATGATCAACGGCCGCTGCCTGACCTCGGCAGTCTCGGTGCGAAAGCGAGTGTACGCGTCGTCCGCGGGCTCGTCTTTGGGCGCGCCGATCAGCGCGGGCGAGCTGTGGTAGATGTCGCCGAGGGGCTTGTCTTTGCGCGGCCCGGTCGCGCCCTTCATCCAGTTCAGCACGTCGTCGCGAGCGGTGGAGCTAGTCACGTTCAGGATGCCCTGCGTGATCCGGGTGTCGTCCAGGCTGATCAGATCGCAGCCCTTCTGGCAGTACTCGGCAGTCGCGTCGCCCTTGACCAGCGGTCCGCTCAGCATGTTGGAGTCGAGCGTGGAGGCGCCGGGCGGAATCGCGGTCAACAGCATGCGGCTCGCGGCACCCTGGTTGGCCAACACGATGTGGAAGCGATCCTCGTCCCGGATGTCGGGGCTGTCGAGCTCGCCGTCGCCCTTGCAGATGAAGCTGCGGCGTTCGATCAGGCCGTTCCAGGGTGGCGCAACCGAGGAAGTGGCACTCGCCGACACCTGGAAGCCGGTGCTGATCTGGTATTGCGTGCCGGTGATGCCGACCGCAAACGCCGGCACAGAGCGGGACACCGGGTTCAGCAGTGGACCGAACACGTTGTCGAGCGTGGAGCGCAGTGTGTTGGGGTCGTCCGCGGTCAGCGCCGTCTTGGTGTTACCGGCTTCCGCGATTTCGTTGAGCGTTTTTACGGCGTCGGCGTCGCTCACCGACATGCCGAGGACGAACAACTGTTCGACCAACTTGTCGTCGATCAGCTGCTTGGCGATGACGGGTGCCTTCTTGTACGGGCACACGAAGTCGTTCATCTCGGTCTCGTCCGCCGTCTTTACGTTGTCCTCCGGCCTCTCACACAGCACCGTCGGATCCTCGTCGCCACAGTCGCAACGCAGCTCGCGGAAGTCGGGGTCCGGAGCGCCGTCCGTGATGAGGATCGCGTAGCGCTTGCGGCACGAATCGAACGTGTCTGTAACGTCCTTCTTCAGGTGGTAGTACAGGTCGTCGAGCGACGCCGCGATCGGCGTACCGCCGTACGGCCGTGTCTTTAGCAGCTGGTCTTGAATCGTGTCGTTGAGCTCGTAGATGTCACAGTCCCCATCCGCGCAGCTCTTCGAGTTGAGCGAGACCAATCCACCTTCGGTCGCCGCCGACGAGCGCACACCGCTGTTGACGTAATAGGTCTCGGAGCAGCCGTAGTACTTCACGGCCTGCTTGTCGGCGTACGACCACATACCCGGCATGCCGTTGCTGAGCGTGTCACTGAAGTCGGTTGCATTGATGAGATCGCTGCCGCCCTTGTAGGTGTACTCACCGTCGAAGGTCATCAAGCCGAAGCGCAGCGTATCCCGATAGTTGTCGAGGATGCCGTTGTTGTCCTGAATGGCCGGACCCGGATACGGGCATAGCTTACCCGTGCCGCCGCAACTCCAGGGGATGTGGTAGGGGACAGGGTACTTCTCGTCGTACCCCGTGAAGCCGTTGGTGGAAACGCGGTTGAGCGCCTCGCACTGATAGTCGTTGAACTTGCCGGTCAGCGCCTCGAGTGTCACTGCCCAGCGGTCCTTCTTCGCTTCGATGACCTGCCCGCTCGGCAACGTCTTCTTGGGCGGCTCCTTGAACGTATTCGGCAAGCTGCAGTCTGGTTTACAGATCGAGCAGTCGGTCGAGGACGGGCAGTTGCACGCCGGCAGGTCCTCCATCGAGCCCGACGAGTCGACCACCAGCATGACCAGCGGTGGGATATCGCGAACGTCCGGGTCCTGCGCGTGCGCACGGCCACCCACGCCGATCAGCACTGCGCCCAAGCACACCAGTGTTCGAAGACTTCTCATGCTCTGATTCTCCAACTGTGCCTCTACTGCACCACAATCGGCGGCGATACGATCGTACCGCGCGTGTCGTGAGCCATCGTGAATCGATTCATGGGGATCTTGGTCTTGCCGTCCGCGGCGAACCAATTCTTGTCCTGCCCACCCCAGGTGAAGCTGCGACCGCGCGAAGTCAACACGCAGAACAGCTGCATCTCTTTGATCGTGCCGCTGCCACCCTGATTGACCTGTGAGCCTGGCGATCCCACACCTGTGAGACGCCGGCAGTCGTACATGTCCACCACGTAGTCAGACACGTTTTCTTTGGCGGTGGACAACCGTTCTTGCGTGCCAGGGTGCAAAGGCACCCGCGGACCAAACGTGCCGACGGGATCGTTGGCCTCGTTGGCCAGCGTGATCGGCGGCATCTTGACGTTCTTCGTCAGGTGGACCTGCTGCATCCACTGCGTGCGGTTCGCGTCCGCACGATTGCCCGCCGTGAGCGCAGGTTCGGCGAACCAGTTCATCTCGGGTGGGTCCTGCAAGTTCCAGTTGGTGATGTGCGACATGATGCTGCGATCCAGGCTGGTGGCGTCGACCCACGAGATCGTGGTCGCCATCGCGGCTTCGGACACATACTGCGTCTGCAGCGCCGAACGATTGTTGCCTGCAGAGCGCAGGTCGAACTGAGAGGCCTGGAACGAGACACCGGCCAGCGCGGTGACGGTCAGCAAGATCAGCATGACCACCAACATGACCGCGCCCTCTTGGCGCCTGTTTCTCGGGTTGCGCGCCATGGTCAGTAGCCCTCGTTCGCGAGGTTGGGAAGCAAGAGCTCCGCCCTCAGCACGCGCGTGCGCGCGGCGCCGGGCGTGTCGTCACCGGCCTTGCCGTAGACGCGGAACGGCGGGAAGGCCACCTTCATGTCCTGCACGGCCATGTCCGGCTCGTGTTCGGTGGTGCGCGCACCCAACTCGATGATCGCGCCGCGCACGCGCTCGGGATTCGCTGCTACCGACGCCTGGCTGGCCGGCATGAAGTCGATGCTATTCACGTTGCTACCGCGCATCAGGAAGTCGACGCGGAAGTGCACGACGTAGTCGAGCACCGCGCGATCGTCGGTGTGCGTGGTACCGTCGTCGTCGGTGACCACGAGCGCCGTGGCTTTGTTGTTCGGGTCGACTTCGGTGCGGCGCAATACGGCGACGCGGTTCTTACCCACGCGCGACGCTTCGTCGCCCGTCGCGTTCTTGACCGAGTAGCGAATGAAATTCACGGGCGATATCCAGCCACCGGTCGCGTTGCAGTTGCCCGGGATGGTCTCGTTCAGATTGATGCGGGCGACGTTGTTGGTCGTGTCGCAGCTGGCGCTCCGGATCGCCACGAACGCGTTGAGCTCGGACAGCGCGTGCACACGCAGCAGCCGGCCTGCGGCGAAGGTGTTCGCGAGCGCGCGCCCGTCACAGCTGCCCGCGGTCCTGGTGCCCCCCTCGGAATACCAGTGAGTGAAGTCGCGCGTGAAACCCTGCGTGGTGAACGGAACCGTCAAGCTGGTTCCTGCCGCCGCCACGATCACGCCCATGTACTCTCCGGACGTGAGGTAGTTGCCGCTCAGGATCACGTTGTCGATGCGGTTCCAGGTGTTCAACTTCTCGGGGTCGAGGTCTTCGAAGCCGCCGTCGGCCGCCGTGACCCCCGGCACGTATTCGGAGATCGCCGCCAGTCTGCCCACGCCCAGGCCGCCGCTCTCGTCATTCAGCGGTACGCCGACGGGCGCGGTGCAGCGCTCGCCAGCCATATTCACGTTGGGCGTACCCAGAAAACCCGCGCGCTGAAAGTCACGCTTCACCTGTGCCATGGCAGAGCGCAGTGAGCTCTGTGTCGTCGCGACGCGGTCCTGTGCCCGGAAGGTGCGCATCGACGCCGCACCGATCATGTACATCGAGCTGATGGCGATGCCGCCGCAGGTCAGCGCGATCATCAGCTCGACGACGGTGAAGCCTGCTCGAGATCTGCTCATGGTGCCGCCCGCAATACGGTGGATAGATAGACCACGTGGTAGCGATCGAAGTTGTCACCCTTCGGATTCAGCTTCTCGTTGTCGTCTTTGCACTCGGGATATTCCGCGCCGATGCTGGCGCCTATGCCATCGCGCGGCCACCAGACGCGAACATCCGCGCGGATCACGCGCATGTTGTCGAACACCCAGTTCAAGCGATGCGACGCGCAGTAGACCAGGCCAGCTGGCGCACCGCCGGTCGTATCCAGATCGTTGCCGAACCAATCGAACGCATGCGAGACGACTCGCTTCTCGGTACCGTTCGTGACGATGTCCAGCGGAATCGGGATGAACCCCGCGGGGTCCGCGTCGGGCGCAAGAATCGCCTTGAGGTACCGCGTGTTGCTCGGAGGGCCTGCCGCGTTCCAACGTAGCGCGTCCATCTTCAGGCGCTCGATCCAGTTCTGGGCGATCTGGGTCGCGATCGTGAGCTGGCGCGCGTGTGCGTTGGCGCGTATCAGCTGCTGTTGCATCGCGAAGATGGCCAGGGCGGCGATCGTCATGACGCCCAGCGAGACCATGACTTCGACCAGCGTGAATGCTTGGCGTCGGCGCATCAGAAACGCAGCCTCCCGTTACCGCCCACTGGAAACACGATCTGCCGCGCCAGGCCGCGAGTCTCGTCCTTGGGATCCCCGCCCCCGTGGACGTAGCGCGTGACGGTGAAGATCACCGGGGCCGTCTGCGGCGTGAAGCGATAGCCGATGTCTGCAGAGCCACTCTGATCCACGCCCACGAAGGTGGCGCCGTTCGGCTCGAAGCAGAGCACTGCAGTCTTCTCGCTGAGCGAGCAGGTGAGGACGATCACCTGCCGGCCGGTGTCAGCAGCCGACGGAGCGCTCCCACTCGTCGGCAAGTTGTAGGCCGAGTCGACCAGATCCAGGCCATCGATCTGCGAATGGCCATCCTCGATCTTGCCCTTGATCGTCTGGAGCCACGGCGTCTGGTTGCAGTGATTGTTCATGCCCTCCCAGACACGAACGTTGCCCAGCCCGTTGCTGCCCACCGTGTCGGTCGTGCCGCGAAACACGAGCACGTGGGCGAGCCCGGTCGAGTTCACGCGCGCGCGCACGACGCGGCTGATGCGCACCATGTCCTCGGCTGCCCCCGAAGCACGCGCATCTGCCATCCACTCCGACAGCCCGGGCGCGATCATCGCAGCCATGCTGCCCATGATCAGCACCACGATCGCCATCTCGAGGAGCGTGAAGCCTTCGGTGGATCGCGCGCGCTTCATCACGCACGGACTTTTGCAATCGCCGTACCGTGACGGTCTGCCGCTAGCAGCGGCGAAACCTCAGGCGAAAAGCCGGCACCGGCCAAGCCAAGCCACTCGCAACAAGTGCGACGCCCTGCAAGTTTTTCCTGGCGGGCACGCACACAGCATGTGCGCAGCCGTCAGCGGCAGTGGGTGAGAGACCTAAAAGTGCTGCGCGAAGTCGAACGCGATCACATCGAGGTGGTAGTAGTACGTGCCCGCGTTCGCGAACAGCGGACCCTCGGCGGGGTCGCTCGAGTCGCTGATCGCGAAGCCTGCCTCACCATCGTTGTCGCCCTGCACCAGGTGGTACTTGTCCGGGTTGTCCATGATGGTCTTCGGCAGCGGAGCTCCGGCCAGGTTCGGCGTCAGGCGCACGTCGTTCTGGATGAAGTGCACGTAGCCGATCGAGATATCCGTCTTCTTCGCGATGCGCAGCGTCGCACCGACGTGGATCCCCATGCGGCCGAGCATGTAGTTCGTGATGTCCGTGTAGCGCGCCTCGGTGCCGTCGGTCTCGTACGAGAAGCCCGCGCGCACCGAGAACATGCCGGGGAAGACGTTGTAGTCGCCGCCGACGCGGAACGAGAAGTGATCCTTGCCATGCAGGAAGGCGGGGGATTCCGACTTCAAGCACTTCTTCATCGGATCGTTGTCCTCGAACTGCACGCAGGCACCGACCAACACATTGGTCTCGATCGGATCGCCCATCGCCGGCACGCCGGTCAAGGTCGCGAAGCGGCCGGGGTTCTGGAACTTGCGCGAGTCGGTGACCGAGTTGAAGTACATGATCGCGTCGGCTTCGATGTCCCAGCGCTCCGTCGCCATCGAGTCCTGCACGGTGTTGCCCGCAGCGGTGTGCGTCGTGGACCACTTGGACAGGCCGGCGCGCGGCACCAGGCGGTCCGCGTAGCGCAGACCGAACGAGAGTTGCGGCACCCAGATCGGCGGCGCATCGACATTGCCGCGCAAGTTGTTGGTCACGGTCAACAGGTTCGACTCGGAGACGCGCATGTTGCCCTGCGCGTCCTTCCACGGGAACGCCATGCCGGCACCGAAGGCACCGGTCTCGGCGTCGACCTTGGCGACCGACCGCACCCGATCGGACCACTTGAAGCCGATCGCGATGTCGAGCGCGTCGATCGGCGTGATCTGCACCGAGGCGATCAGACCCGGGATGAACAGGTCGCGACCGAACACCTTGCTGCGCACGTCGTTGCTGTTCGTCAGGTTCTGACTGATGCGGCTGAACGACCAGGCGTTGTACGCGACCAGCGCCCACTGGAAGCTCCCGCCGATCGCCAACCAGTCTGCCAAGCGGTAACCCACCGAACCCATCGCGCTGAAGTACGAGGTGTTCTGGTGCGCGCGAAAGAAGCGGGTTGGGCTCGAGCGCAGGCCGTTGTCGGTCATCACCGTGCCGTCGCGGTTACCCCATTGATTCAAGCCAGCCAGATCGGGCGGCAAGAATGCGAGGCCGATCCCGAGATTCGGCGCGAGCTTCAGCGTCAAACCCAAACGCGGCACGATCGGAACCGGGCCGGTGTAGCAGACCTCGGGCAGTGCCTCGTCTTGCACGCGCGGCAGCGGCATGCCGTCCACGGTCGTCGCGCCTTCGGGCGGGTTCACGAACACCGTGCCTGCGCCGAAGTTCGCGATGTCGTCGCCGCTCTGCCGATAGCCCCACGGATTGCCGTAGCTACCTGTGGCCTGGTAACACGAATCGACCAACAGCACGTTCGCACCACCGAACGCCATGTTGGTCCACAGATCCGACAGCAGCGCGGGGTTGCGCGCCATCACCATCGGATCGTCAGCGCGTGCGAAGTTGCTGCTGCCTCGCCCGATGCCTCGCGCTCCGCCCGCCGGGAATTCGGCGCCGCCAGCAGCTGCAGGGCATGGAACCGCCGACACTGCCAGCACGGCCAGAGACATCAGAGTGACAATGCGAAGCATGCATCTCTCCTCCCGCGTAAATGCGGGCGCGAGCCTACTATTACTAGCCGTAACTAGGGAAGTGTTTAGACATGTTCTGGCGGCAACCCCCGCCTCGAGCCAAGGATGGGGACGGGGATCACTGCGAGCTGCCGATCGGCCAAATCAGCGAGCGCGCTTCAGGCACGGCGGATCGCGAAGGGCGCGGCGTCGCCGTCGGCCGCGGAGCGCCGAAGACAGGGTGGCTCCCCTTTCGAGGCGCTCCGCGGGCGAGCGCGGCGTCGCGAACGAGCGAGGCGCCGTGACTGAAGCGCGCTCGCTGATTTAGAGGCCGAAGGCGTCACCCGAGTCGCCGTGCTGATCGTCGAGGTTCTCGAAGCGCGTGTACTCGCGCTGGAACAGGCATTTGACGGTGCCGGTCGGCCCCGCGCGCTGCTTGCCCACGATGATCTCGGCCATGTTTCGCTCGGTGGTCTCGGGGTTGTAGACCTCGTCGCGGTAGATGAACATGATCGTGTCGGCGTCCTGCTCGATGGCGCCAGACTCACGCAGATCGGACAGTTGTGGGCGCTTGTCCTTGTTACCGCGACTTTCCACGCCGCGGTTCAGCTGCGACAGGGCGATGACCGGCAGCTCGAGCTCCTTGGCCATGCCTTTGAGCGAGCGGCTGATCTCGCTGATCTCCTGCTCGCGGCTGTCGGTCTTGATCCCGGCGCGCATCAGCTGCAGGTAGTCGATCACGATTAGCGCCAACCCGTGTTCCGATTTGAGCCGTCGCGTCTTGGCGCGCATCTCCATCAGCGTGAGGCCGGGGGTATCGTCGAGCCAGAGCGGCAGATCGCTGAGCAGGCCCGCAGCCTGAGTGAGCTTCGGCCAGTCGTCGCGTCCGAGGTATCCGGTGCGGAGCTTACCGGCGTCGACGCGGGCCTCACTGCACAGCAAACGATTTGCCAACTGTTCCTTTGGCATTTCCAAAGAGAACACCACGGCCGAAGCCTTGCGCGCGCGGCTGGCGTTGAGCGCCACGTTGAGCGCGAACGAGGTCTTACCCATGCCGGGACGTCCCGCGATGATGATCAGATCGCCCGGGTGCATGCCGGCGGTCATCTTGTCCAGGCGGTCGAAGCCGGTCGGCAAGCCGGTGATGTGCTGCTTGAGCTCTGCGGCCTTGGTGATCTGCTCGAAGGTCCGCACCACCACGTCGGTGATGTGCTCGTACGGGCTGCGCAGGCGGTTCTTGGCCACGGCGAAGACCGCGCGCTCGGCCTGGTCCAGGAACTCCTCCATCGAGCCGTAGTCGCCGTAGCCCTTGGCTGCGGTCTCGTGGCACGCCAGGATCAAGCGGCGGATGACCGCCTTCTCGCGCACGATCTTGGCGTGCGCCTCGATGTTTGCGACCGTCGGGATGGTGTTGGTCAAGCCGAGCAGGTACTCGTCGCCGCCGACAGCGTGCAGGCGGTTGCCGGTGGCCAGGCGCTCGCGCAGCGTGACCGTGTCGACCGGCTGGCCCGCCGCGAACAGCTGCGCCATGGCCTCGAAGATGCGCGCGTGCGCATCGCTGTAGAAGTCCTCCGCCGTCAGCGGCAGCTCGAGCACGACGTTGAGCGCGTCGTTCTCGAGCAGGATGCCTCCCAACACGGCGCGCTCGGCACCGAGATCGTTGGGGGGTACGCGACTTCCGCTCGGCGGTCTTCCATCACTCATGTCAGGGTCGCGGACGTTGCCACGCTCGCTTGGGGACTCGCTGTGTGTCGCGCGGTGGAGGAACTGTGATCAATTCCAGCGCGCTGTGGACAGCATGTGGAGTATGAGACGCAAACAGCCCTGTTCCCATAGGAAACAGGGCCGTGCGTCTTCTGACATCTGGGCCGAGCCGATGTGGCTCGTTTTCCTGACGGTCAGCTCGCCTTCACCACGACCTTGAACGTCGCGGTCACGCCGGAGCCGAGCTTGGCGGTCACGTCGTACTCGCCCAACGCCTTGATCGGCGTGGCCAGATCGAGGTGTTTGCGATCGAGTTCGATACCTTTCTTGTGCAATCCCTCGGCGATGTCGCGCGTGGTCACGGAGCCGAACAGCTTGTCGCCCTCACCGGACTGCGCGCTGATCTCGACGCTCAAGCCCGAGATCTGTGCGGCCAGCCCGTCGGCGACGCTCTTGTTCTTGGCCGCGTGCGCGACCGCAAGCTTGCGCTCGTGCTCCACCTGACGAACGTTGTTGTCGGTCGCCACCACCGCGAGCTCGCGCGGCAGCAGGTAGTTGCGGGCGAAGCCGGGCTTGACCCGCACGAGCTCGCCAGCGTGACCGAGTTTGTCGACGTCGCGACGCAAGATCACATGCAGATGATTCGCCATGGCTCAGCCTCCCGAGGTGTAGGGCATGAGCGCGATGTTGCGCGCGCGCTTGATGGCCGTGGTCACCGCACGCTGGTGCAGCGCGCAGTTGCCGCTGATGCGGCGCGGTACGATCTTGCCGCGGTCGCTGATGAAGTACTTCAGCTGGTTGGCATCCTTGTAGTCGATGACCAACTCGGCGTCGGCGCAGAACCGGCAGACCTTGCGCTTGCCCGAACGACGGCGGAGGCCAAAGGGATCGTTCTCCCCGCGGCCGTTCTTCCCACCCATGTCGTCGTCTTTGAACTGGGGGTAGTTCATCAGGCTTCCTCCTCGTCATCGCTCTGGAACGGCGCGTCGTCCATCGGGGGACCGTACTCGTCTTCCATGTTCTCTTGGTCGTAGCCCTGCTCGCTGCGCGGCGGACGCGGCGCGTCGACCAAGCCGAGGCGCTGCGCGATGCCGAGATCGTCGTCCGTCTCTTCGGTCACCTCGAGCCGGCGGAACTCCAGGTCCGCGGCATCGATCTGGTACTCCTCGGGCTGCACGTTCGGCTTCATGACCACGGTCTGGAAGCGCACGACCGGATCGAGCAAGCGCAGGTTGCGCTCGACCTCGGAGACCATGTCTTCGAAGCCCAGGTACTTGAGGAACACGAACACGCCGCGGCTCGACTTGCGGATCGGATAGGCCAGCTTGCGCTTGCCCCAGTTGTCGATCTTCAGCAGCTTGCCGTTGCGGGCGCCGATGATGTCCTTCAAACGCGTCGCGACGCGGTCGGCTTCATCGGGGTCGATGTTCGATTCGAGGATGTAGATCGTCTCGTACTCGCGCAGCCTGCGCGGGTTCTGAGACGTGGCGATCGCAGCACTCATGTCTTGTTTCCCTTTGGACGATGGCCCCGAACGGAGTCGGAGCAGGGTTGGGTTCACTTCTTCGGGTCTTGATTGTGCACGTTCATCGCGGCCTGGACGCCTCGCTCGAGGATATCCGTCACCGCACGGGCGGCGCGTTCTAGCACAGCCGGCAGCTCAGAGCACTCTTGCCGGCTGAAATCGCTCAAAACGTGCTCGACGCCGCGCTGAGGGGGCCTGCCGATGCCCACCCGGAGCCGGGCGAAGTCGGGCCCGCCGGCGTGCTGGGTCACGGACTTGATGCCGTTGTGGCCCGCGCTCCCACCTCCGACCTTGATCTTCAGCGTGCCGAAGGGCAGGTCGAGCTCGTCGTGGATCACCACCAGGTCCGCGAGGCCGAGCTTGAAGAACTGCTGGGCCTTCTGGACCGACTCGCCGCTCAGGTTCATGTAGGTCTGCGGCTTGAGCAGCAGCGCCTCGCCGGCCTTGGCATAGACGCCGCTGAACTTTTCGCGGAACGCATCCGCCCGCAGCCGGCTGGCGAGCTCGTCGACGATCATGAAACCGACGTTGTGACGGTGCCCGGCGTACTTCGCCCCGGGATTGCCCAACCCAACGATCAATTTCACGACTCAGCTCAGCCCGCGGGGGGAGCCTTGGACGGCGCCTTCGAAGGCGAGGCACCCGCCGCCGGAGTAGCACCAGGTGCACCCGGGGTGGCCGCCGCGGCTTCTTCCTCTTCCTTGCGCTTGCGCATGGTGATGCACGAGACGATGTTGCGCTCCGCCGGCAGCACGACTTCCACGCCGGGGGGCAAGCTCAGGTCCTTGACCTTGATGTGATCGCCGATCTCGAGCGGCGTCACGTCGGCGCTCAGCTTGGCCGGAAACTGGCCCGGCTTCGCTCGCAGCCGCAGCGCGCGGTAGATGACGATGAGCTCGCCGCCCGCGACCACGCCCTTGGCCTTGCCGTCGGCGATGAACGGCACCTCGCGCTCGATCAAGCGCTCGGGGTCGACGCGATAGAAGTCGACGTGCAGGGGCTTGCGGGTGACCGGGTGGACCTGGAGGTCCTGCACCATCGCCAACTCGGCCTTGCCGCCGACGTTCAGCGTGATGAGCGCGTTCCGGCCGAACGGGGTGGACAGCGCCGCGGTCAGTTCCTTGGGCGAAACGGACAGGCCCGCGGGTGAAGTGGCGGGGCCGTAGAACACGGCCGGGACCAGGCCACGCGCGCGCAGCTGCCGCGCGGCGTTCTTGCCGGTCAAATCACGGGCTTCGGCACTCAGAGTTTGGCTTTCCATGACAGTCGTTTCCTCGCGGGCCGGGCAGGCACCGCCCCTTCTCCTACGATCCGGTTCAGTCGAAGAGCGAGCTGACCGAGTCGCTGTGGTGAATACGTTTGATGGCCTCGCCGAGCAAGCCGGCAACCGACAAGACTTTGAACTTCCCGCTGTCCTTGGCTGCTTGCTGCAGTGGGATGGTGTCGGTGACCACCACCTCTTCCAGGGCCGAGCCGCGGATGCGCTCGATCGCCGGACCGGACAGTACCGCGTGCGTGGCGGCCGCGAACACACGGCGGGCACCGCGGTCCTTGAGCGCCTTGGCGGCGTTGCAGAGGGTCCCGGCCGTGTCGATCATGTCATCCAGGATGATGCAGTCGCGATCGCGAATGTCGCCGATGATGTTCATCACCTCGCTGACGTTCGCCTTCTCGCGGCGCTTGTCGATGATGGCCAGGTCGGCGTCCATGCGCTTGGCGTAGGCGCGCGTGCGCTCCACACCGCCCGCGTCGGGCGAGACGAACACCGGCAGCTCGAGCGCGAACTTGGGCCGGAGGTAGTCCAGGACGACCTTGTTCGCGAACAGGTGATCGAAGGGCACGTTGAAGAAGCCCTGGATCTGGCCGGCGTGCAGGTCGATCGACACCACGCGCGAGACGCCCGCGGTGGTCAGCAGGTCCGCGATCAGCTTGGCGGTAATCGGGGTGCGCGGGGCGGCTTTGCGATCCTGCCGGCCGTAGCCGTAATACGGGATGACGGCGGTGATCGAACCGGCCGAGGCGCGCTTGAGCGCGTCGCAAAAGACCAGCAGCTCCACCAGGTGATCATTCACGGGCGTGCAGGTCGACTGCACCACGTACACGTCCACACCGCGCACATTCTCCTGGATGCGCGCGAACACCTCGCCATCCGAGAACCGGTTGATCTCGGCGCGGCCCAGTGGGACCTCGAGCGAGCCGGCGATGGCTTTGGTCAGCTCCGGATTGGATGTTCCGGAGAAGATGCTGATGGACTTGAACATCGAATCGGTCCTCGCTAACCGTCTCGGCGCTGGGGTGAGCCCCGGGCCGGGCCGCGCGGCGGCGGATCGCTAGCAAACGGAGTAGTTAGTGTCAACCAAAGCACAGGCGGCGTCACGCCTGGCGAGCATCGACGTACTCCGCGGGGTGGGCGTCGTGCTCATGGTGCAGTTGCACACCTCACACGGCTGGATCGCACCGGACGCTCGCAGCGGCGCGGCCTGGGCGGCGTCGCAGTTTTGGGGGGGCCTGGCTGCGCCGATCTTCCTGATGCTGGCGGGGGTCTCGATCGGCCTGCAGTGGGCGGGTAGCGTCGCGCGCGGCACACAGCCGAGCTTGGGACGTGCGCTGCGCCGCGCCCTGCAGCTGGTCGTACTCGGGTACGTGCTGCGCCTGCAGATGTGGTTCATCGATGCGGGCGGCTGGGCGCGCACCGAGGCCTATCTCGCCCAGGTGCTGTTGGCGGCGGCGTACGCACTGACCTTGGTGACACTCGCGCAGGCGCAGTGGCGGCCGCTGCTCAGAGCGGCATGTTACGGCGCAGCCGCGGCGTCGTTCGCGGCTGGGCTGTGGCAGGTCGCCGCGCACGCACCCGATCGACTGGCGGGTCTGCTGCGTGTGGACGTATTGCAGTGCATCGGTGGATCGCTGGCACTGGTGATCGCGTTCGCAGCCGCCTGCGGCAGCCGCGTGACGGGAGCCGCCGGGCAGCGCCGGCGACCGATAATCAGCGGAAGGGTCGCGCGCATCGCGCGCGAGCCTTTCGGGTATGCGCTGGTGAGCTGCGCGATCGCCTTCATCACGATCTGGACGCGGAGCTGGGTGCCTGGGCCACTGCCCGCGCCGATCGCGGCGTACCTCGGGCAATGGCAGCCCGAACCGGGTAAGTCGATCATCGGTCTGTTTCCGTTGTTTCCCTGGGCGGCGTACACGTTTGCCGGTACCGCGTTCGGGTTGCACTGGGGACGCCAGGCTCGCGATGTGCTGCTGCGTCGTCTGCTGCTGCTCGGGCTGGTCGCGCTGCTGCTCGCGCTCTCCACGCGCGAGTCGGGAACGCTCGCACATCTGCTGATCGATCCGTTTCCGGCGCTGACACAACCGCTGCGCGTGATGCAGCGCGTGGCGTGGGTGCTCGCGCTCGGCGGTGTGTGTGCGGCGTGTACCGCGTGGTTACCGGCGATCGTCGCGCCGCTCGACGTGCTCGGCCGCGCATCGCTGTTGATCTACTGGGTGCACCTCGAGTTTGCGTTCGGCGCCGCGAGCAGTGCCTTCTCCAAGTCGCTCGGCATCACACCCTGGGCGATCGGCAGTGCGGGGTTGGTGATCGCAATGTGGTTGGTCGCTCAGATCCGTCTGGGATTGGGCGCGAGCCGACAGCGAGAGGCCGACGGCTCGCCCGACGAGCCCTCCGTACCGCGAGAACGGACGCGGTCCGCCTGAGCTGAATAGGTCCCCCCAGTGGCCGGCGCGACCCCATACCCGTCAGCGCCGACCTGGCCGTCCAGGCGAGCCCAATCGGCCTCCGCACACGTGGATCCACAAAAAATCCCGCATTTTTGTGTTCCGTATTTGATGCAGAAGGGGGTTGAGCGGCTGGATCGACTCTGTCATAAGGGGCTTCCCGCAGCCCGGGAGGGAGTATGTCCCCCACGATTCACCTCGTCACAGATCGCCCCTCCTTCGAACACGCGTGGCGGGATGCGCTTACCGCCTCGGGACTGGCGCCTCGCGGCATGCATCCCGACGCGATGGCGAACGACATCGCCACAGGTCGCGTGTTCGTCATCGACGCCTCCGCCTCCGGTTACGACGAGGACGAGCTGCTGACTGCAGTCGGCCTCGCCCGTGCCGTCGGCGCCGTGTGCGCCGTCGCGCTCCCCGAGGGCGACGCGTTCTCGGGCATCGAAGACCTGCTCGAGGACATGTGCCCGGGCCTGATCGTGCGCAACGGCAGCAATCTGCAGCGGCTGGCGAGTACGCTTGGGCGGCGCGGTGATGTCAGTCGCGCACGCCGATTCGAATACCTCACCGTCTCCCCGCGCCCGAGCGAGCTGCTCGCGCTGCTCGGCGACGGCACGGTCGTCGTCCTGCCCCGGCCGGTCGCCGAAGACGACGACGGCAGCGACGTCTCGAGCATCGAGCTCGCGGCGGATGCGCAGACTGCGACGCTCAAGCTCGGCAGCGGGCATACGCTGACGCTGCGCGCGAGCGCGGTGTGCGATGCCAGCAAGGACAACGGCGAGCACTCGGGCAACGGCGTCAACGGCGTGAGCGCCGTGGATGGCGCGCGTTTGGGTGCGCGCCTGCGCGAGCTGCGACTCGCGGCCGGGTTGACTCAGGCCGAGCTGGCCCGCCGCACCGGCATCCATCGCCCGAACATCGCGCGCGTCGAAGCCGGCCGCCACACTCCGTCGCTCGAGACGTTGGCCCGTCTGGCCTCGGCCATCGGCGTGCCCACGACCGTCGTGCTGGCCGGGAAGTAGGAGCGAGCTACGACGACGCCGCGCCCCGCGTCCACGGTGGTGCTGACCCGCGACGCAGCTGTTGGCGGCGTCGAGGTCTTGTTGATGCAGCGCTCGCCCGAGCTGCGCTTCATGGGCGGGATGTACGTGTTCCCGGGCGGTGCGGTGCACGAGCAGGACGGCAGCCCCGGGCTCGCCGCGCGCGTGAGTCGCGATGTGCGCGCCTGGGCTGACGATGAAGACCCAGCCCTCGGCCGAGCTCACGCGCTGGCGGCGATCCGCGAGACCTGCGAGGAGGCCGGTGTGCTGCTGGGCGTGCCGCCGATCGCGACCGATCAGCTGGCGCGGGTGCGGGGCGAGCTCTTGGCCGGTGCCGAGCTCGCGCCGCTGCTCGAGCAGCTGGGGATCTCGATCGATCTGGCCGTGTTGACCCCGTTGTCGCGCTGGATCACCCCGGCGCGCCAGGCCATTCGCTTCGATACTCGCTTCTACGTCGCGCGCGCGCCCGAGGGACAGAGCGTGAGTCCCGAGGAGCGGGAGATCGTTGCGGTCACCTGGCGCACCCCGGAGCGCGCCGTGCACGAGCACCAACAGGGAACACTGTTACTCTCGCCGCCGACGTACTGCACGCTCGAAGACATGATCGGCATCGCATCGACGGATGAGCTCGCGGCGTACGCGGCGAGTCGGCTCCCGCCATGTATCGAACCCATGTCAGCCCGTATCGAGGGCAAAAATATGATCCTGTTTCCAGGAGATCCGGAACATCCAGTTCGCGAGCGTGCGTTACGAGGCCCGACACGGCGCCTACTGTAAGGCGTGGAATCCTGGCAGTTCAGTGTTCGCAGTAGTCGAGACAACCACGTTACCCTTCAATCCTGGGGAAACTGGATTTTTCTCTAGACAGTGGAACCGCAGAACGCTATGAATTTCAATTAATGGCACGACGCCAACAGGCCAAAGAGTTGTTTACGGCCTCCGAGGTCGCGCGATTCTGCCAAGTGGATCTCAAAACGATCCACAACTGGTCGGATCGGGGAGAGATTCGGCACTTCCGCACGCCGGGACGCCACTTGCGTTTCCGTCGCGTAGACGTGCTCGATTTCCTGCGAAAATACGGGTACCCAGTCCCGGAAGTGTTACGGCAGGGCAAGCCCACCGTGCACCTCGTCGAGGAGGACAATGGACAACTCGAGAATCTCAAAAAGGCGCTCGGTCAGCGCTTCGACGTGACCGGATTTGGAGACCCAGTCGACGCGCTGATTGCAATCGGCAGCGAGACGCCAGACGTCGTAGTCCTCGACGTCGGCGGCGTAAAGATCGACGGCCTCTCCTGCATCGCTCGACTCAAAGCTTCCGAAGCCACACGGCACGTCAGGCTCGTCGTGTACTCAGGACGCGACGACAAGAAGGCAAGAGCCCTGGAAGCAGGCGCCTCGGCCTTCGTGCAACGTCCTGATGTGCAGAAGCTGACGGAAACCATCGACGCCCTGATGGGCGGCGAAGGCTGATTTCCGGCGGCTTTCGCGCGGAGAGCGGCTTTCGTCCTCGGCCCGGACACTGCGCAATACAGGAGTATTGCTCGGTCCGGTCCTGCGGGCGCGCTCGCTCTCCGCACGAAATCCTTGGAAATCACTATCGGCACGCTTAGGCGTTACGTGATGCCTTCTCGGCGTGGCCCGACATCGCGAAGCGTCGCGCAAGCTCCGCTTCCAGATCTTTCAGAGTCACGCCGCGGGCGAGGAGTCCGACCAGCGTGTGATACAGCACGTCGGCGGACTCACTGATTACACGCTCCGGAGTTTCGGACTGGATCGCGCGCGAGAGCTCGCCCGCCTCTTCTTCAATCTTGGCGCAGATCTTCTGCGGTCCCGCTTCGAGCAACGACTTGGTGTAGCTCTTCGTCGCCGTCGACCTGCGACGCGCATCAAGCTCGCTCCACAAACGAGGCAAGGCGCTTTGCGCGTGTTGTTCGGCTACGTCGCGCACTGCACCGTCAGCCTCGAGCTTCCTGAAGAAGCACGTCTCACGTCCGGTATGGCACGACGGCCCCTCGGCACGCGCGAGATAGACCAACGCGTCGGCGTCGCAGTCCACCCAGATCTCGAAGACGCGCAAGCCATGCCCACTCGTCTCACCTTTCCGCCACAGCGCCCCTCGCGACCGACTAAAGAAATGCGCATACCCCGTCCGCAACGTGGCCTCGATCGCCTCAGCATTGGCGTGCGCCAACATCCGGACCTCACCCGAGTCCTGATCCTGAACCACGACGCTGACCAACCCGGCCGCATCCCACTTGAGTTCCGAAAGCTGCATCGCGAGCCGCAGCATAAGATCTGCAAGCCGAAACGCCAGCAGGCGATTTCCGAGGATTTCGTCCTGAGAGCGAGCGCGCCCGGAGGGCGGGACCGAGCAATACTCCTGTATTGCGCAGCGTCCCGACCGAGGACGAAAGCCGCTCTCAGGGCGAAAGCCGAAGCGAAATCGCAAGAAAGCCGCCTCTCAGGGCGACGGCCGAAGCGAAATCGCGATCAGCCGAGGACGGCGTCGAGCTCGCGTTGCACGCGATCGACGTCGCAGTTCTTGGCGAGGGCGAGCTCGGTCACGACCAGGTTGCGCGCCTGCTCGAGCAAGCGGCGTTCGCTGAAGGACAGTTCCTTCTCGTTTTTTACCCGGTGCAGGTCGCGCAGGACCTTGGCGACTTCGAAGGCGGAGCCACTGGTGAGCATCTCGGTGTACTCGCGGAAGCGCTTGTTCCAGGGCTGGACGGTCACCGCGATGCGCGGGTCCTTCAGAATGTCCATGACTTTCTTGACGTCCCGCTTCGAGATCACGTCGCGCAAGCCGGCGCGCGACGCACCGTCGGTCGGAATCATCAGCTTCATTCCACTGTCGAGAATTTTCAGGATGTAGAAGTCCTTCTTGCGCCCTGCGATCTCGCGGCTCTCGATGGCGGTGATCTGTGCGACGCCGTGTGCCGGGTAAACAGCGTTATCGCCGACCTTGAACTGCTGAGACTGAGACACTGTGACTCCTCCCATGACTCACTCCAGGCTAGTTGCCATCTGAAAGCATAGGGGCCGCACGCCCGAAGGGCCATGCGACAAGGCAATCAGTACAGTAGCACTGTTCGGTGACTCCGGCAACGTACCACCACATCCCAACCCTCACACACCCCCGTAACCCGCCTGTACTCGTGCACGTGCACGTACACGCGCCGGATCCCGGAAAAACGAAAGCGCCGGCACCCTTGCGAGCACCGGCGCACCAGCTTGCAGCTAACGGCGTCAGGCCCGCGGCCGCTGCGCCGCCTTTGCGTCGTTCGACTTGATCTCGCTCTTCGCTTCGGGAGCGGCCGCCTTTACATCGTTGCTCTTGGCGTCCTTCACATCCGGGGCCTTGGCCTCGGCCTTTACATCACTCGGCTTGCCGCTCGCCGCAGCACCCGACTTCGTCGGCGCCTCCGCCTTGGCACTGTCTGGCGCAGCTGCAGCCGCGGCCATCGCTTCGCCCGCCTTACCGCCGCGGGTCAGGCCGTGCTTCTGCAACACCTTGGCCTCGATCTCCGCCAGCATCTTGGGGCGCTCTTGCAGATAGGTGCGCGCATTCTCGCGACCCTGCCCCACCCGCTCGCCTCCGTACGAGAACCAGGCACCCGATTTCTCGAGGATGTTGTCGGCCACGGCCAGGTCGAGCAGATCGCCGCTCTTGCTGATGCCCTCGCCATACAGCACATCGAACTCGGTCTCGGTGAAAGGCGGCGCCAACTTGTTCTTCACCACCTTGACCCGGGTGCGATTGCCAACCGAAACCTCGCCGACCTTGATCGCTCCCACCCGGCGGATGTCCAGACGCATGCTGGAGTAGAACTTGAGCGCGTTACCGCCGGTCGTGGTCTCCGGCGAACCGAACATCACGCCGATCTTCATGCGGATCTGATTGATGAAGAACAGGGTGACGTTCGAGCGATGCACGTTACCGGTCAGCTTGCGCAGGGCCTGGCTCATCAACCGCGCCTGCAAGCCCACGTGACTGTCGCCCATCTCGCCCTCGATCTCGGCCTTGGGCACCAGCGCCGCCACCGAGTCGACCACGATCATGTCCACCGCACCGGAGCGCACGAGCGTGTCGGCGATCTCGAGCGCCTGCTCGCCGTAGTCCGGCTGGGCGACCAGGAGCTCCTCGGTGTTCACCCCCAGCTTCTTCGCGTAGCCCACATCGAGCGCGTGCTCGGCGTCGATGAACGCCGCCACGCCGCCGATCTTCTGGCACTCCGCGATCGCGTGCAGCGTGAGGGTGGTCTTGCCGCTCGACTCCGGACCGTAGATCTCGATGATACGGCCCTTGGGGTAGCCGCCCACACCGAGCGCCAGATCCAGCGAGAGCGCGCCGCTGGGCGTGACCTCGGTGCGCACGATGTCGTGCTCGCCGAGCCGCATGATGGCGCCCTTGCCGTACGCCTTCTCGATCGACGCGACAGCCAACTCCAACGCCTTGCCCTTAGTGGTCTCGCTCATCACCCTCTCCTTAAATCTACTTGCGTGGTCACGATCCTCGAGTGCTCTTCGCAGCGTCAAGCGATTCCGCCGCGACGCCCGCGATCAAGCGCAGCGCGCGGTAGGCCGCGAACGTGCGAACATTCTCGCGCTCGCCCGGAAAAACCTCGGTGAGCGTTCGAGTTGGCGCATCGCGCCGGGCCAAAGCGAAGCACACCGTGCCCACCGGCTTCGAAGGGCTGCCACCCCCCGGTCCGGCGATCCCGGTGATGCCCACCGCGAGATCTGCGCCCAGTTTCTGCAGCGCACCTTCGGCCATCTCGCGCGCCACCGCCTCGTTCACGGCGCCCTGTTCGCGCAGCAGCGCCTCACTCACGCCGAGCAACGCGACCTTGGCCGTGTTCGCGTAGCTGACCGCGCCGCCGATCACGTACGCGGAGCTGCCCGCGATGTCGGTCAGCAGCTTGGCGGTGAGGCCTCCAGTGCACGACTCCGCCAACGCGACCTTGAGGCCCGCGCGCTCGAGCATGCCGGCCACGTGGCGCGGATAACTCTCGTTCTTGCCGCCGAAAGCCACGTCGCTCAAACGCGTGCGCACTTCTTCCGACACGCGCTCGGCCAGCGCGCGCGCGACCTCCTGCGACTCGGCCTCGGCCAGAACCTTCACCTCGACCTCGGGGAAGGTGACGCGGTAGCCGATGGTGACGCGCGGATCGTGCTGCGCCCCACCCCGATCCAGATCCTGCAGGCGCTGGGCCACCGCGGACTCGTACAAGCCGTAGGTGCGGATGTGGACCTGATGGCTGCGGGGCTGCGCAAGCTCCGCGATCTGCGGCGCGATGTGCGTATCGAACAGGAACTGCATCTCGCGCGGCACGCCCGGCGTGAAGAAGGCCTGCGCGCCGCCGATCTGGACCGCGAACCCCGACGCGGTGCCGAGATCGTTCGGCAGGATGCGCGCGCCCTGCGGAAAGTCCGCCTGCTTGGCGTTCATCGCGGGCATGACGCGGTTGCGCGAGCGGTACAGCGCCTCGATCTTCGCCAGCGACGCGGCGTCGCGCACCAGCGTTACGCCGAGCGCATCCGCTACGGCCTGACTCGTCAGGTCGTCCGAGGTAGGGCCCAATCCCCCCGTGCAGACGATCACCTTCGAGCCTTGGCCAAGGCGTAGGAGGGTCCCGCGGATGCGCTCGGCGTCATCTGGTACGGTCACGTGCTCGGCGACCGTGAAGCCCAATTCAGTGAGTCGCTCGCCCAGCCAACGTGCGTTGCCGTTGACCAGCTCACCCCGGGTCAGCTCTGTACCGATAGCTAGGATGGCGGCGCTCATGGGTGGACTGAGCGTATGTACAGTTATCGCCATCGTCAAGCATTCCTTCGGCTTTCCTCGAAAATCGCGCCTCCGTGTTCTAGGCTTGGCCCCCCGCGAAGCGAGGAATCCATGTCGAAAACTTATCTGGTCGTCTCTGCGGTCGCGCTGCTGGCTGGGACCAGCGCGATCTCGGCGCAGAGCGGCGGCGCCGCGCCTGGCCAAGCAGCCATCCCGCCCGCCGCCGCCCCGGCAGCCCCTCCCCCGGTGGCTGTCGCCCCCGCCTCTACCCCAGTCACCGCGAAACCCGCCACCCCCGCGGCCGCGACCGCGAAACCCGCCACCCCGGCGGCTGCGACCACCCCGGCCAAGCCGGAGGCCCAGGTCGCCCTCACGGTGATCCAGAACAAGCTACCGAACGGCCTGCGCGTGGTGCTCAACCCGGACCGAACCGTGCCGACCGTGGCCATCGCGGTCTATTACGACGTCGGTTCGCGCAACGAAGAGCGCGGCCGCTCCGGCTTTGCCCACCTGTTCGAGCACATGATGTTTCAGGGCTCGCAGAACGTGGGCAAGGGCGAGCACTTCCAGCTGATCATGAATCGCGGCGGCTCGGTCAACGGCACCACCAGCGACGATCGCACCAATTACTTCGAGACCTTGCCCAGCCACGAGCTCGCGCTGGGCCTGTGGCTCGAGGCCGATCGCATGCGCTCGCTGGCGATCACGCAGGACAACTTCGAGAACCAGCGCCAGACCGTGATGGAGGAGCGCCGCCAGAGCTACGACAACCGCCCGTACATGGCGTCGATGCTGCGGATCAACGAGCTGGCCTTCGGCGATTACTTCCCGTACGCGCACTCGACGATCGGCGACATGCAGGACCTGCGCAACGCGCCACTGGCCGCCGTGCAGGAGTTCTTCAACACGTATTACGTGCCGAACAACGCGGTGGTCAGCATCGCGGGTGACTTCGAGCCGGAAGCGGCGATGCGGCTGGTGCAGCAGTACTTCGGCGAGATCAAACCCGGCACGCCCAAGCCGTTCAACGTGCCCGATCCCGCGCCGCAAACCACCGAGCGCCGCGAGAGCATGGTCGACCCGCTCGCCGAGCTGCCCGCCTTCCACATCTCGTTCCACATCCCGAAAGATCGCGAGCCGGATCACTACCCGCTCGAGATGTTGTCCGCGGTGCTGGGCGACGGCGAGAGCTCGCGCCTCTACCAGAAGCTGGTGAAGGAGAAGGAGATCCTGCAGGAGATCCAGGTCAGCACCGACGGGCGCCGCGGGCCGGACCTGTTCTCGTTCTGGGCGATCTGCGCCGAGGGCAAGGAACCGGAGGCCGCGCGCAAGTTGATCCTGGACGAGCTCAAGAGCGTCGCGACCAAGGGCATCACCCCACGCGAGCTCGACAAGGCGAAGAACCGCATGCGTTCCGAGTTCGTGTTCGGCCTGGAGAGCAACCTGTCGCGCGCCTCGCGCCTGGCCGAGTTCGAGACCTTCCACGGCGACGCCAAGCTGCTGATGACCGAGCTCGCGCGCTACACCGCGGTCACCGCCGACGACGTGAAGCGCGTGGCCGGCCAGTACTTCGCGCCGACCAACCGCACCGTGCTCGACGTCTTGCCCGCCAAGGCCGCGGCCACCCCCGCAGGCGCGCCCGCACACGGTGCAGCCAAAGCCAAACCCAAGTTCGCAGAGGAGCTCAGCCGATGACTCGTTCGGTTTCCTACAGCCTCGCAGCCATCAGCTGCGGGTTCTTGCTGGCAGCTTGCGGCGGCGGTAGCAGCCTGCCGCCGGCGGCCCAACCGGCCAACGCCGCGCCTCCGCCGCCACCAGCTGCAAGCGAGATCCAGCCCGCGCCGGCTCCGCCCGGCAAGCAATCGCCGCCGCCCAGCGGCGCGGCGCGCGACATCCACTTCCCGCCGATCGCGCGCGCCAACACCTCCTCCGGCCTCGAGATCAACACCGTGCCGCTGCGCGGCGTGCCTGTGGTGCAAGTGAAGCTGGTGATCCGCACCGGCAGCGCGGCTGATCCCGCGGACCTGCCCGGCACTGCCCAGTTCGTGGCGCAGATGCTCAAGGAAGGCACGCTCAAGAAGACCAGCGCCAAGATCGCCGAGACGGTGGACTTCCTGGGCGCGCGCCTGAACGTCAACAACGACGAGGAGCAGGTCTCGATCAGCATCCAGGCGTTGTCCGACCAGCTACCCGACGCGCTCGCCCTGGTGGCCGAGCTCGCGACGCAGCCCGCGTTCAACGACGCCGAGCTGAAGAAGCTCAAGAAGCGCGAGCTCGATCGGCTCTCGCTCTCCAGCCAGAGCCCGAACTTCCTGGCGCGGCGCGAGTTCTGGAAGGCGCTCTACGGCCAGCACCCGTACTCGCACATCGACACGACCAAGGACGTGATCGCCAAGATCAAGCGCACGGACCTGGCGAAGTGGCACCAGAAGTACTTCACCTCGACCAACGCATTCCTGGTCGTAGCCGGCGAAGTGACGGCCGAGAACGTGCAGGCGCAAGCCGACAAGGCGTTCAAGGCCTGGACGCCGCGGCCCGTGCCGGGGCTCGAGTATCCGCAGCCGCCGACGCGCACCGCGCGCGAGGTGGTGCTGGTGGATCGTCCGGAGTCGGTGCAGTCGGTGATCTACATGGGCAACCTGGCGCTGGCTCGCCGCGATCCGGACTACGTGCCGCTGCTGGTTGCGAACCAGGTGCTGGGCGGCTCGGCTGCCTCGCGCATGTTCATGGATCTGCGCGAGAAGCAGAGCCTGACCTACGGCGCCTACAGCGACGTGGACGAGGGCCTGGTGCCGGTGCCGTTCCGAGCCTTCGCCGCCGTGCGCAACGAGGTCACCGCGCAAGCGATGAAGGCCTTCGTGCATCACCTCGAGCGCATCAGCAGCGAGCTCGTGCCGGCCGCCGAGCTGGCCGACGCCAAACGCCTGCTGATCGATTCGTTTCCGTTGCACATCGAGACGCCGGGCGAGATCGCCGCGCTCGTTGCCGAGCTGCGGACCTACGGCTTCCCCGACAACTACTGGGACGGCTTCCGCGCCGAGATCCAGGCGGTGACCGCGGAGCAAGCGCTGGCCGTGGCCAAGAAGTACATCCAGCCGCAGAAGGCGCTGATCGTCGTGGTCGGCAAGGCTGCGGCGGTGAAGCCGGCGTTGGACTCGTACGGCCCGGTGAAGGTGCTCGACACCGAAGGCAAAGTGGTCGTGGACGAGGTGAAGGCGCAGAAACCACCGGTGGCCCCGGCTGCGACTTCGGCGCCTGTTGCTTCGCCCACGCCCGCGCCGCAATCTGGTGCTCTCCCGACGCCGGCGAACCCAGTGGTTCCGGCGACCCCGGCGTCGCCACCTCCGCAGCTACCAGCTGCGAAGCCGATGCCGGCACCGCCCGCGGCCGGCCCCAAGCCCTGAGCCGACAACAAAAGGAGCCCTCCAGTGTGCGGAATCGTTGGCTACGTAGGCCACAAGAACAGCGCCCCAATCCTGATCGACGGACTGCGACGTCTGGAGTACCGAGGCTATGACTCGGCCGGACTCGCGGTCCACGATGGCCAGCGCATTCAAGTGGTCCGCGCGGTCGGCAAGCTCCGCAACCTGGAAGAGGCGCTCGGCAGCTCGCCGCTGACGGGTACGACCGGTATCGGACACACGCGCTGGGCCACGCACGGCCGCGTGTCCGAGACCAACGCGCACCCGCACGTCGCGGGCGATGTCGCGGTCATCCACAACGGCATCATCGAAAACCACCTGGCCCTGCGCGCGCGCCTGGTCAAGGAGGGCTCGAAGATCGTCAGCGACACCGACACGGAGATCATCGCGCACCTGATCGACGGTCAGTGCAAGAAGGGCCTCAGCTTCGAGCAAGCGGTGCGCGCCGCGTTGCTCGAGGTCGAGGGCGCCTACGCGATCGCGGTGATCCGCAAGAGCGAGCCGGGCAAGCTGATCGTGGCCAAGAACGCCTCGCCACTGGTGCTCGGCATCGGCGAGGGCGAGAACCTGTGCGGCAGTGACATCCCGGCCGTGCTGCCCTACACGCGGCGCGTGATCATCCTCGAGGACGGTCAGATGGCCGTGCTCGCCGCCGACAGCGTCAAGGTCACCACTACCGCTGGCGAGCCGGTCGACGCGCCGATCAAGAACATCGACTGGTCGCCCGCGATGGCCGAGAAGTCCGGCTACAAGCACTTCATGCTCAAGGAGATCTTCGAGCAGCCGCGCGCGATCGAAGACACGGTGCGCGGGCGGCTCGATCGCGAGCTGGGCGACATCGTGGCCGAGGAGATCGGCCTTTCGCCCGAGATCGCGGCCAAGGTCCAGCGCGTGTATCTGCTGGCTTGTGGCACCAGCCATCACGCCGCGATGGTCGGCCGCTACTACCTCGAGAGCATCGCCAAGCTGCCCACGATCGTCGAGCTGGCCAGCGAGTTCCGCAACCGCGAGGCGGTGATCGGGCCCGGCGACCTGGTGGTGGCGATCAGCCAGTCGGGCGAGACGCTCGACACGTTGATGGCGGCGAAGATCGCCAAGGAGCGCGGCGCGAAGCTGATGGCGATAGTGAACGTGATGGGCAGCGCGATCGCGCGCGCGGCCGACGCAGAGCTCTACACGCGCGCCGGGCCCGAGATCGGCGTGGCCTCGACCAAGTGTTTCACCGCACAGCTGGCCGCGCTGCTCATGCTCTCGGTGTACCTGGGCAAGCGCCGCGGTGCCTTGTCACCGGCCGAGGCCGCGAGCCTGGTCGAGGGCATGGCCCGGCTGCCGCACCTGATGCGCGACGTGGTCGCGAACACCCGCCAGCTGGTGCTGAACCTGGCCCGGCGCTACCTCAATGCACGCGACGTGCTGTTCCTCGGCCGCGGCACCAGCTTCCCGATCGCGCTCGAGGGCGCGCTCAAGCTCAAAGAGATCTCCTACGTGCACGCCGAAGGCTACGCGGCCGGCGAAATGAAACACGGGCCGATCGCGTTGATCGACCCGGAGGTACCCGTGGTCGTCCTGGTGCCGCGCGACGAACACCGCGACAAGAGCATCAGCAACCTGCAAGAGGCCAAGGCCCGCGGCGGCAGGATCATCGCGGTCGCCACCGAGGGCGACGAAGACGTGCATGGCCTCTCCGACGAAGTGATCGAGATCCCCCCGGGCGAGAGCGAGTTCTTGCCGTTCCTGACCGTGATCCCGCTGCAGCTGTTCGCGTACTACGTGGCCGATCTCAAGGGCACCGACGTCGATCAGCCTCGCAACCTCGCGAAGACCGTCACCGTAGAGTAGAACGCGCGCGCATGTGGCGAGACGTTACAATCGCGGTGGTCGTGCCCGCGTACAACGAGGCGAAGCACATCGCCGGCACCCTGCGCGGCATCCCGAGCTTCGTCGACAGCATCGTGGTGGTCGACGACGGCAGCCGTGACGACACGGCCGGCGAGGTGCACAGGGGCGGCGATCCGCGCATCACGCTGCTGCGCCATGCAGCCAACCGCGGCGTCGGTCAGGCACTGTCCACGGGCTATACCCACGCCTTCCAGCAGGGTGCGGACATCGTGGCCGTGATGGCCGGTGACGGCCAAATGCACCCGGACGATCTGGAGCGCTTGCTGGCGCCGCTGGTCGAGGGGGCCGCGGACTACGCCAAGGGCGATCGGCTCTCGCACCCCGAAGTCTTCCGGCGCATGCCGCTCGCGCGGTTGCTCGGCAACCACGTACTCTCGCTCGGCACGCGTGTGGCTACGGGGCTGTCGATCCGCGACTCGCAGTGCGGCTACACGGCGCTTCACCGGCGCGCAGCGGAGCGCCTGCCCTGGAGCAAGCTCTGGCGCGGCTACGGCTATCCCAATCACCTCCTGGGACTGCTCTCACAAACAGGTGCGCGCGTACGCGACATCGTCGTGCGACCGGTCTACGCCGACGAGGAGAGCGGCATCGGCTGGCGGCACGCGCTGCTGGTGATCCCGTTCGTCCTGCTGAGCGTGGCGCTGCGGCGGATGCTCGCCGCGGTGCGCGTGTCGGACGGGCTGCTGGGCTTCCAGCCGCGTCTGCCACCCGGCGAACCGTGAGGGTCGGGCTGCTGACGACCAGCTTCCCGCGACATGCGAGCGATAGCGCGGGTCAGTTCGTCCTCGGCTTCACGCGGGCGCTCACAGGTCACGGCTGCGCGCTGGACGTGCTGACACCCGAGCCACGGGAACGTATCGCGCCAGTGAGCGAGCCTGGGCTGCGTGTGACTCACGTGCGCTACCTGTGGCCGCGTTCGTTGCAACGCACCTTCTATGCTGCAGGAGCTCCCGAGAACCTCGGGCGCGATCCGCGAGCCTGGCTGGGTCCGGTGCCCTTCACCCTGGCGCTGGCCGCACAAACCCGCGCGCGGCGACGGTCCTGGGACGCGATGGTCAGCCACTGGGCCCTGCCCTGCGGCCTGATCGCCGGCGAGCTGCGCGAGCATCGCCCGCACCTCGCGGTCCTGCACTCGGCGGATGTCCACGCGCTCCTTCGCTTGCCGGGGCGTGGTCGGCTGGCGCGACGTATCGCGCGCGCTGCGAGCGGCCTCTGGTTCGTGACACGCGGCCACCGCGACGCATTCCTCGAGTTGCTGGATCCGGCGCTGCGCGAGCGGGCCGAGGCACGTTCCTGGGCAGCGCCCATGGGTATCGAGCTCCCCGATCGCACACTGACTCCACGCAGCCATGCGCGGCAAACCCTGGGCCTGTCCGGCTGCAGCGTGCTCGCGCTCGGCCGCCTGGTGCCGATCAAAGGTATCGATGTGTTGCTGCGAGCCAGCGCGGGCCGCGGTATCAGCCTGCTGATCGCCGGCGAGGGGCCGGAGCGCGCGCGGCTGACCTCGCTGGCGCGCGAGCTTGGCGTGGATGCACGCTTTTTCGGCGAAGTCTCCGGGCGCGACAAGGCACTGCTGCTCACGGCGGCCGACGCCTTGGTGGTCCCATCGCGGGTACTCCCGAGTGGTCGCAGCGAGGGTGTGCCGGTGGCCATGCTCGAGGCCATGGCGCACGGTCTGCCGATCGTGGGCTCGGCTGTCGGCGGCATCGGCGATGTCTTGCCGGACGATGAATCCGCGGGTTTGCGCGTGATCGCCGAACGCCCGGCGGCCCTGGCCGTCGCGCTCGAGCGTGTGCGCGACGATGTCGCATGGCGCACACGGGCCGCGGCCGCAGCGCGCGCGATCGCCGAACGACATGCCTGGAGTCGCGCGATCGAGCCCGCGCTCGCAGTGTTGACGGTGCGCAATCGATCCCGCGAAATCTCGCCAACTCCTTGACCCCGGCGCTGATTTGAGGGATGTACGCGAGCCGATTTCCGGCCTCAGTCCAGCTTCAAACGAGGAGTTTCCCGCGTGGAACGGCTTCCACTCTACGCCATCGCAACTGGCGCCGTTGCCCTTGTCATCGCTGCAGGTTTTTACTTTCGAGTCAAAGCTGCTCCCGAAGGCAACGCCGCGATGGCGCGCATCGCACGCTACATCCGCGAAGGCGCGATGGCGTTCTTGGTGCGCGAGTACAAGGTGCTCGCCGTGTACGCGGCTGTCGTCTCGCTGGCGCTGTTCTTCGGCTTCCAGTCCCAGGGTCTCGGGTTGCACGCCGCGCTGGCGTTCATCTCGGGCGCGTTCCTGTCCCTGCTCGCGGGCTTCTTCGGCATGAAGGCGGCCACGTTCGGAAACGTGAGGACCACCGAGGCCGCACGCAGCAAGGGCATGTCGGCGGCGCTGGTGATGGCGCTCGACGGTGGGGCGGTGATGGGGTTGTGCGTGGCCGGGCTCGGCTTGATCGGCCTGGGCGTCGTGCATCAGCTGTTTCAGTTCGCCGAGGGTCACACGCTGAGCACGGTGATCCACGCGTTCGCGGTGGGTGCCAGCTCGATCGCGTTGTTCGCGCGCATCGGCGGCGGCATCTACACCAAGGCCGCAGACGTCGGCGCGGACATCGTTGGCAAGGTCGAAGCCAACATCCCGGAAGACGATCCGCGCAACCCGGGCGTGATCGCGGACAACGTCGGCGACAACGTCGGCGACATCGCCGGTATGGGCGCGGACATCTACGAGAGCTACGTGGCGGCGATCGTCGCGGCCATGGCCCTCGGCTTGACCATGCCGATCGACGAGTTGAAGCCGCTGGCTCCGAGCATCGACGGTGAAGCTGCGCTGCGTGCGGTCGCCGTGGGCTTGCCGATCCTGCTCGCCACGCTCGGCCTCGCGGTCTCGATCGTGGGCATCTTCATCACGCGCACGCTCTCGAACCTGCCTCCGGCGCGCGTGCTGCGCATGGCGCTGATCGTGCCGCCGTTCCTCGCGATCGGTGTCGCGGCCTTCATCCTGCCCAACTTCGGCATCGCGCCCGCCGCGCTGATCACGCTCGGCGCGGGAGCGCTCGGCGGCGCCGTGGTCGGCCTCGTCACCGACTACTACACGTCGATGGGCCCGATCCACAAGATCGCCCAGTCGTCGCTGACCGGTCCGGGTACGAACGTGATCCGCGGCCTCGCGGTGGGTCTCGAGAGCTGCGCCATCCCGCTGCTCACGCTGTGCATCGTCGGTTGGATCAGCAATCAACAGCTGGGCCTCTACGGCATCGCGTTGGCCGCCGTCGGCATGCTCGCCGCGACCGCCATCGTGATGACGGTCGACGCCTACGGCCCGATCGCGGACAACGGCGGTGGCATCTCCGAGATGAGCGGCCTCGGCCCCGAGGTCCGCAAGATCACCGACGAGCTGGACGCGGTGGGCAACACCACGGCGGCGGTCGGCAAGGGCTTCGCCATCGGTTCCGCCGTGCTCACGGTGGTCGCGTTGTTCGCGGCCTTCAACATGGAAGTGAACGCCAGTCGCCTGGCCCGGGGACTGCCGAAGCTCGAGCTCAACCTGGTCGACTCCGACGTGCTGATGGGCCTGTTGTTCGGCGCCATCCTGCCGTGTCTGGTCGGCGCCACCACGATGACCGCGGTCGGTCGCGCTGCAGGCGCGATCGTCGAAGAGATCCGTCGCCAGTTCCGCGAAATCCCGGGTCTGCTCGAGGGCAAGGAAGGCGCCGAGCCGCAGCCGGCACGCATCGTCGACCTGGCCACCACCGCCGCGATCCGCGAGATGCTGGCTCCGGGCTCGATCGCCATCATCGCGCCGGTCCTGATCGGCTTCCTGCTCGGCGCCAAGGTGCTCGCAGGTGCGCTCGCCGGTGCTCTGACCGTCGGCGCCACGCTCTCGCTGCTGATGGCAAACGCCGGTGGCTCCTGGGACAACGCCAAGAAGTTCATCGAGAAGGGCGGCCTGACCGGCCACAAGAAGGGCTCGGATGCCCACAAGGCCGCGGTGGTCGGTGACACGGTCGGCGACCCGTTCAAAGACACTTCGGGACCCGGTGTCTCGATCCTGATCAAGGTGATGGCGGTCGTGTCCCTGCTGATTGCGCCGCTGATCACCTGAGCGGCAGCGGCTCGGGTACAATCCAGCCAGGTGTCGCCAAGAGCCCTCGGGGTGACTTGGCGAGAGTGTACCCCGAGCGGTCGCAGCTCAGGTGATCAGAGGCGCTATCAGCAGCGACACGACCGCCATCACCTTGATGAGGATCGAGACGCCGGGACCCGAGGTGTCTTTGAACGGGTCGCCGACCGTGTCACCGACGACCGCGGCCTTGTGGGCATCGGAGCCCTTCTTGTGGCCGCTGAGACCGCCCTT
>DATEOF010000447.1:0-40934 GCA_035274465.1 Polyangiales bacterium
GGGTGCGCCTGCCGCTGACGGCGGCAGCTTCGTCGAGAATACGGGCGCCGACTGCGGCTCGAGCGCGGGCGCGCTGAAGAAGAACGCCAAGCTCCCCGACCCGTTTGCCATGCACGACGGCGTCCGCATCACCAGCAAGACTGGCTGGAGGTGCCGCCGCAACGAGATCAAGCAGGACATCGAGAAATACGAGATCGGCCCCAAGCCCGAGAAGCCGATGGTCGAAGCCAGCGTCTCCGGCGGCAAGCTGAACGTGAAGGTGACGACCAGCGCGGGCTCGATCATGCTGAGCTCCACGGTCACCGCGGCGTCGGGCAGCGACTGCGTCGCCATCGGCATGAATACGAAGTCGAGCCTGGTGACCGGCTGCGTGCAGGTGCCGTTCATGCACGATCAGGTGGTGAAGTACGGCAACGACAGCTCGCGCTCGCAGTCCGATCCGTTCTACAAGCTCTACCCCGACCTGTGGAACAAGGTCTCCAACTACGCGGCCTGGTCCTGGGGGATCAGTCGTCTCATCGACGGGCTGATCCAGGTGAAGGGCGAGCTCCAGATCGATCCGAGCAAGATCGCGGTTCACGGCTGCTCGTACGCCGGCAAGATGGCCCTCTTCGCCGGCGCCTTCGACGAACGCATCGCCCTCACCATCGCGCAAGAGTCGGGTGGTGGCGGCATCAACTCCTGGCGAACCTCGCAGGACTTCACCTCGCGCACGGGCACCAACATCGAGAAGATCGACAACACGAACTACGCCTGGTTTCTGTCGAGCATGAAGCAGGCGGACCCCTACAGCTTGCCGCACGATCACCACGAGCTCATCGCCATGATCGCGCCGCGCGCCATCGTGGCCATGGGCAACCAGGACTACGAGTGGTTGGGTGACGAATCCGGCTGGAAGTCGATCAACGCCGCCAAGGAGGTCTGGAAGGCGTTGGGCGTGGCTGACCGCATCGGCTTCGACTTCACGAGTAACCACCAGCACTGCAGTGCCCCGGCGAGCCAGGTCGCGACCGCCAAGGCCTTCGTCGACAAGTTCCTCAAGGGCCAGAGCGCGAACACCGCGATCGCAATTCAGCCGCAAGAGGGCAACTTCGAGCTGGACTTCACGAAGTCGATCGACTGGCAGACGCCGACGCTCCTATAGTCAGTGGTAGGTCGCGCTGAACTGCACGGTGGCGCCGAGCATGTTGTACGTCATGTCGAAGGTGGCCGCGTCGTCCGTGGCGTGGGTCCACCAGAAGCGAGCCGACAACCCGAGCCCCCAGTTGTCTGAAACCCACCACTCCTTGCCGATGTCCAGGTTCGTGGCGAATCCGGTATCGGAGTTGTTGAGATCCGGGTTCGACCGATCGCGGTTGGCGCTCAGCCACGAGAGACCGAGCGCGAGTGTCAGGTACACGTTTGCCGGCATGATGTAGTAGCTCAGCGCCGGGCCGAGCATGAATCCACCGAACGACCACTCGAACTCGCGATCGTCGCCCTCGACTGAAACCTTCGGATCGAGCTGCACGAGGTCCGCGAAGCGGAAATGCAGCACGAGGTTCTCTGCGATCGTGCCGCCGATATCGAACGAGAAGCTGCCGGCGGCACCGCTGATGGTGACATCGCCCTCGTCGCCCGTGGCGTCGGCGAGTGTGCTGGCGTAACCGAAGCCGAGCGCGAGCCGCAGCATGAAGCCGTCGTGGCGCTCTCTGCCGGGATCGATCGAGGGAGGTCGTTGATCCGACCAGCTGGAGGGTGGGGCGGCTGGCGGCGGCGCTGGTGGGTAGCACTCGCCGCCACGGCACTGATCCCCGGGTGAGCACGGCGGGTTGCACTCGGAGATGCAGGCGCCCTTCTGGCAAAGAAAGCCGCTGCGACACTTCGGAAAGCATTCCGCGGTCGGTGGCGCAAGCACGGGTTCAGCTGGGACCGGCTCCTCTTGCGCGCGCGCAGACCGAGCCGCACCGAGCGCGGCCGCGACCAGTGCCAGTAGACAGAGGGTGTGTCGCATCGTTCTCCCTGAGAGCAGCCGAGACAGGATATCAACTTATGTCGCATGGATCGCGCGGGACCCGAGCACTCAGTCATCTGAGGGCAAGGGTTCGATGCAGATCCGACGACCAAATCAGCTTTCGGGATACCTCTACTGCGTCGTGGCGCACGCGCTCGCGTGTAATGCAGCGCCACCGGCTCCGGCGCTGGGCGAGCCCGCGGGCGGCGCCGCCGAGGTCGCGCGAGCCGTGCTGGATCGAGCCGCGGCTCCGGCCGGTGAGCCCGCAGCGCAGGCGGAGCCGCCCGTGGAGTCGCGCTTCTACGCGTACGCACCGGTGGAGGAGCGGGCTGTCGGTACGCGGCGCGTGGAGATGGACGTCGCCGATGACCGGCGCATTCCCGTGCAGCTCTGGTATCCGGCCGTGGATGCGGCGCGTGGCGCAGCAGAAGCCGGGCGCCCGGTGATCGACTTCGAGCCGCCGGGACCTCAACGCGATGCGTTGATTCGGGCGACCCGCAGCGCGGGGGACGCCTACTCGCGGCGCACGATGCACGCGGCGGACGCACCTGCCGCCCACGAACAAACCGGTCGTTTCCCCCTGGTCCTCATCTCGCACTGCACCGACTGCCTCCGCTTCGGCTACTTCTCGATCGCCGAGGAGCTCGCAGCGCACGGCTTCGTCGTCGCGGCGCCGGATCACGTCGACAACACGCTCTACAACTACTGGAACGGCAACTCGGTCGGGGTGGATCTCGACGGGTTTCTCGACGTGCGCCGCAAAGACCTCCAGCGAATCACGGACATCATGCTCGACGCCAACGCGGCGGTCGTGCCGCAAGATCTACGCGGTAGGATCGATCCGGATCGCATCGGCCTGATCGGGCACAGCTACGGTGCCCTCACGGCCTCGTATGCGTCCACGCAGGACGCGCGCCTGCGAGCCGTCGTGTTCCTGGCGATGATCGCGTCGCAGGGTGGAAACCTCCCCGTGCTCGGCGAAGAGCTCGCGAAGCGCGTCGAACCCGTCAAGCTCTCGAAGCCGTCACTGTTCATCACGGCCAGCGAGGACCTGATCGAGGTCTTCGGCATGAACGAGCTCATTCGCCAGAACTACCTCGACTACCCGAACGAGACTTGGCTCGCGACGCTCAAGGACGCGGGCCACTACTCCGTCATGGACATCTGCGGGATCGACTCCTACGTCGCGAACGGCTGCGGCCGCGGCATCCGTGCGACCCAGTTCCTGGTGCCGTTCGAGTACCTGGACATCGATATCGCGACGTCGCTCACGGCTGCAATGGTCACGACCTTCATGGAGCAGCAGCTGAACGGCGCGAGCGAGTCGACGCTGCCGGAGATCGCCGCGGACTCCGGCGGGGTGTTGACCATGGAGCATCGAAAGCCGTAGCGCCCTTCCTCGACCGCGTGTGTGTCGCTTTCCTGCAACGCGAGCTTTGGGCCGGACTCTACCTGGGAGCTGGTCACTCACGACACACGCGGAGGGATACATGTCGACTACAACCATGGCCATGGCATGCGCCGTGGCCTGCTTTGCGATCTCGACGTCCGTGCACGCCCAGGCGCCGATCACGCCGCGCATGGTCTTCGACACGAGCGACTACTTCGGAATGCCCTGGCCCGGCGATCAACGCCGCAAGTCGGACGGCACGCTCGACCTCGACTTTCATCCGGCGGTGCAGGCCGCCCGCTACGGGATGGGCCAGGCCATCCTGCGCACGTTTCAACCGACGCTGCGAGGGTTCGGTACCAACAGCGGCGCGTTCTTCACGTTCACGGGCGCCCTGGACCCGAGCCGATTCCCCGGCGCGGAAGCGACGCTGGCCGCGGACTCGCCGGTGATGCTGGTCAACCTCGACGCAGCAAACCCCGAACGCGTCCCGGTGCTCCTCGACTTCAAGGCGACGCGCATCTCGACTCGTTCTCCCAATCTATTGACGGTGTTGCCGGTCCCGGGGTTTTCGCTCGAGCCGGGCACCCGGTACGCGGTGATTCTGTTCAAGAACCTCTCCGGTTCGGGCCAGCCCCTGGCAGCTGCACCGCTGCTCGACAAGCTCGCGCGCAACGACCCGAGCGGACTTCAGTTCCCGCCCGAGAAGTTCGCGTTGCTGCGCGCGCACAAGAGCGCCGTGGATGCCTACGTGAGCGCCCACACCAGTCGGCAGCCGAGCGACGTCGTCGCCTTCACGGTCTACACGACCCAGACCATCGGAACCGAGCTGACGGGCGTGACTCGCGCGATCGCCAACCTGTCCGACGAGGACATGCTGTCTCGCATCGATACGCTCTCCGTGACCCGGGCCTGCGGGAGCTGCAGCGGCAGCGGTGCCTGCCCGTCGGCGATCCTCGACGGCACGCTTCGAATGCCGCTGTTCCAGGAGCGGACCACGCTGACGGTGGTTCCGTTCGCGAGCACGGGCGGCAACATCGTGGTGAATCCGTCCACGGGCAGCGCCACGCCGAAGTGGCCGTCCGCCGGTGACCGCACGGGCACGGTGCCGCTGCAGATCAGGATCCCGTGCCAGCGAACCGTGCCGGAAGGCGGCTGGCCGTTCGTGTTTCGAGCCGAAGGTACGGGCGGAGATGCCGCCGGCGCAGCTCTGTTCGTCGAGCAGACGTACGAGAGTTGGGGTCTTTCGCTCGATCAGGTCGTGGTCGCGATCACGCCGTACCTGGCTGCTCCACGCCAGGACGCCGCGCTCAAGAAGGCTGTCACCGACCTCGTGGTAGCGATCGGAGGGGTGCAACCCCCACCAGAAGAACTGGCGATTCAGGTCGCCGGCGTCATGCATTACGCGCCGTACAACCCGCTCGCGGCTCGCAACAATCAGGTCCAGAGTGCGGCGGACGCGCTCTACGTCAAGCGGCTCATGGGTCTTCTTCCCACGGTGGCTGCACGCAAGTCGGTTGCTCCAGCCGCTGCGAACTTGCCAGCGAACGCGTTCAAGATCGATGGCGGCCGCGCCACGCTGTTTGGCCACAGTCAGGGTGCCGGTATCGCGCCGCTCGCGCTCACCCTCTCACCGGCAGCGGGGGGATTCCGCAACGCGTACCTGACTGCTCCTGGAGGAGGCGGCCTGGTCTACAACGAGGACGTCATTCGCCGCGATGGTCGCGGAGCTCTCGAGTTCGTCTACGGCTCGCTGGCGGGCTTCGATCGCTTCAATCCCGTCGTGCAGTTGTTGCAGACGGCGATCGAAGGCGGTTCGCCGATCAACTACGCGCGCGCACTCGCGGCGGACAATCTCCTGATCGTGGCCGGCTACGACGATGGCTGCGCCACGCGAGAAACGTCGGTGGGTCTAGCGACCGCGCTGGCTCGTTATGGAAAACTCGAGCTCGCAAACACCTTTCCGCTCCTGCCGGCAGCAGCGGCACCGCTGGAAGGCATCCAAACGGTGCTGCATCAAATGCCGCGCGATCTCCCGATGCAGGGGAACCTCGCCAACGGGCATACGGGTGCCTTCGTGTTGCTGCCCGGCTACCACACGCCGGTCGACGACGAGCGCGGAGCCACGTTCCTCCACTACGTCTCCTACGACTCGACGCCCCCGGTGCAGAGCGCGCCGGACTACATCGAGGGTGTGTGCGACTACCGATGAATCTTCTTAGCGCAGCGACGCAATGAATGGACGGACGGCTGCGCTGCCTTGCTGGTCGATGATGCGGATGGTCTCCGAACCGACCACCGCGATGTCGGCGAGGCCGCGCAGCGCGTCGACGTCCTTTCGGTCCTTCACGCCGAAGCCGAGCGCGAGCGGGAGCTTCGTGTGGCGGCGACAGCGTTGCAGGTAGTCGCCGAGGGTCTGGAAGTTGGTCGCGGCGCCGGTGACGCCTTTGCGCGCCACGCAGTAGATGAAGCCGCGCGCGCGCTGGGCGATCTCGGCCATGCGTGCGTCGGTGGTGTTGGGCGCGTAGATGAAGACGGGGTCGAGCTTCTCGCGCCCCATTGCGTCGAGCAGGGTCGCGCCTTCCTCGTAGGGTAGATCGGGGATGATCGCGCCGCGCACGCCTGCTTCGCGCATCTCGCGCGCGAAGCGCTCCGGTCCACGCACGAAGGCGACGTTGTAGTAGCTCATGAAGAGGAACGGGATCGGGAACTCGCGGCTCAGCTTGCTGGCGAGCTCGAGGCATTGATCGACCGTGGAGCCGGCAGTGAGCGCCTTCTGGTTCGCGTGCAGGATCACCGGGCCGTCCGCGATCGGCTCGGAGAACGGGATCTGCAGCTCCATCAGGTCCACGCCGGCTTCGACCATCTGCTCGACGACACGGCGGCTTTCGTCCATGCTCGGGTAGCCGAGCACGATGTGAGTCATGAGCAGGATGTCTCGCTGCTCACGGCGGCGACGGATCTCAGCTTCGAGCACGGTATGCCTCCGCCTTGTTGGCGATGAATGCGCGCCACGAGGGATCCTCGAAGGCGTCGGCGATGGTGAAGATGTCTTTGTCGCCGCGACCGGACTGGTTGATCAGGATCACGGCGTCCGCTGGCAGCTTGGGCGCTTCCTTGAACGCCTGGGCGAAGGCGTGGGCGGACTCGAGCGCGGGGATGATGCCCTCCTTGCGGACGGTCAGCGCCAGCGCGTCGATCACCTCGCGATCGGTCGCGGCCTCGAAGCGCACGCGTCCGGTTTCGTGGTGGTGGGCGAGGATGGGCGAGACGCCGACGTAGTCGAGACCCGCGGCGACGCTGTGGGTTTCGTTCATCTGGCCGTCGTCGTTCTGCAGGAAGTAGGTCTTGTAGCCCTGGGCCACGCCGATGCTCGCGTCCTTCGAGCACAGGCGCGCCGCATGCTGGTGGCTGTCGAGGCCGTGCCCACCTGCCTCGACGCCGATGAGCGCGACCTCCGGTGCATCGAAGAAGCCGGAGAAGATGCCCATCGCGTTCGAGCCGCCGCCCACGCACGCGTACACGTGCGATGGCAGCTGGCCGGTGATCTCGACGATCTGTTTGCGCGCCTCGCGTCCGACGATCGACTGGAAGTAGCTGACCATCTCGGGGAACGGATGCGGTCCGCACGCGGTGCCGAGCACGTAGTGCGTGTTGTCCATCTCGCTCACCCAGTCGCGGAAGGCTTCGTTGATCGCGTCCTTCAGCGTGCGGCTGCCTTCGGTCACGGGCACCACTCGCGCGCCGAGCCGCTCCATCCAGAACACGTTCGGCCGCTGGCGGGCGACGTCCACCTCGCCCATGTAGATCGTGCACTCGAGCCCGAACTTCGCCGCCATCGTGGCGGTGGCCACGCCGTGCTGGCCGGCTCCGGTCTCGGCGATCACACGCCGCTTGCCCATGCGCTTCACGAGCAGGCCTTGGCCCATCACGTTGTTGGCCTTGTGAGCGCCGGTGTGGTTCAGATCCTCGCGCTTGATGTAGATGCGCGCCCCGCCGAAGTGCTTCGTGAGGTTCTCGGCGTAGGTGATCGGTGTCGGACGACACGAGTAGCTGGACATCAGCGTCTCGTACGAGCGCCAGAAGGTGGGGTCGGCCTTGGCCGCGTTGAACTCGCGCTCGAGCTCGTCGAAGGTGGCGACCAGAATTTCGGGCACGTATGCCCCGCCGAACCGACCGTAATAACCGCGCTCATGCATGATGTTGGGCTCCAACGCGCTGAGAGAACACGAAGCGATCCGTACGGCAATACATGCGCGCGAACACCGCCTGCGGTGCGAGCGCGAAGTTCAGCGTGCGCTCCACCAGCAGGATCGGGCTGCCCGGCGTCAACGCCAGCAGCGCCGCTTGCTCGCGCTTCAAGCGCTGGACGCGAAAGCTTTGATCGGCGCTCTGCGCGCGCATGCGGTAGCGGCGCTCGACGATCTCGGACAGCGACTGATTCTTGAGTGACAGCTTCGCCAACCCGGGGAAGTGCTCGGCGTCGAAGTCGATCTCCTCCAACAACACCGGCTGCTCCTCCACGCGCGAGAGTCGCACCACGCGCACGGCGCGCCGGCCGTTCAACGGGTGCTCGGCCTCGCTCACCAACTCCAGGCGTGGCCGGTCCACGTCACTCTGCAACTGGATCCCTTGAGCCTCGAAGGACACCAGGGTGCCAGCCAGCGAAAACAGGTCGACCTGAGCAGGCACGTTCCGCACGTACGTTCCGCTGCCACGCCGGCGCATGAGGATGCCGCGCTGAATGAGTGAATCAGTTGCCTGTCGCACCGTGGGCCGCCCGAGCTTGAACGCTTCAGCCAGCTGATGCTCGGACGGAATCCGCGTGCCTGGCGCGTAGACACCCGCGCGGATATCCGCGAACAGCTGCTCGGCGAGCTGGTGATAGAGCGGCAACGGCGAGCCAGCGTCGAGCATACCGACAACGTGCGCCAAAGTGGTCAAGTTGTCAAGACAAGTTGAGAGAAGGGGACGCGGCCCGACGCCCGGCAGTTCCTCCTCCCACCCCTCCCATGCTATCCCCTCGGCATGCTCCAGGCGGTCTGGAACCCCGCTGGCGGTCTCCGCTACCACCTTCGCGCGCGCCGGCATCGCTCGCAGCTCTGGGCTGCATTTCGCTCCGACCTCGAGTCCTGGTTCGCCGACTGGCGACCGCCCGCCCGCCGTCTCGCGGTCGTCGGCCCGAGCGGCGGTTACTGTCTGCCCCTGGGTCTGCTGGCGCGCTTCGAACGCCTCGTCTTCTTCGAGCCGGATCCGATAGCACGCATGGTTCTGTCCCGTCGCCTGCGCGGCCTGCCAGGGTCGCCTTCGCTGACCTGGGTGACCGACGATGTCTGGATCCAACCGCTGCTTCGCGGTGGCGCCCCGCCAGTTGTGTCCCTGGCGCGCGATACGGCCATTCTGTTCAGCAACTTCATGGGGCAGCTGATGTTTTTAGTGCCCGATGCTCGCTGGGGTGAGTTTTGCGCGGCCTTTAAGGAACGGGTGTGGCCGAGTCTCGAACGTGTGCCCTGGGCTAGCTTCCACGATCGTTTGTCAGGCCCGCTTGCCCCCAACATTGTGTCGGCAGATTGCCAGGGCGCGCGGTTGGACGATTCGAAGGTGCTCCACTGGTACGGCGCGCACGGGGTCGGGGAGTTGCTCGACCATGGGACCGCCGAGCTGGTCCCGCCCGGCCGGAGCTACGCGTACTTTCACTGGCCCCTGATTCCCGATCAGCATCACCTGATCGAGGCCGTGGTCGGCGGAGTGACCTCGTAGCCGACCCGCGGAAAGTGAACATACACGCAGCCGGCGCGCTCGTCGGTGCGGCGCAGGACGAGCTCGCGGGCGTTGGAGCTCACCAGCTCACCGATCACCGGCTCGCGGGCGTAGTCGCTGGCGCGCACCTGGACGGTCTGCCCGGCCGCAAAGCCCATGGGGTCCTCGAAGGGCACGCCGGCAGTCCATTCGGGAGCGCTGTCGCGCGCGACTCGGAGCGCCGCTTCGCTCGAGAGTTCCGTGATCGCCGGGTCGGGCAACGCCGCGATGCGCTCCATCCAGGCGCGCAGAGCTCCGAAGGGCGCCAGGCGTTCAGGCGCGACCTGCCCGACGATCCACAGGCAATGGTAGACCGAGAAGTCAGCGATGCATGGCCGATCGGCTACCAGGTACTCGCGCCCGCGCAGGGCGGCTTCGAGTCGAGCGACGTGCACGCCGAAGAACGCCAGCGTGCTCTTGGGCGACGGCGCCAGGCGCAGCGCGTCTTTGCGCATGGCCTTGCGATCGTCGAGCATGCGCTGCTGTTCATCCGGGGTCAGCCAGCGCAGCAAGGCGTCGAAGCGCGTCGGGCGCAGGACCAGCGGCACGGTGGACTCGAACAGTAAGCTGTCAGCCCAGTCAGCGAGCAGTGGCGCGAGTGGGGAGGGGTAGAGCGAGGGCTCGGGTTGCAGATCTTCTAGATACTCCGCAATCCGCGCCGAGTCGCAGTAGACGTGGTTAGCGACCTGCAGCACCGGGATTTTGCGGTAGCCGCCAGTCAGTGCGAGCAGGTCGGGCTTCGGCATGACTGCCGGCGCGCGCACCGCTGACCATGGCAATCCTTTGAACGCCAAGATGCGTCGCACCTTCTCCGAGAATGGCGACAATTCGTACTGGTGTAGGATCAGGTTGGTCACGCGCGGTCGTCCTTCCATCGCCATGTCACTCGAGCGTTACGCCCAATAGTTGGCGCCTACCGATACGAGTGAAGTTGGCATTTGTCACCTACGTCAGCTTACGTGAAAGCAGTTGTACGAGGGTTTGTGGACTGGTAGTGTCCACGCCTTAGAAGCATCAGTTTCTTGGCTTCCGCCGGAGCAACTTTTTCTGATGCAGCAGCTTGGTCGAAGGGCTTTCGGGGGTTGGCAATGGAAGGCACTCGGGCACGGCTCAACGTTGCCGGTCACGCCACACTGCATTCCAGCGAGACCTTGTTCGAGTTCACGATCCGCGCGACGGACGCGTTCTGGATCACCGCATCGTTGTGGGTTGCGTGCACCGCGTATCCGCAGCAGTGGAGCAGCCGCGAAGGCACTGCAGCAGCGCTCGCCGTAGCTCTGTTCTACGTGATCGGGCACGCGCAAGGTCTGCATCATCCACTGGGCAAGCCCGGTATGGGTGGCGAGTTCAAGCGCGTTTGGTTGTGTTGGTCGATGGTCGCGCCCGTGTTGTTGGGGCTCGGCTTCGCGACCAAGACCACCGATGACTACTCGCGTCTGATCATGACCAGTTGGTTCGTGCTCGCGCCGACCGCGATGGCGCTCTCGCGCAATGGTCTGCGCGCGCTGATGAACCGCGTCCACGCCAGCGGTTACAACACGCGCACCGTCGCCATCGCCGGCGCCTCCGAGCTCGGGCAGCAGCTGGCGCGCAACATCCAGGGCGAGCCGTGGATGGGCATGCGGTTCGTCGGCTTCTACGACGATCGCATCACACCGCGCACCGCCAGTGCTGCCGGGTTGATCGGCGCGATCAAGGGCGACCTCAACTCGCTGTGCGTCGCAGCTCGCAGCGGCGCCGTCGACCTGGTCTACATCGCCTTGCCGCTGCGAGCGGAGCCGCGCATCAACGCCATCATCCGCAGCCTGCAGGACACGACGGCCTCCGTCTATCTCGCCTGCGACTTCGGCGGTGTGGACATCCTGCGCGCGGAGTGGAGCCAGATCGGCTCGGTGCCGGCGATGAGCGTGGTGGAGACTCCCTTCCACGGCATCGACGGCTTGACCAAGCGCGCCTCCGATCTCGCGCTGGCGATGTTCCTGCTGCTCACGCTCGGCTTGCCGATGGCGCTGCTCGCGCTCTGGGTCAGGTGCAGCTCACCCGGGCCGGTGATGCTGCGCCAGCGTCGCACCGGGCTGCACGGCGAGTCCATGCACGTGCTCAAGTTCCGCACCACACGCGGCGACCCGGAGACCAGCCAGGAGCTCACGCCGATCGGCGCGTTCTTGAAGCGCACCGTGCTCGAGGAGCTGCCCCAATTATTTCAGGTGTTGGCGGGCGACATGTCGATCGTGGGCCCGCGGCCGCACGGCGCCGACCACAACGACCAGTACGCGACGTTGATCGCGGACTACTCGCTCCGCCATCGGGTCAAGCCCGGCATGACCGGTTGGGCCCAGGTGAACGCCTGGCGCGTGGAATCTGACACGTTGGAAAAGATGCGCCGACGCGTCGAGTATGACCTGGCATACATCCGCGACTGGACATTGTGGGTAGACTTGAAGATCTTGCTGCTGACAATTCGATGTTTGTGGCGTGGCAGCAGCGTGTAGCGCGCCGATTCGAACCTGATTGTCCAAGGCGGTTCGTCGGGGCTGCTGGATCGGTCGCGCGCGGCGAGTCAAGATGCGGGAGCCGCCGCGCAGCGCCGGCGACCGATAATCACTCGGAAGGGTCGCGCCCTGAGGCGCGAGCCTTCCGTTCTATGCGCGCGAGGGCGGGGGACAGTGGCGATGAGCTCTTCGGTTAATGGGCCCCTGCGCCGGGCACTCCCGTACGCGTATCAAGGTGCACTCGTCGCCGCAGTGTTGATCGCGCTCCCACCGACCGGTTCGGTCTACGAATCTCACGCGATTCTGGAGCTCAAAGTTGCTTCGCCTGACGCAGGTACGCCCTCTCCCCTGGAGATGGTCGAGGAGTACGCGCTGAAGCTGGTCGCGGAGTCCGGAAAGGGGCTACCCCAGGGCGTCGGTTGCGCGGGTAGCGAGCGGCGTGCGGATGTGTTGCGGCTCGCAGATCGCAAGCTGCAGCTCACCTGCCGCGCGGATGTCCCGGGCGTCGCCCAGCGTGAATGCGACGCGCTGGTCGCCAGCATCCGTGGGCACTTCGAGGCCTTCGAGATCGCCGGGCGCGCGCGGTCCGGTGTGAAGTCGATCACATCGCGGCTGATCGCGTTGGGCATCGGGCTCGGGCTCGGCCTGGCCTGGGTGTTTCTGCGCTTACAGTGGACTGACCGGCGCAATGCCGTCGGTTCGCGCGCCAGCCAGCCAGCCGGCCGCACCTCGTCGCCGGGTCCAGTCATCCCGTTGTTTCGCCACTCGCGCACCGAACCGGGCGGCCGAAGCTACCTGCAGCCGATAGCTTCGGCGCGTCCGGCCCAGCGCAAGCAGCCGTTGGACCGCACGATGATGGGCCATGGTCCGCATCCGACCTCGAGCGGGGTGGTCGGCATGCCGGCCGTGAAGGCCGATGTGGCTGCAGCCGACAGCGGCAGGCCGCGACCACAACCCGTCGTCGACACCACTGCCGAGTCGCAGCCTGCGCTCGCTCCTTACGAGACCACCAGCCGCTGGGCGCCCGATCCCGCGATCAGCGCGGCCGGCACGCGCGCCGAGCTGCGTGCGCTGTGCGATCAGCTGTACGTGATGGCGGCCAAGGGTTGCTTCGTGATCCGCGTCTCGAGCGATGCACCGAGCAGCCAGTTGAAGTCACACATCTCGGCCCAGCTGGCCTGGTCGCTGGCGGACTTCGGGCACGCGCGCGTGCTCTTGCTCGAGGCCGACTTCGACGACCCGAGCGTGCACCGGGTGATGCGCCTGGACACGCCGCCCTTCAAGGGCTTCTCCCAACAGCTGTACCAGCGCATGACCAGCGCCGAGCGTCCGCCCTGGAGCGTGGCCCGCTGCTCGCCGTGCTTGAGCGTGCTCGCCGAGGGGCGCGTGCGCACGCCGGGGCTCGTGCACACCGCGCAGTTCTCCACGGCCCTGGCCGAGCTGCGCCGCCACCACGACATCATCGTAGTCGACGGGCCAGCGGCAGATTCGGACAGCGACACGCGGGCGCTCGACGGCGTGGCCGATGGCGTCGTGTTTGCCGTCACGTCGGGTGTGGGCGCTGCCGAGGGCCTGAAGCAGGCGTCAGAATTGTTCGGCGACAAGTCGCTGCTCTGGATCGTGCATACCGCTGCCGACGCCGAGCGTGAAACGAATCACACTTGAGTGCAGAGGGGCGGAGCCGCCGCGCAGCGCCGGCGACCGATGGTTATCGGAAGGGTCGCGCCATCAGGCGCGAGCCTTTCGGAACATCGCCGAGCCGAGGAAGTGCTCGCTGCCGATCTCGGCGATCGTCTTCTTCACGTGCGCCGTCTTCATCTGGCCGCGCGACACGCACAGGAGCGCGCAGTCGGCCGCCTGAGCGATGGAGATCGAGGTCACATTCTCCTGGGCCGCGGCCAGCGCGATCAACACCAGGTCGTTGAGCTGCGTGCAGCGCGCGACCTCCGCTGAAAAGTCGATCAGATCGGCGAGGCGCACGCGCGTGCCGTCCGCCACGTGGATCGCGCCACCCAGGTGCGTCATGCCGGTATGCGAGAGCGTGACCGCGATTTGCAGCATGGTTTCGTTCGAGAAACCGGGCCCCGCGGGGAGCAGCGCGAGCGAGCGCCAGGGGCGTTCTTGCTCCTGCGTGGCGAGCCAGAGTCGCTGCCAATCTTGATCCTGCCACGGCGCGAGCGCGTGCTGCTTGCGCGGCGAATTCGTCACGGTGATCGCGGCGGATTTGGTCATTCCCGGCGGCGCGTCGCGCTCACTCCCCCTCGTATTGAGTCACAACACTAGCGCGATCACTCCGCGTCGGCCAGCATTCGACGCGTGTCTGCGAGATGACTCGCATGGTGCAGCCGAGTAGGATGCGCCACCCGAGGAGCGGAACATCCTGTCTTCCATGCTCACGCTCATCGCCTTGATGAGCAGCATTCCCGCTGCGGTAGGAACTCTCCGAGTTTCCGATTCTGCACGTGCGGCCATTCGGAGCGCGATAGCCGATCAGGATGAACAAGTCGGCTTGGACAACCTGCTGCGGGCCGATCTCAGCTTGATGTGGCGCACAACGGAACTGACTGTGGGCTATGGGCCGCGCCTCAGTGTGGCGCGCTGGTTCGACGGCTCGCAGCCCTGGGACGCGAACTTCATGCACGAGGTCGACGCCGGGTTCTACCTGCGCGAGTCTCGCTACACGTTCGGGCTCAGCCAGAGCTTCAGTTACGGCACGCAGAGCTTCGGTCAGGCCTTCGCGATACCCGGGGGCATCACCGCGAGCCCTCCCGGCACAGAGCCGGGCACGTCGCCCTCTGCGCTGGCCGCCGCAGCGACGGCCGCGACTCCCGTGTCGCCGCTGCCGCGCGGCACCGGCGATCTCGTGCCGCTGCGCTCGGTGCAGTACCTGGGATACAGCAGCCGTGGGGCGTTCACGTACCTGTTCTCGCCACGCTGGGAGTCGAACTTCGACGTGTCCTACAACGTGTCCGGCGGTCGCGACAGCGATCGCGCCGTATTGCCACGCATCAGCACCGTCGACATCGGCAGCGCGGTCGAGTACGCGATCACGCGCCACCACGGCTTCGGCGGCGTGCTGCACGGGGAACGCGGCTGGTCGGACCAAGGCGACTTCTGGCTGACCGAGCTGGCGGCCAGCTGGGCCTGGCGCTTCAGCGAATACAGCTTGTTCAGCCTGCGGGCAGGCATCAGCTATCGCAACACCGAAGACGAAGGTTCTCCCGAACGCACGTCCAGGGTCTCGCCCGTGGCCGCTGCGGGGCTCACGCACACGATCCGTCTGGAGGGCAGCCGTGCGCTGCTGGGCGTGGTCGTCACTTACGATCCCGGCGTCGATGTGATCAGCGCCACACTGCAGAACCGACTGACCTTGCTGGCCAGCGCGAGCTGGGCGACCGAAGACACGAGCGTGACGCTCGCACTCACCGGCTCGCAAGAGTTCGGCGGCGACGACGGCCGCTTCGGCGGAGTCTCGCTCACCCTGGATCAACGCCTGGTCGGCTGGCTCGGCATGCAAGTCGGTGGTCAAGTCGCGAAACAAGACTCGGGCCTCGAAGACACCCAGCTCGACGAAGTCCAGCGCGGCTTCTACACCGGCACCATCTGGACCGTCTTCGCCGGCCTCACCGCCACGCTCGACCCGCAGAAGTTTTAAGAGACGAGAGCGAGAATTTTAACCGCCAAGACGCCGGAGAACGCCAAGGAAAGTGGTGAACTCATCGGCGCGCTTTATGGACCGCCGTGTTCAATTCCTCTTCTCTTTGGCGTTCACTAGCGTCCACGCGGGCGCCAGGCGCGTAGGTCGATCTCGGCGAGGGTTTCGACGCCGTAGCGGCTGATTTGCCAGCTTTCGATCACGCGGCCACCCAGTAGGTCGCGCACTGCGCCGGCGAGGAGGCCGCAGGCGAGGGCGATGGCGAGGGCGATCAGGAACAGGCGGGGGCGGTTGGGGTAGAAGGGCTTGTTTTGTAGCTCGGGCGGTTCGACGACGTTGTAGCGGTACTTGAAGCCGGCCTGTGCTGTGGCGAGCTCCATCGTGGCGGCGTCCAGGCGTTGTCGCAGCTCTTGGGCCTTGCGCGTGACGCTGTCCAGGCGGATGCGCGCTGCGGATACTTCGGGATCTTCGATCTCGCGCTCGATCAGCGCGCGCAGGGACTCGACCTCGAGCGCTGCGCTGGTGGCGCTGGTCGCGCCGCCGGCCGTTGTGCCCACGCGCATGCGTCGCGTCAGTGCGGAGCCTGTGTCGCTGTCGGCGATCGCGATCTCACTCAGGCTCGCCAGCAAGGTCGCCTCGTTGCTCTTCAGCTCGCGCAGCTCCGGCGGCTCTTCGTTCGCCGACTTGACCTTGAATTCCTGCGCGCGCACCAGCGGGTGCTCGGGCCCGTAGGTCGCGCGGAGCTCGGCGAGTGCGAAGCGTTGCTCTGCGGCGCGGCGTTGCCAGGGCTCGAGGAGCTCGCGCTGCGCGCGCCGGATCTCTTCCAGCTTGGCGGTGATCTCGGCCGGGCGCTTGCTCGGAGGCGGTGCGGGCAAAGCCTTTGCCGCGGTGGTGCCGCCGGGCGGAGGCGTGGGGGCGATCTTGGCAGTGCTCGCGCTCTCCGGCAGGCGCTGGCGCAGCTTCGCCAGCACGTCCTGCACGTTGCGCACGGCTGGCTCGATGGCAGCGTCCGTGCGCTGTAGCTCGTCTTCGAGCAGCGTGGTCGCGCGCGTGATCGCCGCGAGCTCCTCGGTGCGCCGCGCGTTCAAGAAGTTGCGCTGCGCGAGCGACACCAGCTCGAAGGCGATCTTTGGGTCGCGCCACTCGACCCGAAAGCGGATCGAGGCGGTCTCTTCTTTACCGACGTAGATCGAGCTGCCGAGCATGCCGAGCAAGACGCGCTCCATGTCGTCGCTCGACAGCGGGCCGAACACGAGCTCCTGCAGCTGGTCCTTCAGCCGCAGCGGCCAGCTGCGGGTGGTCGGCCAACTGTCGACCAGCTTGGCCTCGCGCAGCATCGACAGCAGGTTGTCGCGGCTCAACACCGACTCGGCCACGCCGCGCATCGTGTCCTCGTTCGCCGGCTCGCGGCGCCCTCCCGCCAGCTCGGACGTGACGAACGTGTTGCGCGACGAGTAGATCTTGGAGCGCGCCTCGTACCTCGAGGGCAGCGTCTTTGCGACCACGATCCCCGGGATGGCCACCGCCACGGCCACGAGGATCGAGAGCTTCCAGTGACGCTTCAACGCACCGTGCGCGAACCACAACAGATCCAGCGGATTGATCTGACCGGTCTGCCCGGCTTCGCCCCCCGCCGGCAGATTGGAGAACTCTTGGTTCATCAGCACTAGCATGAGCGCTCGAGGTGTCGGATCTTCCCGAGGCCACTGAAACGCGGCTATCCCGCGGTTTCCTTTGCTGATTCGCGCGCTGCGTGGTACCAGCGGCGACTCGGAGGACGCATGCGCCGGTCACTCCTCTTCCCGTTCGCTGCGCTGTTGCTCTCGGCGGCGTGTGCACAGCACGCGCCGTACACGTGGGTGCAAAGCCTGCCTCCCGAGCCGGATCCGCGCACGATCACCACGATCAGCCCCGGGGATGTCGTGGATGTACGCGTGTTCGGCCAGGAAGACATGTCGGCCAAGGGCTCGGTACGGCTCGACGGCACGCTGACCATGCCGCTGCTCGGGCCCGTCACCATGGCGGGCCAGCGGCCCGAAGACGTGGCCGCGCAACTCAAGGAACGTCTGAAGCCCTACGTCGTGGCCCCCGAAGTGACCGTCGTGATTGATCAATCGCGCGTGAACGTGTCGATGATCGGCGAGGTCAAAGGGGTGGGCGTGGTCGAGCTCGAGTCACCCGCGACGGTTTTGCAAGCACTGGCCAAGGCCGGCGGTATGACCGAATTCGCCGACACCGACTCGATCTACGTGCTGCGCCCGATCGGTGCGGGCAAGACGCGCCGGATTCGCCTGACCTACAAGCAACTCATCGACGCCGAGCCTGCCGCCATCGGCTTCTATCTGAAGAGCGGCGACGTGGTCGTGGTCGAGTGAACGGGCCACCTGAACACCTGGCGGGCCCCTCTAGCCGCGCGTTGGGCTTGGCGGGCAGCGTTGCGATCTGCGACGATGATTCCCCGCGGGCTTGTCTTGACCATGCGTGAACGTCACTACAGCGACCTTGGCCTGACGTTGGAGGTCGTGACGACGCTCTCGCGGCTCGAGAGCCTGGGATCTGACTACCAGCGACTATATCGCACGGCCAACGTCGGCCTGCCCTTCCAGCGTCAGGAGTGGCACGTCGCGTGGTGGAAGGCCTTCGCCAGCTCTTCGCTGCGCATCCGTGATCGCTTGTTTTTCCACGTCGTGCGCAGTGCAGCTGAGGGCTGCGTGGGTATCGTGCCGCTCGTGCTCACCCAGCGGCCCGGCCGAGGCCCACTGCACATCGGTACCCTGGCCTTGATCGGCACCGATCAGTACATCACCGAGGTTCGCAGCTCGATCGTCGCGGCAGGCTTCGAGCGCGGCGTGGCGCAGGTGGTGCAGCGCAGCCTGGCAGCGGACGCGCGCTGGGACTGGGCGCACTGGACTGGCTTGAGCGACGAAGCCTCGGGTTCACTCGCCGAGCTGGGCGAGTTCAAGCAGCTCGACCCGACGCTCGACTACGTGCTCGATCTCGCGCCGAGCTGGGATCAGTTCAAGTCCGGCCTCAAGCGCAACATCCGCGAGTCGATCCGGCACTGCTACAACTCGCTCAAGCGCGACGGCTTCACCCCCGAGCTCGAGATCGCGCAGGGCTCGCAGATCCGCCGCGGGCTCGACGAGTTCATTCGCCTGCACGCAGCGCGCGCCGAGCTGGACGACACGGTCTCGCACCCGGATCGTTTCGCTTCGCCGATGGCGCGCGGCTTTCTGTACGACGTCTGCGAGCGCCTGGCCGAGCGGGACGTGGCGCGCGTGTACCTGCTCAAGATCTCCGGCGAGGTCGTGGCCACGCGCGTCGCCTTCGAGGTCGGTGAGTCGTTGTACCTGTACTACTCGGGCTTCGATCCCAAGTGGCGCAAGTACAGCGTCATGACCACGCTCGTGACCGAGGCCATCAAGCACGCCATCGACCGCCAGCTGAAGCTCGTGAACCTCTCCGCCGGCACGGACGTGTCCAAGACGCGCTGGGGTGCACGGCCGGTGCCGTTCGCGGAGACCCTGCAGCTGCGCTCGCGTGCGCGTTCGCGACTCGCGTCCAAGCTCTACGAGACTGCGCGCTCGCCCGAGACGAGTCACCCCGTCGTGCGCGCGCTGCTCAAGCGCTTGCCGCGCCGGCAGTGGGGCGAAAACCAGGGCTGACCCGTGAAGTGGGTCCCAATCACGTTCGGCGTGGTGTTCGGCGTGTACGCGCTCCTGGTCATGCTCGTGGGCCTGGTATTCGTGCCCGCCAGGCCGCGGCCGCAGACCGATCGCGATCGCTTCGTGGACGTGCTCGGCACTCGCCTCGCGTACCGGCTCACGGAGGGCACGGGTCCGACGTTGATCCTACTGCACGGCTTCGGCGGCAGCCTGCTCGACTGGGAGGGCATGCTGGGGCGACTGCCATGCGGCAGGCTGTTCTCGATCGACTCGATCGGCTTCGGACTCTCGGGGCGCCCGAACCTGACGTACGAGCTCGAGACGCACCGCCGGCATCTGGTCGCATTCATGGACGCGCTCGGCATCGACACGGCGATCCTGGTCGGCCGCTCGTTCGGTGCGTCGCTCACGCTTTGGACGGCGGCTCACACGCCGGAGCGGATCGTGGGCGCGATCGCCATGGCGCCGTCGGGTTTACCCGGCGAGTTGAACGCACCTTGGCCGAGAAGTTTCCTGTACCGGCCGGGCTTTCCCAACAGCCTCGCGGCCTGGATCGCGCACACCCCGGCGTACGTTAGGCTGTTTCCGAACAGTTTGGCGCGTCAGGCGCTCGGCATTTCGGGTTCGTACGACGAGAGCTTCGCCGCGGCCATGCCCAAGATCCGGCAACCCACGCTATTGCTCTGGTCGACCGGTGACCGCACCGCCCCGTTTTCATACAGCCAGCGCTTCCGCGAGTTGATCCCGCACGCGCAGCTGATCACGTTCCCGGACAGCGCGGGTCACGATGTGGCGTACGCGCAACCCGAGCAAGCCGCCCGCAACATCTGCGATTTCGTGCACTCCCTCGCCCAGTGAGGGAGTATGCTGCGGCCGTGCAACCGCTCCAAACGTTGGAAAAGGCGCGGACGTTGGTCTCGCAACTCGGGCTGCGCGGCACCGGCACCCACGTGGCTCGCAAGCTGCTGACCACCGTGCCGGGTGGTGTGGCCTCGCGCATCTTCTTCATCGTGCTGACCACGCCGCGGCCCACACCGGCTGCGGCCGAAGCCGCGAAGAACCACACCTTTCGCTTCGCCACGCTCGCGGACATCGAGCGCTTGAAGAACGATCCCAGCACCAAGCTGTTCGATCGCGACGTCGAGAGCATGAAGACCGGCAACCGCTGTCTCTTGCAGTACGACCGCGAGCGTTTGGTCGGCTACACGTGGATCGCAGGCTCGCGTTTAGTCGAGTTGATGTGGGGCATGCACTTCAACCTGGCTGACGACCTGGTCTACAACTACAACGGCTTCACGCACCCTGACTATCGCGGCACGGCCTTTCAGGCGTTGCGTCACCTCAAGGTGCTCGAGCTCACCCGCGACGAGGGCACGCGCCGCTTGTTCGGTTATGTCGACCACTTGAACTACAACTCGCTGCGCGGCACGCAGAAGAGCGGCTACGAGCCGGTGGGCTCGCTGCGCGGGGTGAAGCGCAACGGTCGGATCAGCTTCCACCTCGACGTCGAGACGCACGCCTGGTCGGAGCTGACACGCGTGGGTCCGCGACAGGGTTAGTACTGGCGCTGGAACACGGTGGCGTAGCGGAGCTGCCAGTCCAGCCGCTTCTTGTCGAGAGGCTCGAGCGCCCAGTACTCCCAGGGCCAGCCGTCGCGCAGCGTGTGATCGCCGTCGTGGATCTCCTCCAGCCGGTCCAGGATCGGCCTCCAACCCAGCGACGCCATGACCTTGGTCCGCACGTCGACGTCCACACCCGAGCACACCAAGTAGCCCTGTGGGGCCACCAGCGTGGCTATGTTCCTGAGTGCGGTCTCGGCTGTGGCCGGTTGCATGTGACACAAGAAGCGGTTGGCGATCACCAGGTTCTGGGGGCCGAGGCTCGCGATCACTGATGGTTGTGTGGCGTCCGCGAGCTGGAATTTCACGCCCTTGCGCAGCCACTCTTTGACCCTGAGCTTGCTGCCCTCGCGGTCGAAGAACTGGTCGATCTCGCTCGGGGTCAGGCGCTCCAGCTGAAACGCGTCGCGATCCCACAGACCTTCTTTGGCGATGGCGAGCGCCTCGGGCGAGATGTCCAGTCCCTGCATCTCGACCTGCAGATCCGGCCGCCGCTGCTTGATGCCGGACAGGATCGTGTACGCCTCGGCGCCCATGCTGCAGGCGAGGACGGCCACCTTGAAGGTCGCATTCTGCGGCTGTGGCGCGGCGAGTGAGCAGATCACCTCGAGCTCGGGACGGTTGCGCAGGAAGTACGTCCGCGGGTTCTGCTCGCGGCTGCTGCGCATGCGCACGAGCTTCTGTAGAAACACCCCGTACGTTTGCACTGGTGGAACGTCGAGCAGCGGCTTGGGCAAGCGAAACCAGACGAAAGCGTTCGCGCGCAAGAACGGCTGCTTGCTGAGCATTCTTTCTACAAGGGTCATCGGCTTGTGGCACTCTTCGGGGTTGGAGAGAACCTCATGGAACAGATTAGGGCAGAGCAGGACCGTTCTCTACTCCGTATCACGCTTGCCCGGCCAGATAAGTTCAACGCCTTCACCGGCACGATGCGGGAAGACCTGCTCAGGTATCTGACCAGGGCCGAAGACGACCCGTCGATCCGAGTGATCGTGATCACGGGCGAAGGCAAGGGCTTCTGTGGGGGTGGTGATGTCAATCACATGGCGCACATCCACAAGACGCAGGATGTGGCCGACTTCGCACGCATCCTCGACGCGGTGAACGCGGCAGCGCTCAAGCTGCACACGCTGCGCAAGCCCACGATCGCCATGGTCAACGGGCCTGCTGCTGGTGGCGGCGCCAACGTCGCGCTGGCATGTGACATCCGCGTGGGCTCGACTGCCTGCAATTTCACGCAGAGTTTCGTCAAGATCGGCCTCGGGCCGGACTGGGGTGGCAGCTACGTGCTGCCGCGCATCGTCGGCGAGGATCGGGCCAAGGAGCTGCTGCTCACCGGACGCACGGTCGACGCGCGCGAGGCGCTGGCGCTCGGGATGCTGCACCAGCTGGTCGAGCCTGGGGAGCTCCTGGCTGCGACCAATCGCATCGCCGAACAGCTGGCAGCCAGCTCGCCGATCGCGCTCGCGGCGGCGAAGGCAGCGATCTCGGGTGCGCCGAGCGCCAACGTCGAGCAAGCACTGGAGTTCGAGCGCAGCGCGCAGATCCGTTGCTTCATGTCGAAGGAAGCCGGCGAGCTCTTCGACAAGTTCGCGCAGCGCGCGAAAAAAGCCTGAGGAACGTCCCCAAGTGTGAGGTAGTCGGCAAGCGCGCCCGGGGCGCGTGGCTACGCTCCATGTGTGAAGCGTTTTGGTTTTGCCATCGACAACAACGTGGGTAACGCCACGGTCGGCAAGAACCTGGCCCGCTTCATCCAGGGCCGCAGCGATGTACAGGCCACGTTTTGTCCCGTCGAGCTAGTTGCTGCTGACGTTTGGCAGTTAGTTCCCGGCATCCGCAGTAACTACGCGCTGACAGCCAGCGCGCGCGCAGCTGCGGCGCTCTACGCCATCCAGCGCACGGGCCTGGACGCCGCGTTTCTGCACTCGCAGTCGATCGGACTGTTCTGCATGGAGCTCATGCGGCGCGTGCCGACGCTGATCTCGAGCGACGCCACGCCTGCCAACCTGGATCGCATCGCCGCCGGCTACGCGCACCGCGTGTACAGCAAGAACATCGAGCGGTTCAAACATGCCTGGACCAAGGCCACCATTCGCTCCGCGCACACGCTGCTGGGGTTTTCGAGCTGGGTGATCGAGTCGTACGTCGCGGACTACGGGGTGAAGCCGGAGAAGACGGTGATCATCCCACCCGGCGTGGACACCGATCTATGGCGTCCGGATCCGAGCAAGCGCGCGAACGACGGTGTCGTGCGCATCCTGTTCACGGGCGGGGAGCTTCAGCGCAAGGGGGGCGATGTGCTGTTGCGTTGGGCGCGCGAGACGCGTCACTCGAACTTCGAGATCCACATGGCGACGCGCGATAGACCGCAGGTCCCCTCGCGTGTACGCGTCCACAATGACATCAAGCCCAACAGTGCGCGCCTGGTCGACCTCGCGCAACGCTGCGACCTATTCGCGCTGCCGACGCGCGCCGATTGCTTCTCGATCGCCTGCCTCGAAGCGAATGCCGCGGGATTGCCTGCGGTGATCACGGATATCGGAGGCATCAGCGAGATCGTACGCGAAGGCGAAACCGGTCACCTCGTGCCGGCAGGTGACGAAACAGCGTTCTTCGAACGCATGGATAGGCTGGTCGCCGACGCCGCATTGCGTGAACGCATGGGGGCAGCAGCACGCGAACGCGTCGTGCAGCACTTCAACGCGCGGCGCAATGCCGAGCGGGTAGTGGGCCTGATGCAGTCGATGGGCTAATCGCAGCACTCGCAGGACTTGGGGCCGTCGCCGGGTTTGCGAGAGAGAGAGAGAGAGAGAGAGAGAGAAGGGCCAGTTTAGGGGCCAGGGCTTCCACCTTTTCTCGCCCTTGGACGAGGGCGAGGGTCACGGAAAAGGGCAAGGGCACGGGCAGGTTTAAGGGTACGGGCAGGTTTAAGGGTACGGGTTGAGGCACGGAAATGGGTGCGTTGGCTTAGCGCTCGCAGGTTCGGACGAGCTTGACGAGCATGGGCACGACGATCTCTAACTCGTGCCTCGCGCGGTGGAGGTTGGAGCCATGCGGTAAAAGCGCGCTTTCTCTTTGCCGCTGAATTTCCAGCGTCAGGCCGGTTCGTCGGACGCGCCTTTCCGCAGTCGCGTCGCTCGAGCGCCCCATTCCCATGCCGCCCACCCGTACCCTTAAACCTGCCCTTGCCCGTGCCCTTTTCCGTGACCCCCGCCCTCGTCCAGGGGCAAGAAAAGGTGGACACCCTGGCCCCTAAACGGGCCCTTCCGCTGCGTTTGTCGGTCGCTGCTACAGGCTGTTCGCGAGCCGCAGAGAAAGCGGTGAATGCGCTTACGCGGCGAGCCTCAGGCCTAGAGCACTCGCGGGACCTTAGCTGCGCGCGGTCGCTTGCGGTAGCGGATTACGCGGATCTCTTTCCCCGCCGCGTGCTGCATCACCTCGAAGCTGTCGGTGAAGCGTACGATTGCGCCCATGCCCGTGCCCAGCCCGCCTCGGTTGAGCAACGTGACCGGATCGATCGGGCCGCGGTCGTTCCAGCCGTCTTTCAGCGCGAGGGACAAGTCGTGGAAGGGCGGGCCCTCGTCGCTCGCCACCACGAAGATGCCCATTCCGTGTTCCGGCGTATCCACCCTGTCGTAGCGTATGACCCCGCGTTTGCCGTACTTGATGATGTTCGAGATCAGCTCGGTGACGACTATCGCGAGCTCCTGACAGTCGGGCCGCGGGAACTGGAGCTTGGTGCCGTAGTCGACTAGTCCACGCCTTGCGCCGTAGAGATCCAGGGGGTCACGAATCTCGTAGCGATGCATCTGCATGCGCGGCGGTTCACTTGCGGCATACATAGTCGGCGAGCGCGTCGCGCAGGCTGCGCGCCGTGGCGATCTCGTGCATGTCGATGCCCATCTGCACGACAGTCTGGGCGATGTGCGGGCTGATACCGGTGAGCGCGCAGTCCGCTCCGAGCAGCTTGATCGACTTGGCCATGCGCATGAAGTGGTCGACCGTGCTGGTGTCCATGACTTCGATGCCGGTGATGTCGATGATGGCGAAACGCGTCTTCTTCTCCACGATCGCCGTGAGGAGCGAATTCGTCATCTCCGTGCTGCGCGCCGTATCCATGACGCCCACGACCGGCAGACAGAGCACGCCTTCCCAGAGCTCGATGATCGGTGTCGAGAGCTCGCGGATGGCCGCGCGCTGTTGCTCGACGATCAACAACTTCTCCTCGAGCTCCCGGCGAAACGCGCGCCCTTGCTCCTGCTCGGCGCCGAACGCAGCGATCAGCTCGTTCAGGCTGGCGAAGACCGAGTTGAGCGGATCGCGAGTCTTGAAGTCGATGCTCAGCTCGACGTTGTAGTTGCCGAAGCCGACCTCCGACAGCGAGATCAGCGCGTCGACCACGCGCTCACGCAGGTCGGCCGGTAAGGGGCGCTGCTGCGGTTGTGCGGCGCTCATGACCACCTCACGTCGTAGACGACATGGTCCGGAGCCGGACTCGCCAGGCTCCAGCCGTGCTGTGCGATGTGCAAGCCGCGCGGCGAGAGCTCATCCAGGATGCCCTTCATGAAGCCGAGCCAGATCGCGGACGAGTGCGCGTAGCCGCCCACGTCGCACAGGCGCAAGCGCGCGCTGCGGGCCGCGGCGTCGACCGCCTCCAGCTCCAGGCGCCCGCTGTTTTGATTGTCGCGGTCCCAGAGGCGCTCGGCCTTGCGGAAGAACAGCTCCGGCGTCAGCAGCTTCGTCAGCAGCTTCATGAAGTGGTTGTCGGCCAGGGCGATCTTGGCCCCGCAACGGATGAAGTCACGCTGCGCAGCCTCGTCGCTGCCGTGCGCGAGCGCCGCCGCGTTGAGCAGCTCGACCTGGAGCTGTCGCGGGTACCAGGCGGGCGGTGAGATCTCCTGCAATAGCGAGCGCAGCTCGATCGAGATGGCGCTGTTCACGCGCAGCGCGATCGATGGATCGCACTCGTCGCGAAAGAACCTGGCCGTGTGTTGAAGGACGTGTCCGCGTACTTTTGCTTCAAGCATGATCTTGACCCTGCGGCTTGCGCTGTCGCTGCGAACCCGCGCGCACGTGTCGCTGTAAGACGTCTCGCAGCGTGCGATGGGACGCGATGCCCGCGAGATCGATGCCCATGTGCACGATCGTGCGAGCCACGTTGGGATGCACGCCGGAGAGCGCGCAGTCGGCGCCGAGCAAGCGCACGGCGCGCGCCATGCGCAGGAAGTGGTCCGTGGCCTGCGTGTCCATCGCCTCGATGCCGGTGATGTCGATGATCGCCAGCTTGGCCTTGGTCTCCACGACCGTGTTGAGCAGCGCGCTGGTCATCTCCGAAGCGCGCGCGCTGTCGAGCACGCCGACGATCGGTGCACACAGCACGCCCTTCCAAACTTCGATGATCGGCGTCGAGAGCTCGCGGATCGCGATGCGTTGCTTGTCGATGGTCTCGATCTGGCCTTCGAGCTGCTGCTGGAACGAGTGGGTCTCCTCGCGGCGCTCGGCCAGGTACTCGGTCATCGTGTTGATGCAGGCCGCCAGCGCGCCGATCGGCTCGGCAGGGCCTTCCGACAGCATGACGCGCGCGCTCAGGTCGCCGCTCTCGACCGCTTGCAGCGCTTGCGTCATCAAGTCGAACGCGGTTCGCAGATCGGTGGCTTCGGGTTGCATGGTCATGGCGATCGGTGCGTCCTTGTGATCAATTCGCGCGTGCGGCCGGGTTTGGGCGCGACCTGGGCGTCGTCGGCCGGTTCTTCTTCCGGCGGCTCGCTGTCGACGTCTTCGTCCTCGGCCAGCGTGTCCGGGCCGCGGATGCCGAGGAGCTCGAGCGCGTCCTCGAGGTCGAGTGTCGTGTTCACGCCCTTGAGCTGGACGCCCATCGTCTCGAGCGCCAGCGCGATGTCGGGCTTCATTCCGGAAATGTAGGTGCGGGCGCCCATCAGCGCGGCAGCGGACGATAGCTGGGACAACACAGCACACAGATGGCTGTCGACGATCCACAGGCCCGTGATGTCGATGACCAGACCCGAGCAGCCGAGCTGGTGGATGCGATCGAGCACCTCGTTGGTCAGCTCGTTGGCCAGCTCATCGGTCATCTCACCCTGCAGCGGGATGAGGAGCAGATTCCAGACCTTGATGATTGGAATGCGCGTGTATTGAGACTCCACGACTATTTCTCCATATCGGCGATCAGGATCGTCGCATCGTCTTCGCGCTTGCGGTGCCGCTCGAGCACCGCCTTACAAGCCTGACTCGGTGTCAGTAGCCGGCTCTCGTCCAGGCGAAACTTGCTGGAGACGCCGTCGCTGTAGAGGGCGAGGCGCGCGCCGGGTTCGAGCTTGGCCTCGCACACCCGATACTTCGCGACGCGGACGCCGAGCACTCCCGAGGAGAGCACCAGCGGCACGTTCGCCCGCAGGCACGAGAGTTGGACGTTGCCCACGGCGCAGATTTCCAGCGCGCGATCACGCAGCACACACACTGTGGCAGCAGCACCGCGCGTACCACGCAGCGCCTCGTTCAGGCCGACCATCAGGTCGTAGAGCGGCTGGAACAGCTGTGCCGTCTGAAGGAAGCCCAGGGCAGCCGTCGCAACAGTTGCTGCGTTGACCCCGTGCCCGAGTCCATCCACGACCGCGAACATCAAGCGATCGGCATCGTCACGACGCACGAGCACGGCATCGCCATTGACGGCCTCGCCGAGCTTCGGGACGGTTTCGTGCGCGATCGTGGCCTTCACAGACGAACCTCGCACAGGATGTTGGAGCCAGCGGGTCCGGTGGTGATCTCGAAGTGATCCGACAGGCGTTTGCTACCGAGTAGTCCGCGGCCCAGGCCGGTCTTGCTGCGGTACTGTCCTGAGAGCACGTGATCGAGGTTGGTGATGCCCGGCCCGCGATCGATCGCCCGGATCACGATGCGTTCAGTCGGCACGGGATTGAAGAGAAGCTCGACCTTGCCCCCCATCGAATAGCTTACGATGTTGCGCGCGAGCTCGCTGACAATCGTGGTGATTTTTTGGATCGAGTAGCCCTTGGCACCAAGCTGCTCGCACATGGCGCGAGCCGCGTTGCGGGCCCGGCTGATATCGGCCTCCGTGGCTATCTCGATCGTGGCGGACTCGACGCGGAGCGACCCCGACTTGGTCCGAGTATTGAGCGCGACCACCGCCTGCAGGGCAACGTCCGTGTCGTTCTCGTTCAGGAAAAGTCGCAGCCCTCGAGCGAGCGCGCTGTTGAGCTTCGGAAGATGCGCTAGCTTGAGCTCGTGGGCCGCTACGCGATGTTCACTGGCCGCGTGATTCAGGACGGACCGCGCGTGAATCGGGGAAATGTGTCGCTCGAGGACGCGAATGACCTTCTCGAAGTCGTTCATTCAGGGGTGCAGCGGGACGCCGCTCGACGCGGAGGCAGTTACCATGGTTGGGCTTCGCTGAGGTTGTGTCAACATAGCCATCGAATGGTTCATTCTCACTAGAACCACAGTGACGTGAATCACAGTCGCTATCCGCGGGTGCGTTTTCCAACCCCGACTAACACCTAACACGCATCTGGGATAGCCCGACATTAAGGTCGCGGACACTAGCCGCTCTCAGCGGCATCCGCGCCGCTTGCGCGATCGCACTAGCAAAAGCGGCCATCGTGCCCCGCCGCACAGCGAACAGGGCTTGCGGGCGGTGTAGGATATGGGGCGACTTCCGGGTCGGGCTCGGCTGCTCGCGCGAAGATCAGATCTGTCAGCGAGCGAGACTACAAACGTAATTGGAACGTACTGCTTGGCGATATTCGCGGCCGGTTGAAGCAATTGCGTGCAGCCCTGGTCGATACGAAAGGCTCCGTGTGTCGGAGCGAGTGGTTGCGCGCTTTTCTGCTGTGCAAGTAGCGTCCGGCTACATCTGCGCCGGGGATTTTCCTCAATCCACTCGCGCGAGCGTGCATGTACGCGCGCAAGCTCCGCCACTGCGTGGCGCATGTATGCCGGGTTCGCCCTGATTGAACCGTGCAGACAACGCATCTACGCTTAGTTCTGTGCTGGTTGTTCGTAGTCTAAATACTCGCTTGCAACGTGTGTCTTTGGTTCTGTTTCTGGCTCTGGCGGGATGTTCTGGCTCCCAGCCTTCGAGCGATGCAGGACCTGATCCCCAGATGGATGGGTCGGTGCCAGTGGCCGATACCGGCCCGGGCGACGATGACGATGGTGACGACGACGGAGTCAGCGACATCGTCGACAACTGTCGCAGCGCCAGCAATGCCGATCAGAAAGACGTCGATCACGATGGCATCGGCGATGCGTGCGACAACTGTCCCGCGGTCGCCAACGAAGATCAGCTGGACGAAGACGGGGACGGCGTGGGCAATGCCTGCAAGGCCGGCCTGTTGTTCCGCGACGGCGATGACGACGGCGATGGCATCACCAACGCCAAGGACAACTGCATCTACGCTGCGGATCCTTCCGACAAGGATAGCGACGGCGACCATGTCGGCGACGTCTGCGACAACTGTGCGTTCGCCGCGAACACCTCACAGACCGACGCGAACGCCGATGGCATCGGCGATGCGTGTGCGGGTGACATGCAGTCACTGATGGACAGCGACGGCGATGGTGTGCCGGACCTCCGCGACAACTGCGCCGACAAGAGCAATAGCAACCAGGCTGACGGCGACAAGGACGGCAAGGGCGATGCGTGTGACAACTGCCCGACGGTCGCGAACTTCATGCAGCGCGACTCGGACAGCGACGGCGTGGGCGACGCGTGCGAGCAGCTGACCGCCGACCCGAACGCGGACGACGACGGCGACAGCGCCGCGAACAAGAGTGACAACTGCCCCAAGTTGACCAACGCCGACCAGGCCGACCGCGACAAGGATCGCGTCGGCGACGCGTGTGACAACTGTATCGATGTCGCGAACGCCGACCAGGCGGGTCCTGCGGGTAGCAACACCGGCGACGCGTGTCAGGGCCTCTCGGGCGATTCGGACGGCGACGGCGTCAGCGGCAGCGCGGACAACTGCCCGAGCGTGTCGAACGCCAATCAGATGGACGCCGACAAGGATGGTCGCGGCGACGCCTGTGACAACTGTCCTTCGGTCGCGAACGTCGGCCAGGTCGATACGGACAAGGACGGCGTGGGTGACGCGTGCCAGAACCTGAGCACGGACAGCGACGGCGACGGCATCAAGGACTATCAGGACCGCTGCCCGACCAAGAACTCCACGAACAACGCGGACACGGACGCGGACGGCGTCGGTGACGTGTGCGACAACTGCCCGAACCAAGCCAACGCCGGCCAGCAAGACGCGAACAAGAACGGCGTGGGCGATGCGTGCGACACCGACGATCTACCGCCGGGTAGCACGTGCGCGTCCGGCACGACGTCGGCGAATCCGATCGCGACCAACCTGTACTTCGTGTTGGATGCGTCGCTGTCGATGAACGACCCCGCGTGTACGTACAACGCGACCAGCTGCACCTGCGCGAACGGGTCCACCAACTGCAAGAGCGACGGCAACGGCCACTACGTGCCGGAGCGCGAGCGCGCCTGGGAGGACGCCGTCTCGGCGCTCAAGACCGAGCTCTCCAGCGGCACCTACAACCTCGGCGTAGCCACCTTCACGGGCGGCGCGCAGAGCGCGACCGACAACTCGTGCACCAGCCAGCCGTCGCAGACCATGGGGATGCAGGCCGGTAGCGGCACGACCTTCGGCAACACCTGGGCCAACGCGGCGCAGATCTCGCCCTCGAGCTACACGCCGACGGCCGCCGCGCTGCTCGGTACGCTCGACGCGAACCGCAACGGCAACTACTCGGACGCGCGCTTCCTGCTGGCGAACGACAGCAACAGCGCGATCCGCCCCAAGGCCGTGGTGCTCATGACCGACGGCTTGCCCACCACCTGCCCGGGTAACGGCGATACTAGCACCAACGACAGCGAACTCATGGCGGCGGTCGACGCCGCGCGCAAGGTCGCGACGAACGGTGCCCAGGTGTTCGTGATCGGCTTCGATATCGGCGAGGACGACAAGTTCCAGCTGCTCGCGAACGCCGGTAACCCGAGCCATCCCGGCCCGTTCTTCTACTGCGGCGGCAGCCCTTCCAAGTCGGTGCCGTGCATCTGCCACAACTCGGATAACCCGAGCGGCTGCACCCCGTACGCGAACGTGCAGAAGACCAAGTGGTACGTGGTCAGCAACACCACCTCGATCGTGAACGCGGTGCGTGCCATCGCACAGTCCACGGTGAGCTGCTCGCTGCCGCTCTCCACGACCGGAACCGTCGACAGCGCGATCGCCCGCGTGCGCTTCGTGAAGACCGGCTCGAGCACGCTGCTGAGCCCGTCGACGGACTACTCCATCAGCGGCTCGACGCTGACGCTCAACGGTACCGCATGCAACAACCTGCGGACCGCCGTGCAGACCGACTCGACCGCGCACGTCGAGGTCGAGTTGGGTTGCGCTTGCACGCCTGCCACCGAGATGTGCGGTGACCTGAAGGACAACGACTGCGACGGCCAGGTCGACGAGAACTGCACACCGCCAGGCACCACCTGCGGCGTGAACGCCTCGTCCGCCGACTGCCCCTCGTGCAGCAACCCCGGCCTCGAGGTCTGCGACGGCAAGGACAACAACTGCAACAACCTGATCGACGAGGGCTGCCCCAGCACGAGCTGCACCATGTCGGCGCCCGAGTCGTGTGGTGACAAGGTCGACAACGACTGCGACGGTCAGGTCGACGAAGACTGCCCGCCGGTCTGCGGTTCGCCGGAGATCTGCGACGGCATCGACAACGACTGCGACGGCCAGGTCGACGAAGGCTGCGGCACGATCTGCACGCCGTTCGCCGAGGTCTGCAACGGTCTCGACGATGACTGCGACGGCATGGTGGACGAGGACTGCATCACGTGCACCGAGCCGGCCAACGAGGTCTGCGACGGCAAGGACAACAACTGCGACGGCACCACCGACGAGGGTTGCCCGCCGATCCTGCAGTAACGAGCCTGCGGTAACACCGCTGGACATCGCCCATGCTCGGAGCCAGGCTCGGGGCATGGGCGAATACATTTCTACCATCCGCTGGCGTGCGTCCGAGGGCTTCCGCGAAAACAAGTACTCCCGTGAGCACACCTGGTCGTTCGATGGCGGCGTGACGGTGCCCGCGTCCTCTTCGCCGCACGTGGTTCGACCGCCGTACTCGAACCCAGCGTGCGTCGACCCGGAAGAAGCATTCGTCGCGTCGATCGCGAGCTGCCACATGCTGACGTTTCTGTACCTGGCGCAGCAGCGCGGCTTCGATGTCGAGAGCTACGAAGACCGAGCCGTCGGTGTGATGACGAAGAACGAGCAGCGCGTGTCGTGGGTCAGCTCGGTCGTACTCTCACCTCGCATCCAGTACCGCGGAGAGCGCAAACCGTCGCGGGCGGAGCTCGACGCGTTGCACGCCGACTCACACCACGAGTGCTTCATCGCGAACTCGGTCAAGACGGAGATCCGGGTGGACATCCTGGACGACTGAGGCTGGCACAGGCTGGCACAGGCGCGGCGTCGCAGGATTGGGGCAGGTTGGAGTAACGGCGCGCGCGACTAATTACATGCCGCACGAACCACCTCTCGCGTCCCGTCCTCCCGGCACCACGCAACGCGATACCCAATGTGTGAGCTTGGACACGGCCGACGTGGCCGACAGCGGGAGCATCGACGACACTCCACCCCACGTTCGGACGCCGGCAGCGGGTGGCGGCGGGCCGAGTGAGGGTGGTCGCGGCGAGCGGCATGTCGGCGAAGCTGGCGCCGCTGGGAAGGAGACAGCGCCGGTCGGAGGCGCTGCGGGCATGGCCAGTCCGCCGCCGACCGCGGTCGCAGTCGGCGCGAACCTGAGCGCTCCGCAAGGTGGTGTAGCCGCGGGGGCCGGCGGAGAGATCGGCACTCAGGCCGGCTCAGGTGCGGGCGCAGCAGCACGTGCAGCGGTGCACGCGCGCCGGGCGACGAAGTCTGCAATGGCCTGGATGACGACTGTGATGGCGTGATCGACGATCCGCTCGACCAGCAAGCAGGGACCGCCACGCACCCGGTGTGTTCGCGCGGTTGTGTGAGCGATTCGGATTGTCCATTGGCGCAGGGTGGTTCGGCACACCTTTCAGCGGCGTGCAACGTTGGCTGGTGCTTGATGCTCTGCGACACGACGAGCTCGTGTCCAACCGGACTGACTTGCCAACGAGTGACGTTCTTCGACAGCAGAGACAGCCCGGGCAGGATCTTGATGGCGTGTCTCACGTCCTGAGTTTCGTCAGGTGCCCAATCTAGGGCTAAACAGCGCGCGTGTATCGCATTGCTAGCTCCAGCTTGGAGTGAGGCTCACGCGTGCCACCCGGACAGAACGTGCAGATGCGAGTAGCTATCTTCTCGCAAAGCTCATGCAGCAGAGCATACAGTCGCTCCGGGTTCGTGGGGATCGACACGAATCGGCGAAGTGGCCCGCTCGGCGCTGCAGTCCGGAGACTCTGCGATGGGATCGAGAGCACGCTTGTCGTTTCCACTGCCTATCTTTGCGCTTGCGCTGGTCTTGCTTTCGGGCTCGGCAGCCTGGGCACAGGCACCAGCCCCGCCCGCACCAGCGCCAACACCACCACCACCGCCGCAAGCGCCACCGGCACAACCCGCGCCGCCTGCACAGGCCGCGCCGCCGCCGGAGGAAGACGTCCTCGGCGAGGAGCCCGTAGCGCCGAGCGAAGGCGTCCCAGCCGAGCCGCCGCCGCCAACAGCTGCGGAGGCTGCGGCCGCTGCGCCCGAGGTCACTGCCGAGGTTCCAGTCGAAGTTCCCGCGGCCCTGCCCGCGGCGGAGCCCGGCCCGAGCGATGACATCGTCGTCACCGGCTCGCGGATCAAACGTTCCCCCGAGCTGACGAGCTCCGTGCCGGTCGCCGTGCTCGATCGCAAGGACCTGGAAAAGACCGGCGCGACCAACGCCGCCGACGTGGTCGCGCAGCTGACGGCTGCGCAGGGCTCCGGCTTTCAAGGTGGCGGCAACCCGGGCAACCGCGGCGGTGGTGCGGTGGGTGCCGTGATGGTCAACCTGCGCGGTCTCGGCTCCGGTGCGACGCTGGTCCTGGTGAACGGCCGGCGCTTGGTGCCGACCGGCGGCGGCGCAGGTACGGAGACCTTCTCGGACATCGGCGTGATTCCGCTGGCGGCCATCGAGCGCATCGAGGTGCTGAAGGGTGGCGGTTCGGCGATCTACGGCGCGGACGCGGTCGCCGGCGTGGTCAACATCATCACGCGCACCAACTTCGACGGCCTGCGGCTCGAGGTTGACGGTCAGACCACCTCGCGCGCGGATCAGCAAGACTTCACGGTCAGCGGTGCCTGGGGCGCACACAGCGATCACGGGCGCGTGACGGTCGCCACGAGCTACCTGCACCGCAGTCCGATGCTCGCCGACACGCGCGAGTTCGGCCGGGTCGCAAACGTCGACCAGGCGGGCTTTCCCGGCACCTTTATCGCGCCCGGCTTCGATCCCAGCGACCCGATGCGCACGCGCTTCCCGGATCCGGCTTGCAACATGGTGCCCGGGTCCGAGGTGCGCAAGAGCGTGATCAACGGCATGGAGCGCAGCGACGAGACCTGTGTCTTCAACTACGCCGCGTACCAGTCGATCCTGTCCGAGCTCGAGAGAGGCAACATCCTCGCCAACGCGAGCTACGACATCACCGACCATACCAGCGTGTTCGCCGAGTTCCTGGCCAACCGCACGCGCAGCTCGCCCTCGGCGACGCCCGCGTACTCGGTTCCGCCCCCGCTGTTGGTCGTTCCCGCGAACCACGTCGACAACATCTTCGGCCGTCAGGTGTCGTTCTTGGGCCGACCGTTCGGCAAGGACTTCGGGGCGAGACTCAACTCGGTGGGTGACGATACCTACCGCGTGGTGGCCGGTGTGAAGGGTGACTTCGCCGGAGTCGGCAAGGACTCCATACTCGAGACCTGGGAGTGGGAGCTCCATGCCAGCTGGGCCACCAGCCGCTCGAACTCCGTGGTGCAAGACACGCTCCGGGCAAACCTCCAGAGCGCGCTGAACAGCTGCTCCGATCCATCCGACCTCTCGAAGTGTTACAATCCGTTCTATTCGAGCGTCGACGGCACGGGCACGCCCAACACGCAGTCGGTGATCGACTACGTCTACAGCGCGGCGCAGACCATCACCGATCATTCGCTGCAGACCTATTTCGGCAGCTTGTCAGGCGACTTGTTCGGCCTGCCGGGCGGTGACGTGGGCTTCGCGCTGGGCGCCGAGCTTCGCTACGAGTGGCGCATGAGTCAGATCGACCATGACTCGAACCAGCAGCTCTTCAGCTTCATCCTGGGTAATCCGGACGGCTACGGCGAGCGCAACGTCTACAGCGGCTTTCTCGAGCTGCGCTGGCCGCTCATCAAGGGCATCGAGCTGAACACGGCTGCCCGTATCGAGCACTACACCGACATCGAGAGCACGACGCCGAGCCCGTTCGTCGGTCTGACGATCGACGTCGGCGATCTGTCGGGCGGGAAAGCGTCGGCGCCCCCGATCATCCGCTTCCTGCAGTTTACCGGCCAGGCGACCTGGGCCTTTCGCGCGCCCTCGCTCTTCCAGGCGTATCCAGGCTTCGTGGTCGCGCCCACCGCGCTGACTGTTCCACCTTCGCCGGTGCCGGCCTATCTGCCCGTGTTGAACTACGGCAACCCGGACCTCGAGCCCGAGACTGCCTTGATCCTGAGCGCCGGCATCAACTGGAAGCCCTTCGAGGAGTTGGCCCTGCGCGCGGAATATTGGGACTACAACTATGACGGCCGCATCGCCGTCGAGAGCTCGCAGCAAGCGATCGCCAATGACCAATACCTGATGATGATGGGGATGGGCGGCGATCCGCGGGTGGTGAGAGATCCCGCCACTGGACTGGTCCAGCGCATCGAGGTGACACAGCGGAACATCGACGGCTCGGTGCGGACGAACGGCATCGACTTCGGCGCCATGTTGACCATCACGGGGCGGACCTTCGGCGGTGGCGCCAACGACTTCGGCTCGTTCAACGCGGGAGTCGATGGGACGCTCACGCTCAGCTACACGTACCCCGCGGCCCAGGCGGCGCGACTGACAGTTCCCAATACGTCCCCGACCATGACACTGGATCCTCCGCACTGTGACATGAAGGAGTGCGAGGCGGTCGGCAGCCGTAACTACGCCACCTTCGCCCCGCCGCTACCCCGCTGGCGGTTCAACTTCCCGGTGGGCTGGAGCATGAACGGTCACATGATCACGCTCATCGGGCACTACATGACCGGCATCGAGGACGACAACGCGGTCCACGCAGATGGCACCCTCGGCCGACTGAGCCCGGTGTTCACGCTCGACGCGCAGTACGCCTACACGATCAGAGACTGGATCGGGAAAGAACTATCGCTCCGCATCGGCTGCTACAACGTGTTCGATCGACTGCCCGATCAGACCATGGACCTGAACGGCTTCGAGAGCATGTTGTACGATCCGCGCGGAGCGATGTTCTACGCCAAGGCCTCGGCGACGTTTTGAGGCCCTACATGCCCATCATCTGTTCGAAGTTCGTGCGGTAGAACTTCTCCTTGGACGCTTCGTCGATGTCGCTCATGGTCCGCTCGAAGCGGCCGAGTGGATCGGTCGTGCCCTCCGGGTGCGGATAGTCGCTGGAGAACAGGAACAGGTCCGCGCCGCCGTCCTTGATCATGCGGCCCACGTCTTCGCCGGGGAACGGCGTGAACTTCATGGCGCGCCGGATGTACTCCGAGGGCTTCATCGTCATCTGCTGCAGGTACGGGTCCGTCTTCACGAAGCCCTTGTAGGCGAAGTCGAGCTGGCGCAGGAACTCCGGCACCCAGCCCGCGCCCGACTCGATCACGCCGCCACGCAACGTGGGGAAGCGCTCGAAGACGCCGTCGTAGACCATCGCCGTCAGGAAGACCTGCGGCGCCATGCACAGCAGCATGTAGTCGGCAAAGCGGAGGTTCTCGCCGCCACCGTGCAGATCGGGCGCGCGTTCGCGGCCGTTGTTGTGGAAGCGCTTGGGTTGCGTCTTGGTGCCCGGGCCGATGTGCAGCATGAAGGGCGTGTCGCGTTCGCACAGCCGCGCCCAGAACGGATCCAGCTCGGGGTGACCGGGTGATCTGTCGCCTGCAGGGCCGGCCGAGACCTGGATCGCCCGGCAGCCTGCGTCGAGCGCCGCGTCCAGCTCTTCCAGCGCGCGCTTCGGGTCGTTCAGCGGCACGTACGCCACGCCGATCAAGCGCGCGTCGCTCGAGCAGAACGCGCCCATGGCCCGGTTGTGCGCGCGCACGCCCCGGTAGAGCAGGTCCTCGTCCTTCGCGCCCAACGCAGGCGTGAGCGACGCGGTGGGAAACACCAGCTGGCTCGAGAAGCCGAGCACGTCGAGCAGTTGCTTGCGCTCGTCGACGTCGAACGCGCCGAGGGCGATCCAGGCCTTGGGCCCCGAGATCGGATTCTCGGCTGCCTTGGCGAGCGCCGCGGGATCGCTCTTGCGTTGCTTCGCCTTGTCCAGCAGCCCATCGATGCGCGCATTCGCTCCGCCATACATGGGCCGCAGCTTCTCGGAGAGCTCGGCGTCCAGATACGGCGCGAGCCATTCCCGTGTCTCCATCACGTGACTATCCGCATCGTGACAGACTCGACCAGTGACATAAGACATCGTGACCTCCCGGCGCACAGCGCCTGGCTTGCGTGTGGCTGACAGCCAGAGTAACCGAAACATATTCCAATTACTCGGATCCGCGAGCGCTGACCAGGCGAAAGCGAGCCGTCCCGGGTTTGGTCACGTGTAGTCCAGGACACATTGCTGGCGCGAAAAGTTGGCGTGGCCGGACAATCGCGTATCGCCGCGAGTTTTGCGATGCTCCAGGCCGCCAGGCTGTTTGACGAGAGGGGCCAGTTTCACCATGCACGAGCAGAAACCTTCGATCGCAACCACCACCGCCGGGAAAATCCGCGGCAGCGTCCGAGACTCCATCCACGTGTTCAAGGGCGTGCGCTACGGCGCGGACACCTCCACCACGCGCTTCGCCGCGCCTCAGGCGCCGGCGCCGTGGACGGACGTTCGAGACGCGCTGGAATACGGGAACTCCAGCCCCCAAGGGCCTTCGGGCGACGCGGGCGGACTCTTCGCGTCCTGGCGGCCTCAGCCAGCGTTTCCGCTCAGCGAGGACTGCCTGTTCTTGAACGTCTGGACGCCGGGAGTGGGCGACGGAAAGAAGCGGCCGATCCTGGTGTGGCTGCACGGCGGCGGGTTCGTGACCGGCTCGGGGTCGTCCAACGCCTACGAAGGTACGCGGCTGGCAAAGCGGGGTGACGTGGTGGTGATCACGATCAACCACCGCTTGAACGTGTTCGGCCACCTGTACCTCGGCGCGTACGGAGACGAGTTCGCCGACAGCGGCAACGCGGGCGTGCTCGACATCGTGCTCGCGCTGGAGTGGGTGCGCGACAACGCCGCGGAGTTCGGCGGCGACGCGGGCAACGTCACGATCTTCGGCGAGAGCGGCGGCGGAGCGAAGGTCTCCGTGTTGATGAACACGGATCGCGCCAAAGGTCTGTTCCATCGCGGCATCGTGCAGAGTGGACCGTGGCTGCGGCTGATGGCGGCGGAGGACGCCAGCGCGAACGCCGCGCGTATGGTCGAAGCACTGGGCTTGACGCGCGACCGCATCGGCGAGCTGCGCAAGTTGTCGATGGAGCAGATCCTCCAGGGCTGGCGCAAGGCGGCACCTGCCGGTCGCGGCATCGCGGACGGCCCCGTCCTCGATTACCGCACGTTCACCCGGCACCCCTTCGAGCCCGACGCCGCGCCGCAAGGCCGCAGCGTGCCGATGATGATCGGCGTGTGCAGCACGGAGACGTCCCTCCTGGCCGGCGCCGGGCAGCCCGGGCTGTTCGATCTGACGTGGACCTCGCTGCGCGAACAGCTCGCGCCGCAGCTCGCCGGCCTCGATCCGGTCGCGACCATCGAAGCCTATCGGCGCTTGCACCCCGACTACACTCCGGCGGAGGCGTACTTCCGCATCACCACCGAACGCGGCTTCTTCCGTTCGAGCATGCTGCAGGCCGAGCGCAAGGCGGCCCAGGGCGGCGCGCCCACGTTCTTCTACATCCTCGAGTGGAAGACCCCGGTGCACGGCGGCAAGTGGCACACGCCGCACGCGCTCGACATCGGCTTCGTGTTCGACAACGTCGCGCGCTCCGAGTCGATGTCGGGCGTCGGTGACGACCAACAACGCCTGGCTGACATCATGAGCGAGACCTGGCTGGCCTTCGCGCGCACCGGCGACCCCAACAACGCCCAGCTGCCGCACTGGCCGGCCTACGATGCCGAGCGCCGCGCCAGCATGGTGCTCGACCTCGAGCCGCGCGTGGAGAACGATCCACGCGCCGCCGAGCGCGCACTCTTCAAGCGCCCCCCGCGCCCCGCGCAGGTCGCGCCGAGTCCCTGACCTGGCTCAATCGTTGGGAGCGCCCTTGCTGATCCAGCTGCGCAACTGTTGCAGCTGGTCTGCGGGGAGCTTCGTGGACTCACTGGGCATCGGTGCGCCGCAGCTCTGGGTGTGCTCGAGCTTGTGCACGAGCAGGCTCTTGTCGGGGTCGCGCGGGGCGACGCGTAGCAGACCCGAGTCGGCGCAGTTGGGTGCGCCGCTCGGGTTGCTGATGCCCATGGCCTCGACGCCGACCAGGTTCATGTAGGCGAGCTCCTTGGATCGCATGTTGAGCCCGCCCGCGGGCCCGCCGTGGCAGGAGCCGCTGGTGCAGCCACCCGCGGTGATGATGTCCCGGTAGATCGCGCTGAAGCTCGGCGTGCGCGCCGGCTCGCTGCCGCTGCCAGCTGCACCCGTGCCGGCTTGCGGAGCGGTGCCCCCGCCGGGGAGCGCGTAGCAGATGATCTGGTCGTTGGCCTTGCTCGCCGTGTACAGCAGGCCGCTCTTGACGATGATCTTGCCCTGGACGATGGCCGCAGCACCTCCGGCCATCGTGCCGCCGGTCTCGAACTTCGTGAGGATGTCGCCGGTCTCGGCGTTCATGACGTACAGCATCGAGTCGTTGGGCACGACCAACAAGCCGTTGGCGAGGGAAGGGGAGCCCCAGGTGATCGCGTTCAGCGTCTTGACCCAAACGCTCTCGCCTTTCTTGGTCGGATCGAGCTTGTGCAGGCGCGCACCGCCGCTCGCCGCATCGTTGGAGACCACGTAGAAGTAGCGTCCATCGAACGCGCCGTTCATCAGGACGCCTCCGAACGTCGCGCCGTGCGTCGGGCTCAGTTGCTCGCGGCTCCACAAGACTTCGCCCGTGTCGCGATCGAGCGCGTAGAACGCGCCCGCCTTGTTGCCGGCGGCCACGATGCGGCGCCCGTCGATCTCGGCCAGGATCGGGTTGGCGCCGAAGTCGGTATCTTCGTTGTCGTCGCCCGTGACCTGAAACGAGAGGCTGCCGGGGCCGGGTTTCTTGACCCACAGTCGCTTTCCCGTCGCGAGCTCGAACGCGTGAAAGGCCTCGCCGTTCGGGCCGTCGACCGTGAAGTTGTTGCCCGTGGTCGCGTAGACCACGTCGGTCATCAGATCGACCGTCACGCTGGACCAGACCGAGGCGCCATCTTCACCCGTCTCCGGCACGGTGAAATAGGTCCAGACCTTCTTGCCGGTCTCCATGTCGAGCGCTTCGACCGCGCCGCGCGCCTTGCCGCTCACCGCAGTGTCGTAGGAGATCTCGCGCAGGCCGTTCTCGTGTCCGACGAGGACCTTACCCTTGGCGATGATCGGCGAAGACTCGCCGGAGTTCACCTCGGCATCGTACATCTCGACCGGCCCCCACACCGTGCTGCCGTCCGATGCCTTCAGCTTGTACATCGTCGGCGGCAAGCTGTTCTGGACGTAGACGAAGCCGGCGTCGTAAGCGACCGATGCGCTGCCCGCGATATCGGGCCGTCGCCAGATCTGCTTCCCGGTCTCGAGATCCAGCGCATACGTGCCGCCCACCTGGTTGATGCCGGCCATCACGAACACCTTGCCCTCGGCCACGATCGCGGTGCCGTTGGGAATGCCCGCGCTGAAGCGCCACTTCTCGACCAGCTGGCTCGCGTTGCTCACCGACAACGTCTTCTCGTTCGGGTTGAAGTACCAACTGCGCTGGTCGTAGCCCATCATCAGCCATTCGTTGCGCACCTCGGCCGGCGCGCTCGAACCGGCGCCGCCCATGCCTGCTGCGGCCGTGCCCGCCAAGCCAGCGGCGCCTGCCGCGCCTGCAGCTTCGGCGCTGCGCGCACCGCCGGCTCC
>DATEOF010000448.1:0-3876 GCA_035274465.1 Polyangiales bacterium
CGTGGGCCCCGGCGGCGGACACACAGGCGGGCGGATCCTCGCACAGGGCTCGCCCGCGCAGCTGGCGCGTGATCCGGCGTCGCTGACCTTCGCTTCGCTGGCGCGTCCGCTCACGCCGCCCGAACGGCGTCGGCCGGTCGATCGCGGCCGCGGCAACGGCGCCACGCTGCGCGGCGCGGCTGCGCACAACCTGAAGGACGTCGAGCTGTGGGTGCCGGCGGCTCGCTTTGTCGCCGTCAGCGGCGTGTCGGGCTCGGGTAAGAGCACGCTGGTGCGCGAGGTGTTCCTGCGCGCGGTGCGCGCGGCGCTCGGGCTCGCCACCGACGCGCCGGGTGCGCACGCGTCGCTGCGCTCTGCGGAGATCTGGAAGAGCGCGGTCGAGATCGATCAGACGCCGATCGGCCGCACCCCGCGCTCGGTGCCGGCGACCTACGTCGGCGTGTGGGATCCGCTACGCCAGCTGTTCGCGGGCACGCCCGAGGCGCGCGCTCGCGGCTACGCGGCCTCGCGCTTCTCGTTCAACACCAAGCAGGGCCGCTGCGATCTGTGCGAAGGGCAGGGCGCGACCAGCTTCGAGATGGCGTTTCTGCCCGAGGCGCTGGTGGTGTGCGAGGCCTGCGACGGCTTGCGCTTCAGCCCGGAGACGCTCGCGGTGCAGCTGCACGGCGTGAGCGCGGGCCAGGTGTTGAACATGGACGTCGGTGAGGTCTCCGAGTTGTTCAAGGCGGTGCCGAAGGTGCGCCGTCCGCTCGAGCTCCTGGCTCGGCTCGGCCTCTCGTACCTGAAGCTCGGGCAGCCATCCAACACGCTGAGCGGCGGCGAAGCGCAGCGCCTGAAGCTCGTCTCGGAGCTGGCCGCGCGCGGTCAGGGACCCACGCTGTACGTGATGGACGAGCCCACCACTGGCCTGCACCGCGAAGACGTGTCGCGCCTGCTCTCGGTGATGCAGGAGCTGGTCGATCGCGGCGACACGGTGCTGGTGATCGAGCACCACCCGGACGTGATCCTGGCGGCAGACTGGGTGATCGACCTCGGACCGGAGGGCGGCGCCGGCGGTGGCAGCATCGTGGCGCAGGGCACGCCCGAGGACATCATGCGAGAACGCAGCAGCCACACGGGGCGAATGCTGAAGCGTGAGTCGAGCAAGACTCGAAGCTCGCGTGATGTGTACAGCATGACTACATCCAATAGTTAGACCTGACCCCGGGAGGTGACAGAACGTGCTAAGCTACCCGGCACGTGTTGGGGCGAGAGGTAGAAGTCGTAAAGCGGGTCGCGCTCGCGTGTTTTCTGCTGCTGTGTGCGTGTAGCGCCTATGACCCGACGCTGGCGACGCCCGATCCGCGGGACGGCGACGGCGGCTCCGACCGCGCCGACGCGACGCCCGACGGCGACGCCATGCCGCCGGTCTACGCCGACGCGGGGGACGCCTCTGACGGAGACGACGGCGCGGTGCGTGCGGGCTGCCAGCCCAACCCCGACCCCAACGCCACGGGGTGCCCCGAGATCTGTCCCGAGGCCTGCAACGGCAAGGATGACGACTGCGACGGCCGCAGCGACGAGTCGGACGACGCCGACAAGAGCTGCGCCGCGCCGCACTCGGAGAGCGTGTGTCAGGCGGGCACGTGTTTGGTCACGCAGTGCCTGGCGGGCTACCGCGACTGCGATCAGATGGCGATCACCGGCTGCGAGACAGCGGCCGACGACGTGAACAACTGCGGCGCCTGCGGACATGTCTGCAAGATCGCCGACGCCAGCTCGGTCTGCATGGATGGCAAGTGCGTCGTCGGCAAGTGCGCTGCCGGCTTCGCCGACTGCGACATGGACGGCAACACGTGCGAGACGCGCACCGATACGCTGAGCGACTGCGGCGCTTGCGGCGTGACGTGCCAGGACGTGCCGAACGCGGTCCCGAGCTGCGCCAGCGGTAGCTGCGGCGTGGGTTCGTGCAAGGCAGGCTTCGGCGACTGCGACGGCAACCCGGCCAACGGCTGCGAGCAGAGCCTGGATAGCCTGCAACACTGCGGCGGCTGCAACATGGCTTGCAACAAGGCTGGTTGCGGCGGCGGGGTGTGCACCGCGGCGGATTGCAGCTCCATGCCCGGCCGCGCCGACTGCGATCGCGACGAAGCCAGCTGTGAGATCGACTTGCGCAGCGACGCCAAGAACTGCGGCGCTTGCGGCAACGTCTGCAAGTTCGACAACGGCGTCACACCGCACGCCACGCTCGGCTGCACAGCCTCCGGTTGTGTGGCGAACTGCGACGCCGGCTACGGCGACTGCGACGGCAACTACGCCAACGGCTGCGAGCAGCCGCTGAACACGCTCAATCACTGCGGCATGTGTCGCAACAGCTGCGCGATCGCGCACGCCACCGCGAGCTGCAGCACGGGCAGCTGCCAGGTGCAGAGCTGCAGCAGCGACTGGGCCGACTGCGACAGCGACAAGAAGAGCTGCGAGACCGCGCTCAACACGCCGGATCACTGCGGTGGCTGCACCACTGTCTGCAACTTCCCGAACGCAGTCGAGGGCTGCGGCGGCAGTGCGGGTGCCCGCGTGTGCACGCTGGCCGGCTGCGACAGCAACTGGGCTGACTGCGATGCGACGGCAGCCAACGGCTGCGAGCGCGACGTGCGCAGTACGGGTAGCGGCGGCCTGGGGCCGTGCCTGCCGGAGAGCAACTGCGTCAAGAGCACGAACGGCGGCCGCGAGTACTACGTGTGCCCCACGGCGCGCACCTGGAGCGAGGCGCGTAGCCGCTGCCAGCTGCAGGCGCGCGGCGACCTGGTGCAGATCGCGGACGCCAGCGAAGACACCTTCGTGAAGGGCAAGATCAGCAGCTCGGTCTGGGCGGGCCACAACGACAGCGCGCACGAAGGCGTGTGGGTGTGGTCGCGCCAGGACGTGCCCTTCTGGCAGAGCGGCGCGGGCACACTCCCGAACCAGTACGCCACCTGGGCTCCCGGTGAGCCCAACGGTTCGGGCAACTGCGGCGCGCTCTACACCAGCGGCCAGTTCGACGACACCGTCTGCAGCAACTCGCTGCCCTACGTCTGCGAAGTCATCCCGGACGCCTGCACCAGCGATGCGACCAAGGTCGACCCGGGTCAGTGCGGCTGCGGCGTGCCGGACACGGACGGCGACGGCGACGGCTTCGCGAATTGCAACGACAGCTGCCCGAGCGACGCCAACAAGCGCGTCGCGGGCGCCTGCGGTTGCGGCACGCCCGACACGGACAGCGACGGCGACGGCACACCCAACTGCACCGACGGCTGCCCGAACGACGGCGCCAAGACCTCCGCGGGAGCCTGCGGCTGCGGCGTCTCCGACGCCGACAGCGACAACGACGGCACGCGCGACTGCAACGAGTCGTGCGACAACGATCCCAACAAGACCAGCCCGGGCACCTGCGGCTGCGGCCAACCCGACACCGACTCGGACACCGACGGCGCCGCGAACTGCGTGGATGGCTGCCCGTACGACAGCGGCACCACCGGCGCGTGCTTCAGCTTCACCCAGAGCAACTTCACCACTGGCACGCTGAACTTCACCACGGCACCGACCAGCACGCTCAACTGCGGCACCACCACCATCAACAGCTCGAATAGCAACCCGTTCAGCAACTGGTGCGGCACGGTGCCGAGCTTCCAGGTGCAATACCCGCAGAACGGCCCGGAGATCCTGGTGATTCCGCTCAAGGGCCTGACCATCTCGTCCGGGGCCACGTTGCGCCTGCTCGGCTCACGCCCGGTCGTCTTCGCGGTTCGCGGCAACGTGGTGGTCGACGGAACCATCGATGCCAACGCCAGCGGCAGCACGCCGGGCGCGGGCGGCAACTGGTCGTGCGGTAGCAGCGCGGGCGGCAACGGCAGCGGC
>DATEOF010000449.1:0-7467 GCA_035274465.1 Polyangiales bacterium
GTAACTCCACGAGCCCACCGAATACCGAGCGCGCGGCGGACGCGGACGACTGGCGCGCCAGCGCCGAGGTCTTGGCGGCGTCGAACGGCAGTCCCGCCGCCTTGCGCGCGGCAGCGGCGAGCGCGGCGAAGCCCGACGCGCTCGAAGCGAGGCCGCTGGCGGTCGGGAAGTGATTCTTGCTGTGAACGCGCGCGCGGTGCTTCGTGCCGGCCTCGGCGCGCACGCGATCCAGAAGCTCGATCGCGCGCTTGAGCTCGCCGCCCTTGGCTGCAGTGTCGTTCAGCCAGAACTCGTCCGCGGCCAGATCCGCGCGCAGCTCCACCGTCGTCTCGGTCAGCAGCGGATCGAGCGTCAGCGAGATGCTGGGCACCGCGGGCAGGTTCAACTCCACGTCGGCCTTGCCCCAATACTTGGCGAGCGCGATGTTCGCGCGTGCGCGTGCCTTGGCGATCGAGCTGCTCACGTCACCTCCACAACAAAAGACTCGTGACCCCGGTCGCGAAACATCGCGACGACCTCGCGCGCGTGGGCAGCGTCGCGAGCCAGCGCGATCATGCAGCCGCCGCCGCCGCCGCCCGTGAGCTTGGCGCCGAGCGCACCGCTCTGGCGCGCGCGCTGGCACATCTCTTCGAGCTTGCTGGTCGACACGAGCATCGCGCTGAGCAGCTGCTGGTTGAGATCCATGCACTGACCCAGGCGCTCCAGCTCACTGTTTTCGAGCGCGGTCTTGGCGTTCAGCACCAGCGCCTCGATCGCTTCGAACATGCCGTCGAGCTTCTGAGGATTCTGCTCGTGCTGGCGCCGCACGCTCGCCACCGTCTCCTTGGTCATGCCGGGCTCGCCGCTGTGAGCGACCGCCAGCGCGACACCGCGCTGCGCAGCGACCATGCTGAGCGGCTGGCCCTTGCGATACAGCGCCACGCCGCCGCGCGTCGCCATCGCGTTGTCGACGCCCGAGGGCGTTCCGTGGAACACGCCCTCGGACTTCAGCGAGAGCGCGATGATCTCCGCGTCGTCGCGGCTGACGCCGACAGCGGCATCGCAGGCGCGAATCATCGCCACACCCAGCGCCGCGGACCCGCCCAACCCCGCGCTGCCGGGGATCTCCATGCGCGCCGAAACCGCCAGTGGAACCGCGTAGCTCTCGCTGATCACCTGGAACGCCCGGCGCAGCTGCTCGCGCTCGGGATCTTGCTCGGCGCGCTGCGCGAACACGCGCACGCCCCAGGGTTCGACTGTCAGCGAAGCCTCGTCAGCGTGGACGGCGGTCGCCCGACAGCCGCGCGGAAGGGCCGCCGCCAAGGCAGGCTTGCCGTACACGACGGAATGCTCGCCGAGCAGAATGATCTTGCCGTGGCCGATGCCTTCTGCCGCCATCCGCGCGGAGGCTTAGCACAGCGGGCTAACGATCGCGAAGCACCAGCTTGTTGAGCAACTCGCGCAACATGCCGAGGCCCTCCGCCGACAGCGGCGCCCGCAGCGCCTCTTCGGCTTGGTTGGCGAGTGCGGCCAAGCGCGCCTCCACCCGAGCGCGCGCGCCCGAGCTCTCGATCAGGCTGGTCACCTGCGCGATGTCGCTCGCGCTGGCGGCTTGGTTGCCCACCACGCCGTTCAGCACGCCCAGATTGCTGGCGTCCAGGAGTCCGCGCGCTTCGCGCACCAGCGACGTGTTCTTGCCGGCGCGCAGGTCGTGGCCCGCGGGCTTGCCGGTCAAGCGCGGATCGCCGAACGTGCCGAGTAGATCATCGCGCAGTTGAAACGCCACGCCGAGCGGCCGGCCGAAGCGTTCGAGGACCGCAAGCTGTTCGGCGCTGGCGTTGGCGACCAACGCTCCCAGCTGCAGGGGCCCGCGCACGCTGTAGCTGCCCGACTTGAGATCGTGCGTACGCTCGACCTCGGTGTGCTCGAGCAGGTCGAGCTGCTGGCCGCACAACACCTCGGTGTGCATGACGTCGTAGCAGCTCAGGATCTCGGCCGCGCGCGGCGACGCCACGGCGCTGCGGTGCAACAGCTCGAACGCGAAGCCAGCGGCCAGATCCGAAGCCAGGATGGCGAGGCTCGCACCGAGCTTCGCGTTCTTGCGCTGCGCGCCCAGCGCCGCGTGCACGGCCGGTCCGCCGCGCCGTTCGCTGTCGTCGTCCATCCAGTCGTCCTGGATCAGCAGATAGCTCTGCAGGAGCTCGATGGCTGCCATCGGATCGACCATGCGGTCCAGTCGCTCCTCGCCGCCGGCGCCGCGAAACGCCGCGTACATCAGCTGGCAGCGCAGGCGCTTGCCGCCGCGCATCGTCAGCTCGGCGGCCGAGTCCACGAGCTCGTGGGCATGGGGGGACAGCTGGGCCAGCATGCTGCGCTTGGCCGCAAAGAAAGCAATCAGGTGGTCGTTGACCCTCGCAACGACCTGCCCAGTCCATGGTTGAGACACAAAGAGTCCTTCCAGAGCTGCCGCTAGCAGCGGAGTGCGGCGCACTGGGTCTTTACACCGAGTGCCGCCGAGACTCCAGCTGCACGGCAGTCCGAAGCCATGTTCACAGCTTGCGCTGTGCGGAGTCCACACGCCTCGACTGGAACAGCCCCCTATGCTTCACTGAAACCGAGCCATGACGGATATTCGACAACGCAAAGCTGACCATCTCGCGATCTGTGCCAACGAGGAGGTCGGTTTCCGTGGCCGTACCACGCTGCTGGAATGCGTGCAGCTGGTCCACGACTCGCTGCCGGAGCTGGCCATGGAAGATCTGGAGCTCGGGAGTACCTTCCTGGGCAAGCGCCTGCGCGCGCCCTTGCTCATCGCGGCCATGACCGGCGGCACGCAGGAAGCGGCCGAGGTCAACCACACGCTGGCCAAGATCGCCGAGCGACGCGGCTACGCCTTCGGCCTCGGCTCGCAGCGCGCCATGCAGCGCGCGCCTGATACGCTCTGGACCTACGAGGTCCGCAAGCACGCGCCGCACGCGCTGGTGCTCGGCAACGTGGGCGTGGTGCAAGCGCGCGATCAAACCAGCGCCGCACTCGACAAGCTGGCAGCCGACATCGGCGCGGACGCGTTGTGCGTGCACATGAACCCGGCGATGGAGCTCGTGCAGCCCGAAGGCGACCGCGACTTTCGTGGTTGCGTCGAGACCTTCGCGCGCCTGGTCAAGGAGCTACACGTGCCGGTCGTGGCGAAGGAGACCGGCAATGGCATCGGCCTGCGCACGGCGCGGCGTCTGCGCGATGTCGGCGTGACCCACGTCGACGTCTCGGGCGCGGGCGGCACGTCGTGGGTCGGCGTCGAGACGTTGCGCGCCGAAGGCGACGCGCGTGATCTCGGACAACGCTTCTGGGATTGGGGCGTACCGACTGCCGCGAGCGTGGCGTTCTCACGACGCTCCGGTCACGAGGTGATCGCCACCGGCGGCGTGCGTACCGGCGTCGACGTCGCGCACGCCATCGCGCTCGGCGCGAAGCTCGCAGGCATCGCGCGGCCGCTCCTGCAAGCGTTGCGCGAAGGTGGCGAGAGCGCGGCAGAAGCGTATCTCGATCGCGTCGAGCGCGAGTTGTCGACAGTGATGCTGCTCACTGGCTCACGCACGTTGCGCGATCTGGAGCAAGCCCCCCGCATCATTCAAGGAGAGCTGAAAGACTGGCTCTCCCTGGCTTCCTAACCTCAAATCACGGGTTGGGAGCTTTTCCAGCCCCAGCCCCCCAAGCTGTGCTAGCAAAGCGTGGCAGGTGGGATGTTCCAAGACGGCGCGCCTGCTACGATAGTAGTGAAGCGTGCATGGGGCAGTCCGAGCGAAAACCTGAGTGGCTGAAGGTCCGCCTGCCGGGGGGCGAGCGGCACGCGCAGCTCAAAGACACCTTCAGGCGCTTGAACCTTCACACCGTGTGCGAGGAAGCGCGCTGCCCGAACATCGGCGAGTGCTGGCGCGAGGGCACCGCCACGCTGATGATCCTGGGCGATGTGTGCACCCGTGGTTGTCGCTTCTGTGCCGTTACCAGCGGCAACCCGCGCGGCGTGGTCGACGCCGACGAACCGGCGCACGTGGCCCAGGCGCTCGCCCAGATGGACCTGGCGTACGTGGTGTTGACCATGGTGGATCGGGACGACTTGCCGGATGGCGGCGCCGATCACGTGGCTCGTACCGTGCAGCAGATCCGCAGCAAGAGCCCCTCGCTCTTGCTCGAGACCCTGGTCGGAGACTTCGCCGGCCAGTGGCAAGACGTGCAGAAGCTCGTGCGCGACGGCCGTCCGGACGTGTACGCGCACAACGTCGAGGTGGTGCCGAGCCTGCAGCGCCGCATGCGCGACGCGCGTTGCTCCTGGGAGCGCTCGCTCGAGAGCTTGACGGTGGCGCGCGAAGCCGGCGCCAACGTGCTCAAGAGCTCGCTGATGGTGGGCTGCGGCGAGACTGAGGCGGAAGTGCTCGAGGCGCTGCCGCAGCTGAGGGCGGCAGGTGTGGACGTGCTGACCATCGGCCAGTACCTGCGCCCCACGCCCAAGCACGCGCCGGTCGCGCGCTACGTGGCGCCCGAGGAGTTCGAGCGCTACCGTGAGGCAGGGCTCGCACAAGGCTTCAAATACGTGGCGGCCGGGCCGCTCGTACGTTCGAGTTACCGGGCCGCCGAGGCCTTCTTGAAGGGCATCTTGCGCGGTCACACCGCGCCCTACTCGGACCGCTACGGCAAACGTCGCTTGGAGGTGGTGAGCTAATGGACGTCACTGCAAAGTCAGGCAGTAAGCCGCCGAGTACGCCGCCCCAGCGGCGCTTGTTCTCCGTGCTCGATCACGACGGGCGCGCCGATCCGGACACCGATCCGGGGCTCGATGCCGCGCTCGTGCGGCGCATCTACGAGGCCATGCTGCGCACACGCATCGTCGACGCGCGCATGCTCAAGCTGCAGCGCCAGGGGCGCGTCGGGTTCCACGTCGGCAGCGAAGGCGAGGAAGCAGCCATCATCGCGTCGGCGGCAGCCATGCGCGACCAGGACTGGATCTTCCCCTGCTACCGCGAGGTGGGTGCAGCGTTCTACCGCGGCTTCTCTTTGCAGACGTACCTGGACAACATGTACGGCAACGCGAACGACGTGGTGAAGGGCCGCCAGATGCCCGATCACGTGACCGCGCGCGACATGCGCTTCGGCTCGATCACCTCGCCGATCGGCACGCAGATCACGCAGGCCGTGGGCTTCGCCTGGGCCGCGAAGATCCGCCGCCAGGACATCGTGACCTGCTCGTACTTCGGCGACGGCGCGACCAGCAGCAACGACTTCCACGCGGGCATGAACTTCGCCGGCGTGTACCAGGTGCCGACGCTGTTCATGCTGCGCAACAACGGCTGGGCGATCAGCGTGCCCTCGGATCAACAGACGCACGCCCGCGCCTACGCCGATAAGGGCCTGGGCTACGGCATCCCCGCCACGCGCTGCGACGGCAACGATGCGCTGGCGGTCTACGCCTGCACGCGCCAGGCGCTCGAGCGCGCGATCCGCGGCGAGGGCCCCACCCTGCTCGAGTACGTGACGTACCGCAGCGGCGCGCACTCGTCCTCGGACGACCCGAGCGTGTACCGCGACACGATCGATCACGACGAGCTGCAGAAGCGCGATCCACTGCGCAGGATGCGCCGCTACCTCGAGCGCACGCACGACTACACCGAGGCCGAGCACCTCGCGGTGGAGGAGCGCGTGCAGAGCGAGCTCAACACCTGCATCGAGCGCGCCGAGGCCGCACCCGCGCCCACCTTCGCCAGCATGTTCGAGGATGTGTACGAACACATGCCCCCGCACCTGGTCGAGCAACAAGCCGAATGCGTGAATGGTCCACGCAGCCGTAAGCGGCATTGAACGGGAGCTGAGCATGACGCAGATGAACATGGTCAGCGCAATCAACTCGGCGCTGCGCTACGAGCTCGGCAACGACGACCGCGTGGTCTTGCTCGGCGAAGACGTCGGCAAGCTGGGCGGTGTGTTCCGCGTCACAGCGGGCCTGCAGAAGGAGTTCGGCAGCGATCGCGTGATCGACACGCCGCTGTCCGAGACCGGCATCATGGGCACCGCCATCGGCATGGCGCTAGGCGGCTTGCGCCCCGTGCCCGAGATTCAATTTGCGGACTTCATCTACCCCGCGGTCGATCAGCTGATCAACGAGGCCAGCAAGTACCGTTACCGCTCGGGCGGCGAGTTCACCTGCCCGATGGTGGTGCGCGTGCCGGTCGGCGGCGGGATCCGCGGCGGGCACTACCACTCGCAGTCGCCCGAATCGATCTTCATCCAGACCGCGGGCCTCAAGGTGGTCTGTCCCAGCAATCCGTACGACGCCAAGGGCTTGTTGCTCGCCGCCATGCGCGACAACGACCCCGTGCTGTTCTTCGAGCCCAAGCGCGTGTACCGCGCGCTCAAGCTGGATGTGCCCGAGGGCGACTACACAGTGCCGCTGAGCCAGGCCAAGGTCGTTCGCGAGGGCCAACACGTCACGCTGGTGGCCTGGGGCGCGATGCTGCTCGAGGCGATCGCGGCGGCCGAGGAGGTCAAGGAGCAGGGCGTGGATGTGGAGGTGATCGATCTGCGCACGTTGTGGCCGGTCGACACCGAGACGGTGGTGGAGAGCGTGAAGAAGACCGGACGGCTCGTGATCGTTCACGAGGCCGCGCGGGCGTGCGGGCTGGGTGCGGAGCTGATCGCGCAGATCTGCGAGAAGGCGTTCTTGCACCTCGAGTCGCCACCCAAGCGGGTTACCGGCTTCGACACTCCATTTCCCTACACCCTCGAGAACGAGTACCTTCCGCTCGCGCATCGGATCGTGCCAGCTTTGATCGAAGCGGCACGCTTCTGAGTTGCCGCGGGCGGCGATCGAATGAGCGTTGGAGATTCGGACATGGCGCGCTTCGAGTTCAAGCTGCCGGACATCGGTGAAGGCGTCACCGAAGGTGAGATCGTCACCTGGCACGTGAAGGAAGGCGATCCGGTCGGCGAAGACCAGGTGATGGTCGAGGTCATGACCGACAAGGCCACGGTCACGATCGGCGCACCCAAGCCCGGCAAGATCGAAGAGCTGCGCGCCAAGGTCGGCAGCACGGTGAAGGTCGGCGACGTGCTGGTGGTGATCCAGACCGGCAACGGCTCGCGCGCGCACGGCGGCCATCCCTCGAAGATGCCCGCGGCCAGCGCGGTCGGCGACATCCAGGAATCGCTGCCCGGCGCGAGTTACTTCGCCGAGAAGCGGGCGAACGCCAGTGCCGCCGTCAACGGCAACGCCGGCACGGGGCACTGGGCCGAAAAGCCGCTGGCCACGCCCGCCACGCGCAAGCTGGCGCGCGACCTCGGCCTGGACCTGCGCAGCGTACCGCCGACGGGTGAAGGCGGACGCGTCACGCAGGACGACGTGCGTGCGGCCTCCGGTGGCCACGCTCCTTCGCCGGCGCTCCGCGGCGGCTCCAGCGGGCACCTGGCGGCGGTGCGCAGCCAGCCTCGCTCGCAGCCGAC
>DATEOF010000450.1:0-5015 GCA_035274465.1 Polyangiales bacterium
GTGCCGCCGAACACCGCGCCGCCAGCAGCCGACAGCTGCGGGAACTCGCGCGTCGAGCCGCGTGCGGTGCTCGTGGCACCTCGCCAGTACGTCAACGTGTTGCGCGACATGCTCGGCGCGACCTCGGTCAGCGATGCTGACGCCGCTGCCAGCAGCGAGCTCAACATCGAGACCATCGATCGCCCGCGCGTGACCACGGCCACGCTCGATCGCTACTCGCGCTTGAGCGAGCGCGCCGCGGAGAGCTTGCGCGGCAAGACCACCACCTTCCTGAGCTGCCCCAGCCTGACCGATGCGACCTGCGTGCGCACGGCGCTCGGCCGCATTGCGCACCGCGCCTTCAAGCGCCCCGTCGCGAAAGAGGAGCTCGATGCGATCATGGCGCTGCGCGACATGGGCGTGAGCGCGGTCGCCGATCAAGGCGAGACCGGCGCGCTGACGGCGATCCAGGCCATCATGCTCGCGCCCTCGACGATCTACCGCACCGAGTTCCAGCAGGCGGCGCAGGGCATGACCCGGACGCTGAACGCCCACGAGCGCGCGGCAGCCCTGGCCGCATTCGTGCTCGATTCGGTGCCGGACGACGCGCTGCTGGCAGCTGCGGACGACGGCTCGCTCGCCACGCCGGCAGGCCTCGAGAAGCAGGTCGATCGCCTGCTCGCGCTGCCGCGGGTGCGCACCTACCTGACGCAGGTCGTGCTCACGGCCTACAACGTCACGCGCATCTTCAACACGCCCAAAGACCCGGCGGCGTTCCCGACCTATACGCCGGCGCTCCAGACCAGCATGTACGAAGAGACGCGTCGCTTCGTGGAAGACGTGCTCTGGACGCGCAAGGCACCCCTCGGCGAGCTGATGACCTCGCGCAACACCTTCGTCGACGGCGCGCTGTCGAAGCTCTACGGCTTGCCCACACCGAGCGGCAACGGCATGGAGTTCAAGCCCACGCAGGTCGGCCCCGAACGCTCGGGCTTGCTGAGCCATGCCAGTGTGCTGTCGGTGCTGTCGCGCACCGACAAGAACTCGGTCGTCGCGCGCGGCTTGTACGTGCGCGGCAGCATCCTGTGTCTGCCCAAGCCGCCCCCGCCGCCCGACTCGGTGGCAGCGCAGGTGGCGATGCAGCTCGACGCCAAGGCTTCGCAGAAGGAGCTCGCGGCCTACCGCGCGATGACCTCGCCCTGCCTCGGCTGCCACGCCAACTTCGATCGCTTCGGCCTCTTGCTCGAGGCGTTCGATCCGATCGGCCGCTACCTGCCGGCGCAGGCCGAGGCTCAGGACTTCACGGGGCTCTCGCCGCTCTCCGGCACCGTCAAGGATCTGTCGGGGCTGGCCGCGACCCTCGAGCAGAAGCAGCTGTTCGAGCAATGCTTCGCGGACCGCACCTTGAGCTTCGCGCTCACGACTGCGTCTGACAGCGCGAAGATGTGCCTGCGGCCGAACGGCGTCCACGTACCGGCGAGCGCGACCATGCGCGACCTGGTGCTGGCCGTAGCTCAGAGCCCGACGTTCAACGATCGCACCCAGGTGGGACCCTGAACCATGCCGTATCGCACGACACGACGTAACTTCCTGCAAGGCGGCGCTGCCGTGGCCACGGCGTATTTCCTGCGTCGCGCCGAGGCCTTCGCGCAAGGCGCGCCCGCGCCCAAGCGCTTCTTCGTCATCCACCACCCGGTCGGCACCGTACGCAACAACTGGGTGTGTCAGGGGACGGAGACCGAGTGGACGCTCTCGCGCATCCTGAAGCCGTTCGAGCCGGTCAAGACGCACATGGTGGTGCTCGACGGCGTGGACATCATCGCCAGGGGCGTGGGCGGCGGACACGAGCAAGGCACCGTGACCGTGGTAACGGGCATGCGTACCACCGAGCTCTACCCGGGCAACGGCGGCGACGATCCCAAGTCGGCCGGACCGTCGATCGACCAGCGCTTGCTCAAGGGTTCGATGCACCTGCAAGGCACGCCGATCGCCTCGTTGCAGGTCTCGTGTGACGATCGCGTCGACGTCGCCGAGGTCTCGACCCGCAGGCTCTCCTACTCGGGTGTGGCTGCGCCGATGGAGCCCTACCTGGTTCCGCACCTCACCTATCAGCGTGTCTTCGGCACGATGATGGCGGGCATGCCGAACGCCAACGCGGACACGCTCGCCAAGGCGCGCATGCTCAAGAAGAGCGTGCTCGACTTCAGCCTGGGCGACCTGGCCAAGCTCCGCACCCTGGCGCCGAGCAGCGAGTACGAGCGCCTGGACGCGCACGAAGACGCGATCCGCGAGCTCGAGAAGAGCTTCGACGCCATGCCGGCGGTCGCGGGCACCTGCGGCCTCACCACGCCGCCGCCCGAGCTCAAGCCCTTCGTCGACGGTGCGGGCAACCGCATCGGCAACGGCAACTACAGTACGACCGACGCGCGCATGGGCGAACAGACCATGCACGAGATGATCGGCAAGCTCCACTTCGCCGTCATCAAGGCCGCGTTCCAGTGCGACCTCACGCGCACGGTCACCTTCCAGTGGTCCCCGGGCACCAACCACGTCGCGTTCGCGGGCTTCTATCCGCCGGACATGAACGCCGTGAAGATGCACCACCCGCTCAGCCACGAGTTCAACAACCCCGATGCGCCCGAGTTCCTGACGCGCATCGACACGTGGTACTCGGAGCGCGTCTCCGCCTTCCTCCAGGAGCTCAAGAACACGCCGGACAAGGGCGGTGGCTCGATCCTCGACAACACCCTCGTCCCGTACATCACCGAAGTCGCCCGGGCGGACCACAGCTTCAACAACGCCCCGTTCGCGATCTTCGGCGGGCCCGGCGTGAAGCTCCTCGGCAACCGCCTGAAGAAGTTCAACCCCAAGCGCGGCCCGAACGACATGTGGTTGGCGTGTGCGAAGGCACTCGACATGCCGCTCACCACCTTGGGAACATCGGAGATGTACACGACGGCGATGGATATCCTCACGCCCACGTGATCCCCGAGCGCCGCCCGCCGCTGTGCTACCTTCGCCAAACCCTGGAGAAGCTCAGCGGTGAGCGGCCGGCTCAAGACTGGCAGGGCGCAGGTTCGAATCCTGCCTCCAGGTCAATACCTAAAGCGAAATTCGATCACTTTTTAGCCTCCTCCATTATTTCTCCACTCGTCTCCAGGAGGCGGATCGCGGACTCGGTCGCGGTCGGGGACAGGTGCATGTAACGGAGCGTGGTCGAGAGATCGGCGTGTCCGGCGAGCTCCTGGATCGACCTCGCTGGCGCGCCGCGCATCGCGAGGTGGGAGCAAAAGGTGTGGCGGAGCTTGTGGAGTCCATGAGCGACCGGCAGGCCCGCTTTGCGCTCCGCACGGCCAACCCAGCCCGCCATGACCTTCTGCGTCACGGCGAACACCCGCGGACTTCGCAAGTGGCGATGCTCCTGGAGCGCCTCGAGGAGGCGTTGGGTGAGATGGATTCGGCGACTACGGCCGCCCTTCGGCGTGCCGACGTGGCCGCGATACTCGTTACGTTGCACGACCAGGAACCCGCGCCGGTAGTCGATGTCGGCTTGTTCCAGGGCCACCATTTCGCCTGCGCGTAGCCCCGCCTCACCGCCGAGAAGCACGACGAGGTACGTTTCCGGATTCAGCGACCTCGCGGCTTCGACGAGGTGCTCGTAGTCCTCGGGCTCCCAGAACGCACGCTCGCTCCGCGCGGTCTTGAGCAAGCGAATCGTGCATGGCATCGCGTCCAGCACACCGAGCGGATCGATGGCAGTCTGCAGCAACGTCGACAGAACGTTCAGCGCGTTGTTCGCCCCCTTGGGTGACAGCTCGCGCATCGCGAGCTTGAGCCGCACTACCTCCTGATTGGTGATCTCGTTCAAACGACGCTCGCCTACGTTCGGCTCGAGCCAGCGCCGGAATATGGACTCCTTCAGCAGGATCGTGCTGGGCTTCTGCCGCTCCGAGCGACAGAGCTCGACGTAGTGCGGCCAGTGCATGGCGAGCGTCGGCGCATCCTTCAGAACGGGTTTTTGCTCCAGCAGTTCTCGAACGCGAGCTTCAGCCCAGCGCTGTGACGCAGATCGCGAAGTCGCTGGACTGACGACACGCTCTCGCACGCGCCTGCCGCTTGGCAGCTCCACGGCGATGTCGACTTCGAACTTGTTCGGGTTACCGCGATATGATCGGATTCGGATCGTCATCAAGACCTCGATGACGACACCACACGCTCGGCCCACCATGTACACAGACTCGTGCGCTCCCACAAGAGCCGTCGACCGAGCCGCGTCGGCTTCGGTAGCTGCCCTCGCTCGTGAAGATGATGGACGGCCTTGCGCGAGGTACGCAGCCAAGCCGCGACATCGTCGACGGTCATCAACTCGGGCACACCGACGCTCTCGTTGCGTGTTGCCATCCCTCGAGCTCCTTTCATAGGTGAGGATTCAACTCACGATGCCGCGCGCGATGCTCTGCTGCGGCAATGGTCAAATGAGTAGTGACTTCCCTCGAAGCGCCTGTCGCCTCGCCTCGTCTCCTATCGAGACCCGCCGGTCGAAGTTGAAGTGACCGCCGTCGATTCCGAGATCGCTCGCAGGCGGCCATCGCAAGCCCATCGGACATGGAAGGTGTTTGGCGCGCTGTGGTGCGCGCCTCTGCACTCGCGAAGTGACGTCGCTCACCTCTGCCCGCGTTCTGGCTTCCGAAGTGCCATGGCTGCGGTCAAGCCTACCTGCCGCAAGAAGCGGACGTGCCACCTGTCGTTGTGTGGGAGACTTTCTGACGCTCAAAGGAGCGTCGTTGCAATCAAACCCTCTTTAAAGTTCGCTTTGAACACGCGCTCGCAACCCGTGAGCGTTCGCCGGCCAGTCATGCCTGCGCGGAGACCCCGGGCCGGCGAAGGCCGTGTGGCGCGTGGCGAGACACGTCGTCGCCCAGGTGAAAGCGCGCGCATCCCGACCGCTTCGGTGCGATCAACCCGGCAAGGGCTGAGCGCTTGCGAGGCATCTCGAGAATGGGACGCTCGATGCATCTCTCGTTCACGATTCTTCG
>DATEOF010000451.1:0-54562 GCA_035274465.1 Polyangiales bacterium
CGGCGGCGGCTCCGTGGTCGGCGTCGGCGCAGGGATGGTCTCGCGCGGGGCGGGTGAGGGTGAGGGTGCAGCGCTCACGACCGCCGCGGCCTCGACGAACACCACCGCGAAGCCGCCCGAGCCGAGCGGGCTGAATGTCGCGCGGTATCCACCCAGCCCGGCTGCCTGGTAGTGCGTCTCACTGCTACCGTGCTCGAGCCACTGGCGCTCCAGCTCCGGTGTCAGGATCGGCCCCAGCAGGCTGCGCAACGTCTGCTCGGAGGTCGCAGGTACGGACAGGCGCTTCTGGGCGCCGAAGGCGAACATTTGCGGCGCTTGATCGACTCCCAGTCGGAGCTCATTGGCGCCTTGCTGTCGGACCAATTTAAGTAGGCTGTCGATCCCGGCCACGCAGTCTCCAACGCGGCTCGATCGCAACCGTATTCCCGAATGTTGTCAACTGAATTGCATTCAGCCTGGGGTGCGGCGCGGCAGCCAACCTTCGGCCTCCGCGATCAGCGGCGACAGGGCGCCCGCGGTCCAGTGCTTGCCCGTGTGCTGGGCGTGCGCCTCCGGGAAGCACTCGAGCAACTCCTGCGCGCTGCCGAACATGCGATACGCGAACGAGCGCGGTGCGACCACGCGCAGGCCGATGGCGACGTTGCCCATCGCGCTCGTCCAGAAGCCGGTGCCTTCGATGATGATCGCCACGCACGCCATCTCCTCCGCGTGCGTCGCCGACGACCCGTAGTTCGCCTTGCCCCATCGAACGCCTGATCGTAGCGCAAGCCGCTCCGACCAGGCGTGACCCGGGTTCGTCAGATGCAGCCGTTGGCTTCGCAGATTCCGCGCGGGCTGCAGCTGATCTCGTTGTTCCCCATGCCGGTGCAGGGACTGGGATCGCTACACACGACCGCGCAGCGAGCGGCCTTCTCGCTGCAGCCGCCCCCGGGCCCGCAGCTCAGGCACACGTCCTCGACGTAGCGCGCGTTCGGCGGGCAGCTGGGCTGCTCGCACTGGATCACGTCCGGCAGGCTCTGCAGCAACTGGCGAAGCGCAAGCACGCCCTGTGGGATCGCCTGGCACGCGCTACCCGTGCCGCAGTTCGAGATCACGAAGCTCTGATCGCCCAGGGCGACCATGGTCGACAGTCCGCCCGGCGCGGGTGGGCCTCCTACGATGCCACCGTCCATCAGCGCCTGCTGCACGTCGGGTTGGGCGAGGGCGACGATCACGTCTTCGAGCGTCGGGCTGACCCCTCGAGCGCAGTGCGGCACGGTTCCAGTGCACTCCGCCGTGCCGAGGTCGCTGACGAGGGAGTAGTCGTCGCAGCCCGAGATCTTGGAGGTCCGTTGGTTGTTCGTGGAGCCCCAGCGTAGCTCCTTGTCGAGGCAGCTCGGGCACGTCTGGGTCGGCGACTCCACCTGTACACACTTGCCGGCCCTGCAAGCGATCGGGCCGTTGAGTGGCGGGACACAAGGCTGTGCGATCACCTTGCAGCCATCGGCGGCGAAGTCGGCGCACAGACCCTCGTCGATCGACATGACAGCGCTCTGGATCGCGGCCACGGCCGAGCTGGAGACCAGTGCGTCTGAACAACTGTCCGTGCACACGGTCTTGTTGCTGACTTGCTTGCAGTCTGCGGCGGTGATGCAGCTGGTGTCGGCCTTCGTCAGCGCGTTACCGATGGCTTGCGAGGCCAGGCTGGTCCGCTGCATGCAGGACAGCTGTGAGTTTTGTCCACTACCCACGGTGGCGCCTCCTCGCGTCACGTACACGCTGGGCGACTGCTTGTCGCCGTCCTCGGCGCGCACTTCGATCACTGCGCTGTCGCTGGCGTCGAGCGCGATGTCGAACGAGCCATCGGGATTGGAAGGACCGCTCTCAACCTGGCTAGAGCCGACGATCGCCAGCTCGACGTCTGCGCCGCCGGGCGTGATCGCGCCGGGCTTGCCGACGATGCGCACGCTGTCGGAGCTCACGACCAGAGAAATCTTGCTCGCATCTATCACCGGCGGATTGCCCGTCTCGGTGCTGGTCTGGACGTGCGCGCTGTTGCACGCGCCCAGCAGCAAGAGCAGCAGCCAGCCGAAGCGCGACCATGCGTGGACTGAGCATACGACGCTACACATTTCGATCCTCCGAATTGCGTTGAGACAAGGGAAAGAGCTGCAGGTTCAGCTGCACCACCTGATCGCGATCCTGTTCGGCCTCGACCATGGCGATCAGCTCGCGCCGGAACTCCTGGATGCGCTTCTTCAGCTTCGTGAGCCCGGCTTTCCGACGCAGAACGTCAGCGAAGAAATGTCGCGCTGTGCGGCGGGCACCAGCTCCATGGCCGATGTCGCGCGCCGCATCATCTCCGCGTGATAGTTCGTGATGTGCATCCCGAACGTCTCGGGACCGGTCGACACCACGGCCGACGTCTGGCGAAGGCGCCCGTGGGGATCGCGCTCGATCAGGCCGAGTTCGAGCAGCGTGGTGAGCGCGGTTTCGGCCTCGGTCGGCTTGATCGGCGGCCAGAGCAGGGTGGCCAGTTGCTCGGGGTCCTCGTCGAACAGTGGGCTGCCGACGAGCTCGCGGATCGCAGGCAGGTACCAGGTGGAGTGATAGGCAGCCTGCGCCAGCTCCAGCTTGTGTCCGCGCCGGTAGCGATCGAAGGCCGTGATGCGCGCGTAGCCCGCGTTGCGGCGCTCGAGCGTATCGGCCTGGTTGAACTCGACGAGTTGCTGGAAGTACTCGGCGGCATCTCCGGCGAGGCCGCAGGCGGCTGCAAAGCGTGCAGCCATCGGCGGCGTCAGGTTGCGTTGTCCCGAGATCACGAGCTTCAAGTAGTTGGGCGCGCCCAGCCCGGCCGCGCGCGAGAACGCGCGATACGAAAACCCTTTGCGCTTCTTGGCCGCGTAGAAGTCGGCCAGGAAGGCTCTGTAGTCGAGGTAGCGGAAGACGTCGATCGGACTACGTCGCCGCGGGCTGGGCTCTCGGACCATCGCTCCACACACTGCCACGGGAGCGGCGGGGAGGCTGGTGGTCAGTTGAAAGTATCGTATTCGCGGGAATACAGCCGACGCGGTCTGGCTGCCAGATTCATCAGTGAATATCTAGAGTTGGATGAAGGCGAGACGGTTCACTGTTCGGGCCGACGACCCACTGCTGAATGCGTGTCAGTCGCTCCTGCTCGCGGCCAGCCGCTCCTTGAGCTTCTCGAGCGCGACGTCCTTTGCCCCCGAGAGCTCGTGCGTGACCCCCTCCCGCAAGTCTTTGACCTCATCCGTCAGCCAGATCCGCGCGACGTGCTGAACGAACGTCAGCTCTCCAAGCGGGACGCGCGTCACGACGTACGCGATCGCTGCCAGCGTCGCCAGGGACGTAAGCCACTTCGCAAACGGTGTCAGTCGAATCAGCCAAGCCAGAGCCGCTGCTTGCATCCAGCCGCCCTAACACGGGAGCGGATTTGGACCAAGAAAGTGAGCGGCCGCGCGACACGAGTTTCCTGCGCTGCGGCCATAAGCGTGCGTGGTGTGACGCCGCGGTACGCAGCGGCACGGCGCCGAATCGTGCGTATCTGGGCGCGTCGGACGGCGTGCGCCAGTCCACCAGCGGTTTATCCCGCCGCGACGACGACCACGATCTTCGATCGACTGAACACCAAGGCGGTGAGCTGGGGCTGTCGCTGAGCGACGCGCCGCGCTGGGAGCTACTAGCGCGACTCCGTCAGATATTCTGTCACTGTCTTCCGCGCGTTCCGCAGGCGGGAGTAGACTGTGTTCAGGTTCACGTTCAGCACGGCTGCGATCTCGGGCGCGCTCATCTCCTGAAGATCCGCCATGACGAATGTCGCCCGTAACTCGTCGCTGAGTCCGTCCAGCGCCGTCAGCAGCGCGCGCCCGCGTTCAGCCTGCGCGGTGTGATCGAAAGGCGTGGATACGGAGTGGGAGGAAACCCGCGTGAAGCTGTCGAGCAAGCGGGTCTTCCGCCGCCGTGAGCGGCGATGGTCGCTGACCACGCGCAACGTGATCGCGAACAGCCAGGTGCGCGGTGATGACCTGGCCTCGAAGTCCTGAAAACGCCGATAAGCCACCAGGAAGACATCTTGCACTGCGTCGTCGAGTGAGGCGTCGGGCTCCCCCAAATAGCGCGCTGAGCGCCAGACGAACTCGAAGTGCTGCTCGTACAGCTCGGAGAATCGCGTCGCGAGCGGGGCCTCCTGCGCGGTGGAACGCGCCCACGTTGCCCTTGCCACGCGTTGCGCTTCTCTCGACATCCGTGTCACCTCACGATTGGCCGGGACCATACGAACCAGGGCACGTCAGCCAAGCGCGCCCGAAGTGGATTGGCAAGAGCCCAAGTTTGGAATCGTTCGTCGCGCGCGCGGTTCCTGAAGGGCTGCGTGCTCGCGGAGGTGCGTCCGGTCGCTGAAACCAAACAGAAGCTAAACGAGAGGTCGAGCCTTGAAGCCGCGCGTCGGGTCGAGGCGAAGCTGAACATCCGCGAGTTCAATCCGAGGCGAGCGACGAGGTAACAGCGGCCGAACCTGCTGTTGAAACTGCAGCCGTGTCCAAGGTCTTTTTCTTTGTGTCGCTCGAGGCCGGCTGATCACTGTCTTCTGACCGGTCTAGTGCGTTCCAGGGCGCAAGATCGATCACCTATCACTCGAGCGGCATGATGCACCCTCCATCTTGGCCGATCGGTTCGTTCACCTTCACCGACTCGATCCCGCAAACCTGGCAGATGCGTAAGACGCTGTAGTTCGTTTGGAATGCAGTCAGTGTGCAAAGCCAAACGGCAGCCAAACAGGCGCAACACTCCCCACCGTCGCAGGTCAAGTAGACTGCGCCGCAATGGACATTTGCCTTCGCGGCCATGATGGAGCAAGGGCATGCTGACCGCCGCCGAGAAGCACGAACCCAAGCTGCTTGCCGAGTTCGATTCGGTGGCCCGTGAGTTCGAGGCGCTGTATGCGCGGCAGTTCAATGTCGTCTGGCGGAATCTGCGGCGCTGGGGTGTGCCCAACGCACTGATCGAGGACGCCGCGCAGGACGTGTTCGTCGTCGTGCACCGGCGACTCGCCGAGTTGCGGCCGGGTGCCAGTCGCACGGCCTGGCTCTTCGGGATCGCGCTCCGGGTTGCGCGAGACTACCGGCGTCGTCGGCAGCGAAAGCCGGCGGTGAACACGGATGTCGATACGCATACCTCGACGGAACGCGGGCCGCTCGAGCGAGCACTTCATGCCGAGGCAGCGCGCGTCCTGGAGCGCTTTCTGAGCTCGCTCGATCAAGACAAGCGTAGGGTATTCGTGCTGGCGGAACTGGAAGAGATGAGCGCCCCCGAGATCGGTCAAGCGCTCAACGCCCCGGTGAATACCGTGTATTCCAGGTTGCGCATCGCTCGAGAGCGTTTCGTCGCGTTCTTGCAGGCCGAGGGTGTGCCTCATGGATGAGCTACCTCCTCATGTAAAAAAGATCATCGCAGAAGCGAGCAGGGCGCCGGCCCCTCCCGACGCTGTGCGGAGAAAGATCTGGTATCGACTGCAAGCTGCAGTCGTCGTTCCCATTCGTCGTCCGCACCAGCCCGCCATGGGGAGAGTTTCGAAGCTCGCGGTCGCGGCCGCTGTGATCGCAGCGCTGGGTGGCGTCAGCTACTTGTTGCGCAGCGAAAGGCAACGGTCACACACGACGGCCCGCACACTCCCGAGCCCGGCACCGACCGCGGAGTAGCGCTGGCACGGACATACTTGCGGACTGCGCCGCGGGGACTGCGGCGAACGCGGATCCAGCACGCTTGCAAGCTCCACCCAGAGAGTTAGCACGCTGCCTGCGACCGGCGCGCGCATCGTGGCCCGGGAACGGCTACAATGCACTGCATGCGACTGCTCGTGGTGGACGATGACGTCGAGCTACGCGACCTGCTCGTACGCGCGCTCGAACACGACCACCATCACGTGACCGCGGTGGCCAGTGTCGAGCTCGCGCGCCGCAGTCTCGAAAAGGGTACCATCGACCTGATGGTGTTGGATCTGGCGCTACCCGATGGAACGGGCATCGAATTCTGTAACGAGCTGCGTCGAGCCGGCAGCGAAATTCCGGTCTTGATGCTCACTGCGCACTCGGAGGTCGGACGGAGGGTCCGGGCGCTCGATGCCGGGGCGGACGATTTTCTGGCAAAGCCGTTCGCGGTGGCCGAGTTGCGCGCGCGCGTGCGAGCTCTCGGTCGGCGCAGCGGTGCGGCGGACAGCCTGGGCCGGGCTCCGCGTCTGGTGCACGGAAATACGGTGATCGATTGTGCCGCGCGGCGGGCTACGCGGGGCGCCAAGCTGGTCACGCTGACCGCGCGCGAGTGGACGATCGTCGAGGCGCTTGCACGTCAACCTCGGCGCATGGTCACGCGCACCACGCTACTGACCGAAGGCTGGGGTGACGTCGGCAGCTCGACCGCTGCGAGTCTCGAGGTGTTGATCGGCCGCATTCGGCGCAAGCTCGGCGAGGACTTGATCCGCACCGTGCGCGGCGAGGGTTACGTGCTCGAGGCATCGTGAGGTTCGCACCGCGCAGCTTGGTCAGGCGAGTCGCAGTATCTACCGCGCTGAGCGTGAGCGTGGCGAGTGCGACCGTGGCGCTGATATCGGTCTTACTGGCGAATGCCATCGCGCGTCGCCGCGAGGACGCTACGCTCAGCGATGCGGCGGAGACGCTGGCCGTCGAGCTTCGAGCCGGACGCAGCGGCCCGCATGCGGTAGCCGAAGACGAGACGCACGAGCTCGTCCACGCGGGGATTCGTGTCGCAGTCTTCGACGGTAGTGGTAGGACGTTGCTGGGCGGCAATCGTGAGCTGAAGCCGGTCGCGTCGGGCACATGCCGGGACGTGGGTTCGTTACGTACGTGTTCGCGGCCGGCCGCGTCGTGGCTCGCGGTCGTTGCGCGCGATCAGCGCCCGCTTCGCGAACAACAGCGGCTGATCCTGCTGGCATCGGCGCTGTCCGTGTTGTTGACGAGCGTGCTCGGCGCGGTCGCCGCGGTGTCCATTGCGCGCGTAGTCACGGCCCCGCTCGCCCGGCTGCGGCGCGCGGTGGAGCAGGTGCCCGAGAACGACCCCGGCGCGGTCTCACTCGGTGCGGCCTCGAATTTGGTGGAGGTGGATGCCCTGCGTGACACTCTGCACGCGGCATTCGTGCGTCTGGGCGCTGCGATGACGCAGTCGCGCCGCTTCGCAAGCGATGCTGCGCACGAGCTCCGCACACCGCTCGCGACATTGCTCGGAGAGCTGGAGCTGACCGCCGAGCAAGCTCAGCTGAGCGACCGGCAGGGCATCACGCACGCGATCAAGCTCACGCAGCGCATGTCGATCTTGCTCGATAGGCTACTCATTCTGGCGCGCCTCGATGGGCTCCAGGAGCGCGAGCGCCTCGAGCTGCAGGAGCTCGTCGAAGAAGCCATCGATACATTGCCGCCGGCGTCGCGCCTCCGCGTGTCGATCGAGAGCAGAGGAGAAGGCGACGGCGCAGTCGCCGTCGAGGGCGATCGCGCGCTGCTCGTGTCTTCGCTGATCAACGCACTGGAGAACTCGCTCAAGTTCTCCGATCAGCAAGTGCGCGTGCTCGTCGCGGCCGAGGCCGCTCGCGCCACCATATCGATCGTCGATCTCGGCCCCGGGATCAAGGACGACGAGCGGGAGCAAGTGTTCGCTGCCTTCTATCGTTCGCCCACGAGTCGTGCCAGCACGATCCCCGGACACGGCATCGGTCTGGCGTTGATCGCCCACGTGATGTCGCTGCACGGTGGTAGCGCGCGCTTCGCGGACTGTGAACGCGGCGCGCGACTGGACATGACGCTTCCGGTAGCACCCGACTAGCGTCTTCTCGGCTCGACGCGATATCGTGGCTGGAACAGGAGGAGCGCGTCTTCTCTCGACCGCACCACAGCCACGTCCGGCCCCATGCCGCGTGCAAGCGATGCTGCGCGACCGGGCGAGGTGTAGACGTAGCGTATGCCGTACCGCGCGAGGATCTCGCGTCGCGTCTCGGCGGACGTTGCGGGCGCATAGAATTGGTCTGCTGCCGAGCGCCGGTCCACCATGTCGCCCTGTGCTCGTTCGCCGCGCCCGCGCCGAAACGCGAGCCCGTGGCAACTACAGTGCATCGCGACCTCGTAGTCGCGGAGTACCGGCGCCATCACGGTCGCTCCTGGAGCTACGTGGGTCGCAAAGAAGTCAGCACGGCTCGCGATGCGCGCCGCATTCTCCCTGGCGCGCCCCACGAGCGCCGAGGACCACGTAGCTTCACGAGTCCAGGGCTCCGAGTACTGGCCGTAGCGTTGCGAGTACGCGACGACCGCCAGGACACTCAGCAGCTCGAGCGCGACGAGGATCACGCGCTGTCGAGGCCCCCGTAGTCGCGTTCCGATGACGCCGAGCAATACACCCGGCACCAGCGCGAGGCAGACGACGAAGAAAAGACCGGTAAGGCGCACCACGACCCAGTGCGCGCTCAGGTTGATCAGCAACGAACACAGCGCCGGCACGAAGAGCCATGCCGCTACACTCGCCATGATCGCGAGCAGTGCCAGCGCGCGCCGTCGCACGCCGCCGGCTCCAAGCGCGGCGGCCACCAGCAACGCCGCGCCGCCGTGTACGTCTGGATTATCGGGGTTCGTCCAGGGCACTGCATCCATGCGCCAACGCTTGGGCGCCAGCTTGATGAAGAGGGCCGCCGCGCGATCGTTGGTGCTCCGGGGTTCCGCTTGCGCCGGCGCAGCCTGAGCCTGGGCGCGCGACACCAGAAGTGTCCGCGTGCTCGACCAAAGTGTCTCGATCCGCTGCCCGGCGGATGCCATCAACCAGGGAAGGGAGAGACTCAGCGCACCCGCCGCTGCCAGCAGTGCGAGTCGACCGGGCCGCCGCCGCAGCAGAGCAAACAGGACCCGCAACCCGAGCAACGGTCCGACAGCCAGGATCAGAAACGCCGCGTACAGCGAGTGCGTCTGCGCGATCACGACACTCGCTGCACCCAACCACATGGCATGCCGCAAGTGCGGAGGCTCGGCCGCTGCGTCGACCGCGAACGCGAGGCCGAACGCCGACAGGGCGGTCGCTGAAAACGCATTCGGAAACGGCTGGGTGCTCGCAGTCGCGAAGAACAGACCACACGCCAGCGCAGCGAGGTACCCACACGCCCGCGATTGCAAGACCGCGTAGGCCAGTTCGTAGCCTCCCGCCGCCGCCATGAGCTTCGCAAACGGCCAAACCCAGATCCATGCGGTCCCAGCGTCAACGCTCGCCAGCTGCGCGCTCGAGGCGATCACGGCGTGGTACAGGTTGCTGTAGTAGATCGGCTCGAAGTGTCCCGCGCCAAGCAGCGGATCCCAGTTGTTGAAGCCGGATGTGCAGAGCAAGCGGATACGTGCGATGTGATAGCCGGCATCGCCCTGCACGTGACTTCCCACGCGGAGCCCCAACCAGATATCGAAGATGAGCCAGGCGCCGAATGCGCACGCGGAGACGCCGGGCCGTGCGAACAGAGCCAGCCAGGCGCGATCGCGAAACAGCGCCACGGCACCCAGCACCACGAGCACCACGTAGGTCGCTGACAACGTCCAGAGCGGCGCTCCAAGCCAGTAGCCGAAGACCGAGGTCGGAGTCAGGAGCGCGAGGCTGACCAGATAGGCGCGCCCGAGCGCGGACAGGGCGCCGCGCCCGAGACTCGAGGCATCGAAACGCTGCAACCAGGCGACACCCGGCAACGCAAGCAAGATCCAGAAGACGAGGACTGCCAGCACACGCCGTTTTGCACCGGAATTCGAATGCCGGTCAAGATCCATGCGTCGGCGCTCGCTGGCAAGAAATGCAGGGTGTTTGACATTGAAGACAGCCGGGCCGGAGACAATGCTGGCGAACGATGCGTTGGGTCACCGTGCTTTCGTTGCTGCTGGCGAGTTGCGGGCCAGAGGCTGCACTGCCAGAAGGGGTGGTCGACCCGATCGCGCCTCCGCCCATGAGCTCGGCTCGGGCGATGCGTTGGGCGGATCCGCTGGCGACACTCCCACGGGGCGCCGAGCAGAACGCGCGGTTTTGTGAGCGCGCCGCGGATGATCCCGTGCACGATCTGTTTTGCCGCTCGGAGCCGCCGCAAATCCAGAGCTTGCTCGAGCTGCGCGCCGCGCTGAACCTCGACAGCATGAAGACTGCGCGTGGGACCGACCGCGCGGCCACGATCATCAACGGTGTCGCCGTCACCGGGCACACCACGTCGTTGTCGGCGCGCTCGGTCTCGGCCATCAACCCGCGCGTGATCTCCATGCGTCTCGGTATCGAGCCTCAGGACGTCCTCGCGGTCGCGTTTACTCGCGGTGAGCAGTTCGTGGAGATCGCCACCCGCGATCGGTCGCAGCGCGAGCTGGAGTTCTACGTCCTCGCCTTCAAGCAGGCTTGCAACGAGCTCGCGAGCGGTTGTGGGTTCGGCGACTTGTTGACTCCGGCTATCGAGTCGAGCTGGAGCGATGTCACCCTGTACACGGAGCGCGATCTCGCGAACACGGTGCTGGACTGCGCGACTTGCCACCAGCCGGACGGTCCGGGCACACCGAAGTTGCTGCGCATGCACGAGCTGCAGAACCCGTGGACGCATTGGTTCTCCCAAGACAACCCCGGCGGACGCGCGCTGATCGACGACTATGTCGCCGCCAAGGGCGACGAGCGGCTTGCAGGCGTCGACTCCGCAAAGATCTTGGATCCGCGCCCGGCCGATCTGGAGGGCTTCGTGCGTTTCGCCGGCTCGGGGACGCAGCCGAACGAGTTCATCTCGGCGGACATCGAACGCGAGGTGAGCGCCAGCGCGAATGGTCAGCCCGCGAGCAACCTCGTGCCCGGTGTGAGCCCGACCTGGCAGGTGAATTTCGACCGCGCGCGCCGCGGCGAGGCCACGCCCACGCCTTATCACGACGTGAAGGTCACCGATCCGGCGAAGCTCGCCCGCGCGACCGAGGCTTACCTGGCCTTCCGCAGCGGCGCGCTCGATGCAGCCGCGCTCCCCGATCTACGCGATGTATTCCCCGACGACGAGGCCCTCCTGGCGGAGATGGGCACGATGACTTCGCCCGGGGCCACCGGCGAAGCCGTGCTGCTCGAAGCCTGTTCGCAATGTCACAACACGCGACTGGATCAGTCGCTGTCGCGCGCGCGGTTTCGCGCAGAGCTCGACGGCGTTTCGCGCGAGGAGAAGGACATTGCGATCCAGCGCCTGCGGCTGCCACCCGAGCACCCCGCGGCGATGCCACCGGCACGGCTTCGCACGCTGAGCGAGACCGCGCGCGCCCGCGCGATCGAGGCGCTTCAGCGCTGAACGCCCACGCCTGCACCTCGCCAGGTGGGGGGAGGGTGAGCCCAAGCTTTGGCCAGAGAGGGGCACGGCTATCCTCATTCGCCTCCCGTACAGGTATAGAGTGCTGATGGGCGCAATGCGCTGGATTCGCTTGCTGGGGGTCATCGAACTGGGCTTCGTCGCGCTGCTGACCACGGTGTCGCCGCACCGTATCGGGCCGCTGCCGATGGGCATGCGTACGCCCGTGTTGGCGTTCGAGCTGGCGCGCGACGAGGCCGAGATCGAGCGGATGTTCGGGCCGCCGTCGGCGACACGCGATGATTGGCTCGCCCAGATGCGCCTGGCCACGGTCATCGACTACGCATTCTTGCTGGCGTACGGCGCCTTCTTCGCGTGCGCTGCGCGCGCCCTGCTACGCGACGCCGAACGCCGCCGTCCGCTGCACTTCGCGTTCGGCCTCGCCTGTCTGGCGCCGCTCGCCGACATGGCCGAGAACAGCTTCATGTTGACGATCCTGGACACGATCGACTCCAGCTACGCCGCTGCACTGTCCGGGCTGGCCTACGCGACCTGGATCAAGTGGTTCGCGCTCGCGGTGTGCGTGGCCTGCCTGTGCCCCACTTTGTTTCGCCACGCTTCGTTCGCCGCGCGTGCCGCTGCCGTGTTCGGCGCGCTGGCGTTGCCTGTCACGCTGGCTGCGCTGCTCATGCGGGGCATCTTCGCGGAGGCGATGTTTACCTGCAACGCGCTGTGTACGATCGGCATCTGGGTTTGGTCGATCAGAGAGCCGCAACGTCTGGAGCTCTCGTGACCCACTGGCCGTGAAAGGTGACCGGGACGTACTGGTTGAACCAGATGCGTCCCAGCGCTTCGAGCGAGCGGCCGTCGTGGATCGAGAGAAAGCCGCGGTCACTCGCGTCGTCGTGGCAAAGCGCGACCACGTAGCCGTCGCGCTCGTCTCCCGGTGTCGCGCCATTGCGCGGGACGAACACCGGCTCTCCGCACCATTCGCCGCGCGCGAAGTCGTGCCGCTGATGGCTGCCGGTCTGCGGGTCCAGCGCCAGGATCGCGCCCAGATCGCCCGAGGCGAGCCAGCTCACGGTGTGGCGCTGACCCTCAATCTGCGGGTGTACCCGCGGGAACTCGCAGCCGGCGGGGCCGAGCTCGGCGCTCTCGAAGCGTCGCTGGTCGGGGTAAAGCGTCGCGCGATGGTAGCGGGCGCTTCGAAACGGCGCGGAGGGCGCCTCGCTCGTGAGCTCGGTGATCGGCGACATGTCCGCGAAGCGTACGTAGTCCACGATCAACGCGTCGCGTTCGTGGTAGGCGTTGGCGAAGTGCCACTGGAAGAACGAGGGCACCTGGAAGCGCTGGCAGCGCTCGGGATCTGCGAGCGGCACGACGATCACCTCGGTGCCGCGCTCGGGTCGCCAGGCAAACAGGTCCCCGAAGTGGCCGAGCTGCAGGAAGTGTCGCCACATGCGCAGGCGCACCGGCGAGACGAAGAACACCAGGTGTGTCTCGGTCGCCGCGAAGTCGTGGACGATCGGCGGCTCGTCGAACGGGATGCTACCCAGCCGGCGCGCGGGGCCCGCGTCCGGCAACTCGTAGATCGCGAGTTGCGTCTTGACGCCGTACTCCATGCCGACGTTGTACGTGGTGCGCCGCGACGCCACGCGGTGCGGGTGGGCGCAGAATGCGCCGCTGACGGCTGCTGCCAGGGTGTCTTCACCCAGCGCGTTCAGGTTGTCCGGATCGACCTCGACCGGAGGCCCGCCCTCGTTCAACGCGAACAACCGGCCCTGCCAGTGCAGCAGGTTGACGTTGGGCGTGGCCTTCTCCTTGCCGCCGTGTGCGTTGCGCATGCGGCGCAGCCAGGGCGCTGCGGCGCCGTACAGGATTTGCCCGCGGCGTTGCTCCTCGCGCAGGCCTTCGGTCTCGACGAGGCGCGCCGCAGCCCACGCCCTCCCGCGGCGCAGGCGAACCGCGGTCACCGCGGCATCGCCGTCGAACGGATGGGCGTACGGCTTGCCGAACGCGCTGAACTTGCCCGGGCCCACGCGGTAGAGCGTGCCGTCGAGCTCCGGCGGGATGACGCCCGTGGACTCCAGGGGCTCGAAGTCGTGCGCCCGCGGCAGCGAGCGCTGGAACAGCTGGCGGTCGAAGTCACTCATGTCTCGGCTCCCCAATGTGAACGGTGTTAACATGATCTAGCTCGGCTGCGCTTGCGCGGCAAGCCAAAAGTGAACAGGATTCACATCGTGAAGCGAAAGCGCCGCAGCACCTACCACCACGGCAACCTGAGGCAGGCTCTGATCGACGCCTCGCTCGACGTCATCGCCGAGCTCGGCGCGGAGCAATTCACGCTGCGCGACGTCGCACGGCGGGTGGGTGTGGCGCCGTCCGCCGCCTACCGGCACTTCGCCGACAAGGAGGAGCTGCTCACCAGCGTGGCGACCGAGTGCGCCCAGCGGCTGGGCAAGGCCATGGACGACGCCGCGGCCGCGAGCGCCGATTGGTCCGAGCGCTTCCGCAACAGCGGCATCGCCTACGTGCGCTTCGCGGTCGAGCACCCTGCGCACTTCCGGGTGCTCAACCTACCGAGCTTGGCCGAACGCTTGCCGCTGCGCGCCGGGGTCGAGGACTGGATGCAGCACGAGATCGCCGAGCTCACCCGCGCACGCGCCGCAGGTCAGCTCGCGGATCTGCCGATCGAGCACATGATGCTCGCGGCGCGCGCGCTGACCTACGGTCTGTCGCGCCTGATCGTCGACGCGCAGGATGGGCTCGGGGACATCGGGGTCGAGCGCGCAGTGGCGCTCGCCGATGCGATCACGAATGTGCTGGGCGTGGGTCTGTTGCCGAGGCAGCGCTCGCAGTAGCGGGGGCCGCGGCCGGCTGCGGTTTGCGCGTGTGGACGATCATTTCGGGATGGAAGTGCTCGTTGATCGAGGCCTGAGCGCAGCGCATGGCGCACCAACCGCAGAAGGCGCCGAACACCACGCCGCGGAACACCACCCAGCTGATCTGGCTGATGCCTTCCACGTCGAACCAGGCAGCTCCGATGCCGAGCACGATGCAGAAGCCGATGCCGCTGAAGAAGCACGGCAAGAACGCGGCGGGCATGTGCAACTCCCGCGCCCCGAAGTGCTCGGGAGCGATGCCCCATTCTGCATCGCAACGCGCCATACCCTTGACGCCCGCCGACACGATCCAGGTGAGCACGAAGAAGGTGATGACTGCGTCGGCGACCACCAACTTGCTCTCCACGTGCGCGCCGGGCTCGGAGGACCCGACCGGCGACAAGGCGAATGCGAGCAGGCCGTTGATGATGAGGTTGGCGATGCCGTGCGGCAGGCCGTAGCGCGTCCAGAGATACCGATTCACGTCGCCAGCGAACAAACGGTTCGGGCGCGGAACCTGGACTTGCTTCAAGAACAGCCGGCCGGAGACGAACCAAGCGACGATCGCGCACACCAGCGTGCCGCCCCACGCGAAGCGCTCACCGAACTCACCGGGTGTAAGACTGTCAGGGCTCACACCCATCGCCATTTTGTAACCAACAATCGCGGGCACGATGCCGAAGACCGCCGAATGGATGGCACCCCAGATCCACGGATTGGCAGGCTTGGCCTTCGGATCCTCCGTGACGGGCGGCATGATGATCCGCCCTTTCATCAGCGTTCCGATCATGCTGACCAGCGAGCCCTCCGTAACGAAGTACGGCACGAACAAGTAAGAGACAGCCGTCAGGTTAGCTATGACCAGCGGTGACACATGGTCCACCTTCCCGGCACCGGAGAAGACCCAGCCCACGACCCATAGTAGACACCACCAGATGACTGACGTGATGACCGTAGTGATCGCGCGCACGACGACGAGTGGTGAGGGCTTCATGCCGGCGATCCTTACTGCAGCGCTCGACCAAACACCATATGCGCCCGGGCCAGTTCACTAGCCGGACGGCCTGAGGTCGAACGCGTCTCCACCACCCGCGGACGCGGGCTCGTGGCGCGCAGGGCTATTGCGTCAGATCGCTGTCGCCCCGGGGCGCGGCGGGTTACGTGCCCGCATGGGAGTGTTGCATTCAGCAACGCTCCCCTCGAGAAACTCGGCACCCGCCGAAATCTCGGCGGGGAAGCGACCCGGCTTCCCGCGGAAACACTGGGATTTCGCCCTGGCATGGGTTTCGCGATGAGCCGGGCAGAAACCCTGGCGGTTGGACTGAAGACTTCGCCCGGCCGTGGGTTTCTCGGCGGTCGTGCAGCTGATGCTGCGGTCGTGCCTGTCCAACGTTTGAACGGAGTACGGACATGGAAGAGCTCTCTCCACTCGACTGCGCGATGTCTCGCTACGCCGACGGCGACGATGCTGCCTTTCCGGCAGTCTACGCTGCGCTCGCGCCGCGCATCCGCGGGCTGCTGCGGCGCTTGTGCGGCTCCGACGTGCTGGCCCATGACCTCACGCAGGAGACGCTGCTACGCATGCACCGCGCGCGAGCCACGTTCACTCGCGATCGCCGTGCCTTGCCCTGGGCCTACGCGATCGCGCGCAACTGCTACGTCAGCCACCTGCGGCTCTCGATGTCGCGGCGCAGCGCGGCCAGCCTCGAGCTCGCGCGCTGTGAGCTGGTGGCCGGTCCGGATAGCGATGCGGAGCAGACTGTCATCGCGCGTCAGTTCGCGCGGACCGCATTGCACGCGCTGGCAGACATGTCGGCGACCCAGCGCGATGCATACGTGCAATTGCGTTGCGAAGAGCGAAGCGTGGCAGATGCGGCTATCGCACTCGGCGCGACGCAGAACGCGGTCAAGCTGCGAGCGTCCCGCGCGTACCAGGATTTGCGTGCGGCGCTGCGAAGCGCGGCCGCATAGTCGGTTTCGGAACATTCTGCGTCCGTGCTAGCATCGGCGGCCGAATGTATGCCGCGTGCACCGATGAGAATGCCGGCGCATTGGTCGGAATCTACAGCGGTACGTCGACCGAAGACGACTACGCGCGCTGTGTCGACGGCATCGTGGCGATGGACGCGAAGCTGGCCGGGAGCGGCAAGCCGTATGTTTGCATCCTGGTCACCGAGCTCCGTACGTCCACGCCTCCCCCGGCCTGGCGCAGGCGCATGGCCGAAGCAAACAAGAGCCTGCGCGTGCAGCGCTACTACTTCGCGCTGGTCTGCCCGAGCCCTTTGCTGCGCGGCGTGTTGACAGCGATCCTCTGGATCACCGGCTCCCGCGACGGCCATCAATATGCCGCCTTCGCCACGTTCGCGGAGGCCGTGACGTGGGTGGAGCAGGAGAACGATCGCAAGTACCCGGAGCTACACCAGCTGCTCGAGCGCGCGACCGGCGCGCTGCCTCGCGAGAGCTAACTGGTGGACGTCGCGTTCTTCCCCTGACCGGAGCACCAGGGCATACACCACATCACGCCTTGCAGCCGTCAGCTTCCTTATACCAGTCGGGTCTCGCGCGCACGTCGTGCTAACCTCCCGCGCGCATGGCTCTGTTTGGAACGAGCAGGTGCCTGCTGGGTTGGCTTGCGCTCGCGTCGCTCGCGGGTTGTTCGGCCGATGTCGCGCCCGGCGAACCCGTGGAGTTGGAGCTGGGCATCGGCGACCAGAACTTCGAACCGCTCGTGCGCGGCCAGCATGCTCCGCTGTACGCGGGCAACCAGGGCGGTTATCACGTGTGGTTGTGCTTTCGTGCGCGCGGCCTTTCGACGAACGACGTGCGCATGCGGCTCGACCTGACGCCCGAGCTGCCGTCGATGCCGAGCCACTGGAACCTGCCGATCTCGATGTCGCCGGTGCCGGACAGGGACTCCGAAGGATCGATGCTGGAGTTCATCGGCTGGCGGGCCCAGGTCCTGCAGCCCGAGTGCGCGGTGGGCTCGCCGGTGAAGATCGAGCTGACGATCGAAGACGAACACGGCCTGCGCGCCAGCGTCGAGAGCGAAGTGGTGCCCGATCCGCCGGAGCAGGGTTTCCGAAGGGCATGCCCGACGCCATGAGCTGCACGCCGTCGCGATGGCTTTGTCTGGCGGTGGCCGGCGCGCTCGGCGCGTGCAGCCAGGCACCCGACTATCCGGTGCGCGAACGCGATGCCGGCCGCGAGACTGATACTGATACTGCGCGCGATGTCGACGCGGGCCCGCCGCGAATCGAGCCCAAGCCGTGGCGGCCTTTCGCGCGCGTCCTGCCGCCTCGCTCGTGGATCGCGAACGGGCGCTACTCCGTGTTCTCGTCTCCGCGCACCGCGGATCTGACAGGCGACGGTGTGCTCGATGTAGTCGTGGGTCACGGCATCGAGGTGAGCCCGCACGATGGCGAGGCGCCGGTCGATCCCGAAGACATCCGCACGCTCGGCTCGGTGGCGGCCTACGATGGTCGCAACGGCGAGGTGCTGTGGCAGTTCGAGGCGCAGCAGGACATGGTGGGCAGCGCGGTCTTCGCGCAGTTGAACGGCGATGGCGTGCCCGACGTCGTGATAGGCGGACGCTACGCCGAGCTGGTCGCGCTCGACGGCAAGCGCGGCGACTTGCTCTGGCGCTTCTTCACGGACGGTACGCCGGCTGCGCGCGCGATGGGGTATCACAACTTCTACAGCGCGAGCGTGGTCGGGGATCACGACGGCGACGGCGTCGCGGATCTGATCGTCGCCAACGGCGGCGATGCCACCCTCGGGCCGACGCAGCCGCGGCCTCCCGGTCAGCTGCTCGCGTTGAGTGGGGCGAGCGGCGCGCTGCTCGGGCGCATCCCGATGCCGGACTCGCGCGAGACGTACATGTCGACCACGCTGATCGATGGCCGCGAGCCGCAGCTGATCTTCGGCAGCGGCGGCGAGAGCTGGGGCGGATCGCTCTGGCGCGTGCCCGTCTCTGCGGTCTTCGCATCGGACGCGACGCGCGTGAAGCGACTCGCCTCGCGCGACGACACCGGCTTCATCGCACCGGCGACCCTGGCCGATCTGACGGGAGACGGAGTACTGGACATCGTAGCCAGTGCGTTCGGTGGCTACCTGGTAGTGATCGATGGCGCGACCGACGCCGTCCGCTTCGAGGTCGAGTTGCACGGCGTCGAGAGCCACTCGGCCCCGATCTTGGCGCGCGTGACCGAAGACGGCGTGCCGGACATCGCCTGGAGCGTGAATGTGGGCGCCTGGCCCAAGTACACCGGCGCGCGCTACCTGCTCTGGGATGGCGCGAGCGGCGAGCTGCTGATGGACGAACGCTGGGGCGGCCTCGCACCCTGCGGGCACGTCGCAGCAGATCTGGACGGCGATGGGCGCGACGAGATCCTGTTCGGCGTGAACGTCGTGGTCGGTGACATCACCAAGGCCGAGCTCGCCCTCCAGCTCTACCTGCTCGATCCACTCACGCTCGTCGCGCAGCCGTTTGGCGAGCAGTTTCGTCGACCCGCGATCGCGACGCCATGGCTCGGGGACCTCGATGGCGATGGAGATCTGGAATTGATCGTGGCCAGCTCGTACATCCTGACGCGCTCGGCGACCTATTGGCTGGAACGCTACGACTTGAACGCGCCGCTGCCAGCGACGCCGTTCTCGGGCGCATACATGGGTTCGGCGTACGACGGGCGCTGGGATGTGGCTGCGATTCGCTAGTTGCTTGCTGCTGTCGGCTGCGTGCTGCTCGGACGCGCAGCGCATGGCCGAGCCGCGGCATGACGCGACTGTCGTGGACGCCGGCGTCCAACCGACCGCGATCGAGTGGAGCAGCACGAGCGCGCGGCTCGAGCCCGACGGGCGAACCGAGCCCGTGGCCTTCGATGCGCGCGATACACCTGCCGTGTTGGGCGTACGCGCTTATGCCGAGTCGACCGCCGTCAGCAGCACGCTCTGCTTTCAGCTCGAAGACGTGGTCGTCGCGGGTGATCAGACCTGGGTGCCGACTGCCGCTCCGCGCGACTATGACGACTATTGCGAGACCTGCGCGCAGCGTGTGGGCGCCGGCGCGGGCTACGGCTTCTTCGGCCTGCCGAGCGGCGCGGAGCCACCCATCGCGTTGGGGGAGGTACATCTACGCGTGGCCTTGCGCGACTGCCTCCTGTTGACGCCGTTGGACGCGTCCGCGGCGCGTCCCGGTGAGCTGCGGGTCGACTACGCTGCCTGGCGCGCTCCAGCGAGCGAGCAGGAGCTGCGGTTACGGCTGCGCGTGGTCAACGCCAGCCGCCACGCGCTCGCTGACGATCCGCAGCTGCTCGAGCGCGCGCTCGTGCTCGTGCGCGAGATCTGGGCGCCCGCGGCCATCGAGCTGAGTTTCGCCGATGTAATCGAGATCGATCCCGAGCCCGGCCCGCTGCGCTACAGCGCGGAGGACCGTAGGTCACTCGTGGCCCTCGGCGCGCGCGCGCAGGAGGCGAGCGCAGCCGAGGCCGATTGGCCGTTGTTGGTCATCGCGCCGTGTCTGCAGCGAGACGATGTGCTGACGGGTGGGAAGACCGAACCGCGCGCGCTCAGCTCGCACGGCCTCGGCGGCTATGCCGTGCACGGCGAGACGGACGCGATGTTCGTCGCGGGAGAACGTTGTGGCGGCCTCACGCCGGCGCCGGAGTTCTTCGAAGAGGGCACGCTCGCGGCGATCATCGCACACGAGCTCGGCCACTACCTCGGCCTGTATCACGTGGCGGAGAGCGATGGCCGCCAGGATCGGCTAGTCGACACGTCGCCCGAGCAACCAAACCTGATGCGCGCGGTGCCGTCTGCAGCGGCGACGGAACTCAGTCGCAGTCAGATCGAGATCGCGCGCAGACACATGCTGTTCGCGAGCGGACGGATGATCGAGACACATCCGTTGTAACGATCGTCGACACACTTGCGCACATGCAGCGCACGGCTGCAGGAAACATTGTGTCGGTTTGCTATTTCCTTCGCGTGTAAAAAAGCCGTACGGTGCTTTGTCGTTCAGCCACGACGCTGCGCCGCGATGAATGCTCGCGTCGCGACGTCCATACGATCGTTTGGCGACCATTCGAGGAGCCATGAACAAGACGGGAACCATGCGCGAAGTAAGCTTCGGGACAATAGCTGTCTTCTCTCTGGTGTTTGGCTTGACCGCTTGCGGTGATGATGCCGACGGGGGCCTGCACTGTGGCGAGGGGACAATCGAGGAGGATGGCGAGTGCGTAGCCGAGGCTACGGATGCCGGCGCCGACTCAGGTAAACGCGGGCCGGATGAAAAAGATTCCGGCATGAAGCCAGCAGACAAAGATTCCGGCCCAGCGCCAGTGACGCGCACATGCGGCGCCGGCACGATCGAGTCGATGGGTTCATGCATCCCCGACCCAGACAAGAAGCTCGAGTGCGGTCCCGGCACATTCGCCAAGGACGGCAAGTGCGAAGTCTCGCCGCCGCCGCCGCCGACGATCGATACGCTGCGCGTGACGCAGCTCTCGATCCGCAACCACGGCTCGCTGATCGAAGACAACGGCGAGATCCAACAGTACTACCCGATCGACGTCTCGGTCGGCGTCACCTACAAGGGCGACAAGGCCACGGTGCCCGTGGTGATCGCGCTCGGCGAGCCGCCCGATCCCAACAAGCCCGCGGATCAGCAGACGGATCTCAAGTTCTGCTTGGTCGGCGGCTTCGACATCAAGCACCCGGGCGGTGCGAACGCCACCGAGTCGATCTCCAACCAAACGCTCTATATCCCAAAGGGCTGCCTCGGCAGCGAGAGCGAGCGCAAGGTGAGCCCGATCGTCCTGGTCGATCCGGATCGCACGATCGGTGCGAAGGACCAGAACGCCGTCACGCGCCGCGTCGCGTTCATGAAGCAGAACAACAAGGATCCCGACATGGCCGAGTGTCGCATCGACACCGCGGCGGGCGGGGCCAAGGGCAAGTGTCAGATCGAGGTCAAGGTCAAGCCCAGCACGGGCATCGACTTCGAGCTCGCCGAGTTGACGGCCGAGTCCTCGGTCGTCGTGCTGGACAAGTGCCCGAGCAACGCCGATCCGGATCGTCCGGCCAGCTACAAGTGCAACAGCAGCATCGTGCCCGAGTTCAAGATCAAGCGCGACGGCGACGGCAAGCCGATTCTGGATGGCCAGGGTAACACCCAGATCGAGCTCGACGGTGACGGCGAGCCGACCCAGGCGACCTGGAATGACAACGGCACCGACAAGCCGAAGTGGGTGTACGGCGCCGCCGACCTCGCCTTGGACCTGACGGTCATGACCTACGGCGAAGACGACTCGCAGATCGCGAACGCCGACGACGCGATGAAGCTGGGCGCAGGCGATGACGAGAAGGCCGTGCACAACGTGCTCGAGGATCACGGCCTGCAGATCAAGTACACGATCAAGCCGGCCGATGCGGACGACGACTCGTGGAAGCCGCTCTACCTGCACAAGCAGGGCGAGCAGGCCAAGGCCGGTGAAGAAGGCGAGAGCGGCCAGGACCAGGAGAACTTCGAAGAGACGCAGGCCGTTCCCGCGACGCCGAGCTACTACAGCCACGGCTTGTACGTGGAGAACGACTGCGGCGAGCGCAACACGGCGACCTGCAACAGCTCGCTGACGCCGCGCACGGACATCATCGATGGCGCCTGGGCCGACAAGACGAACTTCATCGTGCGCGCGTGCCTCGTTCCGGTCGACGACACCGGCGCGACCGACAACGGGTTCGACGACAACAACGACAACAACTGCAAGAACCTGCCGATCAAGATCGTGCGCCGCGAGACCAGCAGCAGCACGTCGACCGCGTCGAGCTACGGTTTCAACTACCAGTGGGGCGACGGCGTCGGCAGCCAGAGCACGTTGCGCTTGTCGTGGGGCTTCCACACCTGGAACAAGCTCGACACCGCGGGCATCACCATCGACAACGAGGGCGCGCTCACGATCGGCTCGGATCTGGTCGGCTACACCGACATCCTGAAGGGCTGGGCCAAGGGCGCCGCGTACGTATCGATCGTAGGCAGCTACTACGACTACGGCATATCCACCTTCGGCATCAAGCTGTGGGGCGACGCCAAGGTCGTCCCAGAGTTCCACTGGGAGAAGGACTGGAACGTCAGCAAGGAGCTGCGCAAAGGCACCATCGTCTGGGCGGGTCCTGTCCCGATCAACCTGGAGATCCGCTTCGCGGGCAGCGCCGGCGTGACGGTCAACATCGATATCGTCGCAGTGGACGCTCCGTTCACGGACGACGAAGAGTCCGAGACGTTCGTGAAGATGAAGAGCACCGCCTGCACGGTCGCGGGCGCCCAGGGCTGCTCGAGTCGCGTCGGTCTCGGTCAGCTCACGGTCACCCCCTACGGCAACATGACCGTCACTGCCTCTGCCTCGCTGAGCGCACTGGTCGTGCGCGCCGGTGTCGCAGGTGAGCTCACGCTGTTGAACCTCAAGGTGCCCGCCACGGGCCGTTTGTGGTGGGGCCTGACCAACCTCTCGCCTGTCACGCTCAAGCTCGGCGTCTGGGCCGACTTGAAGATCCAGCTGACCGCGATGGCTGGCCGCATCTACCTGTTCGCCGAGAACTACACTGTCAACTGGTGTAGTCGTAACGTCGACTTCGGTTGGTGGGACTCGACGGTCTGGTACCCGTGCGGCAGCAGCTGGAACCGCTTCTGGGACTTCACGATCGCGAGCTGGAACGGCTGGACCTGGAATCAGACGCTGTGGACATCGCCCTACAAGGAAGCGACCATCCCATAGCTTTTCACGAATAGCCGATCACGTCCGTTCAACTCTTGCGACGCATGCAGGATACTCCCCGCGCTATGCAGGATCGCAGACACGCAATGAAACGTCGGACGTGGTTGGTTGCGGCGGGGCTCGTAGTGACAGCAGGATTCGGCGCGCTCTGGCAGCACGAGCGCGTCGAGTCCTGGCTCACCGGCCTCGGCCTGTTGCAAGCGAAGGCGTTGCGCTGTGAACCCGACGTGGGTTTACGGGCCAGCTACCGCATTCGCATGCACACGCAAATCAAGCTCAATGCGGCCTCGTTGTTGAGCGACGCGCGCAAGCAGAAGCAGGGCGAGCTGATCACCACCGACGCGGGTTTCAGCGGCCGCTTACGGCTGCAGGCGCTCGAAGAGCGCAAGCTCGGCGTGTTGGTGGGTCTCACGCTCGACGAGCTGGAGGTCGACAGCGGCGTGGCCGATCTGCCTGCCGAGCTGCGACAGCAGATGGGCCAGCCGTTCTACGCGGTGCTCGCGCCCGACTGTAGCTTCCGAGACTTCGGCTTCGCGGAGAACGCGAGCGCCGAGATCGTCAACCGCCTGCAGGGCTTGCTGCAGGGCTTCAGCCTCGCGCTGGACGCGGATGGCAGCAAGCTGAAGTGGCAGTCCTCGGAGTACGACTCGGTCGGCCAGTACAGCGCGAATTACGAGCGACCCGACCTACCGTCGCGCCGCGTGACCAAACGCCGCATGACGTACCTGCGAGCGCACCCGGCGAGTGGCTTCGGCATCAAGGAGCCGATGCGCGTGCGCGTGATCAAGTCCGAGGCGCCCGCGCAGCTCGACGAGGAGGCGGCCTGGTTGCAGCACCTCGAGAGCCGCGAACACCTGGTCGTCACGCGCAGCAACGGTTCGATGGTGGCTGATCTCAAGCTCTCGCTGTGGCTCGAACGCAGTCAGGAAGACGCGTCCGACATGGCGCTGGTCAATGCGCCCGCCGGCGTGAAGTGGCGCAAGCAGACCGACGCGCCGCTGGTCGCCGAGCCGCGCAGGCCGGATCCGCCGGACTTCATGAAGGTCCTGCCGCTCGACGCGGCGCTCAGCCAGTACGCGGAGATGATGCGCTCCGGTGGCAAGAACTCGATCGCAAAGGCCGCCGACTTCCTCGCCATGTACCTGCGCGCGCGGCCGGAGATGGCGCAGGAGATCATGAAGCTGCTCGCGCAGCAGGTGATCCCGAAGGATCTCGAGGCCACGATCTTCCTGGCGCTCGAGATGGCCGGTACCAAGGAGTCGCACGACGCGCTGATCAGCGGGTTGAGCCAGGACCACACGTCGGCCAATCGCTCGCGGGCCGCGGCGGCGCTGCCCGACATTCCGAAGCCCGAACCGCGCACGCTGGACGCGCTGCGCGAGACCGCGCGGACCGCCGTCGCCGAGTCGCCGGACGAGACCCGGCTGGTGCGCAATTCCGCTTCGTTCGCCATCGGCACGCTCGAACGCCGCACGCGTGTGTCGTATCCGGCGCTGGCCAAGCAGGCCGTGGCCGAGATGCGCAGTAGCCTCAGCACGGCGCGGGGCGATCAGGCGCAGGCGGTCGCGCTGGACGCGATCGCCAACTCGGGGAACGCCGAGCTGCTGACCGACGTCAAGCCGCTGTTGGCGGCACCCGAAGGCCTGGTGCGCGCACACGCGATCGAGGCCATGGGCAGCATGCCGCCCGAGGCCAACCAGGACATGTTCGGCCCGCTGATCGCGAACGAGCAGGACCCGCGCATCCGCGGCACGATCGCCGCCACCTACGCCGACCAGGCCAAGCGCGCGGACCAACCGCCGCCGCCGCTCGTGGTGAACGGTGCGATCGGACAGCTCGGGCGCGAGCAGGATCCACGCGTGCGCGGCCTCTTGATCGATCTGATCGGCCCGGCGTGCGCGAAGAGCCCGCAGGCCATGCAGGCGCTGTCGAACCAGTTCAAGCACGAGACCGACCCGATGCTCTTGAAGCTGATCGGCAAGTGGGTGCCGGCCGACCAACTCGGCACGTAGCCGGAGGTACATGCACTCTCGTGGCGTAGTCGCAGCGATGCTCGGCGCGCTGCTGCTCTCGGGCGGCACGGGCTGCGACGCCGCGCCGGCCGCCGGCGAGCCGCGCTGTCGGAGCTGCAAGCCGAGCGAGCCCGAGACCCCGCCAGAGACCGAGCCGATCTGGCCTGACGCCGGGCAGCCGCTTGGAGCGGCAGATCTGCCCGATCTCGACGCGCTGCTCGATCCTCCGGCCTGGTCGCGGGCGCTGCACGAGAGCGCCTGCGCAGCCGTGGGCGGCGAGCTTCCGGCGCGCGAGCCGGGCCGCTTCGTGGACGTCGCTGCGGCGGCGGGCGTGGCCGGACCGCCGGCCGATCCGTGCGCCGAGTCGCCGGAAGAGTGTCACGCCACGTCGATGACCGGCGGCGTGGCGGTCGGCGACTTCGACGCCGACGGCTACCCGGACCTGTACGTCACGCACATCCGCGCCACCGACAGCTTGTTCCTCAACTGCCGAAACGGTCACTTCGCCGACGTCACGGCGGCCATGGGCATCATCAAGGCCGATGCAGCCAGCAACGGCGCGGCCTGGGCCGACGTCGACAGCGATGGCGATCTCGATCTGCTGGTCACCACCTTCGGTGCACACTCCACGCGACACTACCTCTACCTGCAAGAGAACGGCGCCTTCCGCGAGGACGGCATCAACCGCGGCGTGGCGATGTGGAACGAGGGCCCGCTCTACGGCACGAGCGTGGCGTTCGGCGACTACGACGCGGATGGCTACGTCGACGTGTACATCGGCGAGTGGCGCCAGGCGATCTTTGTGCCCGAGGGCGCACCCACGCGCAACCACGCGCGGTTGTTTCACAACCTCGGCGCAGCGCGTCCCGGCTTCTTCGAGGACGTGACCGACCAGGCGGGTGTCGCCGTCGGCGGCGAGACCAACAACGGCATCGCCACGCTCGAAGGCGTGTTCGTGTTCACGCCCATGTGGAGCGATCTCGACGGCGATGGCCTCTTGGACCTGGCCCTGGCGGCCGACTACGGCGCGAGCAAGCTGTTCTGGAACCTCGGTGACGGACACTTCGCCGACGGCACGCACGTGGCGACGGTCGGCACCGACCAGGCCGGCATGGGTGCAGCCGTCGGCGACTTCGACGGCGACGGCCTGCTCGACTGGTTCGTCAGCTCGATCTACGAGCGATCGCGCGGCTACAACGGCAACCGCCTGTGGGCGAACCGAGGCGACCGCACGTTCATGGACGCGACCGATCGCAGCGGCCTGCGCAACTCGGGCTGGGGCTGGGGTACCACCAACCTCGACTTCGACAACGACGGCGACAGCGACTGGCTGATCACCTCCGGCTTCACCAACGACGAGGGCATCGTCCACGAGTACCCCGGCCAGCTGCAGCTCTGGGAGAACCCGGGCCGCGCCGAGATGGCGCGCGGCCAGCGCTTCCGCGACGTCTCGGCTGCGCGCATACCCCCGGCGGCCGGTCAAGGGCGCGGCGTCGCCGTGCTCGACTACGACCGCGACGGCGACGAAGACCTGTTCGTCGTCTACCAGCGCGCCCCCGACGCGCTGCTGCGCAACGACGTGACGGATGGCACGAACAAGTGTCTGCGGGTACTCGTGCGGAGCAAGACCAACGGCGCCGGCATCGGGGCCCAGCTGCGCGTGGCGGCGGACGGCTCGCCGCAGCTGCGCGAGTTGCACGCCGGCTCCGGCTACCTGAGCCAGAGCGAGAGCGTCGCGCACTTCGGCCTGGGCGAGGCCGGCAGCCTGCAGCTGCAGGTGCGTTGGCCTGGAAGTAACCGCTTGCAGACCTTCTCCGAGGTGCCCGCCCCGCGTACCCTGGTGCTGGTCGAACCCGAATGAACCACCCTGCATGGAAACGCCTCGCGCGCTCGGTGTGTTGGGCGGGCGTGCTGCTGATGGCTGCCTGTTCGTCCGACGGCGAGCAGGCGGACGAGTCTGCGAGCTGGCAGCTGGTGTTCGAGGATCTGCCGGGCGCGCTGCTTTCAGTCTGGGGCACGAGCGACCGCGACGTCTGGTCGGTCGGCGGTGATCCCGGCGACGGCACGGGCCCGTTGGTGTTGCACTTCGATGGTCGCCGCTGGGAGCGGCGCTCGACCGGCAGCACCGGCGATCTGTGGTGGGTCTACGGCTTCGCCGACGGCCCCGTGTACATGGGCGGCAAGGAAGGCACGATCTTGAAGTACCAGGACGGCGCGTTCGACGAGATGGACACGCCGGGCAGCAACACCGTGTTCGGGCTGTGGGGCGAAGCGGCCGACGATATGTGGGCCGTGGGCGGGCAGGGCGCGACGCCGAGCGGCGGCTTCGCCTGGCGCTCCGACGGTACGAGCTGGCGTGAGGCCGACGGCGTGCCGGATGCGCTCGAGAGCTCGGCGACCTTGTTCAAGGTGTGGGGAGCCGCGGCGGACGACATCTGGTTCGTCGGCACCGACGGCACGCTCGCGCACTACGACGGCGCGTCGTTCGAGTCGGATGACGCTCCGGGCGGCCACACGCTCTTCACCGTGCACGGCGATGGCAAGCGCACGTACGCGGTGGGTGGCGAGGTCGAGGGCGTGATCCTGGAGAACTCCGGCTCGGGCTGGAAAGACGTGGCGCCGCACGACACGTCGCAGCTGAGCGGCGTCTGCGCGGGCGCGAACGTCGTGTACGCGGCAGGCATCAACGGCGCGCTGTACCGGCGCGAACAGAGCGGCTGGCAGCGAGTCGAGACCGGCCTGAGCATCCGCGAGGATCTGCACTCGGTGTGGATCGATCCGAAGGGCGGAGTGTGGTCCGTCGGCGGACAGGTGCTGTCACAGCCGCTGGTGCGTGGGGTCATGGCACACCGCGGGCCCAAGGTGTCGGGTGGCGACTACGACGAACCGTGAGCGCGAGGGAGACGATCGTCATGCGACGAGGGATCACTGCGTTATTGCTCGTGGGTTGTGTCAGCTGCGCGGCCGACGAGGTTGCGCCCTGTGAGAGTCAAAGCGGCGTGGTCTGTGCGTGGGCCGGTACGGGAGAGCTCGGCTTCGACGGCGACGGTCGCGCACGGCAAGAGTCGCGGTTGTATTGGCCGGTGGATCTGACCTTCGGACCTGATGGTCGCGCCTGGCTCCTGGACTGGAACAACCACCTGATCCGCAAGGTGAACAAGGATCAGACGCTCGAGACCGTGGTCGGCAACTTCTTCGTCGGAGATGGTCCCGCCGACTTCTCGGATCTGACTGCTCCTGGAGCGCGCGGTACCGACGTGGGGCTGAACCACCCGACCGACCTGCAGTTCGGGCTCGACGGCAAGCTCTACTTCGCGGCCTGGCACAACCACAAGCTGCGTACGCTCGATCCGCGCACCGGCCTGGTGCAGGTGATGTGCGGCCGCGGTCCCGGCTATGCCGGCGACGGAGGGCCGGCGGCAGGTGCGCTGTTCAACCAGCCCAAGGCGATCGCGATCGACGACGACGGCGCGATGTACGTGCTCGACCAGCGCAACTTCCGCATCCGGAAGATCACCGGCGACAGCGATGCCACCATCGCCACCATCGCCGGCACGGGCAAGGCCGGCTTCGCGGGCGACGATGGGCCCGCAGTCGACGCGCTGATGAACTTCGAGACCGGTGGCAACCCCGAGCCTTCGGGCGCGCTCGCGCTCGGCCCGGATCACACGCTCTACGTGTCCGACGCGCTGAACCAGCGTATCCGGCGCATCGACCTGGAGAGCGGCGAGATCACGACCATCGCCGGTACGGGCGAGGCGGGCTTCTCGGGCGACGGCGGGCCAGCAATCGAGGCTGAGCTCAACAACGTGAAGGATCTCGAGTTTGGACCGGATGGCCGGCTGTACCTTGCAGACACCGACAACCACCGCATCCGTGCCATCGATCTCGACACGGGAAAGATCGACACGGTGGTCGGCGGGGGCAACGGCGAGCCAGGTGCGGAGCCCGAGAGGATCGCGCTCAACCGGCCGTTCGGCATCGCGTTCGACTCGGACGGCGCGCTCTTCATCGCGGACACATTCAACAGTCGGATCCTGGAGGTGATGCCGTGAACAGGACACCTCTCTTCGTCGCCGCCGTCGTGGGCGCGCTATTGCTCGCAGGCTGCGGCGATGGCGATGCCGCCAGTGGCTGCACTGACGCGCCGGACCAGGCGTGTGCGGTGGTGGGTTCGGGGATCGCAGGCTGGAACGGCGACGGGCACCCGGGCCTCGAGACCGACATCTACTTGCCGATGGATGCCTCGCTCGGGCCGGACAAGCGGCTCTACTTCACCGACTGGAACAACCACCGCATCCGTGCGCTGGACAAGGCCGGCGTAGTTGCGACGGTCGCAGGTAGCGGCATGCTCGGTGACGGTCCGGACGGCCCGGCGCTCGAGTCGCGCTTCAATCACCCCACCAGCTTCACCTTCGACAAGCTCGGCCGCATGGTGATCTCGGCCTGGCACAACAGCCGCATCAAGCGCCTGGACCTGAAGGACAAGACGCTGGAAGACATGTGCGGCACGGGCAAGCGCGCCTACACCGGCGATGACGGTCCGGCCGAGGTCGCCGACCTGGATCTGCCGGCGTCGGTCGCGCTCGACGACGCTGGCAGCCTGTTCATCATGGATCAGGCCAACCAGGTGATCCGGCGCGTGGACGAGGGCGGCATGATCGCGCGCTTCGCCGGCCGCTGTATCACCGGCGCCTGCGGCGAGGGTGAGGATGCTTCCGCCTGCGGCGGCACGAACAAGTTTGCCTGCCTGCAGAGCGACGCCATGGGCTGCACCAAGCCTTGCGCGGCGGGCTTCGGCGGCGACGGTGGCCCGGCCCTGGAGGCGCGCTTCTCGCAGCCCGTGGGCCAGGCGGCGGATCCGGCCGGGCGGATCGTGTTCGGCCCAGAGGGCGACCTGTTCATCGCCGACACCGGCAACAACCGCGTGCGACGGATCGACGGTGACGGCATGGTCAGCACGGTCGCCGGCAACGGCAAGCCGGACTATGCGGGCGACGGTGGCGATGCAACCGAGGCGAGCCTGTATCGGCCGGTGGACATCGACGTGGCGCGAGACGGCACCCTGTACATCGCCGACACCTTCAACTCTTGCGTGCGCGCGGTCGATCCGTCGGGCGAGATCAGGACTGTGGCGGGCGTGTGCGGGAAGCAAGGCAACGGTGCCGCAGCCGGTCCGGCTACGAAGGTGAAGCTCAATCGGCCGTACGGCATAGGCCTCGACGGTGACGACTATCTCTACATCGCCGACACCTACAATCATCGGGTGCTGAAGGTCGTACTGTGATCTGACTACAGGGTGACACAACACCCGGGATCCATAGTCACTAGCCGAAGCTGAGCGTGTTCGGCTGCAGTACATGCACCGCGCAATCGACTTGACCGCCGGATCGGTTCCAGTCGCGGCTGATTTATGCTTCGTGCATGTCGCAAGCACGTCGTCTAGTTTGGGCATGGATCATCGTCAGCTGTGCACTGACCGGCTGTAAGATCGAAGCGACGGCCGGACGTGGCGAGCCAGATGCCGCCGAGTCCACGCCGGATACCGGCCCCGAGGCCGAAGGCGGCAGCGCGGCCGCGCATGACGCGGGCATGGACGGCGGTCCGAACGAAGCGGGCGTGGACGGCGGCAGCATGGACGCGAGCCCGATGGATGCGGCTGCGATGGACGCCGCACCGATGGACGCGGCACCGATGGACGCCGCTCCGATGGATGCAGCGCCGATGGATGCGGCGCCGATGGACTCGGGCTCGGAGCCCGAGCCGCCCAAGCCGGCGTGGACCGTGCTCGTGTACATGGCGGCGGACAACAACCTCGAGATGTATGCGATCTCGGATCTCAACGAGATGTTGGCTGGCTCGATCCCCGACGACGTGAACGTGATCGTGCAGATCGATCGCGCCAACGGCTTCTACGAGCTCGGCGTCGGCGGCGTGGCCGCCTGGGAGACGATGAAGCGCTTCCGGGTGCGCAAGAACAACCTGACGGAGCTCGCGGATCTCGGCGAGCAGGACACCGGCGACCCCAAGGTGTTGAGCGACTTCATCAGCTGGGGCTTCTCCACCTATCCATCACAGCACCGCATGCTGGTGCTGTGGAACCACGGGAACGCCTGGCAGGGCTACGGCGGTGACGACGGTTCGGGTCACGACAACCTGGATCAGGGCGAGCTGCAGCAAGCCATCATCGACGGCCTGAAAGTCGACAATCAGAAGCCGGACCTGATCGCGTTCGATGCCTGTCTGATGTCCACGTTCGTCGCAGCGGGTGCGATGAAGGACTTCACGCGCTACTTCGTCGCCAGCGAAGAGTTCGAGCCCGGACACGGCTGGGACTACACGGCCGTGTTCAACTACATGGCTGCGCACCCGAGCGCCACCGCGCCCGAGCTGGGCGAAGCTGCCGTCGAGGGCTTCTACGCGCAGGCACGCGCGGAACGCAAGTACAACGACGTCACGATCAGCCTGCTCGATCTGTCGCACTACGCCGCGCTCAAGACAGCGTTCGACGGCTTCGTGAGCGCGCTCGACACCAACCTCGACGCGCAGAAGACCAACGTCGTGACGGCGCGCAGCAAGGTCGCCCAGTACGGCGCACACGCCGATCCCTCGCACGCCTACCACATGGTCGATCTCGGCGACTACGCGCGGCAGCTCGCCAAGCTGGCCTCGATCTTCGAGCCCCACAAGATCGCGCTCGAGGGTGCGCTCGGTCAGCTGGTCCTCGCCGGTCGCTACGGCCGCAACAAGGCCGCGTCGACCGGCACCTCGATCTACTTTCCGACCGCGAGCGCGTATTACTTGAACGGCTACGACGTCGTGCAGGAAGGCGTCGCCTGGCGCGACTTCTTGAAGCACCTGTACATGCTCAAGGACAACACCAGCTCTGCGCCGCCGACCTTCGAGGGGCAATACGTCCAGTCCAGCTCGGATCCGAGCAGCCTCGACACCGATCAGACGGGAGCACCGATCGGCGCCGCCGCGCAGTGCAACCCCGAGACGGGCGCGGAGGCCGGGGGCACGATCAATCCGCAGGACGTGGCCAACGTCGCCAGTGCGACGCTGGTGTCGGGCTTGGTCGACAGTCACACCGGCGAGGTGCACGTGTTCTCGCGCCAGCCGGCGACGCTCGATCCAGACACGGGCGAAGTGCTCGGTTCCTGGGATCGCCACGTGCTGGTGGCGAACCAGGGCCCGCTCCAGGTGATCTTGTTCGCGGAGTTCGAGTTCTCGGATGACCCGCGCTTCGTCTCGGCCAGCGTGCCGGTGCTGTACTCCGAGCCTCCGGCGTGTCCGTGTGCGGTGCCGGGAGGAGCCGGCTACTCGGACGTCGACAGCGATGGGCTGGCCGATTGTGCGGATGGCGACGTGGACGCCGATGGCGTGCCGGACAAGGGCACGAGCGCGCCCGACAACTGCCCGTGGGTGCCGAACGCGGACCAGGCCGACGGGGACAACGACGGGATCGGCGACGCCTGCGAGGGTGGCTCGCGCGCTCCGTCGCTCGGCTGTACGCCGCAAGCCAGCGGCGACTACGGCGGCCTCGACTCGGCCTTTTGGCGCGTGACGGTCGATCGGCTGAACGACGAGCGCTTCGGCTCGACGCTGTACGTGTCGGGCACGGCCGGCGCGTCGGAGATCTCACCGCAGCCCGGAGCGCTGCTCTGGCCGCGCGGGCTGATCCTGGAGGCGGGCGGCGAGCTGGCGTTCAAGACCGGCGTCCCGCTGCCCTTCAACCTGCAGAAGCCGATCGACTTCCGTTACGTGGATATCGAGGAGCTGTACGTGTTGAACGAGGCCGGCGCGCCCAAGCTCGACGCCAACCTGATGCCGACCAAGCTGGTTGATCAACTCGGTTGGAACGAAGCGTATATGCGCGTGTTCGTCTCGGACTTCGCGGATCGCGGCGGCGCCGCCGAGGTCCAGGCCGACGTTAGCGCCTGCGATCCACCCGCCGTGGAGTACTGCCAGGCCCCGCTGATCCCGGACTGCGATGCGCGCTGCGTAGACAAGACCGTCCTGCTCAAGAACGGCATGTGCGACGACGGCACGGGCGGTGCGCCCAACTTGAATTGCGCGCTGCACAACTTCGATGACGGCGAGTGTCAGCGGCCGGACTGTCCCGCGGGCTATCTGCGCGATTGCGAGGGCAAGTGCACGCTGCGCGATGCAGTGCTGGGCGACGGGACGTGCGATGCGCTCGCGCAGTGCGAGTCGCTCGAGTACGACCATGGCGACTGTCCGTGTGGTCCGAACTGCGGCGGGCACGGCACTTGCGGCGGGGCAGGCTGCACGTGCGACGCGGGCTACAGCGGCACGTACTGCCTCACGCCGCCGACGTGCGGCGACGGCAGTTGTGTCCTCGGCGACGGCGAGACGTGTGAGACGTGCTCGCCCGACTGTGGCAGCTGCCCGATGCTGTGCGGCGACGGGACCTGCAGCGCCAAGGACCGCGAGACCTGCGAGACGTGCAGCGCCGACTGCGGCCAGTGCGCCTGCGGCGATCACGTCTGCACGCTCGAGACCGAGAGCTGCAGCAGCTGTCCGGCCGATTGCGGTGCCTGTCCCACGTGCGGTGACTTCGTCTGCCAGAACTACGGTCCCAAGAGCGCGTTCACGGCGGCGATGGGCGAAAATTGCGGCAACTGCCCGTCGGATTGTGGCGCGTGTCAGGGCGATTGCTGCATCGCATCCGGAACGGCCGATGCCGCGCGCAGCGGCGGCGGATGCGGTGACAAGGCGGTCGCCGCCTGTGCCTGCGCGCTCTCGCCGCAGTGCTGCAACGACGCCTGGAGCGACGCCTGCATCACGCTGGCCAAGGACAACTGCAGCTTGACCTGCGCGGCGTGCCCTGCCGCTACCGGCGGCGACGTCGACGCAGACGGTTTCTGCGCCCGCTCGGACAACTGTCCGCTGCTCGCCAACCCCTTGCAGACCGACAGCGACAGCGACGGTGTGGGCGATGACTGCGACGTCTGCCCGGATGGAGACGACAAGCGCGATCCGGACGGCGACGGCGTGCCTTCGGCGTGTGACAACTGCCGGACCGTCTCGAACAAGCTGCAGTCGGACGGCGACGATGATGGGGTAGGCGACGCTTGCGACAATTGTCGGACGCTCGCGAACGCCGATCAGAAGGATCTCGACGACGATCGGATCGGTGACGCCTGCGACAACTGCCAGGGCAAGTCGAACCCGGACCAGCGCGATGTCGACGGAGACGGCCGCGGCGACGCCTGCGATCCTTGCAACGATCCAGCCAACTCGCCCGATACGGACGGCGACGGCACGCAGGACACCTGCGACAACGATGACGACGGGGATGGCGTGCTGGACGTCGATGACAACTGCCCGCTGGTCGCGAACGCCGAGCAGGAGAACGCCGACGGTGCTGCTGACGGCGGCGATGCTTGCGACGGCGACGACGACAACGATGGGCTCGCCGATCAATCGGACAACTGCCCGCTGATCGGTAACATCGATCAGCAAAATACCGACGGCGCGAACGACGGTGGCGACGTCTGCGACAGCGATGACGACAACGACGGTGTGCCGGACGTCACGGACAATTGCCCGCTGCTGAAGAACGCGGATCAGCTCAACACCGACAATACTCCGGACGGTGGCGACGCGTGCGACGGCGACGACGACAACGACGCCGTGTTGGACGGTCAGGACAACTGCCCGCGGGTCGCCAACGGCAACCAGAACGACCTCGATCACGACGGGACGGGCGATGCTTGTGACGGAGACGTCGACGGCGACGGCGTGCCGGACGCCGATGACAACTGCCCCGTGAACGCCAACCCCGAGCAAGAGAACACCGACCAGGCGATCGATGGTGGTGACGCCTGCGATGACGACGATGACGACGACGGCGTGCCGGACGCCGATGACAACTGCCCGTTCCTGGCGAACCCCGATCAGGACAACACCGATGGGGTGGGCGATGGCGGCGACGCCTGCGACGGCGACGACGACGGCGACAGCATCGCGGATGTCCTGGACAACTGCCCGTTCGTCGCCAACGGCGATCAGGCCAATGCCGACCTGGCAGCCGATGGCGGCGACGCCTGCGACGACGACGATGACGACGACGGGGTCCCCGACGTCGACGACGACTGCCGGCTGGACGCGAACCTGGATCAGCTGGATCTGGACACGGACGGCATCGGGGACGTTTGCGACGCTGATGTGGACGGAGACAGTGCGCCCAATGCGTCGGACAACTGCCCGCTGGCTGCCAACGCCGACCAGAACGACCTCGATGCGGACGATGTCGGCGATGTCTGCGACCCAGATGTCGACGGGGATGGTTTCGTCAACGGCGCTGACAACTGCCCGCTCGTATCGAACATCGATCAGCTCAACACCGACAATGCCGTCGACGGCGGCGATGCCTGTGATCCCGACGATGACGACGACGGCGCCCTGGACGGCGTGGACAACTGCCCGACCCTGGCAAACGCTGGTCAGGAGGACTTCGACAGCGACTTGCTGGGCGACGTGTGCGACCCGGACGCCGATGGCGATCTGATAGACGACAGCGTGGACAACTGCCTGTTCCTCGCCAACGGGGATCAGACCAACACCGATGGCCAATCCGACGGTGGCGACGCCTGCGACCTCGACGATGACGACGACAATGTGCCGGACCTCGAGGACAACTGCCCGTACGATGCGAATACGGATCAGGCGAACACTGACCTGACGCCCGATGGCGGAGACGCCTGTGACCTCGACGACGACGACGACGGCGTGCCCGACCTCGAAGACAATTGCTCGCTGGTCTCGAACTTCGAGCAGACGAACACCGATCTGACGCCTGACGGCGGCGATGCCTGCGACCTGGACGACGACAACGACGAGGTCCCGGACCAGGCGGACAACTGCCCCGTCTCGGCGAACTTCGATCAGAACGACGCCGATGGCGACACGGCGGGCGATGCCTGCGACGGCGACGACGACGACGACACGCTGGCCGATGGCGTGGACAATTGCCCGCTGGTGAAGAACCTCGATCAGCTGGATGCGGACCAGGACGGCGTAGGCGACGCGTGCGACTTATCGTTGTTCAAGAACTGCTCGGAGATCCATGCGGCCAATGCACTCGCAGCGAGCGGGCGCTACTTCATCGACGTCGACGGTGCGGGGGGCTCGGCTCCGCTCGAGGCGCACTGCGACATGGAGACCGACGGTGGCGGCTGGACGATGGTGCTCAACTACGTGCACAAGGGCGGAACACAGCCTGCCACGCTGGTGCGCAACGACGCCCTGCCGCTGCTCGGCGGCACGCAGTTGGGCGACGACGAGTCGGGCACGCCGTCGTGGGGCCAGGCCAGCGCGAGCCTGATCGCGGCCCTCGAGACGGGCGAGGTCCGTTTCTTCGCCATGACCAGCAACCACAGCCGGCGCATCCACTTCACGAGTCGCTTCGAGCCGTGCTTGCAGTACCTGCGCACCGGCACGGGATCGTGCGTGGGCATGCAGGGCGACTTCATCGGGCTGCCCGGCCACAGCGCGTTCCTGCCGGACAACATCGACATGGGCTTCGCGAGCCAGGGCGACGTGGCCCTCAACACGTTCCCGTTCTACGAGAACAACTTCCATTACTGGGCCGCGGGTGGTTTCGATCAGTTCTGGCTGGTCGACGACTACGATGACACTGGCTATCTGTTCGACACCATCCACCGCGTGTGGGTGCGCAACCCGCCCGACTCGGACGCGGACGGCGTACCCGACGCCTACGACAACTGCCCGAGCGTGAAGAACCCGGATCAGCTCGACTTCAACGACAACACCATCGGCGACGCTTGCGATACCGGACTGTTCGCCAATTGTCAGCAGATCAAGCTGGACACTCCGGGTGCGATGAGCGGCCCGTACTGGATCGACACCGACGGTGCGGAGTCGCTGCCACCGATCCTCGCCGAGTGCGACATGGAGACCGCAGGCGGCGGCTGGACCTTGGTCCTCAACTACCTGCACAAGGCAGACACCAATCCGCCGCTCGGCTTCCGCAACGCCGATCTGCCGGTGATGGGTAGCTCCACGCTCGGCGTCGATGAATCGGGCACGGCGTTCTGGGGCCACGCGGTCCCGGAGATGATGCAAAGGCTCGCGCCCTCGGAGCTGCGCTTCTACGGCATCAGCGGTGCTCACAGTCGAGTCATCCATTTCTCGACGAACGACTCGTCGTGCATCAACTACCTCACGACCGGCTTCGGCGACTGCGTCAACCTCTGGTTCTTCAACAGCAAGCTACCGGGACACAGCGCCTTCTTGCCCGACAACATCACGGACGGAGCACCGAACCTCGGCCCGACGGCGCTGACGGACCACACGTTCTTCACTTACGGTCAGTATCACTGGAACATCGGCGTGGGTACGCGCTGGGAAGCCGACGACTTCCCCGGCGATGCGCGCAACGACACGCTGCACCGCGTGTGGGTGCGGTGAGCAGCTGAATGCGGCATGCTGTGCCTCGGGTACAGAGGGGGCAGCATGCTGAACATCGCAGTCGTGGGCGGCTCGATCGCCGGTTGTCTGGGGGCGCTCGAGCTCGCGCGCGATGGGCACGCGGTCACGGTGTTCGAGCGCGAGCACTCGCCGCTAAATGGCGCCGGCATCGGGGTCTTGCCGGGCGTGCTGCAGGTGCTGCTGCGGCGCGAGTGGGTGGGGGAAGCGTTCCCGCGCCTGGACATGCCGTACCAGGCGTACGTGACGCACGTTGCGGGTGGGGAAGCGCTGGGCCAGCGTGCCTGGACTCCCGCTCGGCCAGGCATTGCGCTGAACTGGTCGGATCTACAGCGCAGCTTGCGCGCATGCGTCCCGGATACGGCGTATATCTCGGGTGTTCGCGTCAGCGGCGTGCAGGAGCAGAGCGCACGCGGCGTGACGCTCTCGCTGGCTGACGGTTCAGCGCGCAGCTTCGATCTGGTGTTGTTCGCGGACGGATATCGCTCGCAAGGGCGAGCGCTCGTCTGCCCCGAAGCTCGGCTCGAATACCGCGGCTATACGCTGTGGCGCGCCGTGGTGCCGCTGCCGGCCGACTCTGCGCCGCTCGAGGGCACGGTCCAGCTGGTGCACCAGCGCGGCTCGCCGGGCTACCTGGTGGCGTACCCGATCCCGGATGGCAGCGGCCGCAACGTGCCGGACGCTCGCGTCGTCAACATCGCTTGTTACCTGCCGCTGCCGGCTGCGGAGCTCCGCGAGTTTCTGATCGATCGCGAGGGTCGCGCACACGCCGGGTCGCTGCCACCGGGCAGCATGCGCCCCGAGGTGGAGGCGCGGCTCAAGCGCGAGATCGCCGGGCGCGTGCCGCCGTACTTCGCCGCGCTGGTCGAGCAGGCGCGCGACTCGTTCGCGCAGCCGATCTTCACGGCCGCCGTGCCGCGCTACTGCTCGGGCCGCATCGGCCTGCTCGGGGACGCCGGTTCGCTCGCGCAGCCGATTACCGGCAGCGGCGTGCTCAAGGCCCTGGAGAACGCACGAGGCATCGCTGCGCGCTTGCGCAAGATCGCCGACGTCGATGAGGCGCTCGCCGCCTGGAGCGCCGACGCCACGACCTTCGGCGCGCTCCTCGTCCGTCTGGGTTCGCGCATGGAACAACAGCTGGTCTGGAACATGCCGGACTTGAGCGCGCGGCCGGCGGCGGAGAACGAGCGCTGGTGGGCCGAGCTGACCCGCGTACAGTAAGACGCTTGCTTGTAGGAGCCGGAGCGCCGACAATCCGCGCCGCCGTACAGGAGCGCGCTTGACGTTGGAAACTCGCATGCACCGGCTGATGATCGCCGGTGCCTGGTTGTTGGGCGCCTGCGGCGTCGCGCACCTGTGGTTTCATCACTCGTACACGCTCGACGACGCGTACATCACCTATCGCTACTCGCGGAACTTCGCGCACGGCCTCGGCCTGGTCTACAACCCGGGCGAGTACGTCAAGGGCTACTCGAACACGCTCTACACGCTGCTGATGAGTGTTCCGGAGCTGTTCGGACGCGACCCGAACCCGTTCTCGAAGTGCGTGGGCTTCGGGGCATTCGCCTGGATCGCGTGGAGCGTCTGGCGGCTGTTCGCCAGCGAGCAAGCACCCACAGGGTGCGCCGCGAAGCCAGTACCCTTGGGGTGCGAGGGCGAGCGCGATCGGGCGCTGTGGGCGCTCGCGCTGTTGGCGAGCTCGGCCGCGCTGGCGGTGCATTGCACCAGCGGGCTCGAGACGGGCTCGTACACCGCGCTGGCGTTTGCGGCCGTGGTGCGCAGGCTGCAGGAGCAGGAGCGACCCGAAGCTCGGCCCTGGTCGGCGGCGTTGTTCGGCGCGGCGGTGCTCAGTCGGCCCGAAGGCATCTTACTGTTTGCCGCGAGCGCGTTTCACGACGCGTGTGTGCGGCTCGTGCGGCGACGCATCAGCCTGCGCGATCTGCCGTTCTTCGCCGTGCCACCGGCGCTCTACGCGCTCGAGCTCGCGCTGTCGTACCGCTACTACGGCGATCCGTTCCCGCAGACGTACTACGCCAAGACGCGCGCGGTGCACGGTGTGGCCGAGGCATTGCAGATGATGTGGGGCGATGCGCTCGCGCAGCTCCAGCCGGCCTCGTACCTGGAGCAGGGGCTCTACCCGACCGGCTTCGGCCTGCCGCTCCTGGCTGCGCTACCGCTCACGTTGCTGGCGGCGCGCCGGCGCCAAAACGCGGCCCTGCTGCTGATCGTGCTCGCGCAGCTGGTGTTCATCGCGCGTGCGGGCAGCGACTGGGCGCCGGCGTTTCGCTTTGGCGTGCCGATGCTGCCGGCGCTCTCGTGTCTGTCGGCCGAGCTGATCGCGCTCGCGGCCGGCCTGACTCGCCGCTATCGGCGGCCGGCTGGGTACGTACTGGCGCTGGCCGCGCTCGGTCTCGGGCTGCCGCGCCAGCTCGCTGAATCGGCGGAGATCCAGCGGGTGCGCTACGTGAACGCCGAGAACAAGCTCGGCCAGGGAGGCTACTTCGCGACGCTCGCGCCGGCCGGCGTTGCGCTCTCCAGCTTCGACATCGGCGGCCAGGGCTACGCCGCCGGTGGCTTCGATGTGCTCGACGCGGGCGGCCTCACCACGCGCGAGATGGCAGGTTGCAGCGGTCGCGCGCCGCGGCGTTGCGTGCGCTATGCGGAGCTGGTGCTGCCCGAGCTGGTCCGCTTGCACAACAACAAGAAGCGGGACGCCTACATCGGCAAGGTGGTCAGCCAGGTCACTCCGTATCTGGCGCTGGACGAGGGCCGCCTGTTGTTGCAGCGCGGCCTGGTCCTGGGTGGCGAGCTGCCCGGCTGGGTCACGCCACGCGAGCCTGCGGCTCACGGCGGCGCATCGGCGCTCGGCAGCGATCTCCCTCCGGCCGTGCCTGCCTGGCAAGCGCGGCAAGTCACGCTGTACTGGCGACGAGGCGAGGGCGCCGCCGAAGCCGTGGCCGAGCGCCGGCTCGAGTGGTCGTCTGCAGCCGCGCGTTACTCGGCGCAGGCCTCCGAATCGGTGTGGAAACACGCGCAGCTCGGCGAATGGCAGCAGGGCGAGCTCTTCGCCGACCGAATGACCCTGCGCACCCCGCCGCGCCCCGGCAGCTACCAGCTGCAGGTGATCGCGGGCGGCAAGCGCACCGAGGTCGGCCGCTGTGAAGTGTTGGCCGAGCCTGCAGCCAAGGCCAAGGCCAATGCGTGGCTGGCGCAGGCGCAAGGTGAAGCTGCGCGCTACTGGGAGCGAGCGGCGCTGCAGCTGTCGGCGGCAAGCAGAACCCAGGCCCAACAGCAGACCGCGCGTTGGGCCCGCGAGCAACGATCGCACGCCGAAGAAACGGCAGCTTCCGGCGACCTCCTGGGCGCACTGCGTGCGCTCCAGGCAGCCAAGCGCGAGCTACACCACACGGCCTGGCTCGCCGCCGACGGCGAGCTGCGCGCCGAGATCGATGCCAATGCGGCGCTGCGGCGCGAGCTGATCGCGCGCCTGTCTCAACTGTAGTAGCGCCCCGGGGTGGTCCCCAGGCTGCAGCGGAACATTTGGATGAACATGCTCACGCTCTTGAAACCCACTTGCTGCGCGACGCTGGAGACCGGCTGGCCTTGCGCCAGGCGTTCCAGAGCGTGCATGAGCTGCGCTTGGCGGCGCCAGTCGCGGTAGGTCATCCCGACTTCGCGCTGAAAGGTGCGCGTCAGCGTGCGCGGGCTCATGCGGAGCTCGGCCGCCCACTGATCGAGCGAGCGCGAATCGCTCGGTTGGCGCAGCAGAGTCGCCATCAGGGGCTGCAGCCGCTGCGGCTGCTCGGGGGAGAGCTCGAGCGGGCGCAGGCCTGCGTCGCGGATCTCCTCGAGGAACACCGCGCGCAGCGGGTGGAGCGCGTCGAGGGTGCGCAGCCGCTCGGCCTGCAAGACCGCCTCACGCAGCCGCGGTGTCATGCGCACCGTGCAGCAGCGTTGGGGGAGGTCCTGGTTGAGCGAGCCGGAGAAGCGGATCCAATACGAGCTTCCGCTGCCCCACTTGGCCGTGTCGTGCGCGGTCCGGCGCGGGATCCAGACGGCATATTGCGGCGAGGTTACGAAGGCGCCGGCACTCGTCTGCACGCGCTGTGCGCCCTCGGAAAGCCAGCAGAGCTGGCCCGCGGGCAGCGCGAGCATGCCGCTGACCAAGCCATCGGCTCGATCGCTTCGCTCGGCGCTGATCGGCGCGCTGGTCTGGGCCCGGGGCTGTGCTGCGGATTGCTGCTCCATCGCTTGGCACCGTAATGAAAATAAAAATCATTTTCAACAGACATTCTCGTCAGCTGCTCCCGGTGATCCGGGCCGCGCGCGCCGTGGTCCGCGCTGCGCAGCCTGCTGTAGCCTCTCGGATCCGACGCTCGTCGCGCAAGCCGAGTACGACGTGGGGCAGCTCGCGCTCGAACAGCTGGCCGCGGACTTGACCGGCCCGCAGCAGGGTGTGCTTTGGTCCGCCGCCATCAGCTGCATGGTCGCTTCGTCGCGACCGCTGCGCTGCTCGATGCGCTGAATCGCGGGGCGCGCATGCTAGCACCTAACATTGAACTAACAGTGAGGGGAAACCCTCCGATCTTTCCCTGCATGTAGGTTTGACAGTTAGGCTAGTCGACTTGGGTTGACCGGTGCGTGCGAGACGTGTACCCCGGGCCATTCCCTTGACCATGCGCGAGCGGTCGACTGCCGAGATCGAACAGCTGCGGATGCGCGCGCTCGAAGCTTGTGCGCGACTCGAGACGCTGGCGCAGGGCTCGCCGCTGGCGGCCGTGCCGGGCAGCTTGTTCGCGAACCGAGCCAAGTTGCAGCGCAACCAGCTGCGGATCCTCGTCTGCGGCGACAGTCAGCGCGGCAAGAGTACGCTGGTCAACGCGCTGATCGGCCGCGAGCTGCTGCCGGTCGGGCCGTGCGCCGGCGAGCCGCGCGCGTTTCGCGTCGAGAGCGCGAGCGAGGACGCATTCCGCGCGCGCTTCGAGGACGGCTCGGCGCGGGCCATCGCCGCCCATGAGCTCCAATGCCTGGCAGCCGACGGCGGCGCGACGTTGGCCGAGGCCGCGCGCGTGCTGCGCTGGGTCGAGTGCGACGTGCGCAGCACGCTACTGCCGCGTGGCGTCAGCTTGCTGGACACGCCGGGCTTGCACTCGCTGCACGCGGGCCAGGCGCAGATCCTCGGGCGCTTCCTGCCCCACGCGGATGCCGTGCTGGTCGTGCTCGACGCGCTCGAACCGATCTCCGCGTCCGAGCTCGAGCTGATCGAACGCATCCTTCACGCCACGCGCCAGATCATGTTCGTGCAGACCAGGCTCGAGCTGACTGACGCCGACGCGGCGCTGCGCGTGCGTCAGGAGCACGAGCGAGCGCTCCAGGCACGTTTCGCGCTGCGCGCGCGCGTCTGGCCGATCGCCAGCAGCTGGCTGATGCGCGCGGCGCAGGCAGGGCCGGATGCCGGCGTGTACCTGCGCCGTAGTGGGCACGCCGAGCTGCTCGCGGCGCTCCGAAGTCAACTGGCCGACGGTATCGGTCGAGCGCGAGCGCGCGCGCTGGTCGGGGAGGCTCGCGGCTATGCGCTGCAAGCGCAGGCGCTGTGCGCGAGCAGCTGCCAGGTGCTGCAGGCTGACGCCCGCGCGGCCACCGAGCTCGAACGACGCGTTCAGCGGCGGCTGCGCGCCTTCGAGCAGGCCTGGCACTTCCCCGACGGTACGCGCCTGCGCGAGCTGCTGGCGCAGCTCCGCATCGGCCTGCGCGTGATCCGCGACGGCTTCTTGGCGCAGCTCCAGGACGGCGGTGAGATCGTGCAACGGCTCGAGCGCGAGCTCGACGCGCTCGGCTCGTACGAGGCGGCTCGGGCGTGGCAGGCGCGGCTCGATGCGCGCGTGCGCAGCGACGTCCACCAGGCATTCGTGAGAGCCAGCGCGCGCGCGCTCACGTTGTGTCGCGAGAGGTTGGGGCCGTTCGAAAAGGTGCTGGGCGCGGAGTGTGCGTGTTTCAAGCAGCCCTGGACCTCGGGCGCCTGGTACGCGGACGTGGTGGCGATGCTGGGGGCGCCGTACGAGGCGCGCTCGGCGCTGCTGCCCCCGCAGTTGTCGGCTGCCAAGGGCGAGCTGCGGCGCGAGCTGCGCGAGTTGATCGAGCTGAGCGCGTTGCAGTTCTTCGGCCCGCGCTTCGAGTTCGATGGCAAGAGCGTCAGCGATCGGATGTTCGAGGCTTTGAATGGGGCGATCGCGCGGGAGTTGGAGGGTGTGATCCGCGGGCGTGAACGGGCGGCTCGCTTCGAGCTCGCGGAGTTGCAAGCGCTGGCGCGGCTCTCGCGGGAAGCACGGCCGCGTGCGCTGGGCAGCTGGCAGCGCGCGGCCGAGGACTGGGGCGCGTTGTGTGCGGAGCTGGAAGGCTTGGCGGTCGCGCTGGCTTAGAATGGCGAACAGCAGGACGGCGAACGACGAATTCAACAAGGAACAAGGGACAAGGAACAAGGGACCGACAACGATCGTGCGGCGAGGCTTTGTTCCTGGTTCCTGTTTCCAGTTCTCGCGCCAAGCCTCAGCTCGCCTCGATCGGTGCGGCTTCCGGAGCGGGCGCAGTGTCGAGCGAAGGTTCGGCCGCCGGGCGCAGGCGGTGTTCGCCGGCATAGGTCGCGAACGCGGCTGCGAAGCTCTCGCTCGCTCGCGTGGGATCTTCCACCTGATCGTAGAGGTACCAGGCAGCCTGGACACGCTCGGCGGTGACGTCCAGCAGCATGTAGCCGCGCTGCCAGAGGTTGGCGTACTTGACGTGCGGCTGTTGGAGCAGCATCGGGTGCAGTGACTCCGCTTGCGTTCGCTCCCAGCCGGGCGAGCTGATGGCCGGAGTGACGAGCTCGACTGCGACCGAGCGATCGCCGTCGCGCAGTAGGTCGACCGCGAACGAGGAGTGCACGTCGCCGGTGAGCAGGACGCTGTCCTTTGCGGCGTGCTCGTCGAGCAGTGCGAGCAGGCGGTCGCGCGCGGCGGGGTAGCCGTTCCAGTCGTCCGAGCTCCAGTACACGGGGTAGGGGCCGACCATCACCTGCTGGCCGATCAGCCGCCAGCGCGCGGTCGAGCGCTCCATCGCCTCGGCGAGCCACTGCTCTTGATCGGCGCCTAGCAGGCTGCGCTTGGGGTCCTGCAGCTCCGGCGCATCGGTCTTGGTCACTTGCTGTTCGCGGCCCCAGTTGCGCGTGTCGAGCAGAATCAGATCGACCAGATCGCCGTACTGCAGCTGGCGAAAGCAGCGGCCGTCTTCGCTGTCGCGGATCGGCATCCACTCTCGGTAGGCGCGCAGCGCAGCGGCCTTGCGCGGCGTGAAGGGCCCCTCGCCGCGGTCCGGGTTGTGATTCTCGGCTCCTGACAGCCAGGTGTTGTTCGCGACTTCGTGATCGTCCCAGATGGCGATCATCGGTAGCTGTTGGTGCAGCGCACGCAGATCGGGGTCGCGGCGGTATTGCGCGTAGCGCAGGCGGTAGTCGTCGAGCGTGAGGATCTCGTGCTCCGGTTCGTAGTCGCGAACGTCGCCGTATTCGCCCGTGCCGTATTCGTAGATGTAGTCGCCCAGGTGGATCACCGCGTCCAGTTCGAGTCGTTGGGCCACGGCGCGGTAGGCGTGGAAGTAGCCGTGCGCGTAGCTGGAGCACGAGACCACGGCGAAGCGCAGCTCGTCGACCGAGCCTTCGGGTGCGGTGCGCGTGCGGCCGATCGGGCTCTGCACCTCGCCGGCGCTGAAGCGATAGTAGTACGTGGTCGCGGGCGACAGGCCGGTCGCGTCGAGCTTGACGGTGAAGTCGCGCGCGGCTTCGGCGCGCGCCTCGCCGTGGGCGATGATCTGCTCGAAGCCGAGATCCTCCGCGAGCTCCCAGTGCACGCGCAGCGGGGCATCGTCCACGGGCGTCACGCGCGTCCACAGGATCACCGCGTCGGGCAGCGGATCGCCGCTCGCCACGCCGTGCAGGAACGCGGGCCGATCGCGCAGCTGAGCGCCCTCGTCTCGGCCCTCGTCCGCGCAGCCGCTCGACCAGGGAACACAGGCATACGCGGCCAAGCCGCCCAAACCACGCAGCAGCTCACGGCGGCGGATCGACATGCGGCGACAATCTGCCACGCAGCCAGTGCCGTGAAAGCGCTGGCGAGCTGTGTTTGCCTGTTAGTCGTGAGTTCGTCACATGGGCTTCACGTGGCGCGCGCGGCGCGAACCGGTTCCTTGAGCCCTCGTTGCAGCTTGGCCAGCAGGTCGCATAGCTGCCGTGCTTCTTCGGTCGACAGCGTGCCGAACCACTCACCGACGCGCTGGAAGTCGTGCGGATCGCGCGCCGCCCAGTGGCGCTCGTTCTTGGGCGTGGTCTGAAGACGCTTCACGCGCGCGTCCTCGCGATCGGCCGTCAGCCGCAGGAATCCCTTGCCGACCAGGGACGTGACCAGCTGTTTGGCGTTCTGGTGGCTCGTGAGCATCGAGGCCGCCGCTTCGGAGAGCGACGGCTGGCCCAGCGCGCGCACGACGGACAAGAGCGTGGCCTGTTGCGTGGTGAGGCCGTCGGCGCGGTACAGCTGATCGGTCAAATAGCGCAGTTGCTGCGCGATCATCAGGATCAGTCGGAACGAGCGCACCTGCGCCGCGCGCTCGGGGCCGAGCGCGTCGGCGTCCTCGGCGCTGAGCCCGGCGAGCGGGCGAGCTTCGGGTCGGGTTGACATAGGTAATATATTACCTATTCTAACGTGGCTGGCACGAACAAACGAAAGGCCGCGCGCATGATCTGCCTGTTGCCGCACTGCGGGTATCTGTCCGAGACCACGCGCATGATCGCGATCTACAAGGCGCTGGCGGCGCGCGGTGTGCCGCTGTGCGCGGCGACCCACGGCGGTCCGCACGAGGGCCTGCTCGCCGAATCCGGCCTCCCGTACCAGGTGGTCGGCCCGCACATGACGGTCGAGCGTGCCACGCGCTTCGTGCGCGACGGCGCGGGCATGGGCGCGCGCTCGCAAAGCATGTGGACCGACGCGGAGCTCGAGGCCTACGCGACTGCGGAGGCGCAGTTCTTCCGCGAGCGCGGTGTACGCGTGGCCGTCACCGGCTTCACGCTGACCACGCTGCTCTCGACGCGACTCGCCGGCGTGAAGTTGGTCACCGAGCACGCCGGCTCGTACGTGCCACCGATCTGGGAGCGCCGCATGTTCGAGCCCTTCCTCACCTCGCCGCTGCTGCCGCTGGTCGATTACCTGCCGCGCGCCGCGCGCCGCTTCGCCGCGAACCTCGGCCTCCACCAGGTCCAGCACTACTGCGCGGGCTTCAACCGCGTGGCGAAACGCCTCGGCGTGGAGGGCGTGCCGAGCTTCGCGACCCTGCTCATGGGCGATCTCACCCTGGTCCCGGAAGCGCCCGAGGTGCTGGGTGTCGCACCGGCCGAGCTCGAGGCCTGGCGGCCCGGCCCGAAGGGCTACCGCGCAGGCATGCGGCTCAAGTACACGGGACCCTTGTTCGCCGAGCTCGACCGCCCGGTGCCCGAGCGCGTGCAACGCTTCCTGGACGGTCCGCGACCGATCATCTACGTCGCGATCACCTCCAGCACGGCCGAGCAGGTGTGCGCGGTGGTACGCTCGCTCGAGCCGGTCGGCGCGCGCATCCTGGTCGCGGGCACGGTACACGCGCTCGCCGAGCTGGAGAGCGAACGCGTGCTGGTCGAGGGCGTGCTGCCGAGCCAGCGCATCATGCCGCGCGTCGATCTCGCGATCACCGCGGGCGGCCAGGGCAGCGTCCAGTGCGCGATGGCCGCCGGAACACCCTTGATCGTGCTGCCGCTGCAGCCTGAACAAGACTTCAACGGTCAGTTGATCGAGCGCATGGGTGCAGGACGGCGCATCGCGTTTGCCGATGCCGCCACACCCAAGTTGGCCGAGCTCGCGCGCGCGTTGCTCGCGGATCCAGGCGTGCGGCGCAACGCACAGCGCGTGCGCGACATCTATGCGCGCCTGGACGGCCCGAGCTTGGCTGCCGAAGCCATCATGGAGTACGCCGGTCTGCACGCGCACTCCGAACCCGCGAGTCGCTGCTCGGCTTGATCCAAACTGTTAGTGGCGTTGGCGTGTGCGGTTATACGCAGCCGATCTCAGTGAACCTGCTCTGATGCTAACAAGGGACAGCGACTCAGCCGCGCGTGTGTTACGCCCGCGCTCATGGTGACGATCAAGCAAACGCTTTCCTTGCAGTGTTGTGTAATCGCAATGTTGTCGCTCGGTGCGGGCTGCCGCGACAGCAAGACGTACGGCAGCTCGATCAAGGCGAACACCGGTGCCGCCGGCAAGAGCGCCGCAGGTTCGAGCGCGGCTGCCGGCAAGAGCGCTGCGGGCATGAGCGCCGCGGGCATGAGCGCCGCGGGCATGAGCGCCGCTGCGGGCATGAGCGCCGCTGCGGGCTCGATGAGCAGCGAGCCCAGCGGGCCGCCCACCAAGCGCGCGCAAGACGACCGCACGTTCATGATCGACGAGACGATGCTGGCGTTCGACGCGCTGCCCGACTTGCCCGAAACGGATCGCTGGACCGGCGTGCTGGACGGCGCGGGGTACCGCATCGAGGTGCCGAAGGACTGGAACGGCGTGCTCGTGATGTACGCGCACGGCTATGTCGGGACCGCCCCGGCGCTGCGCGTGACCACGCCCACCGCCCTGCGCCGCTATCTGCTTGAGCACAAGTACGCCTGGGCGGCGTCGAGCTACACCAAGAACTACTACGACGTGCGCGCCGGCGTCGAGGATACCAACAAGCTCGCGTTGGCGTTCAAGCGCATCGCCGGCGAGAAGGGCCGCACGCTGGAGGAGCCGACCAAGCGCTACCTGGTCGGGCATTCGATGGGCGGTCACATCACCGCCGCGGCGATCGAGAAGGAGGCCCAGGACACCGCGCAGAACAAGGTGCACTATGCGGCCGCCATGCCGATGTGCGGCGTGACGGGCGACACCGAGCTGTTCAACTACTTCGCGGCCTTCCAAATCGCGGCCGAGCAGCTCGCGGGCACGCCCGTGAGCATGACGCCGGCCGACTTCATGGCCGTGCGTATGCAGGTACAAGATGCGTTGTTCACGTCGTACCCGACAGCCACCACCCCTGCGGGCGACAAGCTCAAGGCCATCGTGCGCAACCTCACGGGCGGCGCGCGGCCGGCGTTCGACGCCGGCTTCGGGAGCAAGCAGTGGCAGGACGCGGTCTGGGCGACCTTCGGCGGCGACGGCACGATCAGTGGCATCCTGGATCGCGCGGTCACTGACACGGGTATGATCGTCTACCAGATGGACGACGATCCGGCGCAGAGCGACGAAGAAAAGAAGTTCAACATGGATGCGCCGCGCAGCATGCCCAAGGCGGACGCGAACGGGGTGCGCAAAGATGGCCTGCGCTGGATCCCTGTGGTCAATGGCGAGATCGACATCCCCGTGCTGTCGCTGCACACACTGGGTGATCTGTACGTGCCGTTCAGGATGGAGCAGGTCTACGCCGAGCGGGTGAAAGCCAAGGGCAACGCGGACCACCTAGTCCAGCGCGCGATCCGCGGCACGGGCCACTGCGAATTCACGTACGCCGAGCAGGTCAAGGCGTTCGAGGACCTGGTCGCCTGGGAAGAGAAGGGCACGAAGCCCGAAGGCGACGACGTGCTGGACCGCGCGACGCTCAAGAAAGACGACTACGGGTGTAAGTTCACGCAGAACACCTACGCGCCCGAAGAGATGACGGCCGGTACGCTGCCGATGATCCGCGCGACGCTCCCGGCATGCCCCTAAAGGCCGCTCAACGTGGATTGGCGGCGATGTTGCCGCCGTCCACGGTCACGACTGACCCGGTCGTGCTCGCCGTCGTGCTTGCCGTCGCACGCACCAATCGCGTGCTGTGGATGGTGCGCTGAGCTCGATAGTCGGTCACTCTAGCGGGCCCTTTCAGCGGATCCGTCCAGCCGGACAATTGGTCAGCATGCGCGCTCGGGTGCGGCGAATTCGTAGAAGCGCGGATTCGTATTGAGTGCAGTGCGCCTCTCCACCGATCCAAATGGCACGCGGCACGCAACTGCGCGATGCACCGGTCGACAAGAGGCTGCGTTGACAATGACGTCTACCAGCTCTACGACCGCTGCTTCCGGGCGGCGTTCCAAAGCTTCGCGACGCAAGGAGATTGTGTGATGCGTATCACTGTCCTCGTGATCTATACGATCCTTGTTGCAGTGGCCTGCGATGACGCAGTCTGCCCGAAGGGCACGACGGAGATCGACGGCCACTGCATCAAGGAGCAGCGGACTGATCAAGTCGGTATTGCTGGTGTGGGCAATGATGTCTCTGGCGCGGTGGGCGCGGGAGCAGCGGGTGCCGGGATCGCAGGTTTGGGGGCATCTCCCGAGCTCGTGGGAGCCGCCGGAAGTAGCGCATCGGAGAGTGGACATGGTGAAGCTGGCTTAGGCAGCGCGGGGTCATCGCTCGCTGGTGGAGCACCAGGCAGTTCGAGCGTGCCCGTGTCTACTTGTGGCAACGGGATTCGCGAAGGGGCTGAACTTTGCGACGGCGCGGACTGCCCAACTTGTGTAACCCCAGACAAATGTCTCGTAGTGAAGTTGGAGGGCTCGTCGTCGACATGCGATGCGCGCTGCGGTAGCGTGATTGAGATCATCGAGTGCAAGAGCGGTGACGGCTGTTGCGCGCGGGGCTGCAAGTCCCCCGAGGATGCTGACTGTTCTAAGAGCTGCGGAGACGGCATCGTGGATGCGCCGGAGCTTTGCGAGCCAACCAGCAAGGACAAGCCATGCCCAACCGCGTGTGCCGACAATGATCCTTGTACGAAGGATCTCATGACTGGCACCCCGGAGCAGTGCAATGTCGTGTGTTCGCATATGGCAATCACCTCTTACGCGCGCGGGGATGGTTGCTGCCCACGTGGAGCGAACATCGGCAACGACGACGATTGCGACTCAGCCTGCGGAGACGGTGTCGTCTCGGATGGCGAGACGTGCGATCCCAAGAGTTCCTCCATGCCGTGCCCATCTTCATGTGATGACGGCAACGAGTGCACACGAGATGCTCTCATTGGTGACGTAGACAAGTGCAGCGCGACGTGTATGAACGCTGCGATTGGCCTCGGAGTCCAGAATGCCTGCCGAGGTTGCAACAAGCTCGACCATCCCCCAGGTACCCCTTGTTCCGTCGGATCGGGTGCTTGCGCCGGGAGAGGCACGTACGAGTGTCAGGGTCGCGACGCGACGGTATGCAACGCGGAACCTATTGTAGTCTCAGAGAGCTGCGATGGCGCAGACAACGACTGTGACGGCAAGACTGACGAGGGCGTCAAAAACGCATGCGGTGGCTGTGGCAACGTTCCTGTAGAGATCTGCGATCGCGCAGACAACGATTGCGATGGCAAGACTGATGAGGGCGTTAAAAACGCATGCGGCAGCTGCGGCAACGTTCCTGCAGAGACGTGCGACGGTCAAGACAACGATTGTGACGGCAAGAGTGACGAGGGCGTCAGAAATGCATGCGGTGGCTGCGGCAACGTTCCTGCTGAAACCTGTGATGGCCAAGACAACGATTGCGACGGCAAGACCGACGAGGGCGTCAAGAACGCGTGCGGCGGCTGCGGTAACGTTCCTGCAGAGGCCTGTGATGGCCAAGACAACGATTGCGACGGCAAGACCGACGAGGGCGTCAGGAACGCTTGTGGTGGCTGCGTCGCTCTAGCCAACGCCGTTCGCTCAAGCTGTCGGATTGTGAAGGACACGTGCTCGGCAGACGGCCTTTGGATGTGCAATGGAGTGGACGCGCTGCAGTGTGTTACGCAAGGGACAGGAAGTGAGATCTGCGACGGTCAGGACAACGATTGCGACAACTTCATCGATGAAACGGCGTGCAGCTTCTGAGTTGAATATCGCCGAACTCAGGTCCGAGCCGGTAAAGCAAGAGGAGCTACACCCCATGCCGATCCAGCAGCGATGACGCGAGCGTTCGACGATCTCGCGAACAACAGTTTGTCAGCGCACCGTCCCGATGGGCCGTCCACGCCACGACATAGCGGTTGAGGGGATCAAACACACGTAGAGGTCCAGGAAGGCGGCGCGCTCGTCGGCTACGAGTTGGAAATGTCCTGCGCCTCGATGGGTTAGTAGCACTGGCAACAAGCGAGGTATCGCGCTCCCTTAGTTGCTACCCACCGTTCCACGCGTAGCGAGTCTCACGAGACGACGGCGAATTGCCGGTAGCAATTTTGCGCTGCGACGCGTGGGCTCCGCGCCACGCTGCCGGCCTGCCCCCGACGCCTGATCACCGTGGACTGGCGGCGATGTTGCCGCCGTCCACGGTCACCACCGAGCCGGTCGTGCTCTGCGCCACCGCGAGCGCGAGGAACGCCTGCGCGACGTCTTCGCCCGTGACCTCGCGGCCGAGCAGGTTGGCGCGGTAGTACTGGTCGGCGGACAGGCCGCGCGCGCGGGCGCGCTCGGCGATGTCGTCGGCGTCGAGTAGCTGCGTGCGGATGCGATCGGCGTTGACCGCATTGCTGCGCACGCCGATCGATCCGAGCTCGAGCGCATATTGTTTGGCGAGCGCGAGCAGCGCGGCCTTGGGCAGCGCGTACGGGCCGAAGTCGGGGCCGGGGTTCCAGGCCGACTTCGAGGCGTTGAAGAGCAGGAAGCCGCCCATGCCCTGGCGCGCGAACACTCCGCTGGCTGCGGACGCGACCCAGTGGTGCGCGTAGAAGTTGATGCGAAAGCTGGCCTCGAGCGCCGCCGTGCTGACCTCGCGGATGGCTCCCTGTGGCGCCGTGCCGGCGTTCGAGATCACGCCGTCGAGCCCGCCGTAGTGCTGCACCGCGGCGCCCACGCTCGCCCGCACGGCCAGCTCGTCGGTCAGGTCGACCGTGGCGTATGCAGCCGACAGCGGCTGTGCGACCGCGGCCAGCGCCTCGGCGTCGCGATCGACCAGGTACAGCGAGGCACCCGCCTGTGCGAAGACCTTCGCCGTGGCCGCGCCGATGCCGTGCGCGGCGCCGGTGATGTACACCACCTGGCCCTCGAGCGGGCGCTTGCTGCCCTTGCCCAGCTTGGCTTGCTCGAGCGACCAGTACTCCATGTCGAAGATGTCGCCCTCGGGCAGCGTTTCGTAGCGCCCCACGGCCTCGGCGCTGCGGATCACCTCGACCGTGTGCTCGTAGATGTCCGCGGCGATGCGCGCGCCCTTCGCCGTGTCGCCCACGCCGATCACGCCCATGCCTGGTACCAGCACGATGCGCGGATCGGGGTCGAGCGGGGTCACCTTGCGCTTGCGCTCGCCGGCCTGCCGGTTCACGTAGGCGCGGTAGGCCGCGCGGTACGCGTCGAGCGCGCTGCGGATGGCCGTGGTCTGCTCCGCGACCGGCCTGCCCAGATCGAGCCGCAGGATCAGCGGAAAGCGCTTGGTGCGGATCACGTGATCGGGCGTGGCGCAACCCACCTGCGACAGCGCATCGAGCCGCGGATCACTGACGAAGTCGTAGAGCTCGCGCGACTCGCGCAGGTGCAGGAAGTAGCGCCGCGTCTGCTCGCCCAGCAGTCCGCGCAGGGTGGCCGCGAGCTCGCTGTAGGGCAGGGGCATCGGCGGCGGCAGCGAGCTGCGGGTCGACCAGTAGCGCCGCTTCTTTGCGAACGACTCGGCCGACTCCACCGCGGCGATGTGCCGGTCGTACGACTCGCGCGCAGTCGCGCCGAACGTGAATAGCCCGTGCTTGAGCAGCAAGAGGCCCTCGACGTCGGGCTGCGCCTCGTAGGCCTCCGCGGCCAGCTTGGCCAGCGCGAAGCCAGGCATGATGTACGGCACGATGGCCAGCTTATCGCCGAAGCGCTCGCGGCAAATGGCCTCGGCGTTCGGCTGATCCACCAGCGCCAGGATGGCGTCGGCGTGCGAGTGATCGATGAACTTGTGCGGCAAGAAGGCGTGCAGCAGCGTCTCGACCGAGGGGTTCGGCGCGCTGGCGAGCAGCATGCGCGTGCGCTGCGCGTTCACCATGTCTTCGTCGGAGAGCGCGGGCAGCTGGCGCAGCGGCAGGAGCTCTGCCTGGCGCAGCGCCGGGAAACCGGCCGGCTCGATCAGCTCGAGGTCCCAGCCGCTGCCCTTCACGCACAGCACGTCGACCTCGCGGCCGAGATCATCGCGCACCCGGGTCTTGACCGAGGTGTTGCCGCCGCCGTGCAGCACGAGCGCAGGGTTGCGCCCGATCAAGCGCGAGCTGTAGACGCGCTCGGCCAGGTCGCGGTTGCAGGTATCCGCGTAGCGATCGACGAACGACTGTGCCTCGGCATCGGACCAGAGATTTTCCATCGGGGATCGATGATTAACCGGTCTCGGCCCCGCCGGCAATCGCGTCCAGGGCCTTGTACGTGAGCCGGGAAACCCCCAGCTCGTGGAGCGCCGCCCGCGGCTGCAGGCGCATGCTGTCGGATAGCCGTCTTGCGTCGAGTGAGGCGGTGTAGACCTCGACCGAGAGCGCACGATGCGTGAGCACGTGGCTGATCTCGGCTGCGCGCGCCGAGAGCTTGGCCGCGCCGAGCTCCGCGCACAGCGCCTGCGCGGCCTTGCGCCCGCGGCCTTCGCGCGCGGGCAGGTTCCACAGGCCACCGAACAGCTGCTCTTCGCCGCGCACGAGCAGCACGCGCTCGCGTGCGCTATCGAACGCGGCCAGGGCGACCAGCGCCACCGGCTTTGGCGCGGCGCGCTTGCGCACCGGAGGCAGCTGCGCCACCCGGCCCTGCGCGCGCGCCTGACAGGCTCGCGCCACCGGACACGTCTCGCAGCCCGGCGCGAGCTTCTTGCAGACGCGTGCGCCGAGCTCCATCAAGGCCTGGTTCAGCGCGCCCGGCCGCTCACCCTGCACCAGCTGCTCGGCGAGCTGCCACAGCCGCGCCTGGGTGTCCGCGCGCTCGGGCGGCGTGTCGATCGCAAACAGCCTCGAGAACACGCGCGCCACGTTGCCGTCGACCAGCGGCTCGGGCAGCTCGAAGGCGATCGATCCGATCGCGCCCGCGGTGTAGCGGCCCACTCCGGGCAACGCGCGCCGCGCCTCGGGGGAGCGGGGCAGCTCGCCGCCATAACGCGCCACCACGTC
>DATEOF010000452.1:0-21086 GCA_035274465.1 Polyangiales bacterium
ACTGCCTTGGGGTGCGTCTGGGTCGTCATGGTGCTGTCACTCTAGTCTCGATGACACAGCGAGCACTGTATCTGGGAGGCCCAAGCCGGCTCGAGATCGTCGGAGGTGCTGGGCGAGGCGAGCGCAGTCATGCGGGCATCGAGCGTCGTGATTCGAGCCTCGAGCAGGTCCCGGTACTTCCAGCTTTGCCACGTCGGTGCAGACTTGGCCGCTTGATAGGCGGCGAGTGCTGCCGCTCGATCTTGGGCCTTCGCGTACATGTCACCCATGAAGACGGAAGCACCCTCGATGTTGTGAGCCGCGCGCGGGTGGTTATGACACGCAGGGTCGGCGGACAGGCCGCTCGCCACCGTGCCGCAGTACACTGCGTTCTCGCGGACTGCCTCGACTGCCTTCTTGAAGTCCGGATCACTTGCCGGTAGGTCGGCGTAGACGAGCAGCTTCGAGAACAACACGAACCCCGGATAGTGGTCGATGCCCTGGTTCAATACGTCGAAGCCTTCCTGGACCAGGGCGGTGTCCTCGAGCATGCGGCCCATGCGGATCTTGATCGGACCCAGCCAGGCTGGAATCCGGTGATCGGACGGGCACATGGCGTACGCGCGCTCGAGCTCGCGCTGCGCGACGGTGATCGAGTCGAGTGTCAGGATCGGATCGAGCGACTCCAGGCTGTATGGTTCTGCGACTCGCCACAGGCTGGCGAGGCCCAACAGGAGTGCGAACTCCTCTTCTTTGGGTTCTGCATCGGCTGCGCTCGAGAGGGCCTCGATCATTGCGCCTCTGGACGCAAAGTCGCCGCCGCGAAAGACCTCCCAGTGGCGTCGCGTCGCAGCATGCGCGCTGCTCGCGGCGCTGTAGCACTCACTGACTCCGATCGGCCGCCCAGTCGGTCCGACGCCGGCGTCTCGGCCCGACGGCGGGAGCACGCCAGCATCCTCCGTGGGATCGTCCGGCGCGCTACCAGCATCCATGTCCGCGCCCTGTGCACCTCGCGCGCTTCCGCCGCTACCGGCAGCGCTGACCGTCGGTCCGCCACTTTGCCCCGCGCACGACGTTCCACAATCGCCTGCCGAACCCATGCGACCCGCCGCTGGAGCGGCGCCTTGCACGCCCGCGTTGGGCGTCGCCGATGTCGCGGGGACGGCCTGCGACGGCGGCACGTTGTTACAGGCTGCGAGAATGGCCGCTGCACACCACGACCCGAGACGACGCATGCGGCGCAGACTACGCGGTCCGCGCGCGAAACGCGACCGTCCACGGCTCGGGAATTTAGAGCAATTCCACGCTCACGCGCCCGCACTCGCTGAATTCGATGGTGGTATCCACGCGGAAGTTCGACGAGGCCGAGTGGCGTTCCGCGTGGAACAGGTCGAGGGGGTATTCGCGTCCTGGCTCCAGACCCAGGCGCTCGCGCGCCGAGTCGAGGTTGACCGTGGCGGTCGCGGGCGGATGCAGGCCGCCGAGGTCCAGGGCCAGCTTGCCGTTGATGAAGACCCAGAGGTCGTCGTCGCCGCTGAACGCGAACTGTTCGCCGCCGCGATACACGAAGCTGGCGTGCAGCTCGGTGGTGAAGCCGAAGTTGTGCTTGCGTTTGCCGCCGGCGTTGCCGAAGCCGGCGCCATCGAGCGGGAAGAAGGCCTTGCTCTGGAAGGTGTATATGCCGCCGTTGGCTTCAAAGGCGAGATGCAGCAGGAAGGCTTGGTTCACGCCCTCGGTCGCGCGATACCACTGCTCGAAGGCCGAACGGTCAGTGGTCATCTGGCCGTACGGACAGGCAGCGCGATCGAAGCTCGCCTCGCAGCGTGAGGCGTAGACCGGCTTGCGGTCGCTGCCGAGCATCTCGGCCACGAGGCCCATTGTCGGCTTCTTGCCGTCGAACACCTCGAAGTCCGGGTGCGGGTTCGGCTCCTTCGCGCCGCGGAAGTCGCGCACGACGGCGAGCAGCTGCGCGCAGCGTGTTGCGTCGCTGCGATCGGCGTTCAGCTGCGAGTCGAGCGTGCCGGCCGCGATCGCGGGCCCGAGCTTGTAGCCTCCGAGCTCGGCGTGGACGAAGTCCGTGGGTGGTGGGGCGGGCGGCGGCGAGCCCGGGTCACGCGGGCCGGCCTCGATCAGCGGCGGCTGGGTGCCGGCATCCAGCCAATCCTGGTCGGGTGCGCTGCCCGCGTCCCCGGTGGGGCTGGTTTGCTGCGCGCAGCCGACCAGGAGAGATACACAAGCGACCCAAAATCCGCGCGTGGTCATACCAGCGTTAGTGTCCACTACCCGCTCTCAGGTTGAAACGATCGTCCGCGCGCAGTGTGGGCCCAGGTGAGCACGGCGAAAGCTCGCGGCGCAGCGTGTGGGCCGCGAGAACCATGTTCCGCAGCGCGGGGAGGACCTCGTTCCAGGAGCGCGTCTTCAGGCCGCAGTCCGGGTTGACCCAGAGGCGGTCGATCGGGATCAAGCTCGTCGCTCTGCGAAGCGCGCTCTCGATCTGTTCCTGCGAGGGAATATTCGGCGAGTGGATGTCGTAGACACCCGGGCCGATCGCGTTCGGGTAGACGAAGTGCTCGAGCGCCGCCATCAGCTGCTGGCTCGAGCGCGCGGATTCGATCGTGATCACGTCGGCATCCATGTCTGCGATGGCGCCGAGGATCTCGTCGAACTCGGAGTAGCACATGTGCGTGTGGATCTGCGTCTCGTCGCGCACGCCGTTGGCGCTGATGCGGAACGACTCGATCGCCCAGCCGAGGTACTCGGCCCAGCGCGACCTGCGCAGCGGCAGGCCCTCGCGCAGCGCTGCCTCGTCGATCTGGATGATGCGCACTCCCGCTCGCTCGAGGTCCAGCACCTCGGCGCGGATCGCGAGCGCCAGTTGCCGGCACGAGGTTTCGCGCGGCTGGTCGTCGCGCACGAACGACCAGTTGAGCATGGTCACGGGGCCGGTGAGCATGCCCTTCAGCGGTTTCGACGTCAGCGACTGCGCGTACTGCGTCCAGCCGACGGTCATGGCCTTGGGGCGACGGATGTCGCCGAACAGGATCGGCGGCTTGACGCAGCGCGAGCCGTACGACTGGACCCAACCATGCTGCGTGAACGCGTAGCCCTCGAGCTGCTCACCGAAGTATTCGACCATGTCGTTGCGCTCGGCCTCGCCGTGTACCAGCACGTCCAGCTGCAACACCTCTTGCTCGCGCACGCTGCGCTCGATCTCGGCGCGGATCACCGCCTGGTAGCCCTCTTCGCCGAGCTCGCCGTTGCGGTGGCGGCTGCGAGCTGCGCGCACTTCGGCCGTCTGCGGAAAAGAGCCGATGGTCGTGGTCGGCAGGAGCGGGAGGTCGAGCGCGGCAACCTGCTTCGGCGCGCGCTCCGCATAGGCACTCTTCCGACGCCCGGCCGCGCGGTCGAGCCCGGCGAGCGCGACACGCACCTCGGGATCGTGCACGCGCCTGGAGCTCCGCCGCGCCTCGAGCGCCGCGTGGTTGCCCGCCAGCTCGCCTCGAACCGCGGCGCGACCCTCGTCGAGCGCGCGCGCCAGGATCCGCAGCTCGTCCAGCTTCTGCAGCGCGAATGCCAGCCAGCTTCGCAGCTCGGGATCGAGCTCGCGCTCGCGCTCCAGATCGACCGGGACGTGCAACAGCGAGCACGAAGGTGCGATCCACAGGCGCGAGCCCAGCGCGCGATGCAGCGGCTCGAGCCAGTTCAGGACCGCGTTCAGGTCGGTCTTCCAGATGTTGCGTCCGCTGATCACTCCGAGCGAGATCACGCGGTCGGTGCAAAGCTGAGCGATCTCATCCGGTGCCTGGAGGGCATCGATGTGCACCCCCTGCACCGGCAGACGCGCGACGAGCGGCAAGTTCTCTGCGAGCTCTCCGAAGTAGGTCGTGAGCAGCAGCTTGACCGTGCTCGTGTCGAGCGCTCGATACGCGGTCGCGTAGGCTACCTGCCACGCCGGCTCGAGCTCGGTGACCAGCGCGGGCTCGTCGATCTGCACCCAGCTCGCGCCGTGCTCGGCGAGCCGCGCCAGGAGCTCGACGTACACCGGGAGGAGCCTCGGAAGCAGCTCGAGCTTGTCCGAGCCGTCGCTGCTCTTGCCCAGCCAGAGGTAGGTGACGGGCCCGAGGATCACCGGCTTGAACGAGCTACCGAGCGCGCGAGCTTCGTCGAGCTGCTCGAGCAGCCGCGACGCGTCGAGCTTGAACGTCGTGCTCCGATCGAGCTCCGGCACGATGTAGTGGTAGTTGGTATCGAACCACTTGGTCATCGCTGCCGGTTGCACTCCATCGCGTGCGCCGGCAGTGCGTCCGCGCGCGTTGCGGAAGTACTGGTCGAGCAGATCCCCCGACGTGCCGCGCACGCGCCTGGGTATGTTGCCGAGCATGAAGCTCGTGTCGAGCACGTGGTCGTAGAACGAGAAGTCGCCGAGCGGGACCAGGTCGAGGCCAGCCTGATCCTGCCAGTGGCGCTTGCGCAGCGCGCCCGCGAGCGCCGACAGCTCTTCGCGCGATGACTGTCCCTTCCAGTACCTCTCGAGTGCCGTCTTCAGCTCGCGCTGGGCGCCGATCCGCGGGAAACCGAGGTTGTGTGTGGTGACCATGTTGCTCAAGTTAGCGGGCGTCTCTCATGAAGAAAAATGGTACTTTCTCAACGATCGATGAGATTCACTCATGCTAGAGCGCACCCACCTCACCATCCTTCGCGAAGTCGACCGCTCCGGTTCGCTGACTGCCGCCGCCAGCGTGCTCTGCCTCACGCAATCTGCGCTGAGCCACACGATGAAGAAGCTCGAACAGCAGCTGGGTGTCGAGGTGTGGCACCGCGAAGGTCGCAGCTTACGGCTCACGCAGGCGGGGCAATACCTGCTCGGGGTCGCCAACCGCCTGCTGCCTCAGCTGAGCCACGCCGAGGAGCGCATGCGCCAGTACGCCCAGGGCCAGCGCGGCGCGCTGCGGATCGGCATCGAGTGTCACCCCTGTTATCAGTGGTTACTCAAGATCGTCGCGCCGTACCTGGCCGAGTGGCCGGACGTGGACGTCGATGTCAAACAACGCTTTCAGTTCGGAGGCATCGGCGCACTGTTCGCGCACGAGATCGAGCTCCTGGTCACGCCCGATCCGCTGCACCGGCCGGGTCTGCACTTCGAACCGGTCTTCGACTACGAGCAAGTGCTGGTAGTCAGCCGTGACCACCCGCTGGCGCGCGAGCCGTACATCAAACCCAGGCAGCTGACGGAGGAGGTCTTGATCACCTATCCGGTCGCGACCGAGCGGCTCGACATCTACACGCTGTTCCTGATGCCCGCGGGGCTGCGGCCGAAGCGCCACAAGCTCATCGAGACCACCGACATCATGCTGCAGATGGTGGCGAGCGGACGCGGTGTCGCCGCGCTGCCTCGCTGGTTGGCCGAAGAGTACGCGCGCAGGCTCAAGCTCGTGTCGGTGCGCCTCGGGCGCACGGGCATCGCCAAACAAATCCACGTCGGCGCGCGCGAAGCGGACTTCGAGATCGACTACATCCAGGCCTTCGTCGAGCTCGCGCGCCGCGTGCGCGGGCCGGAGTGAGGCGCCGGGGTCATTTCTTGCGTCGGGGGCGCTGCGCCGACTTGGCGACTGCGGCCGCGGCGACGATGCGCGCGGCCGTGGTGCTGAAACGTGCCGGATCGCCGTAAGAACGTGCGATCAACATGGCGCCTTCGAGCCCACCGACGATGCAGCGCGCTTCCTGCAGGGCAGGGCCTTCGAACTTCAGCTCGCCAGCGGTCCGTCCGTCTTCGAGCACGTGCGCGACCCAGCGCTCGTTCATGTCGAAGAATGCCTGCAAACGCGCCTGCGTGTCGGCCGAGAGCGTCTCGAAATCGGCGGCGAGCATCCCGCACAGGCACATCCGGCCTTCGCGCAACACGCCCTCGTAGAGCGCGGCGTACGCGCGAAGCTTCTTGTCTGCCGTCTGCTCACGCGCAGCGATCGCGCCCAATGCCTGTTCGAACAGCGCCGCATAGCGCTCGACGATGCGCAGTCCGAGCAGCGCCTTCGTGGCGAAGTGATAGTGCAGGCTGGCTTTGGTGACCGAGAGCTCGGAAGCGATGTCCGCGTAACTAAAGGCGTTGAAGCCTTTGGTTTGGATGAGGCGCTCGGCCACGTCGAGGATGCGCTCCGCGGTGCTGTCCGGAGCCGCGGTGGCCTGTGACTTCGGCATGAACGGTCCTTGTACCAGAAGGGAGGCTCTTGCGTGATTATCTACTAGTTGGTAAGTGGCGTCCATGGAGGGACACATGGGGAAGACGAGCGAGCACAAGAACTTCGAAAAGGCGGACGAGATCCGCGAGTTTCCGAACGGCCAGGCGCGCATCCTGAGCATCGGCGGCGGCAGCGTCGGCCGCCTCGAGTTCCAGCCCGGCTGGCGCTGGTCCAAGGACGTGAAGCCGATCGCGAAGACGTCGAGTTGCGAAGCGCCACATTTTCAGTACCACGTGTCCGGAAAGCTCGGCATCAGGATGGACGACGGCACCGAGCTGGTCGCTGGACCCGGCGACGTGACGGCGCTGCCCAGCGGCCACGACGCCTGGGTGATCGGTGAAGAGCCCGTGGTGGTGATCGACTGGTTCGGCGCGAGCCACTACGGCAAGGACGGTACCTGATCAGCTAAACTCGAGGCATGGCCTCGGCCCAGCCACCCGACTCGGAACGCGACGCGCTCGAACGTGCGCGGCGGAGTTACACGGCGCGGGCCTGGGCCGATGCGTACACCGCCTACGCGATCGCAGATCGACAGGCGGCGTTGTCGCTCGCGGACCTGCAGTGCTGGGTGTTGAGCACACAGCTGATAGGTCGCGACGAAGAGATGCTCGAGCTCAGCGAGCGCTTGCACCGAGCACAGCTCGACGCCGGCGAGACCCTCGCCGCCGTTCGCAGCGCGTTCTGGGCGGGCTTTCGGCTGAACGCCATGGGTGAGCGCGCGCGGGGGGCGGGCTGGATGTCGCGCGCGCAGCGGGCCCTGGACGGGGTCGGCTGCGATTGCGCCGAACGCGGCTGGCTGCTGCTTCCGGAAGCACACCGGCAGACCGGCAGTGGCAACTACGCCGAAGCTCAGGTCATCGTCAAACAGGCGCTCGAGATCGGCGAGCGCTGCGGCGACCTCGACCTCATCACGTTCTCTCGCGCGCTGTTGGGACGCAACCTGCTGCGGACCGGCAGGCTCGAGGAGGGGCTCGCGCTGCTGGACGACGCCATGCTCTCGGCCACCAGCCGCGAGCTCTTCCCCATCGTGACCGGCCTGGTCTACTGCAGCTTGATCTCCGGTTGCCAGCAGGTCTTCGCGCTGGACCGTGCGCGCGAGTGGACGGATGCGCTGGATCGCTGGTGGCAGTCGCAGCCTCAGCTCGTGGCCTTCACGGCGCACTGCCTGGTGCACCGCGCGGAGCTCCTGCAATTGAACGGCGGTTGGACGCGCGCGGTCGAGGAGGCGCGGCGCGCGACCGATCCGCTGCACTGTAAGGTCGAACGCTCGGCCGCTGCCGATGGGCACTACCAGCAGGGCGAGGTCCATCGCTTGCGCGGCGAGTACGACCTGGCCGAGCTGGCGTACCGCGAGGCGAGCCAGCTCGGCCGCGAGCCGCAACCGGGCTTGTCGCTGCTGCGCCTCGCGCAAGGCCGCACGGATGTGGCGCTGCAGAGCATTCGGCGCGTGGTCGTGGCGACCTCGGCGTCGCTCTCGCGCGCGCAGTATCTGCCGGCGTTGGCCGAGATCGCGATCGCTGCGGGTGCGCTCGACGACGTTCGCAGCTGTTGTCGCGAGCTCTCCGAGATCGCGGCCGCATACCGCGGCGAAGTGCTGGCCGCCATGGCTGCTCACGCGCAGGCAGCGCTGGATATCACGGAAGGTCGCCCCCAAGCGGCGATCGAACCGCTGCGCGCGGCACTGGCGGTCTGGCAGCGCGTGAACGCGCCGTACATCGAGGCGCGGCTGCGCGTGTTGCTGGCGCGCGCCTACAGAGCGCTCGGCGACGCGGACGGCGCTGATCTCGAGCTCGACGCCGCGCGAACCGTCTTCCAGCAGCTCGGAGCGGCGCCCGATCTCGCACAGCTGCAGAGCGCCCCCGGGACCAAGTCCGAGGGCCACAACCTGAGCCCGCGCGAGCTGCAGGTGCTGCGCCTCCTGGCCAGCGGCAAGACCAACAAGCGCATCGCGCGCGAGCTCGGGCTGAGTGAGAAGACCGTCGATCGGCACGTCAGCAACATCCTGACCAAGCTCGACGTCTCCTCGCGCGCGGCAGCCACTGCCTACGCCTACGAGCACCACCTGCTTCGACCCGATGGGTAGAATTACCCAGCGTGTTTTTCGCGCGCTGGGGGATTGTCCCGAAGTGCGACATGCGCGGCAGCTCTAGGCTGGTCTCCAACCACGGAGGAGACCATGACCGCTGACATGTTGATCGAAGAAGGCGCGGCGTTTTTGCACTTTTCGGGCCTCGAGGACCGGGCGCGAGCCAGCGCGGCCGCACCCGAACGTTTCGAGGTGATCGTGATCGGGGGAGGCCAGGCTGGCCTGTCGGTCGGCTACCACCTCGCGCGCCAGGGCATCCGGTTCGTGATCCTGGACGCGGCGGCGCGCATCGGCGACACCTGGCGCAACCGCTGGGACTCGCTGCGGCTGTTTTCGCCCCGCTACCTCGACGGGCTGGATGGCATGCCGTTTCCCGGCGGCCCACGCGACGGCTTCCCGACCAAGGACGAGATGGCCGACTATCTGGAGGCGTACGCCGCGCGGTTCGAGTTGCCCGTGCGCAGCGGCATGCAGGTCGAACGGCTCTCGCGCCAGGGCGAACGTTATCAGGTGCGAGCAGGCAAGCACGTGTTCGAAGCGGATCAAGTCGTGATCGCGATCGGCAACTATCAGCGTGCCTGCGAACCCGAGTGGGCGAAGCAGCTCGAGCCCGGCATCGTACGCCTGCACTCGACGCACTACCGGAACCCCTCGCAGCTACAGTCGGGCCCGGTGCTGGTCGTCGGGGCGGGCAACTCGGGTGCCGAAATTGCGCTCGAGCTCAACGCGCATCACCCGGTGCTGATCTCCGGTCGCAACCAGGAGGTGCCGTTCCGCATCACCAGCTGGCTCGGCCGCAACGTATTCAGCCGGCTGTTGATGCGCGTGATGTTTCACCGCGTGCTCACGCTCGACACGCCGATGGGTCGCAAGGCGCGCCCGCGCATGCTGCACCAGACGACGCCGCTGATCCGCACCAAGATCTCGCAGCTCACAGCGGCAGGGGTCGAGAGCGTGGCGCGCGTCGTCGGAGTGCGCGAGGGTAAGCCGTTGCTCGAAGACGGCCGCGTGCTCGAGGTTGCGAACGTGGTCTTCTGCACCGGCTTCGAGCCCGGGTTTTCGTGGATCGACCTGCCGATCCTGGACGAGGGCGGCGAGCCGCAGCACCAGAGCGGCCTCGTGGAGCGCGCACCGGGCGTGTACTTCGTGGGCCTGCACTTCCTGCACGCGATGTCGTCCGGCATGATCCACGGCGTCGGACGCGACGCTGCGCGCATCGCTCGGACGATCGTCACGGCGCGGGCCGGCGTCAGGTAAGATTTCTTCAATCCCTCCGGCCTGCCGGGCTCTAGACTGCCGTCGTGACGCTGAAGTCACGCACAACCAGGAGCAGCCCCATGGCCGGAACCCTCATCATCCCGATCCTGCGCTACCGCGACGCGCCCGCAGCGATCACGTTTCTCACGCAAGCTTTTGGCTTCGAGCAGCGCCTGGTGGTGCCAGGCAAAGAGCCGGGCAAGGTGGTGCATGCCCAGCTGACGTTCGGCAGCCGCATGCTGATGCTCTCGACGCACGAAGGACGCCAGGCACCCGGCGCGAAGCACGAAGCCGGCGATTATACGAATGCCATCTACGTGGTGGTCGACGATGCAGATGCACACCACGCGCGCGCGATCGCGGCCGGGGCGAAGATCACCTCGCCGCTCGAGGACTGGGATCACGGCGGGCGCGGCTACATGTGCGAGGATTGCGAAGGCCACGTCTGGAGCTTTGGCACGTACGACCCATGGACGGCCGTGCACTGACGCGAGCGCTCACAATTTGCTCAGCCGGGGCTTCAGTTCGTTGTTCCAGAAGCCGAGGAAGCCTTCCTGGTCCGCCCCGGCGGAGAGCAGCACGATGTGGTCGAAGCCGGCGTCGACGTACTTGCGGACTGCGGCGACGTGCCGTTCTGGATCGGGGCCGCACGCGACGTGCTCGGCGATGTCTTCGTCGCGCACGCAGCGGACCGCGGCTTCGAATCCATCCGGCGTCGGCAGCTCGGCCATGACCTTCCAGCCGAGCAGCGAGAAGCTCATGCGTTCGTGAGCGATTCGAACGGCTTGCGCTTCGTCGCGCGCGTAGCACAGCCCGACCTCCGCATAGCGCGGCCCTTTGCCGCCGGCCTTCGACCAGGCGTCGCAGAGCTCGCGGCTCGCGTCGGTCGAGAATAGCCCCAGCGCTCTCTCGCCGGCGATGCGGGCAGCGCGCGTGCCGCCCGCAGCGATCGCGATCCGCGGTGCTTGCTTCGGGACGTCCCACAGCTTCGCGCGCTCGACGCTGAAGTGCTCGCCGTCCTCCGAAACCTCTTCGCCTCGCCACAGCTGCTGAATCAGCTCGACTGCTTCGAACAGCATGTCCTGGCGCAGCTTCGGATGCGGCCAGCCATGGCCGACCACGTGCTCGTTCAGGTTCTCGCCCGCACCCAGCCCGAGCGTGAAGCGTCCGCCGCTCAGGATGGCGAGTGTGGCAGCGGACTGCGCGACCGTGGCAGGATGGTAGCGAATCGTCGGGCAAGTCACCGCCGTCACGAGGCCGATGCGCTGGGTGCGCGCAGCGATCGCGCCCAGCACGGTCCACGCGGCGGGCGAGTGTCCCTGGGTCGACAGCCAGGGAGAGAAATGGTCGGAGATCGCGACGAAATCGAACCCGACCTCTTCCGCTCTACAGGCGTTGCGGACGAGCTCGGCGGGCCCGTGTTCCTCGCTCATGAGTTTGTATCCGTACGTGGTCATGCGTTATGCAACATGCATTCGGCATGCCGGCAGTGCTAACCTCGCGACGACTTCAACAGGATGGCTGTGATGGACAAGATCGTGCGAGACATGTTGGCTGAGTACGAGGAGCGCTCGCGTCGTGAGTCGGAGCTCTGGAGCACGCTCACACCCGCGGAGATCGGGACCCGTATCGAAGAGTTTCTGATCTGCATCGGCCCGCAAACCGGGCAAGTGCTGCACGCGATCACCACGGCCGCCAAAGCGAAGACGTTCGTCGAGATCGGTGCATCCTACGGCTACTCGACCATTTGGCTGGCCGATGCCGCACGCGAGACCGGCGGCAAGGTGCACAGCCTCGAGCTCTCGCAGTCGAAGGTCGATCACGCACGTGCACAGCTCAAGCGCGGCGGGCTCGACCGCTACGTCGAGTTTCACGTCGGGGACGCGCTCAAGACGCTGGAGGCGCTACCTGGTCCGTTCGACTTCGTGCTGGTCGATCTGTGGAAAGATCTCTACGTGCGTTGCTTCGAGATTTTTTATCCCAAGCTCGCGCCGAATGCGTTCGTGGCCGCGGATAACATCATCTTCCCACCCTTTCCCAAGGAGCAGGCGGCGTACCGGCAGGCCGTCAGGGCGAAGCCGGACATGGAGAGCATGTTGCTGCCGATCGGCAGTGGCGTGGAGTTGAGCAAGAAGCGCGCGAACTAGCCGCAGCGCATGCGGATATGCGGGCGCGAGCGCTTGATGCCGATCCGCGGCTCGTCGCTCCTGACACCAAAGTACGGGGCGACGCGCCTTCCGCTACACGTGTTGCGGAGCTCGCGCGCGGAGTCACGCCGCGCGGGCTCGATGCCGAGCTGCCGGCGCAGCTGCGTGAGTGAACGGTCGGCCAGCCGTCCGAGATCCTCGACGATCAGCGATCGGGCGCGCCTGCCGCGCTCGGCTGCGGACGGGTCCGGCTCGGCGTCCAGCAAGTCTCGCAGGTGCTTGTAGCGCGCGGCTTGCAGGTCGTTCATTCGCAGCAGGATCGCGATGAAGCAGCCGAATACGCACGGCGCCTGTGCGCACAGGAACGACTGCAGCGCGATCTCGTCGTGGTCCGATGTCTCGTACTCGCACAGCACGTGGTAGAGATCGTGATCGCGCGCGAGCAGCCAGGCAGCGAGCTCGAGCGGCGTGGCGGCCGCGGCCAGCTCCGCGGGGAAGAAGTTCGGCACGAGCCCGTAGTGTGAGCGAAAGTTGCGGAGCTCGGCGCCCAGCCGCGTACCGGCGGGGATGCCGCTGAGAGCTGCAGCATCTCCGCGCCGCGCGTAGAGCGTGGCGAACCAAGGCCGCGCGAGCAGGTCGCGTTCGGCGCGCGCAACCAGCTGCGGATCCTCGATCAGCTGCGCAGCGTCGCGAAAGACGCCTGGCTCGGCCTCGGACAACGGCATGGGGCCCCTCCCTGAGCAGTCGGGAGTATACGCCGCGGAGGTCTGCCGATCTGCGATCGGTGTCACATGCAGAGCTGTTAGGGCATGCAGGCTTGATAGACCGGTTTCGCCTGCCCGCGATTGCACTCGATCGTCTGCGGTAACGCACCTTGGGGCACGAAGAAGCCGAAGCGATGGTAGAAGGCCGGGCGATACATGGCTTTCCAGGTCGCGAAGGCCATATTGCCCGTGAGGATGCCGGTGCGCTCGAAGATGCGGAACGTGGTGATTTCGCGACAGAAGTTGCAGAGGTGCGGGCTCCGCAAGAGTAGGTTGCCGTAGCGTTCGTCCTCTGCGGCGCAGAACGCCTGGCCGTTCTCGTGCGTGCCGTTGAGCTGGCAGCGGAGCTCCGCGTGATAACCCTGCTCGGGGGTGCCGAACGCTCCGACGAGGCCGGCGGTCGTGTTGATGCCGCGCCCTTCGAGCAGGTGGGCCCACGGTAGCTCGTCGCAGCGGTTCGAGGGCACGACGTTGGTCGTCTCACTCATGCGCGAGGCGCGCCCGCTGAGCTCGATGTACTCGTCGCCGAGGCTGGAGAATGCGTGCGTGAACTCGTGGGGATAGCCGAGGCCGAACGCAGTGCGAATGCTCTGGTTGCCGGCGGGGTTGCGCAGGCCACTGGTCACGCCGCTCAAGCCACCGCGGCCGCGCATCGGGTCGAGCACGGTGAATGCGGCTACCAGCTGCAGTGGAGCGCCCGCCGTGGGCGGGAAGGGAAACTTGTCGATCGCGCTCCAGACGGGGGCTGCGGCGGCTTCGATGTTGCTGACCGAGCCGTTGTCGACCGTGAGGCCGAACGCCGTCGTACCTGCGCCGATCCTCGCCGCCGAGGCGCGCGGCAGGAACCAAACCACGAAGGCTTCGCGCATGCGTGAGTAGGGATCGATCGCGAACACCTCGTCGATCCAGCGATCGACGTCGTTGTTGCGGGCGGCGTGCGTGGCGTCAGCGTGGAAGATGGGCGCGTCGGCGGATGTGTAGCCTTCGCCGAAGAGCAAAATGTGGATGCGCTTCTCGAGCGGGACGCGGGGGACGCGCTGGCCATCCAGGATGTTGTCGAAGTCGCCGCTGCCGAGCTGTTCGAGGACCCACTCTCCGCTGGGTTGGGCGCTGGCTTCCTTCGAAGGCGGGCCGAGCGCGCCGGCGACGAGCGCGGCGACGACGTAGTAGTAGGTGGTGCCGTTTTGCAGCGCGCGGTGGACGTAGGCGGGGTCGGTCGTGTCGAGGGGTTGGCCCGTGTCGGGCGTCACGCCGGGGGTGGTGGAGAAGAAGAGGCGGTAGCCGGTGGCGCCTTTTACGCGGGACCAGTCGAGGCCGATGGTGGTGTTGGCGGCGAGGGCGGTGAGGGTGATCGCGTCGGGGGCGACGCCGGTGGGGTCGGGCGCGGGAGCGCCGCTGGTAGCTGCAGGGGTGCCTGCCGTGGGGCCGCGGGTGGGGCGGGCTGCTGTGCCGGTCATGCCTGCGCCTGCGCCGGACGCCGCTGGCCTGCCTGCCGCGACGTTGCCTGCGATGCTGGGAGGATCCGAGGCGCGTCCCGAAGTGTTCCCGGTCGTGGGCGACGGCGGTTGCGCTTGCGGGGCCGCGTCGTCCTTGCTGCAGGCGATCGAGAGGAGGCAAACGACCGCGGCCAGGCGCGCCGTAGAGTTCAGAGGCATCGCGATCGTGTGTGCCTCGAAGCGCGGCGCGAGGGTCAGAAAGCCGCTGTCGGCGACATGAGCGCGTGGCGGCGTGAGAAGGTCATCGCAGTGTGTTGGTCGGGGGCACGATTGCTTCGTCCATACAGACGCTGACTAAGCGTGGGTTCGCGACGTGCGGTGGCGTTCATCGGCGAGCCTACGATTGATCGCTCGCGGCGCCACCACCGGTTCCTTCACGAGTTACGGCTACTCCATCGCTCGTGTCGACGGCGCCCTGGAGTTTGGCGACGCGAATGGCTCCCTGGTGCCGGAGGTGCCGCCGCCCGTCGAGACGGAGAGGGGTTGCGAACGTGACGTTGTCGACGGCTCGGGTCAGGACGAATAGGGTGATGCGGTTGGGTTGGGGCGGGCCGTTTCTTCGCTGCCGCGTTGGGCGAAGAGGGTTTCCATCAGGATGCCGCGGGCTCGGCCGCGCGCGTTGTAGCTAGCGATCAGGGCGCGGATGGCGAGGACGATGGCTTTCGCGCCGGTGACCGACGCATCTTGCCGGAAGGTTGGACCGCATACAGCAGCAGGCCCACAGGCGACACGGGGTACGGCGCAGGCTTTTGGCTGAACAACACGCACGCGCAGATATCCGAGTGGGGCATGAACTGGGGCATTCCCGGAGCTCCCGCCGACGCCTATACCGCGCGCGGTTACATGGGCCAGTACGTCGTGATCGTGCCGAGCGCGGAGCTCGTGGTCGTACGCTTCGGCGTCTCGCACGTTCCCGGCATGAGCGTGGAGAGCGTGGGTCGTTTGGTGCGGGACAGCATCGCGAGCGGTTTTGAGCTGCGCTGATTTTTGTTCAGCATCGCCCGGGGGTGAGGCGACTCATTCCGCTGGAAGGCGAGGTGCTCGTGATCCAGCGTGCCTGCACAGGTCTGGGTACGGCGCTGGTGTGCGCCGCGATTTCGCTGCTCGTCGGCTGCGCCAAGTCGACCGGCCCCAAGGGGCAGGCTAGCGCCGGGGACGAGGACGACGACGAGGCGATGGCCCTGGTGCCGCCCGTGTCGATGCCGATCGACGCCACCGAGCAGCGCGACGACCCGGGGGCCGCGATCCTGACCATCTCCAGCCTGGACCGCGCGGTGTTTCCGTACGTGTACGGCTACCCGATCTACCCGGAGGGGGACGGTGCGCGCGGCATCCCGAAGCTGCGCAGCGAGAACGCGGAGGGTGCCGAGCTGTCCGAGATAGAAGACGAGTCGGGGGTGAAGCTGGCGCGGGAGGACTTGCCCCAGTTGGGGTGTCGCTTCGACGGCGTGCGCGAGACTCCGATCAAGTTCGTGCCGATCTCGCTCAGCTGCGAGCTACCCGCGCCGAAGACGCTCGGCGGTGTGCGGCGGCCAGTGGTGGGCGACGTCTCGTCGACCGCCAAGCCGGAGCAGCTGCTCGCGGAACCATCGATTCAGCAGGCGTTCCTCGGCGAGTTTCACCTGACGAGTGACGACTTTGCCTCGGGCTCCGGCGTCGGTTACTTCAACACCACGCACGGCCAGCTCGCGTTCGTGTTCTCGAAGAAGAAGCTGGTTCGCTTCGTCTACTACTTCGATCCTGGCGTCAAAGCCTGGCAGAGCCAGGAGTTGTGGACGAAGCGATGAGGGCTTGGCTCTGTCCGATCGTGATCGTGCTGTCGCTCGGCGCTGGAGTCGCACGGGGCGAGACCACACCGCCGCGCCGTATCGCCGTGGCGAGCTTCACTGCGCCGCCCGCGTCGCGGGCCCGCCAGGCGGTGCTCGATACGCTCTCGAACCACGCCGACCTCGAGATCGTCTCGCTCGAGGACGTGGAGTTCGAGAGCCGGCGCTTGCACCACGACGTGTCGACGGCAGCCGGTCGCAGCAAGCTCTCGCAGCAGCTCGGGATCGAGGCCTGGATCGACGCCGAGATCGATGGCTCGCGCGCGCGGCTGTCGCTCAGCTCCGCGGACGGCGAGCGTCTGCTCGCGGTGAACGTGGATGCGCCCAGCCCGCAGCTGCTCGATGCCTTGATCGGCGAGCGCATGTGGGCCGAGATGGGCCCGCGCCTGAGCGACAAGGAGCGCGTGCGGCGCGTGCACCAGCGCGAGAGCGAACGCGCGCGCAGCAAGATCGCGGCGCGCGCGCAGGAGCTGCAGCGGCAAGTGGCGCTGGCGCGCGAGCGAGCGCAGAAGCGCGCCACTCAGCTGCGCGCCGAGCGCGACCTCGCGCGCAAGAAGCGCGCTGCGCTCGTGGCCGAGCTGGGGCGCCAGAAGGAGCTGGTCGCCGAGGCCGAACGCAAGCAGCGCGAGGCCGACGAGGCCGCGTGGCAGGCCGAGCTCGAGCGTCAGGCGGATGAGGCTGCTGCTGCCAAGGCCGAGGAGCAGCGCAAGGTCGCGGAGGCGGAAGCACAGCGCAAGGCTGCCGAGGCCGAGCGCAAGCGGCGCATCACGGAGGCCGAAGAGGAACGCAAGGCCGCGATCGCGGAGCACCAGCGCCAGCTGGCGGAGGCCGAGCGGCAGCGCCAGCAGGCTGAAGCCGAGCGCAAGCGCCAGCTGGCGGAGGCCGAACGGCAGCGGCAACTCGCGCAGGCCGAACGGCAACGTCAGGTGGCCGCCGAAGCCGAGGCGCGCGAACGGACGCTCAGCGAACAGCGCGAACGCGCGGCGCTGGAGCGCCAGCAGCAGCTGGCAGCAGCGGACCAACAGCGGCAGCTGGCGGCTGCGGAACAACAACGGCAGCTGGCCGAGGCTCAGTTCCAGCGCGAGCTGGCCGAGAAGCAGCGCGAGCTGGCCCAGCAGCAGCGCCTGCTCGCGGATGCGCAGCAGCAGCGCGAGCTGGCGGAGCGCGAGCGCAAGCAGGCTCAGCTGCAGCGCCAGCAGACCGAGCTGCAACAACAGCCGGCGGAGTACCCCGCTGCCACGCGCCCCGCCCAGCCATCTCCCTGGCAGCAAGCGCCGGCGCGCCCGGCACGCTATACGGCGCCTGCAGCGGTCGAACCAGCGGCAGTCAGCGGCCCGATCTCGCCGGCCACCCAGCGCTGGCTGGCCGAGCAGCGGAAACTATTGCGCTGAGCACTGCCGGGCGTGCCATAACCGGAGCATGTCCCGCGCTGCACTCTCGCTCTCCGACTACCGTGCGCTCGCTGAATTCCGGCACCAGATCCGTGCCTTCCTGAGCTTCAGCGAGCGCGCGGCGCGCGGCCAGGGCATCGAACCGCAACAACACCAGCTGCTCCTTGCGTGTAAGGGCCTGCCGGAGGGCAGCCGGCCGACGATCGGTATGCTCGCGCAACGCTTGTGCGTCGAGCATCACACGGCCGTAGCGCTGGTCGACAGGCTCGAAGCCAGCGAGCTCGTGCGCCGGGAGCGCAACCCCGAAGATGGTCGCGAAGTACTCGTGCGCATCACCACGCGTGGCGAAGCGCTGCTCGCGGCGCTGTCCGAGCTGCACCGCGAGCAACTGTTGCAAGTCGCACCGCAGTTGATCGACGTGCTCGCGGACATCGTCGCGCACCGGCGCTGAGCTCAGCGACCATCACACGCCGTGTAATTGGTGCCGTCGAGCCGAAGCAGCCCGCCCTGGAGTGTTAGGTCGTGCACCGTGCTGGCGCCCTGGCCGTCGAACAAGGTCAGCGTGTTGCCCTGTAGCCGAAAGTTGCCGCGCTCTACCTGCGGTTCTACGGCCCCGGGGAGACCGGTCACCATGCTCGTGGACTCGTAGGTGCCGTTGCTCCAGAAGCGCTTGGAGAGCGCCGTGTGCTCGGACGCGTGGTCCCAGCAGCCGACGATGGAGTCCGCCGTGAGTCCGCCGCTATTGGCTGCGACTGGTGCGACGCTCGTTGTCTGTGCTGGCAAGACGGCAGTGGCCACGATGGTGTCGAGGCCGCCGCGCATCGCGTTCGAGCTTTCGAGTGGATACCTGGCCGCGAGGACGTAGACCCGGGCGCCGTTGCGCAGGGCTGCGATGTAGCCCTCGGCGTTTGGCGTGCGAAACTGGATCTGCATCCCGCACGCCCGCTGCAGCGAAAACTTGCGGGTCGAGACGACTTGCCCGGTCTCGTTGGGCGTCAGCTGGTCGCCGGTCTCCTGGATGATTTGCTCGAGTGACTTGGCCTGCTCCGCGTCCGATGCGGCCAGCAGCACCATGCCGCTCGGGCCCGCCGGGGGTGCGCTCACGAGAAAATAGGGCGAGCCGTCCCGGCCGACGGCTTGGCGCAGGCTCCAGCCGACGGGCAGGTTCACGCTCACGCCCGTGTTTGGCAGCGCCACTCTGGAGCTCTTCAGCTTCGCGCTCGGCGTAAACGGGGCACCGCATTCCGAGCCGGTGCGAGCGCGCGCCGGCACCTGGGCTTCACCGCGAGCGATCGGTACGAGCAGGCACAGCGTGAGCGCCGAGGCGTGCAGAAGTCGCAGGCTGATCGTCATTACTTTGTCTCCCAAAGCTGAGTAGACCTCATCCGAGACGCAGGAAGCTGTGATCCCGTTCGCAGTCAGCCCGCCGCACGCGCCGCGAGTCGCATTGGATGCCTGGCAGATTGGGCAACAACGTACCAATCCAGGGGGTCAGGGCCGAGCACGTTCGCGCGAAATGGTCGGCCCTCGGTCCTCGCCGCGTTGGAATTGCTGTATGTTGCGGCCCGAGAGTCTAACAGCCCGTAGGAGTGGCGATGGACAAGTCGGACAAGACCCTGGGGCGGCGCGACTTCATTCGCGTCGTGGGTGGAACGCTGGTCGCGACCGGCGTCGTGGGTTGCGGCGATGAGCAGCCGCCCTCGACACCGCTGGACACGACAGCTCCGCCGCCCACAGCGACGAGCACCACTCCTGCCACGACGACTCCGCCGGCCTCACCGCCTCCTGTGAACGTGCAGCCGACCGCGGCAGCGGGGAGCGCGGCGCCTGCAATTCCTGTCACGCCGCCGCCGCAGACGTCCACGCCCACGCAGACTGCTGCCGCTGGCAGCGGCAGTGCACCGATGGCGCCGAGCACCATGCCTCCGAGCTCGATGGGCACTCCGCCCAGCACACCGGCGATGCCGGCGATGCCTTCCGGCGGCATGAGCCCCGACGGCAAGTCGAGGGTGTACGTGATCAAGACGACCGATCGCGCGAGCGGCATCGCGCAGGCGCTCACGATGTTCGGTGGCCTCGGTCTCGTGAAGGGGCGCGACGTGTTGTTGAAGCCCAACTTCAACAGTCAGTACGAGTTCCCGGCCACCACGCACGACGACACGCTGCGCACCGTCGTCGCCAAGCTGAAGGAAGCCGGCGCGGGCGACATTTTGCTCGCCGATTCCTCGGGGGCCACGACCGGCAGCACGACTCCGACGGCCACGGTGATCCAGGCCAAGAACATGGTGAGTGTCTGCAAAGACATGGGCATCAAGTTCCAGAGCTACGACGAGCCGAGCGTCGAGTGGGAGACGTTCAACTTCGACGGCATGACGTGGAGCGGAGGGCTGGCGATCCCCAAGCTGATGCGCTCGTCGGATCGCGTGAAGATCCTGTTGCCGTGCTGCAAGACCCACACGCTGGGTGACTACACCCTGAGCATCAAGCTCGCGGCCGGGCTTCCTCCGCGCAGCCGGCGCGGACTCATCTCCGACATGCACACGAACCTTCAAGAGAAGGTCGCGGACATCAACAAGGGTTTCACGCCCGACCTGATCATCATGGACGCCACGAAGTGCTTCATCGACAACGGGCCCGACGACGGAACCATCAAGGAGCCCGGCCTGATCGTCGTCGCCACCGATCGCGTCGCGATCGACGCCGTCGGGGTCGCTATCTTGAAGGCTGCGGGCTCGACCACCGCGCCGCTCCGCTCGAAGATCTTCGAGACTCGCCAGCTCGCTCGCGCCGTGAAGATCGGCCTGGGCAACGCGAAGTCGCCGGCGGACATCGAGCTGCTCGGCAACGACGACGCGACGGTCAAGAACCTGCGCTCGATCCTCGACAAGGGCTAGGCGCCCGCCCGCCGTCGGCACATGCAGCTGCGAGCGGCAGAAGCGGCGGACCTCGAAGCCCTGGCCGGCGTCTGGCACGAAGCCTGGCACGATGCCCACGCATCGCTCGTGCCACCCGAGTTGTTGCCGCACCGCACGCGCGAGTATTTTCGCGGCCTCGCGCAGCGGCAGCTCGAGCAGATTGTGGTCGCCGTGCACGCCGAAGGCATCGCCGGTTTCGTGGGCGTGGATGAGGACGAGCTCGAGCTGTTGTTCGTCGGCAGGAAGGCGCGCGGCACGGGCCTGGCGCGCACGTTGATCGGCTGGGGCGAGCAGAAGATCTCGCGGCGGTTTGCGCGCGCGTATCTGGTCGTGGTGGAGGGCAACGCTCGGGCGCAGCGGTTCTACGAGCGCTGCGGGTGGACGCATGTCGGCGTGGAGGCGTACGTGGCTCCGATTCCAGGTGGCGAGATTCCCCTGGCGTGCCGCCGCTACGAGAAGTCCGTCTGATCTCAGCCGTGCATGCCGAATCCGCGCGCCATCAGCGCGTCTGCGCCGACCATCAGCACGATCAGTCCCGCAGAGCTGTGTTGAGCTGCTCCGAACATACGTCCCGCCTGCAGAAGCGTCTTGAATCAACTGGCTGCCAGGTGCAGGTCCGGCCCGGAGGCCAGCACGTCGTCCGGGTCGTATTGGCGCTTGGCTGCCAGCAGCGCGGGCCACTGTTCCGCGTAGTGGCGCCGCCAGTCGTCGCGCGTGAGCGCGAGCGCCGCGTACGGGTAGAGCGTGCCTCCGAGTGCGCGGGCGCGCTCGAACAGCTCGCGGTTACCGGCGAGCGCGCGCTCCTTTGCCGCTGCATCCAGCGCGGGCTCGCGCAAGATTCCGACGGACACGCAGCTGGTGGCGTCGGGCATTCGAAACAACCGTCGCGTAAATAGCCTTCGATCCCAGAGGAAGACGCGCAGGCCCAGCGCTCCCCCGAGATCGGCGCCGGTGAGCCGCGGTAGCACCTCGCTCAGAAACTGTTTGGC
>DATEOF010000453.1:0-2549 GCA_035274465.1 Polyangiales bacterium
GCTGACGCGCGCGCACGTCTACAACTTGCTGGCCACGTTTCAGATCAAGCGGCCACCCAACCTACGCGAATAGCGCGTGCTGCTGACCCCTCGGTCAGAGCACTAGCCGCCCTGCGCACTCGCGGGTGGGGGCAAGCTCGCTGCCTTCAGCAGGCTCGCAGAGGGCTGCACCGGTTGCGTGGCCGGGTCGCGTCCGTTGCGGAGGGCTTCGATGCCAGACGCGCCGGATCCGCGAAGCGCGCGGGTGTCGCAGCGCGAGATCCAGGTGCGCAGCGCATCGGGCGCGACGCTCACGCCTGTCCGGCGCTCGTGCGCTTGCGGAAGCCACTCGACGATCTCCCCGACGCTACCGACGAGGCGCAGCTCGAAGGGACCGGGCACCATCATCCGCACGCCCGTGATCAGGCTGCGCATGCGACTCGCCCAGAAGCCCTGACCGCCGACCACCGCGGTCACGGTCGCGAGGTGCGGCGTCGCGCGGCGCGAGATCTCGATCAAGTGTTTGCGCGTGCGCGCATCGGGCAGACCGATGTCGTGCTGCACCAGGTGGATGTTCGACAGGCCCTCGGGATGCTGCTGGCAGTAGGCATCGCTCGCGCGCGCCAAACGATCCAGCGCATCGACCTGCACGCGCGCGGTCCAGACCGCCAGCGTGATGTTCAGATAACCGTACAGAGCGAAGCGCCCGGGCTCCGCATCCAAGACAAGGAACTCGCCCGACTTCGACACTTCAGTTGTCCCATTTTATGGGCATCGAGCTAGCCTGGCAACGCCGGTTCCCGAGTGGTTCGCTGCGCGAGTTGTGCGACTTCGGAGCCCCCGTATGCGAGATTCACGCGCCTCGATGCGTGTCCTGTCGCTGGTTTGCTCGATCGCGCTCGGTCAGATCGCGCTGTCCCGCGCGCACGCCGCCGAGCCGCTCGAGCTCGAGTGGAGCGCACCGGCCGGTTGTCCGGATCGCGAGTACGTCCGCGGCGAGGTGTCGGAGCGGCTGGGCGAGCGCGCGGCGCAGGGGTCGCCGCTGTCGGCTTCAGGGCAGATCGAGGCGACCGCGGCCGGTTTCGAGCTCCAGCTGCGCGCGCAGGGCGGAGAACGCCGCCTGGAAGCTGCCAGCTGCGAGGAGCTGGCCGAGAGCGCAGCGGTGATACTGGCGCTGCTGATCGATCCGCAGGCCGCCTCGCCGCCGCCAGCTGCAAGCGAGCCCGGCCTTCGGGTCTGGGGCGCGGTGCGGGCCGAGCTGGTGGGCGATCTGGGCCTGTTGCCCGGACCGAGTCTCGGGCCGGGTCTGGCGCTCGCCATCGGCATCGAGAACAGCTCGCTCGAGCTCTCCGGGACCTACCTGCCGACTCAAGATCTGGAGTCGCCGACGGACGGCGAAGACGTGGGCGATCTGCGTGCGTTCGCCGGTCGCGTGAGCTTTTGTCAGCTGCTGTTGCCGAGTGTGGGCCTGAGCCCGTGCGCGAGCCTGGAATACGCGCGGCTGACCGGCGCTGGCAGCGGGTCGCTCGACCAGGCGAAGCCCGTCGACGCCTCGATCTGGTCGCTGCTGTTGGCGGCGCGCTGGTCGCCTTCGCTCGGCGGACCGTGGCTGTTCGTGCTCGAGCTGGCCGCCGGTTTGCCCTTCAGCTTCGCTGCATTCACATTGCAGCCAAGCGACCTGGCCGCACACGAGACCGGCAAGGTCCTCGGTCGGCTGCGCGCCGGGCTCGAGCTGCGCTTCTGAATGACCCTGAAACCCAAAGCTGCCCTGGCCGGGCCGGAGAACTATCCGGCCTACCGCCGTGTGCGGGGCGCTGAGCTTTTCGTCACGGAACGCGCGGCCGTCGGCCACTCAGACGGCATGCGCGCAAGCCCCGCGCAGCCGGAGGTCGGTTTACCGGGGCACGCGCTCACGCTGGCCGAGGTGTACGAGACGCAGTTCGATTTCGTGTGGCGCAGCGCACGGCGGCTGGGCGTGGCCTCGCTGCACGTCGACGACGTGGTGCAGGAGGTATTTCTGGTCGTGCACCGCCGACTTGCCGAGTTCGAGGGCCGTTCCGCGCTCAAGACCTGGCTGTTCGGCATCACGCGCCGCGTGGTGCGCGATCACCGGCGCAGCGCGCGGCGCAAGCCCGCTGAACCGCTCGGTTCGCACGAGCCTGCGGACCAGTCGGGCATGGCCGACGTACAGCTGTCGCAACGCCAGGAGTCGCGCACGCTGCACGCGCTGCTCGACGCGCTGGACGAGGACAAGCGCGAGGTATTCGTGCTGGCCGAGCTCGAGCAGATGTCGGGACCCGAGATCGCCGAGGCGCTCGACGTGAACCTCAACACCGTCTACGCGCGGCTGCGAGCGGCGCGCAGCGCGTTCGAGCAGGCTGTCGTGCGGCACCAGGCGCGGAACCAGAGGGGTGGCCGATGAGCGACCCCACGCAAGGCTTGGGCCCGCGAGCGCAGACGATCGTCGACGAAGGACGCGACCTCGACGAGCCGAGCGAGCGCGATCGCGCGCGCGTGCGGGCACGCTTGGCCGCGACGCTCGGCGTTTCGGCGCTGGCGGCCGCGAGCAC
>DATEOF010000454.1:0-12978 GCA_035274465.1 Polyangiales bacterium
GCACCTCGCCCCACCGAACGCCACGCGCGCATCGCACGCGCGCATGCCCGCCACGCGGCCGGAGTCCAAGCCGATCGGCGTCGACAACGACGCGATGTTCGGCGACAACCCGCTCGACACCTTCGCGGGGGACAGCACGGCGGCGCTCGAGCTGGACATCTCCGGCCCGAACCTCCCGCGCATGGCCGGCGTGCCTGTGAACCCCGCCCCGGCCCGGGAGCCCATGCGGCCCGCCACGGCGGCCGCGTCGATGCGCCACGCCGGCGACTCGACGCCGTCAGCTGCGCTGTGGATCCTGCCGGCCCTGCTGCTGGTGGGCCTCTTGCTGTCGTTGCTCGCGCCTGGGCTGTTCTCGCTGTCGCTGCCGGACGACAAGGCGGCCAAGCAGCGCGAGGCCGAGAACCCGGCCACGCAGACCGGCCCGCGCCTGCGCGACGTCGGCCCGCGCCCGAAGCTCGGCACGCTGCCGCCTGCGCAGCGCGACGTCAGCTTCTGAGCCGCTCGATCGGCTCCATACATGGTGTAGAGTGCGCGCCAAGTCGCCCGCAGCCCAAGGAGCATCATGAACGCAGTACGCTTGCCAAACTCGCTCGCCCCGAGCGATCAGTTCGTCGATCGCCACGTGGGGAGCAGCGAGGCCGAGCTGGCCGACATGCTGCGGGCATTGGGCCAAGACTCCTTGTCCGCGCTGGTGCGCGAGATCGTTCCGGCCGCCATCCTGCGCGGCGCGGCGCTCGAAATGCCGGCCGCGCTGAGCGAGCGCGAAGCCCTCGTGAAGTTGCGCGGGTACGCCGATCAGAACCAGGTGTTCCGCTCGTTTCTGGGCATGGGTTACAGCGATTGCATCACGCCGCCGGTGATCGCGCGCAACATCCTCGAGAACCCCGGCTGGTACACCCAGTACACGCCGTACCAGCCCGAGATCTCGCAGGGGCGGCTGGAAGCGCTGCTGAACTTCCAGACGCTGATCGCCGAGCTGACGGCGCTGCCGCTGGCCAACGCGTCGCTGCTCGACGAGGCGACTGCCGCCGCCGAGGCCATGCACATGTGTCACGCGGTCGCGCCCGACGGCAAGAACGGCTTCTTCGTCTCCGAGGACTGTCACCCGCAGACGATCGCCGTGGTGCGCGGGCACGCCGAACCGCTCGGTATCCAGCTGCACATCGGCGCGCTCGAGAGCATCGATCCCGCCGCGCAGGGCTTGTTTGGTGCGCTGGTGCAGTATCCGACCACTGACGGACGCGTGCTGGACTACGCGCCGCTGGCCAAGCAGCTGCACGCGTCGGGCGCGCTGCTGGTGGCTGCGACCGATCTGCTGGCGCTGACGCTGTTGACCCCGCCCGGCGAGTTCGGGGCGGACATCGCCGTGGGCTCCAGCCAGCGCTTCGGCGTGCCGCTGGGCTACGGCGGGCCGCACGCGGCGTTCTTCGCCACGCGCGAGGAGTACAAGCGGCACATTCCGGGCCGCATCGTCGGCGTATCGCGCGACTCGCGCGGCCGGCGTGCCTACCGCCTGGCGCTGCAGACGCGCGAGCAGCACATTCGGCGCGACAAGGCCACGAGCAACATCTGCACCGCGCAGGTCCTGCTCGCGGTGATGGCCTCGATGTACGCGGTCTACCACGGACCTGCGGGCCTCACGCGCATCGCGCGCCGGGTGCGCGGGCTGACCAGCGTGCTGCGCGCCGGCCTCGCGAAGCTCGGCTTCGACAGCGGGGAAGGGTCGCGGTTCGATACGCTGCGCCTGCCGCTGGCGGCGGCGAAGAGCGACGCGATCTACGCGCGTGCGCAGGCGAAGCGCATCAACCTGCGGCGCTACGCCGATGGCGCGCTGGGCATCGCGCTCGACGAGACCACCACGCTGGACGAGGTGCAGACGCTGCTCGAAGTGTTCGGCGCGAAGCCAGGCAGCGTGGACGAGTTCCTCGAAAACGCCGATCGCGAGTACCCGCAGGGCGTGGCGCGCAGCAGCGCGTTTCTGGCGCACGAGATCTGGCAGCGCTACCACGTCGAGCACGAGCTGTTGCGCTACATGCAGCGGCTGCAGCACAAGGATCTATCGCTGACCACCTCGATGATCCCTCTCGGCTCCTGCACGATGAAGCTGAACGCGACCGCCGAGATGTACCCGGTGTCGTGGCCCGAGTTCGCGCGCCTGCACCCGTTCGCGCCGGCCGATCAGGCGCGGGGCTACGCGCAGCTGTTCGCGGACCTCGAGGCGTGGTTGTGCGAGATCACGGGCTTCGCGGCGGTGTCGCTGCAGCCGAACGCGGGCTCACAGGGCGAGTACGCGGGGCTCCTGGTCATCCGAGCGCACCATCGCGCGCGCGGTCAGGCGCAGCGTGACGTGTGCTTGATCCCGCGCTCCGCGCACGGCACGAACCCGGCCAGCGCCGTGGTCGCGGGCTTCCGCGTGGTGGTGGTCGAGTGCGACGCGGACGGCAACGTCGATCTCGACGACCTGCGGCGCAAGGCGGCCGAGCATGCCACGCGCCTGGGCGCGCTGATGCTGACGTATCCGTCGACGCACGGCGTGTTCGAGGAGCAGGTGCGCGAGATCTGCGACGTCGTGCACGAGCACGGCGGCCAGGTGTACATGGACGGCGCGAACATGAACGCGCAGGTGGGCGTGTGCCGGCCGGGCGACTTCGGCGCGGACGTCTGCCACTTGAACCTGCACAAGACCTTCTGCATCCCGCACGGCGGCGGCGGGCCCGGCATGGGGCCGATCGGTGTGGCCAAGCACCTCGCGCCGTACCTGCCGGGCCACCCGGTGACCGGGGGCGGCGGCTCGCAGGCGATCGAGCCAGTCTCGGCCGCGGCCTACGGCAGCGCGGGGATCCTGCCGATCCCGTGGATGTACGTGGCGATGATGGGCGGCGCGGGCCTGACGCGCGCCACGGCGGTGGCGATGCTCAACGCCAACTACATGGCCAAGCGGCTGTCGCAGCACTTCAAGGTGCTATACCGCGGCAAGCGCGGCCTTGTCGCGCACGAGTTCATCCTGGATGGCCGGCCGTTCAAGGCCAGCGCGGGCATCGAGGTCGAGGACATCGCCAAGCGCTTGATGGACTACGGCTTTCACGCGCCGACCATGTCGTTCCCCGTGGCGGGTACGCTGATGATCGAGCCGACCGAGAGCGAGTCGAAGGCCGAGCTGGATCGGCTGTGCGATGCGCTGATCGCCATCCGCGAGGAGATCCGCGCGGTCGAGGGCGGGCAGGTCGATCGCAACGACAACGTGCTCAAGAACGCGCCGCATCCGGCCGAGACGCTGCTGGCTGCCGACTGGACGCATGCGTACACACGCGAGCAGGCCGCGTACCCGGCCCCCTGGACGCGCGTGCACAAGTACTGGCCGCCGGTGGCTCGCGTGGACAATACCTACGGCGATCGCAACCTGGTCTGCCTGTGTCCGCCGATCGAAGCCTACTCATGACGCGTCTGGCGATCGAACGCGACTGGCAGGGTGCGCCGCTGGCAGCAGCGGAGCACGCCTGGGTGGCGTTCGAGCGCTCGGGCGAGCAGCTGGGCGTGGAGCTCGACGCGCCGTACTTCGGTGATCCTGCGCCGCCGATGGCTGCAGGGCCGGCGCCCGGGCTGTGGGAGTTCGAGGTGATCGAGCTGTTCATCGCCGGGGCGGGCGAGGAGTACCTCGAGCTCGAGTTCGGGCCGCACGGCCACTACCTGGTCCTGCAGCTGCGCGGCGTGCGCAAGCCCTACAAGACCGCGCTGCCGCTCGCGTATCAGGTGCAGATCGCGGGTGGGCGCTATCGAGGGCGCGCGCAGGTACCGATGTCGTACCTGCCCGACCGGTCTGTGCGCGTGAATGCGTACACGATCCATGGCCAAGGCCAGGCGCGGCGCTATGCTGCCTGTTCGCCGGTCCCCGGCGAGCGGCCGGACTTTCATCGGCTGGAATGTTTCGTGCCGCTCGGCTGGTGAGCGCACACACTGCTATAGTTGCGGATAGGTTCAAGAAGGAGCACGGCCGTGAGCGATACCAAAGCATCGGGCAGTCTGGACGACGAGATCGAACGCACGTTGTTGCAGAATCGCCGGCTGTTCTTCGCCGAAGAGGTGAACCAGGAGTCGGCCACCGAGGCGATCCGCAAGCTCTGGTACCTGGAGTTCAGCGCGCCCGGCAAAGGCATCACGTTCATCATCAATTCCCCCGGCGGCTCGGTGGATGCCGGCTTCGCGGTCTGGGACCAGATCAAGATGATCTCGTCGCCGGTCACCACGCTGGTCACCGGCCTCGCGGCGTCGATGGGCTCGATCCTGAGCCTGTGCGGCGGCAAGGGTAAGCGCCTGGCCACCCCGAACGCGCGCATCCTGATCCACCAGCCGTCGATCCACGGCGGCGTGCGCGGCCAAGCCAGCGACCTGGAGATCCACGCGCGCGAGATCTTGAAGATCCGCTCGCGCATCATCGACCTCTACGTCGAAGCCACCGGCAAGGATCGCGAGACGATCGCCGCGGCGATCGAGCGCGACACCTGGCTGAGCGCGGACGAGGCCAAGGAGTTCGGCCTGATCGACCGGATCGTGACGAGCTACAAAGATCTCTCGTAGCTGCTAGTACGACAGGGTCCAGGTTGCGCGGACCGTCCCGGTATCCGGGGCGTCCGCGACGACCATCTTGCTGGTCGCCTTCAGCAGGCAGGCGTTGAGCTCTGCGTAGTTGCCGCCGGTCAGGTTGGTGTTTCGCAGGCGGCCGACCTCGTCGACCACCGCGCTGATCTGCAGCGGGCGAATGTTGCGCCCCGGGGTGCTGTAGCGCTGGTAGCACTGGGTGAGCTGCGGGCGCACGCGTTCGATCGCGCGCCTCACGCTCGAGGAGGTGAGAGAGCCGCGGACGTCGACCGCGGAGACCTGGACTTCGCTCGGGCGCGGGGTGCCTGCCGCTGATGGCTGCGGGGCCGGCGCGGGCTTGGTGGCGACGGGTGGCGGGGGCGCCGCGGGTTGGACGGGCGCCGGGGTGGCAACCGGCTTCAGCTCGGGTTTGCTTGCCGCTGTTGGCTGCGCGGGTGGCGCGGGGACCGCGTGGGGCTTGCGCTCCGCGCTCGCCTGCGCCTGCTGGGCTTCGCGCTTCGCCGTGGGCTGTTCCCGCGACGCCTGGGGCTCCGGAGGCGTGGGCTCGCTCTTGGCTTCGGGTTCCTTGGGCGGAGCCGGTTCCGAGGCCGCGGTCGGGGGGCTGAGGGACGCCAGGGCAGGGTTCTGCGGCGCGTCGGGCGCCGGTTCGGGGCTCGCCGCGGTCGACGAGTGCTCGGGCGCACGCCGCCGAGGCTGGATGTGCACGATGGGCATCTCGGGCGGGGTGGCGGGGGGCGGCGGCGCCGCGGTGCGCACGGACGAGACGACGGTGTGTGGCGTCTCCAGCCGCGCCACCGGTTGCCTGGCGCTCGAACCCGAGCCGTGGACGAGCCAGAACGCAAAGCCCGCCAGGCAGCCGGCGAGTACGCCCAGCCACAGGCCGCTGCGTGCCTTCGGGACCTTCACCCCGGCATAGGAGCCGCTGCGCAGCATGGCCTCCGCGCGCGGGTGCACGCGCTCGAGGGACGTGCGCAAGCCGGAGCTGGAGAGCGCCGCGAGCTCCGGGAAGCTGGCGCGCGCGGGCGGAGCCGAGTCACGCGCCGGCTCGGGTTGGGAAGGGGGCGTGCTCTGGCGCACGCGCGGGCGCACGCCCGAGTCCTTGCAGCGCGCTTCGATCGTGCCGATCGCCGCTGCGAGCTCGGCCGCACTGGCCGGGCGTTGCTCGGGATCCACGGCCAAGGTGCGCGCCATCAGATCTTCGAGGTCGGCCGGGATCGCCGCGTTGAGCTCGCTCGGCCGCTCCGTCAGACCGGCGGCGCTTGCAGCCATCAGCTGCGGGAGCGTCTCGCCCGAGAACGGCGCGCGGCCGGTGCACATGTAGTGCAAGAGGCAGCCGCACGAGTAGACGTTCATGCGCGGGTTGATCGCGGAGCCGGGTGAGTCCGGATCGAGCACGCCGCCGAGCAGCTCCGGCGCCAGGTAGGCGGCGGCTTGCGGCTGCGGCGGCCAGCCGTGCAGCAAGGCCGGCACGCCGACGTCCAGCAGCTTGGCCACGATGCGCCCGCCCGGCTGCGTCTCGGGATGCAGCACCATCAGGTTGGCGGGATGCAGCGCCGAATGCGTCAGGCCGCGCTGGTGGATGGCGTGGACGCCCAGGCAAAGCCGGCGCACGAAATCGAGCGCGATACGCAGGCCCGGCTGGCCCACGTCGAACAGCCAGCGATCCAGCGTCACGCCCGGGACGAACTCCGAGACGACAGCCAGGATGCTGCCGCCGAAGCTCTGGCAACCGCCCACGGCGCTCAGCATCGGGTGGCGTATCTGACTGGCCGCGTAGGCCATGTCGAGAAGCGTCGCGCGTAGCCGCTCGTCCTCGCCACGCCAGAAGCGCAGCGCGACCTGTCCGCCGTCGTTGCCACGTCCCCGAAACACGGGGCTGTCGAGTGAGCCGACCTGCTCGAGCAGACCGTAGTCGCTCTGGAGCATCGAGCTCGCGTTGTACGTGATGGCCAGCATTTCTCGCCGTTCCTCCCGCGTCTTTGCTACTCGCGGATCGAACACGCTGGTGTTCGAGAGGTGTGCCGAACGGAGTTCGTTCGAGGTGCTTGGCCGCGACCCTAGCTAGCTAAGCCAGCGATTGCAAACCAACGTACTGTTCGACGCTGTGGACAGAGGTGCTCTCAGGTGCTCGCTCACCTAGGCCCTGCGCGCGAGGTGCGCAGCGTTTTTCTCGAGAAAAGGTCCACAAACGCGCAAATGTGCGCGCGCTCAGCGGCCCTCCGGCATCTGCAATAAAATTTTCAGCGTGCCGGGCGTCGAGGCGCGGTTGAAGGCCTGCGGGGCCTGATCCAGCGGAAATATCTGGTCGATCAATCGATCCACCGGCAAGCCGCCCGCGGCCAGGCTGGCGATCGCGGGCGCGAACGGGCCGCAACGCGAGCCGACCAGGGTGATCTCGTCGATCACCAGCGGCGCCGCGTCGAAGGTGAGCGGTCCGTGATACGTGCTCTTGAGCACCAGCGTTCCGCGCGGACGAACCAGCTCGATCGCGCGCTGCATGCCGGTCGGTGAGCCTGTGGCTTCGATCACGACGTCGAAGCTCTTGACCGCGAGCTCTTCGGGCGCGGCGGTCTGTGCGCCGGCGGAGCGCGCCAGCTCGAGCTTGCGATGGTGGTTGCCGGCCAGCGTCACTGGCACGCGCTGGTCGAGCAGCAGCAACGTCAGCAGTTGTCCGAGCTTGCCGTCGCCGAGCACGAGCACGCGGTCGCGTGGGCTGATCGGCACTTGCTCGAGCACCTCGTGGCAAGCCGCGACGGGCTCGATGAAGCACGCGTGCTTGTCCGGGACGTGATCGGGCACGCGGTGCAGGTTGCGCTCCGGCAGGGTGACGTACTCCGCGAAGCAACCCTCCTTGTTCACGATGCCGAGCACCGTGCGCGTGGGGCAATGCCGGCCGAGCCCGCGCGTACAATACGTGCAGCTGCCGCAGCTCAAGTTGATCTCGCCGGCCACGCGCTCGCCGAGCAAGTCGCGGTTGTCGGCCTCGATCACCTCGCCCACGAACTCGTGCCCGAGCGTGCCGAAGAAGCCGAGGTAGCCGCGTGCGATCTCGAGATCGGTGCTGCAGATGCCCGCCATGCGCACGCGCACCAGCGCCTCGCCGGGCGCGCGCAGTGGCCGCCCTACCTGAGACAGTGCGACGCCTGCCGCCGTCCGCTGCAGCGCCAGCATGGTCACACCGGCAAGTCGCCGGTCGCGCGCCGAACCGAGCCGCTCTCGCCGTAGGCTTGCATGAGCAGCTGCGCGATGCGCATCTGGTGGATCTCGTCGGCGCCGTCCGCGAAGCGGGCCCAGCGCGCCTGGGTCAGCATCTTGGACAGCGGCGAGTCGTTCGAATAGCCGAGCGCGCCGTGCACCTGCACCGCCCGATCGATCACGCGCCACAAGGTGTTCGCCACGTGGTGCTTGCAGTACGAGACCTCGATCTTGTACGGCAGGTTGTTCTCGATCTTGTAGGCCGCGTGCAGCACCATCAGCTTGGCAGCGTACAGCTCCATGCCGCTGTCGGCGATCAACCACTGGATGCCTTGCTTCTCGGACAGCATCGAGCCGTGCGAGTAGCGCTTCTGCGCGCGGTCGATCATCAGCTCGAGCGCGTACTCGATCTGACCCAACCAGCGCATGCAGTGCGCGAGCCGTGCCGGGCCGAGCCGCGCCTGACCGAGCTCGTGGCCGCCGCCGAGCCGACCCAGGATGTTTTGCTTCGGCACCCGCAGGTTCTCGATGCGGATCTCACAGTGGTTGTGTCCACCCGACATGGTCTCGATGTCGCGCACCAGCTTCCAGCCAGGCCACGAGGTCTCGACGATGAACGCCGTGTTGCGTTCCTGCGGGATCTCCGCGTCGGGGTTGGTGCGGGCGATCAAGATCGCGAAGTGGGCACCCTGGGCGCCGCTGATGAACCATTTGTGGCCGTTGATGACGTAGTCTTCGCCATCGAGCTCGGCGTGGGTTTGGATCAAAGTCGGATCCGAGCCGGCGACTTCGGGCTCGGTCATGGCGAAGCACGAGCGCTGGACGCCCTGGCACAGCGGCTTGAGATACTTGGCCTTCTGCTCGTCGGTGCCGAAGTGCAGCAGCGTGTGCATGTTGCCTTCGTCCGGCGCCTGACAGTTGAGCACGAAGGAGCCCAGGCGCGTGCGCGCGGCTTCGGACGAGACGGCGGCGAGGGCGGTGGGGCCGAGGCCCATGCCGCCCCAGTCGCGCGGCATGTGCGGCATCCAGAGCCCGACTTGATGGGCTTTCTGGCGCAGTAAGATGATGGTTTCCACCAACTTGCGGCGATTGCTCGATTCCCAGAGCTCTTCGGTTTCGACGGCTTTGACCTCCTCTTCCATGAAGCGCCGGACTCGCATCCGGACGTCCTCGACTTCGGGGCTGAAGCTGAAATCGATGGCCATCGAAATTCTCCTCGAAACTGGTTCAGTGGACGTAACAATCGGGGGTTCGCGCGTCAATGCCAGTGGTTGACGTCGGCCGCCGGCTTGGGTCACAAGTTCGGGTTATGGCGAGTGCGAGTACGCTGGAACGCTTGGTTTCGATCGCTGCCACGCGGTTCAAGAAGGACGTCTCGACGTTGGCTGCCGACGGGGACGTGTTCGAGTCGTTGGGCATCGACAGCATGCAGGTGCTGTCGCTCCTGAGCGAGCTCGAGTCGACGTTCGGCGTGGAAGTGCCGGACTACGAGCTGCGCGAGGTGCGGACGTTCGCGCAGCTCGCGGCGTGCATCGATCGTAGACTCTAACGCGGAACCCCGGCCGCTCCGCGCTGCAGCCAGTCGAGCACGATCTCGGCGCCGCGCTCCGCGGCAGCGGCGTGGTTGCGCAACCAGTCCGCTCGCCCCGACTTGCCCACCAGGTTGGTCACCACCAACACGCCGGCGAACGGCACGCGTTCCGCCTGACACGCGAGCCCCACCGCGACCCCCTCCAGGTTCTCCACCGCGCACCCGCTGCCGAGCGCGATGCGCTTCGCCAGCGCATCCGAGGTCGTGATGCCGGCGGTGGTCGCCAGCGCCCCGCGCAGCACGCCTCGCCCCGCGCACTTCGCGAGCCCCGAGCTCATGCCGCGGTGTGCCTTCACGTTCACCGGCATCGCTCCGGGAAAAGCCGATCGACCGGCGATCACCTCCGCATCTACCAGCTGCAACGCGCTCGGCACCGCCGCCGTCAGCAGCGGACTACGCGCGTATGCTCCGCACGATCCCAGGAGCACGAGCGCGCGAGGCGCGTGCTCGTGCAGGGCCCGCGTCGCGCCGACCGCTGCCGCGGGCAGGCCCACGCCGATCGCGCAGGTTCGGACGCGCAAGCCCCGTACACGGGCCGCAAGTGATCTGCCCAGTGTCTTCCGCAGGCCGATCAGCTCGCTGGGATGCGCCGCGGCGATCAGCACGTCGACCATGGCCGACCTTACACCGAAGGTATCGTGCGCGCGCATGCAATTCGGCGATTACTCAAGTGAGGCTCGACCTGAGGTTGATTCGGTGTAGCCTCCGGCTTGTGGACGAAGTAGCGGAGCAGACAGGGCTCGATCGGCACGGCATCGTGTACCGTTGGGACCTCGATAAAACGTATCTGCGGACCGAGTTCGACACGTTGCGGGATCTGTTGTCGCGCGCGTTCGAACGCGCCAAGGACAAGCACACCGTGCCGGGCGCCGCGGCCTTGCTGCGCGAGATTCGGTCCACTCAGCCGGCCGGACTGTACATTTTGTCGGGTAGTCCGGAGCAGATGCGGCGTGTGTTGGAGGCCAAGTTACGTTTGGATGGAGTGACCTGGGACGGTTTGACGCTGAAGCCGAGCCTCAAGAAGCTGTTGCGCGGACAGTTCAAATTTCTGAAAGACCAGGTGGGCTACAAGTTGGGTGCGCTGCTCTCGTCGCGCGAGGTCTTGCCGGCGCAGACCGACGAGATCTTGTTCGGTGACGACGCGGAAACAGACGCGTTCGTCTACTCGTTGTACGCCGACCTGTGCGCGGGTCGGGTGGGCCTGGATGTGCTCGCCAATGTCTTGCAGCAGTCGGCCGTGAGCGAGGACGAGGCGCCGGAGCTGATACGGCTGGCCGGGCGTATGCCGCGGCGCGATCACTGCCGGCGCATCTTCATCCACCTCGATCGCATCTCGCCGCTCGAGCTGTTCGAGGAGTACGGCACGCGTGTCTGCCCGTTCTACAACTACTTCCAGCCGGCGATCGTGCTGACCGAGATGGGCGCCATCGACGCCAAGGCCGCGCTGCGCGTGGCCGCCGAGCTGGTGATCGATCAGGCCTTCAGTCCCGAGGCGTTGCTCGCCAGCTTCGTGGAGGTGGCGCGGCGCGGTCACGCCGGGCCGGCGGCCAAGCATGCCCTGTTGTCGGCGCTGGACGGCGTGGGGCACTTCGAGTTTGCCACGGCCACTCCCGCGCTGATCGCGTTCGGGCGCGAGCTGGATCGCGCCGACGTGCGGGTCCGCTCGAGGACCTACGTGCCGGAGGAGATCGAGTACGCGTCGCTGCTGGCGCGGGAGCGCGCGCGGGCTCGCGCGGCGAAGTTGCGGGTGATCCGGCGCATTTGAGCGGCCGCCTGTTGTAGGCTGGTCGGATGTCGGACGCGCCGCCGCCCATGCACTCGCCGCTGCCGCCGGGGGCTCGCTGTGCGATCCACCCCGAGCGGGTGGCCGAGCGCACCTGCGTACGCTGCGGCAATTACATGTGTAGTGACTGCGGCGGCGGCCGCGACAGCGGCATCTGCTTGACGTGCGAGAGTCGCGTGGGCCCGGCCGGGGGTGGCTTTCCGTTTTCGCGCGATCACTACTCGCTCGATGGCTTGCTGAGCCTGGCCATGTCGCGCTGGAAGGCCAACTGGACCCTGCTGCTGGTCACGTTCGGCGCGGGCATGATGCTGATCTACGGCCTGACCATCGCCGGAGAGGTGGTGTTCATGGCGATCGCCTCGAAGCAGGGGTCCGATGCCCCGTTGCTCTCGCCGCTGCACCCCGTGCGGCTCGGGTTCACGGGCGTGGTCAGCATCCTGCAGCTGGCCGTGCAGCTCGTATTGACCGGCCTGTGTCTGGATCTACTGCGCGGCGAGCAGTCCAGCGTCGCGCTCGGGCTACAGCGCTTGCGCAAGTTGCCCGCTGCGATCGTGCAACTGGTGCTGATGTACGCGGCGATCGCCGTGGATTTTGCGCTGCACTACGCGCTGTACATGGCGCTGGGCGGGTTCGAGGCGGGTTTGACACCCGTGTGGATCGTGATCGCGACCTGGTTCATCGGCACGCCGCTGCGCGTCTACGTGTTCCTGGGCGTGGTGTTCGCGCAGCTGCAGTTGCTGGTGGAGCCCGAGAGCGACGCGTTCAGCGCGTTCGCGGGCGCCTGGCGCGTCGCGTCGGGCCATCGCTTCGAGGTGCTGGGCATCGGCTTCGTGGCGCTGGTGATCCTGGCGCTGGGCGTGATCGCGTGCTGCGTGGGCACGCTGATGTCACTGCCGATCGCCACGCTGGTCTACTGCGGCTTGTTCTTGGCGCTCAGCAACAGCCGAGCCACGCCCTAGGGCTTGAGGCAGTAGGCGGTCTGGCTGGTGGCTACGGTGCAGCTGCCGGACTTGCAGGTTTGGCTGGCGCACTCGGCGCCGGTGCCGCAGGACATGCCGTCCGCCTTTCCCGCCGCGCACTTGCCGGAGGAGTACTTCATCTGCGTGTTCGCGCAGTACAGGCCGTCCATGCAATTCGTGTCGACGAAGCACGTCGTTCCCGCGCCGGTGCGAGCCGCGCAAGTCGCCGTGACGGGCGCGGCCGTCGGTCCGTCGCCGGTGAACAGGCAGGCGTGGGTCGTGATCTGTGTGCACGAGGCCAACGCAGCGCCGTAGCCGGGCACGGATGGGAAACCGGACGGTTTGCAGCTGCCCATGGGCGCGACCGTGCCCTGCAGGATGCCGCGCAGTCCGTCGGGCGCGATGGACCAGGTCGAGACGCTGGGGTCGCATGCCGCCGACAGCTGCTCGAGCTTCGTGAACGCTGCAGTGGCGGCCGTGGCGCTGAAGCCGGAGACTTGATTCATCGCGATCTCGCTCAAGTGAGCGTTGTTCGTGCAGTCGGTCAACATGTCGCGCTTGCACGTGTCGTAGGTGCGCCCGGGCGCCGTGCAGCAGTGCTGCTCGGCCGCGCACTGGATGCTCACGAGTCGATCGCAGACGGCGCTGGCCTGGATCTGGTTGCGGTTGGGCTCGCTGCCAGCGTCGAACGGGGGCAGGCCACCGTCGGTCGCCGGCGGAACGGTCCCGCCCATGCCGGCAGGCGGGGGGCCGTTCGTGGCCTCGCCGCCACCGCCGCGGCCAGCCGGGCTGATGCCGCCGCCCGTCACACCACCCACGATGCCTGCGCCGCCCTGCGGAGGCGTCGTGCCGCC
>DATEOF010000455.1:0-45301 GCA_035274465.1 Polyangiales bacterium
GATCGCCGGAAGCCCCGCAGCCAGCGGAGGCGCGGGCGCCGCCGGCGGCGGCGAAGCAGGCTCCGGCGGCATGGGCGGCTCGAACGGCAGCGTGGACGCAGTCGCGATGGCCAAGGACATGGGCTTCGGGACGAACATCGGCAACACGCTCGAGAACACCACGACCTGGGAAACCGGCTGGGGACAGCCGCTGATCACGCAGGCATTCATCGAGGGCATGGCGAGCCACGGCATCAAGACCGTGCGCGTGCCGGTCGCGTGGGACACCTATGCGAACGCCGGCACGATCGACCCTGCCAAGCTCGCTCGCGTGAAGGAAGTCGTAGGCTGGATCGAAGCCGCAGGGATGTACTCGATCGTCAACATCCACTGGGACGGTGGCTGGATCTTCAACGAGAAGAAGCCGAACGCGTACAAGCTCACCGCCGACGTCAAGACCAAGTTCGCCAACTACTGGAAGCAGATCGCGACTGGATTCAGCGCTGTCGGCCACGAGCTGATCCTCGAGGGAATCAACGAGGAGGGACGCTTCACCGTCGATGGCACTCAGGACGGCACGCCGGATATCGCCGCGCTGAACGAGCTGAATCAGCTGTTCGTGACGACGGTGCGCGCGCAAGGCGGCTACAACGCCACGCGCGCGCTCCTGATCGCAGGCTTCAACACCGACATTGCCAAGACGTGCGTGGATGCCTTCAGCGTCCCGACCGATCCCGCAGGCGCCGGCAAGCTGTTCCTCTCCATCCACTTCTACGATCCTTACACGTTCACGCTGATGGAGGACGCCGAGAGCTGGGGCTCACCCAAGGCCACTTGGGGCACGGACGCCGAGAAGAAGACGCTGGACGATCTGTTCAGCCGCCTGGGCAGCTTCAGCACCAGCAAGAAGATCCCGGTGATCCTGGGCGAGTTCGCGGTGACACGTGGCATGAAGGTCATGCGTCAACCTGCCTCCCGCATCTTGTGGTTGCAGTCGGTGACGACCGCGACGAGGTCGCGAGGCATGGTGCCGGTGCTCTGGGACACGGGCAGCGAGATCTCGCGCAACGACGGCACGGTCTCGAGCGAGCTCCAGACCGTGCTGAAAGACGTGAAGTGAGGCATCTCAGCCCTGGGCGGCAGCACGCGACGGGCCGAACACCTCGCTCCAGCGCACGCGCCCCGTCAGCTGCATCAGCGCGAACAGCGTCACGATCGCCAACACCGTGACCGTCAGGCCGGTGAAGCCCTGCCAGAAGTACGCGAGCGAGAAGCCGACCAGGTAGATCAGCTGCGCCAACGCGGCCTCACGCAGCGCGAAGCTCGCCGAGACCACCAGACGCAGGTAACTGGCCACCAGGACCACGCTCACGCAGCTGCACAGCGCGAAGGCGGTCTCGACCGCAAGGTGGTCGACCGAGTAGGCGAACAGCAAGTGAAACGCATAGAACGCTCCGGCGATGAAGAAGTAATTCACCGGGTGAATCTCGATCCTGCGCAAGGTCGCCAGCACGTAGAGCACGAGGAAGTAGAAGAACAGTGAGATCGGCGCGGAGAACGACAGCGACGAAGCCAGCTCACCCGGCTGCAACCGGGTCGGGACGATCATGCCGATGCCGAAGCCCGAGACGATCTGATCGAAGTGCCAGCGCAGAGCCCAGCCATCCGGAGCCTGCTCTCGGCTCGAAGGCGAGAGCGTCTGGGCCGGGAAGTCGATCTCGCGGAAGCGCGTGCGCATGTTCAGCGTGAAGTCGCGCAGCCGGGCGACGTTCGTGCTCGGCCGATAGCTCCACTGTTCGAGGCCGCGGCTCGTGTAGCCGAGCTGGATGTCGAGCTTCGTGCCCTGCTCGACCGGGAGGTCTGCAGTGATGCTGCCGTCGGCGGCATTCAATGCGCCCGCGTAGTCGGTCCCGTTCACGGTGAAGCGAAAGCCATCGTAGATGGCGCTGCGATCCGGGAACACGAAGCGAACCGCCAGCCGCCCGGCCTGTGATTCGGTGTGGGTGTAGCTGTAGCGAGCCCCGAAGCGCACGTCGTACAGCGGGTACCAGACGAGGCCCTTTCGGCGCAGATCCGAGCGCAAGTCCACGTCGACCTGCGAGCTGTCCGGCAGCAGCGCCTTGGTGTGGGTCTCTTGCTGCATCTCGCGCACCTGCGTCGCGACGCCGTTCTTCTCCTCGAGGCGTTCGACCAGCCGCTCGGTCTGCCAGCTGAATCCGAGCTCCGGCGCGTCCTGCACCTGCGCGCTGCCCCAGAGGTGCTCGACGCCGTCGCGCAGGCTCGCCTGCTGCTGGCTGCCGCGCTGCAACGTGACCCCGCCCAGGATCATCCACCCCACGCTGGCCACGCACCAGATGAATGCGATGCCCACGACTCTCTTGATTCCACCCATGTTTTTTGCCCTTTTTCGCGGCGGCGCCGGAGCGGCCCCACCTCCTTGGTATGCGTGAGCGAGGTTCGGGACCGATGCCGCGGCCGTGGCAGGGTCGAGGAAGGATCGTGCAAGACCTGTGCAAGCGCCCGAGCTGGCCTGTCACGCGTGCTATCGTGGTCAAACCCATGGCGGAGATCCTGGTCGTCGACGACGATGGGCACATTCGCGAGGTGGTGCGCTTCGCGCTGACGCGCGCCGGGCACACGGTGCGCGAGGCGGCGGACGGTCGCGCCGCGCTCCAGGCGATCGCCGAGCGCACACCGGATCTGATGGTGCTCGACATCCTGATGCCGGAGCTCGATGGCATCGCGACCTGCCGCACGGTCCGGCGCACCAGCCGGCTGCCGATCATCTTCCTGTCCAGCCGCGACGAGGAGCTGGATCGCGTGCTCGGCCTCGAGCTCGGCGGCGACGACTACGTGAGCAAGCCGTTCAGCCCGCGCGAGCTGGTCGCACGCGTGGCCGCGCTGTTGCGCCGAGCAGCGCCCGAGCCGCCGCCGTCAGCCTCGGAGACGCAGCTGCTCCAGAGTGGCGCACTGCAGCTCGACCTGGCGCGGCATCGCTGTCAGGTCGGCGCAAACGAGCTGGTATTGACCGTGACCGAGTTCGATCTGCTGGCGGTGCTGGTGGGCGCACCCGGGCGCGTGTTCTCGCGCGCGCAGCTGATCACTCAGGCCTATGGAGACGATCACCACGTCACCGAGCGCACGGTCGACAGCCACGTCCGCAGGCTTCGCAAGAAGCTGACCGACGCGGGCGTCGACCCGATCGAGACGGTGTACGGCGTCGGCTATCGGCTGCGCGAAGCGGCCGGGCAAGGCTGAGCATGCGCCGGCCGAGCATCCGAGCGCTGCTGCTCGGCGCGAACGCCGCGCTCGTGGTGCTGCCGATCCTCGCGATCGCCGGCCTGCGCGTCTACGACGTGTACTTGCTGCGGCAGACCGAGCGCGAGCTGATCGTCGAGTCGGTGATGGTGGCCGAAGTGTTCCGGGACGCCTATCAGCGCGAGCTCAGCGGGACGCAGCTCGCCGAGTACCGGCCCACGGATCAACGCGCAGCGCACTACGTCCGGCTCGAGCCGGTACTGGATCTCGGGCTGCACGTCTTGCCCGCGCAGCCAAGCGACCTGCCGGTGGCGCCGGAGGTCGACTCGCCGGCCCGACGCGCCGGCCTGTCGATCGAGCCGCTGCTACGGCGGGCCCAGACCTTCAACCTCAGCGCGGTGCGCGTGCTGGACGCGCGCGGTTGCGTGATCGCGACCACGCGCAGCGAGGCGGGCGCTTGCATGCACATGCTGCCCGAGGTGCGCGATGCGCTCGCGGGGCGCTACGCGGCGGTGGCACGCGAGCGCGTCAGCGACGAGCCGCCGCCGCCGTTCGGCGACATCAGGCGCCGCGGCAAGGAGCGCGTCTTCAGCGCGCTACCGGTGTTCTCGGACGGTCGGGTGATAGCGGTCGTGCGCGCCTCGCGTACCGGCCTGGACGCGGTGTCCACGCTGTGGGCGAACCGGCGCGGCCTGGTCCTCAGCGCCGGCGCGGTCGCGTTGTTCGGGCTGATCGTCAGCCTCGGTTTCTCCGCGGCGATCGCGCGGCCGCTGCGTCGGCTCACGCGCACGGCGCAGTCGGTCGCCCAGGGCGGCTCGAGCGCGCAGCTCGCCGCTCCCGGCTTCGCGCCCGCCGAGGTGGCGACGCTCTCCGAGGTGCTCGCCACCATGACCGACCGCCTGCAAGAGCGCGCGCGGTACGTGGCGGAGTTCGCGAGCAACGCGAGCCACGAGCTGAAGACCCCGATCACCGCGATCCGTGGCGCCGCCGAGCTGCTGCAGCACGAGGGCGCCAGTATGGACGCCGCGCAACGCGAGCGCTTCAGCGCGAACATCCTCGAAGACGCCGAACGCATGGAGCGGCTGGTGACGCGCATGCTGGAGCTGGCGCGCATCGAGAACGCCGCGCCCGAGCTGGAGCGCGCCGAATCGCTGGCGATCGAGGCGTTCGTGAGAGGCCAGCTCGAGCGCTATGGCTCGGCGGTACAGCTCGAGGTCGCGGACCCACCGCGCGTGCTCTCGATCCCGGAGAGCCACGCGCGCAGCGTGCTGGTCAACCTGGTCGACAACGCCGTGCGGCACGGCGCGGGCAAGCCCGTGCGCGTGCTGCTGGCGAGCGAGGCCGGACGCCTGCGCCTCGACGTGATCGATCAGGGCCCGGGCGTGTCACCGGCCAATCGCGAGCGCCTGTTCCAGCGCTTCTTCACGACCGAGCGCGACCGCGGCGGCACGGGCCTCGGACTCGCGATCGTCAAGGCCGTCGCCGAGGCGCGCGGCGGCCGAGTCAGCGCGCGAGTGACGCCCGAAGGCAGCACCTTCAGCGTGGTGCTGTAGGCGCGTACTCAATTGCCCTAACACTCGGCCCACCAACACCACCATTTCCGCAGCCGACCGCGCGTCTTACACTGATCACGCATGCTTCAGTCAGGCGTCGAGCTCATCGCGCAACGCTATCGCAAGGCCGCGGACCTCGGCAGGACAGTCCGATACGTAACCTTGGCGACCAACCGCGCGCGCGCTTGGGCGATTCGTAGGCTTCCCCACGGATGGTGGGGGACTCGCGCGACCCGCCTTCGTGATTCCTACAGCTCAGAGCCATAGCGCCGATCAAACCGGCGTATGCAGCCAAGCGGCTATGTCAGATAGGCTACATCTCGCGTCGAGCAAGTGGGGCTTGGCTCGGCGTTTCAAAGTGCGGTAGAGGTCACACGAACGCGATGGAACTCCGGGGATCTTGCGGCGGTTGCGGCGCGCGACTCCACCGCGGCGCAAACTTTTGCTCCAGCTGCGGATGGCGCGTTCGCACCGAAGGGCCCAACAGTGAGCGTCGACAGCTCACCGTTCTGTTCTGTGACATGGTGGGTTCGACTCTGTTGTCAGAGCGTCTTGATCCAGAGGATTTCGGCGATCTGTTGAACAGCTACCAGCGCGTCTGCCGTGATGCCATCGTACGCTATGAAGGCCATGTCTCGCAGTTCCTGGGAGATGGCCTGCTCGCGTACTTTGGCTATCCGGCGGCGCACGAGGATGATGCTGTCCGCGCCATCCGTGCCGCACTGAGCATTCTCGACACCACGGTGTTGATCAATCGAGGCATCGGTCGCCGTCTGGACGCAGAGGTTCACGTCCGCGTGGGAATCCACACAGGCGTCGTCGTCATCTCCGAAGGCGTTGGCAACATCCACGAGCGCCTCGCCGTGGGTGAGACGGTCAACCTGGCCGCCAGAATTGAGACTTCGGCACCGATCAACTCGGTGGTTGTCTCGGCAACCACCGCACACTTGGCCGGCGGCCATTTCGAGTTCGAATCGCTGCGAACACAAATGCTGCGCGGATTCTCGCGGCCGGTCGAGCTCTTGCGAGTCGTACGACCGACCGGTGCCCGCACGCAGTTCGAGGCGGCCACCCGCGGCAGACTGACGCCGCACATCAACCGGGAGGCCGAGCTCGAGGAACTCACCGCCACCTGGCACGATGTTCAAAATGGGGCGACTCGCATCGTTCTCGTCTCGGGTGAAGCTGGCGTTGGAAAGTCACGGCTGCTGCACCATTTCAGACGAACCGCCCTCGCGGAGAGTGTCACGGTCCTCGAATGCCTCTGTACGCCGCTGACGCAAGCCACGGCGCTGGCGCCAATCATCGAGATGCTGGATCAGCGACTGCTCGAACGGCTCGAGGGTTCTGTCACTCCGCGGCGCAGGCTGGAAGCATTACAGGCAATGGTCGCAGAACATTCGCGCTTCGGTCCGGACGCGCTGCCTTTGATCGCAGCGTTGCTGTCGATACCGGGAGCGGACAATGCACCTGTCGCGGAGCTTTCTCCGGTTCGCCGTCGCCTTCGGACGCTCGAACTCTTGCGGGACTGGCTCATATCCTCCGCCGAGCGGGTACCCGTGGCACTGCTGTTCGAGGACCTCCAGTGGGCCGATCCATCGACGCTGGACTTTCTGGATCTGCTGGTGCGCGATGCTGGCTCGACTGGGGCTCGGGCTCTCCTGTGCATGACGATGCGACCGGAGGCTCCCCGGCGGTGGGATGAATCGCGGGCACGTCACATCTCGCTCGCACGACTGCCCGCGGAATCCACCAATTCGATGATCGCGCAGATTGATGGTGGCGACGCGCTTTCGCACGAGATGGTACGGCGCATCGCGGAACGCAGCGAGGGGGTGCCGCTCTATATCGAGGAGATCACCAAGCTCGTGGTCGATCGGTTGCGCTCAAATGTCAAACCACGCGCCACACCGTCTCAGCAATCGCTGCTGCCTTCGACGCTTCGCGGCGCGCTCGAGGCTCGGCTCGATCAGGTTGGAACGGGGCGACGGATCGCTCAGCTTGGTGCGGCGATCGGCAGAGAGTTCAGCTATGCCCTGATCCGCGCCGTCGCCGGTGGCGACGAGGAGCAGGTTCAGCGAGACCTCAAGTTCCTCAGCCAAAGCGAGCTTGCCTACGTCCAGGGCGAGCACCCGCACTCCACGTATACATTCAAACACGCGCTCATCCAGGACGCGATCTACGAAACCATTCCGAAGCGCAATCGGGAGTCGTTCCATCAACGAATCTACGTCGCCTTGATCGATGACTTCCCCGAGCTAGTCGAGGCTCGGCCGGAGATGGGGGCGTATCACGCCGAGCGCGCGGGCGAGATCGAGCCTGCGGTGCGGCTGCTCCAACGAGCGGGGCGAGACGCACTCGCTCGTCAGGCTGTCGTCGAGGCCGTGAGACATCTGCGTCACGGTCTCGATCTGGTCGAAATGCTGGACGACGACCTGCGAATCAACATGGAGCTCGAGCTCCAAGCTGCGATCGGGCCCGCCTACATGGCGACCCTGGGTTGGGCTGCGGAGGAGGTCGAGCAGTCGAGCGCGCGCCTGCTCGACCTGGCGACGCTGCGTGGAAACACACAGATGGTGTATCTCGCGATGTGGAGCCTGTGGTCGGTCCATTTCGTGCGAGGCGAGCTCGACGCCGCCATCGGCGTTGCGCAGAAGGTTTACGACATGGCGCTGGCAGTCGGCGATCCGATGCTCCGGATCACGGCCTGTCACGCGTTTGGCTACACGTTGTATTATCGAGCAGACTTCGAGGCGGCCAAGAAGATTGCAACTGAAGCGCTCGCACTCTCGACACTCGAGATCGAACGCGCGAGTGCCGCGATGTTCCAGCTTTCATCGGGGTCGATCGTGCATGGGTTCTGTGCCGCCGCTCAATGGCTGCTCGGAGAGCAAGATCAAGCGGCCGAACGGATGGTCAAGTGGCGCGAGCTATTGTCGAGTTTGAAACACGCGGCGAGCACGGCTCTGTCATTGGCGTTCGAAGGCTATCTGCTCCATATGCAGCGAGAGCCGAAGAAGCTTCGCGAGTTGGCGATACGGCTGAGAACGATCTCCGAGCAGGAAGGTTTTCGTTTGTGGATCTCCATGTCGCACGTGTTCGAGGCCTGGGCGGTGGCTCAGGAAGGTCAGGTCTCGATCGCGGTGGAGCGCATGAACAGTGCGATTGACGCATGGCTCACCACGAACTCGCGCTTGACGATGTGCGACAACACGGTCATGCAGGCAGAGGTTCTGCTGCTGGCAGGCCACGCTGAAGACGCCCTCGCAACGATCGGTCAAGGGAAGGAGATTTGCGCGAAGCTGGGAGAACGTACCCTGGAGCCGGAGTTGTATCGTTTGGAAGGCGAGGCGTTCGAACTGTTGGGGCGCCGGCCCGAGGCACTGGCCGCGACGCAGTATGCTGTCCAGCGTGCGAAAGAGTTGCGCGCGCTATCTCTCGAATTGCGCGGCGTCTTGCAACTTCATCGTTGGTTGGCGAACACCGAATCCCTCGAACAGCTACGAGACACGTATTCGAGATTCAGCGAAGGGTTTGATCAGCCAGACCTGAAGCAAGCCAGGGCGTACCTGATCGAGGCGGGGGAGATCCATGCGGAGCGCGCACATGCCGGGTAGCATCGATCCGACGCGAACTGCTAGATTGACGGTTCCAGTAGCCGTGGCACGAGGCCGAGAAGTCATGGTCGAGCTTGCAGACGCACCGCTCGGCACTCGCATGTTTCTCGAGTTGCTTTCGGATTCAGGCCCCTGTCAGCGCGTTCGTGCGTTCGAGTGGCCCAACCCGTCCGGTGCCGTCGGCAAGCGATACTATCGAACACTGTTACCCAAGCCGGCCGCGTACACGAACGAGGCCTACGTACCCATCGCGGCCCTCGACGGCGAAGAAGTAAGCGGGGACGTGCTCCGAATCGGGCAATCGCCAGAGGTGCCGATCGCTCGGCCCACACAGGATAGCCGTTCGCGTGCGCAAGGCAGAGCAGCACCCACTGCGAGTGACTTGCTGCCGGTAAAGTTGGAACTGTTTGCTCGAGCGGAGGCGGAGCTTCCTCACCCGACCGTGTTCGGTCCGACGCCGGAGGGCATCCGCATGGCCTTCTACGTCACTGACGGTCGCTGGACCGGTCCTCGAATCGAAGCTCGATACAAGTCTGAGGGTGGAGACTGGTTGCTCGTGCGCAAGGACGGCATCGCGGTCCCCGACGCCAGGGCGACACTCGAAACCCAGGATGGCGCACTGCTCTACTATCGGCTGACCGGTACGCTCGACCTCGGTCCAGATGGATACGCGCGCACCCTGGCCAGTGATTTTCCAGACGCAGCCCCTCTGTCCGTCGTCGGTCAAGTGTCCACTTCGAATGAGCGTTGGCTCTGGCTGAACCGACTGACGCTCGTTGGTTCCGGAATCGTGAATCTCAAGTCCGGGCACGTGCGCTACGACCTCTACTACTTCGCGCCACCCGCAAGCCTCTTGGCGCCATAGCATTTGGACGAAAGCATCCTGTTCGACTCTGAAGCAATTTGTACCCTCGAATACATTCGTAATCAGGCGCTGTGTCAGTCAGTTGTTGCGGGGCATGGTTCGCAGATGCCATAACAGCGACCCACAAATGTATGAGGATGCTCCTCGCGCAGTAGTGCTACCCACCCATGCGGGGTTCGAGCTCTTGGAGCGTGCGTCCGGATTGCTGGCCCGCGAAGCGGCGCGCTTACCAACGCGCCCAGCATCACGCGATTCGAATCAACTCGGCAACGCGTCCCAGCTCAGTGCGTTCCTGAGCGCGCTGGCCGCACTCGATCCGGCAGAGCTGCAAGCTCGAATACTCGATTTGCTTCGCCGCGCCTTCAGCACCCAGGCGCAGGACGGGGAGCGAGCCGCGAATGCCGGCCAGGTTCCAATCATCTGGTGCGCGGCCAAAGTTCAAGCAGGCTCCAGCGCACACGCCACCATCTGCATCGCCAATGACGAGAGCCGCCCCGAGGAAGTCTCACTCTACATGAGCAACTTCATCGCCGACTCCGGCTACGAGATTCCAGCCATCGCGGGACTCGTGATACCGCGCAGGGCTCAGATACCCGCGGGCGCTGATCTTACGTTCGAAGTCGAAATACGGGTCCCTGTGCAAGCACGAGCAGGGACCTACTCCAGCTTGATCCAGGCGACCAACAGCAGATACGTCAAAGCCGTGCTCATGCTCGAGGTGGCGTAGCGACCTCGGTGCACGCGGGTGAGGATGCTCCATGCATAGCGATCTTGTCGAGCTCGGTTGGACTGAGGAACATTTCAACCGCATCTACGCCACGGTGACCGAGGAAGCCCAAAAGGCGCGGGTCGCCGCGCAGGTGCTCAGCCTCGTGGGGCCGCTCGATCCAACGGCGGTCGCTACACCGCGCTACGCTCTCAACGCGGTGCCCAATCCACGGCAGGTCCCTGCGGTGACGGCGCTCAACCGACTCGAAGTCGACAGCGATCCGACGCTCTTTTTGACCAAGATCGCGCTCAATGTGTACCTACACAACCGCGAGGCAGCAGATCCCAGCCTCACGGCGGCGCTGACGGTGTTTCGGCGCGCGGCGAACTACATGGCGCGTATCGAGGACGCGCTGATCTTCAACGGCCGACCCGGTCCCGGATTGCCTCCGCCGTTTGGCATCGGTGGGATTCCGAACGTGTATACGATCACCGGAAACGGAACCCCGGAAGGCGTGATTCCATTCGTTACCCCGCCTGGGCGTCGTCGTTTCCTTCCGATCTTGGCGTTCCCGGGGCCGGCGCTGGGCGATCGCATCATCAACGCGATCATCCGGAGTATCAACCTCCTGGACGCGGCCGGCCAGCTCGGTCCTTACGCCTGTGTGCTCTCGCCGAACCTGTTCGCGGCAGTCTGCACGCCGAACAACAACTTGGTCCTGCCACGCGACCGCATCCTACCGTTCTTGCAGGGTCCGCTGCTGCGCTCGAGCGCGGTGTTCGGCAACTTCGGCGTCGTGGTCGCACTCAGCGCCGCTCCACTCGAGCTCGTGGTCGGCAGCGACACGAACGTGCTGTTCCTCCAACGGACGGAGGAGGCGCGGCTGGCCTTTCAAGTTTCCGAACGTGTCGCGTTGCGCGTGAAGGAATCAGCAGCGATAGCTATCCTGGTGTAACAGTCCGTGAGGGTTTGCGCATGTATGCAGAATATCCTGAGCTGCTCGCGTACGAAGGAATTGAGGAGAGCGTCGCTGAGCTCTACCGCGCGTTCATCGACACCCAGCTCGCAGTATTAGCGGGAAACCCCGCGAGCTATTGGAATGAAGTCAAGAAGTTCCGATTCGAGCAGTTCGGTCTCGAGCGAGAAAGCTCTTCGCAGGAGCCAACCGAAATGGATCAGGACGTCGTATCGATCGACTCCGAGGACAGCGAGTTGGAGCATCGATATGCGTATCTCTATTGGTTCGACATCAGGGCCGACTTCTGGATTCGAACCGATTCAGAGAGAGAACTGCTTCTCGGCTTGATCTCCCTTGAGTCGCTCGATTGGATCTACGAGCAAGCGCGCGCGGCGCAAGCTCGACTGGATAGAGCCAAGAAAGTGGAGATCCAGCTGGAGGGAATGCGAAAGAGTTCGCAGACAACGGCGTTCGGAACTCGGCGCGTAGGGGCAGCTGCGGCGAGTTCACGTGCAGACGCCGAATCCCGGTCTCGAGACAAACGGTACCAAAGAGCGGCCGATCTACTGGGCCTGATCAAGAGTGGCACGCCGGCCGTAGGGCACAGGCCGAAGAAGTGAACATCAGCAACGACGGACTCACCCTCTGGTTCGGCACCCCCGATGCGTACGCTCCGTTCGAGGGCGAGGTGGTCGAACGCCAGGGAGTCTCGTTGGTTGTCGGGGCGCACCCGGCCAATCCCTGCAACTCTGTGGTCGTCAGATTCCGGGTGGACCGAGGACTCCTGCAGACGGTAGCCGGGCGAGAACTACGCGTCGACTATACGCGCGATCTGCAGTACTTCGCGGCAGCGTTTCCGAGGTTCGTCACAGGTCAACTCGTGGAGTATGTCCCGGTCCTGAGTTGCGCCGGCCGACAAGTGCCTGCGTACCACTCGTCGGAGCGGTTTCGTAGCTTCTTTCGATTGAAGTGACGGATGCCTGTCATGGGAGTGAAGGGACGCAGGAAGGTGGTCATACTCGGCGGAGGCGTCGCCGGGATGAGTGCCGCGCATGAGTTGATCGAGCGCGACTTCGAGGTCGAGGTGGTCGAGCGCAAGACCATCGCAGGTGGTAAGGCACGGAGCTTGCGTGCGACGGGGCCGTCGCTCGGCCTCCCGAAGTCGGCGTCCGTCGCAACGCCGCAGGCAGACGAGCGCCAGCTTCGACCCCCGCTGCCGGGGGAGCATGGCTTCAGGTTCTTCCCCGGTTTCTACAAGCACGTGGTCGACACGATGCGCCGGATTCCCTTTCGCTCCGGGTCGGTCGCGGACAATCTTGTAAACACGACCGAGGCCAAGATCGCGTCGTTCGAACGGTCCGCCTATCTAGTGCCGACCCAGTTTCCGCGCACCGTCGGAGATCTGTGGCTCGATGTGTCGACGCTCATTACTGGGATCTCGGGGCAGGCTGGGATCTCGCCACTGGACACGGCCTTTTTTGCATCCAAGATCTGGCAAATTCTGTCCTCGTGCGAGGAACGACGGCTAGTCGAATACGAGCGCGTGAACTGGTGGGACTTCATCGAGGCGGGGTCACGCTCGCGCAGTTACCAGGCCTACTACGGCAGCGGCATCACGCGCTCACTCGTCGCGGCCAAGGCTCGTCGAGCGAGCTCGAAGACCATCGGCGACATCTTCATTCAGCTCCTCCTGGATGTCATCCGCCCCGGCGGCGTCGCCGACCGCTTGCTGAACGGCCCGACCAACGACGTGTGGATCGACCCATGGCTTCGCTATCTGCGCGCACGCGGAGTCGCCTATCACACAAACAGTGAAGTGCTCGCGATCCGTTGTGAGCACGGCGCCGTGCGCAGCGCGATCGTCGGGACTGGTGGCGCCATTCGCGAGGTTGCAGGTGATTTCTTCATTGCAGCGCTGCCGATCGAGCGCTTGGTCGAGCTGCTCAATCCGGCTCTGCTCCGGCTCGACCCCTCGCTGGCCAATCTCGACCAGCTGAGCGAATACATCGAGTGGATGAACGGAATCCAGTTCTTTCTTCGTGAAGACTTACCGATCGCTCACGGCCACGTGGTCTTCATCGATTCTCCGTGGGCACTGACCGCTGTCTCACAGGCTCAGTTTTGGGAGCACTTCGATCTCGCGGATTACGGCGACGGTCAGGTGAAAGGCGTGCTGTCGGTCGATATCTCCGATTGGGACGTGAAGGGGTTGAACGGCAAGGCGGCAGAAAACTGCTCGCGCGAGGAGATCGCGTTGGAGACGTGGCAGCAGCTCAAGAAGAGCTTGAATGTCGACGCGGAGATCCTGACCGATTCCATGCTGCACTCTTGGTTTCTCGACCCCGGAATCGAGGACCGTGACGCGGACGCGGATCCGTCGACTCCACGCCTGGATACCAACTACGAACCCTTGCTCGTCAACTACGTCGACACCTGGCGATTGCGGCCCGAAGCGGTCACGCGCATCCCAAATCTGTTCCTGGCCTCCGACTTCGTGCGTACTTGGACCGATCTAGCGACGATGGAAGCCGCCAATGAAGCTGCCCGTCGGGCCGTGAACGGGCTCCTGCGGGCCGCAGGCTCGAGCGCTGAGCCGTGTTCGATATGGAATCTGCACGAGCCCGAACTGCTCGCGCTCTCCCGAGCCCACGATCGCACCCGGTTCCGAGCCGGACTGCCCTGGGGGGATGAAGCGATGCGCGCGTTGTCGCTGGTCCCTGTGCTCTGCGACGACAGTGACTCTCGAACGCCGAGCAGCCCGGCTCACGAGATCGAGGGAAGCGCTGCCGAGGCACGCGCGTCGAGCGACGCGGGGCTTCGACGTCTACGAGTCGTCCGGTCGCCACGATGATGGGTGTCACCAACATGGAAACGGCCCTCGTCAAGAATCACAACGCGTTCACGAGGCAACTGGCTTCGTATCGAGAGCGTGTGACGCGCTCGATCGAAGAAATTCTCCCGCGGCGCGAGCCGACAAAACACCTGTACGACCTTGTCTCACGCCAGCTCTCGAACGAAGGCAAGTGCATTCGGCCGGCAGTCTGCTTGGCCACAGGAGGCGCGTTCGGTGCGTCCGAAGAAAGCTTGTTGCCGTCCGCGACCGCCATCGAGCTCTTGCACAACGCTTTCCTCGTGCACGACGACATCGAGGACGGCAGCGAGTATCGCCGTGGCCGGCCAACTCTTCACCAGCAGGTGGGCGTTCCGCTGGCGATCAACGTCGGCGATTCGATCAACGCGATGGCAGTCAGCATGCTCCGCCGAAACCTACCCTTGCTCGGTCCGGAGGTCAGCGCGTTGCTGTTTGACGAATTCGATCACATGACCAGCGAGACGATCGAAGGCCAGGCAATGGAGCTCGGCTGGATCCGGGACAATGATTGCTCGACAACCGAGGACGACTACCTGCTGACGGTGCTCAAGAAGACGGCCTGGTACAGCTTCATTCATCCATCGCGAATCGGAGCATTGATCGCCCAGCCCGATCGAGCCGACCTCGACGTCTTCAATCGCTTCGGCTACTTCCTCGGCGCGGCGTTTCAGATCCAGGACGACGTGCTCAATCTCACCGGCGATCGAAGGACGTACGGGAAAGAGATCGGCGGCGACCTGCTCGAAGGCAAGCGCACGCTCATCCTGACTCATCTGTTCTCCCACACGGATCCGGGCGAGCGGCAACGTCTACAGGCGTACTTGGGAAAGCCGCGCGCACAGCGTCTGCCACGCGAGCTCGCCTGGCTGCAATCGTTGATTCAAGCACGCGGCAGCGTCGAGTATGCGCGGGCAGCAGCACGCCAGTTTGCAGGAGCCGCGCGCGAGGAGTTCGCTGTCGCGTACGAGGACGCAACCCCCGGACCCGATATCGACTTCCTGCGCGGGCTTCTGGACTACGTCGTCGGTCGAGACGCGTAGAATCGAAGCAGCGCTGTTCGACGGCTGCTTTACAACTGCGCAGCAGCTGACGCGCCTGCAAGCGGCAGAGTTTCCGGTTGCGTGTCTCCAATCGCCAATAGATCGGCACAGACGGTACGTGCGCTCGCCGTTGGAATTGCACTAACTCAGTGACCCGAGTTCGAGCCGGAACCGGCGTTGCGAGCAGTTGATGAACGATTTCAAGTGTTTCCTGATGGTTGGAGCGCTCTGTCTGGCAGGCTGCTCCGGTGATTCGTCGTCCGGGAGTGGCTTGAACACCGCCGGAACTGCTGGGGGCGCTCCCGCCGCGGGAACGGTGGCCCAACCGCCGGCCGCCGGAGCAAGTCAGGGAGGCCCCGCGGGTGCGACCGCAGCTGGGATGTCCGGCGGTGTCGCGGGTGCGACCGGTGCCAGTGGCGCGACCGCTGGATCGTCGGGTGCTGGCATCGCGGGCACGCCGGCGGTCGCTGGTAGCGGTGCGGCTGGCAGCGGCGCGGCTGCCGGTGCTGCTGGCAGCGGTGCTGCTGGCAGCGGCGCTGCTGGCAGTGGCGCGGCAGGAAGTGGCGCCGCAGGCGGCAGCGCGAGCGGCGGCGGTTTTCAGGACATCTACAACCTGCTCGAGTTCGGAACGATGTGCGCGTCCTGTCACAAGCCGGGCAGCGTGTTCGGCTCACCCGACTTCACGACGCCCGACACGGCGTACGCCTCGCTGGTCGACAAGGATGCGTCGATGATGAGCCCCCCCGGTCAGTGCGGTGGCATGGGCAAGCTGGTGACGCCCGGCAACTGCGACACCTCGCTGCTGTATCTCAAGCTCACGCAGGCCATGCCCAAGTGCGGCCGGCGCATGCCGCTCGGAGCGGACAACGCTCCGCCGGCATTTCCGCAAGCGTCGTTCGACGCGCTGTGCGCGTGGATCAAGGCGGGCGCGAAGAAGTAACGACCGGCTCGATCCTTGCAGCCGCTCTCCACCATGAAGCGGTGGATGCGCTGGAGCTGGGTCGCCTGCGCGGCGCAGTCGAGCGTCGCGTGGGCGGCGAATGCTTGGGCTTGTCCGAGCTGTCCGATCGGCCGCGCCGCGCGCCAGCAGGTCTGGCAGCAAGACTTCGGACAACACGCGTTGTTTGCACTCGTGCCATTTCTCGTCGTCGGTGTGGCGGCGATGTGGGCAGAGCGCATCGGCAAGCACTGAGGGCTCGTCATGGCGCGAGCGACACATCGCGGAGCGATCATCTCGGCTGGAATGCTGCTCGGCGCCGGCATGGGCGGCTTCGTCGACGGGATCCTGCTGCACCAGATCCTGCAGTGGCACAGTATGTTCTCGAGCGTGCGGCCGCCGATCGACTTGGTTTCGATGAAGTACAACATGCTGTGGGACGGCTTGTTTCACGCGTTCACCTGGCTGATGACCGCGCTCGGAATCGCGCGGCTCTGGCGCGCCGGCCAGCAAGCTCACGTGCCGTGGCCCACGCGTACCCTGGTGGGATCGTTGTGCATGGGTTGGGGGCTGTTCAACGCGGTCGAGGGTTTGATCGATCACCAGCTCCTCGGCTTGCATCACGTGCATCCCGGTGAAGATCAGCTGGCGTGGGATCTCGGCTTCATTACCTCAGGGCTGCTGATGATCGCTGCCGGCTATGTGGTCGTTCGCCACCGCCGGCTGCTGAGCCAGGTGCGCCCCGCTTCGTGACTTCGAGCCTGGAGGCAAGCATGCGACGCGATATTCGTGGTGCGACGGTGGTGATCACGGGGGCCTCGAGCGGCATCGGTCGCGCCACTGCACGCGCGTTCGCCGTGCAGGGCGCGCGCTTGGTGCTGGGCGCGCGGCGTAAAGATGCCCTGCAGGAGGTGGTGGCGGAATGCGAACGCGCGGGGGCACATGCGCTTGCGCAGCACCTGCACGGAGCGCACGCCGTGCGCGTGATGCACAGGTACTTGACGCGCGCGCCCAGCGCACCCGTCGGCGACGTCACGTTGTTCGAACCGAGCTCGGCGCAAACGGGGACGTCCGGTGGCTGGCGCGCAGCGCACGATTGAGCTCAGCTACGCAGCGTGCCGCGGCCTTCGTGCTGATGCGAAAGCGGCACGCTCGGCTCGGGCGCACCGTACCTCCTCGCGGACCTCAAACCCAACCCCCGGCAAACGGCACTGCCTGACCCACCATGAAGTCGCTCTTGTCTGATGCCAGGAAGAGCGCGAGCTCCGCGCTTTCCCAGCCATGGGCCACCCTGCCCAGTGGGACGTTGCGCGCGAGGTGCTTCTGGAAGCGCTCACTCGCCAGCAGCTCCGCGGGGAAATACGTCTCGTTCTGCACGTAGTTCTGCGCCACGGCGTTGACCTGGACGTTGTGCGTAGCGAGCTCCAGTCCCGCTGCGCGCACGAACGCATTCTGTGCTCCACGGGCCGCACAGTACGCCGACGTGTTGGGGATGCCTCGCAGCGGCGCAGCGCTCGTGATCGCGACGATCTTGCCCCGTCCGGCTCGGATCATTGCGGGCGCGGTCGCTCTCACCAGCCGCATCAGCGGATGCACCAGTGCGTCGAACAGAGCGTGCCAGTGCTCGTCCCGAATCTCGGCGACGCTCGCGGGAACCGGCGCATGCGCGAGGTTGGCGACCAGCACATCGATCGGACCTGCGGCGGAAAGCACGCGCTCGACCGCGTGGTGCGTGTCGAGCTGCGAAACGTCGCTGACGACATGGGCACCCTCCGATCGGAACAGCTGTTCGATCGCAGGTCCCATGTACGCGTCAGCTTGCGTCAGCAACACTCGTTTGCCGAGGAGTCGTTCGCCCATGCGCGTCCGTAGCGAGATCCCCCGAGCGTGTCAACGCGCGTTCACGAGCGCCCGTCAGTTGGGCTGGATGATCGCCCTGATCATGCCGTTTACCTTGTGCTTGAACATGTCGTACGCCAGCGCCGCATCCTCGAGGGCGAAGCGGTGCGTGGCGAGGCAGGCGGGGTCCAGCTTGCTGTTTTGCACGAGCTCGAACAATTTCGGAATGTACCTTTGACCGTGTTGTTGCGCGGTTCGAAGCGTGATGCCTTTGTTCATGAGCACGCCGATCGGGAACTTGTCCATCACCCCATACACACCCAGCATCGACAAAGTGCCGCCCTTGCGTACAGCGAGCATGGCCTGACGCAGTGCTTCGCCGCGATCCGTGTGGATGCAGATCTGACACCAGTTGTCAGCACACGGAGTCAGATGGGTGTCGATCGCCAAGGCAGAGTCCACAACTGCCTCGGTGTCAGCGACCGCCGCTCGCTCGTGCCGATTCGGTGATCGGTCGCCGGCCGCGGGTCGAACGAGCCCAGCGCGCGATCCCAGAGCGAGAGCACCACGCCCCAGTTGCAGTCGCGCTCGGCCTGGGTCGCCGCGTGATGTCGCGTGTGCAGCGCCGGCGTCATGAACCACGAACCGAGCACCCGTTCGAGTCGCGCACCGAGGTCGACGTCGGAGTGGTAGAAGAGCGAGGCGAGTTGCATCAGTCCCTCGTAGGCGAGCACGCTGCGCTCACCGGCACCGAGCACCAGCAATTGCGCGCCACGAACCGGCAGAGAGAGCAGCAGCTCGCCGGGATGCAAGCGCGCCGCGGTCGTGAAGTCGAGATCGAGATCGGTGTGATGCACGGCGTGAAAGCGCCAGAGCAGCGGCAGGCGATGGTTGAGGCGGTGCCACAGGTACATGCCGGCGTCGAGCGCGAGCAGCGCGAGCGCGCTCTCAGCTGCCGCCCCTAGCCGCAAGCGGGGCAACACGCCCCAGCGCCGTCGCGCGGCTCGACGGCTCAGGTACGCGAGCCCTCCGACCACCAAGCCGCGCTCGACTGCGGCCGCCAGCACGCCCAGGACGCCATTGATGGGCCAACGCCGTGTGCGAGACGCCGTCCGCGGTCGCAGCGGACGCGCGAGCTCGCTCGCCCCGAGCGCACAAGCTGCGATGGCGAGCAGCGGCGCGCCCGGGCGGTCCAGTACCGAGAGCCGCGTCATCGCAGAGCTCCGGCATTCGCGCGGATGTCCGCGTTACCACCGAGCGAGGTGCGCCGGAGGCACACCGGCGAACGAGTACAGGCCGTGCAATACGGCCCAGCTCAGCAAGGTGCGCAGGGGAGCGTGCTCGTAGCGCCGGGAGCTCACGCGCACGCACACGCGGCGTACGTACGCGGTCCGCCCGTGTCGCTCGAGGCGCTGGACGAACTCGTGATCCTCGAAGATCGGGAACGCGCGGAAGCCGCCGAGCTCGCCATACACCGAGCGACGCACGAAGATCGCGGAGTCGCCGTAGTAGACGCGGAAGAGACGCCGGCGCAGGTCGTTGGCACGCGAGAACAGCGGCGCGTACCAGCTTGGGCCGGTGAACTCGAGCAGGAAGTTGCCGCCGAGCACCTCCGGATCTGCAAGACACTCGAAGATGGCTGCGCGAGCTGCGGGTGAGAGCTCGGCGTCTGCGTGTAGAAACAACAGCACGTCGCCGCGCGCAGCGCGAGCGCCCGCGTGCAGCTGTGGGCCACGCCCCTTGTCGCAGAGCACGACGCGTGCGCCACAACCTGCAGCCAGCGCCGCCGTGCCGTCGTGGCTGTTCGCGTCGGCTACGATCACTTCGTCCGCGATCTCGCGCGCGCCCGCGACGCACGCGGCGATGCTGTCCCGCTCGCACCAGGTCGGAATGATCGCGGAGATCGTGCTCACGTGCGCACCGTGGCGCCGCCGCAACTCGAACCCGCTCCTGCCGTACAGCCGAAGCAGTGCGCCGCGCTGCGGATCTCGCGCCCTGCAAGATCGTCCAGCGTCACGTCGAAGACATCGCGCTCGATCGACAGCTCGAGCATCTGGTTGAAGTCGCAGTCGTACAGCCTGCCGTCCCAGCCGACCGAGAGCGTGCTCTTGCACATCAGACCTTCGAGTGCCGCGGGATTGAACGCAGCGACCAGCTTCTGCATGTAGCTCTGCAGTTGACCCGTGTCCGCGAGCCACTCGAGGTAGCGGCTCACGGGCATGTTGGTGATGGTGTAGAGCCGGCTAAACTGGACGCCGTAGCGGCGGTCGAGCTCGCGCCGGTAGTCGCGCTCGAGCGCGGCCTGCCGCGGCGGCAAGAATGCGCCGGATGGATTGCTGACGAGCGTCAGGACCAGGCTCGGATCCACTCCGTAGCCGACCTGGTTCAGCCTGCGCAGCGCGGCGATCGAGTCCTCGAACACACCGTCGCCGCGCTGCGCGTCGGTCTCGCGATCGCGCCACCACGGCAGGGACGCGACAACCTCGACCTCATGCCTCGCGAAGAACTCGGGCAAGTCGGCGTAGTTCGGCGCACGCAGGATCGTCAGGTTGCAACGATCGATCACGTGCACACCACGCGCGCGCGCGCGCTCGACGATCTCCCGAAAGCGCGGGTGCAGCTCGGGTGCGCCCCCAGTGATGTCCAGCGTGGAGATCGCCGCACGCTCGAGCAACCCGAGCGCGGCGGCCAGCACGGCGTCGGACATGACCTCGCGTCGATCGGGACCTGCGTCGACGTGGCAGTGCCGGCACGTCTGATTGCAGCGCTTGCCCACGTTCAACTGCAAGATCGACGGGGATCGAGCGTGCATGGCTCCTGGGCTCACTCGCGCGACCGTGCCTGCGAAGCTCTCCGCCGGCTGGAGCGCGTGCAGCATGCCGAGCTGCACCGCCGCCGATGCCAGCGCGTGCTCGCGGCGCTGCAGAGTCGGAAGCGTGCGCGTCTTCAAGCTGCACCTCTCACATCGCGATGCGATGCACGTGCCCGCGCATCTGCACGCCGTGCACGAGCGTCGCGCCACCGCGGATCGCCGCGGCAACGTGCACGGCTTCGGTCATTTGTTCGACGTCGGCGCCCTTCTCCAGACAGCCCTTGGAGTAGGCGTCGATGCAGTATGGACACTGGACCGCGTGCGAAACCGCCAGGGCGATCAGGGCTTTTTCGCGCTCGGTGAGCGCACCCTCGGCGAACACGGCCTGGTACCAGGCCGAGAACTTCTGCCAGAGCTCGGGCGCCTCCTTGCCGATCTCCGCGAAGCGCGCGAGATCGGCAGGGTCGTAATACGTGGACATGCATGTGAATTGTTCGCGCAGCAGCGCGTCGCCATGAGGCGTTTTGGCCGCGAGCGCCTACGCCCGCGGGCGTTAAGTCCAGAGCATGTCGGTCACAATCGCGGTGTTGGCTCGCCATCCGTTTGGAGCCCAGGTCAAGACTCGGCTCTCGGACAGGCTGGACGCTGCAACACGTGCCGGCCTCTACTGCGCGTTCCTCAGGGACACACTGCGGCAAGTTGCAGCGGTGTCGAACGTCAGCTGCACGCTCGTGTACACGCCGCGCGAGGCGCGAGCCTGGTTTCGCGAGCTCACCGGCTCGAGCTGGCAGCTCATTCCACAACGCGACGCAGGGTTCGGAGCGCGCATCGCGGGCGCGTTCGAGGACCTCTTCAGCGAGCACGCGCACGTGCTGCTCGTCGGGAGCGACGCGCCGAACGTCCCGCGCGCCTACTTCGAGCGAGGCGTACGTGCACTCGAGCGCGGCGCGGACGTCGTCCTCGGGCCCGCGGCGGACGGCGGCTACTACTGCATCGGGCTAGGACGCGCCCAACCTGGGTTATTCGACGCAGTGGAGTGGAGCAGCCCGCGAACCCGCGCACGAACGAAGGCCGCCGCCGCCGTGCGCGGCTTGCACGTGCACGAGTTGCCGCCCTGGTACGACGTCGACGTCGCTCCCGACCTGCGTCGCTTGAGCTGCGCTCTACGACGCGACCCCACCGCGGCGCCACACACGTGGCATTTCATGTGCGGCTCAACCGCGTGCCAGCGCCTTGCGATCTTCGGGCACGGAGAGCGCGAGCGAGATGAGTGAAGCGAGCAACCTCCGTTTTCGGAGTAGGCACTTCTCGTGCCGGTTCTGGACTCTGTTTTGCATGCACAGACATCATGAGTAGACGCGTCGACATTTGGGGGCGTGTCGGTTCCGCCAGCTGGCACTGGTGCGCACTGATGCAAGGTTGTGCGTGCGCGCTGGCCATCGCAGGCTGCGCGCCCGTGAAAGAGGTGGCGAAGGAAGCCTCAGGGGCAGCCGTGCACGAGGGCGCCGAGGAGCTCACCAAGGAAGACACGCAGCAAGAGCTCAAAAAGGCCGCCAGCGACCCGGACGTGCAGAGAGCCACCGAGCTGATGACCCAACAGATCGCGGACGGGGTGCTCAACGCGCTGTCGTCCGACCGGGCTCACGAGCAGATCGGAGCGCTGACCCAGGAAGTCGCACGCAACGCCGCGGTGCAGCTGACGGAGGCTCTCACCGGCCCTCAGGTACGCCAGCGCGTGCTCGGGCTGACGCACGACATGACAGGCGCCGCACTCCAGCAGGTGGCAGCCAGCCTGCAGAGCGACTTGCGGCCTGCGCTCACCGACATGCTCACGAACGACCTGGCGCAAGCGCTCGACACGGCGCTGCGGCAACAGCTTCAACCGGCCGTTGGCACCACGGCTCACACGATGGCCTACCAGGCCGTGCTGGGCGCCAACGACGGGCTCGGCGACGTACTGGCGCACCCGAGCGGCGGGATCTTGAGCGCACGCGGACTCTGGAGCACGGACTGGCTGTGGTGGGCGGCGATCCTGCTCGGCCTGATCGCGCTGACCGTGGTTGCAGCTGCTGTCTGGGCACTCGCGCGCGCGAGCCGTACCCGGGCCGAGGTATCTCGCCTCGAGAGCGCGACGCTGCTGCTGGCGACGGCCATGCGCGAACGCCAACAGACCACCGAGCAGCGCGATGAAATGGTAGCCCTCGTCCAGCAAGCTCTGCAGGGCCCGAGCGAGCGCCGCAGCAAGTACCGCCTGCTGGACGCCCTGCGCTCGCACCGAAACTAGCGACGCTCACGTCCGTGTCTTCTTCTCAGCCCGCGCCCGCGTCTCTTCGGGGCCCGCAGGCGCTGCTTGACGTCCGTGGCGTCCGGATGCATAAATCCGTCCATCCGGATACCAAGATACGTGAGCCTGACCGACTATGTAGAGACGCTGAACCTGCTGGGCGACGAGAGTCGCCTGCGGCTGTGCGCCTTGCTGCGCGGGCGGGAGCTGTGCGTGACCGATTTGGTGCACGTGACGGGTATCTCGCAGTCGCGGGTTTCTACCCATCTGGGGCGGCTGCGCGAGGCGGGTTTCGTGCTCGATCGCCGCCAGGGTGCTCAGTCCTTCTACGCACTGGCCGAGGAGGCGCTGCCAGGGACGGCTCGGGCGGTGCTCGACGATGCCGCCAAGGCGGCGGATGCGACGTTGGAGGGCGATCAGCAGCGGCTGCTCAAGCTCGAGCTCGAACGACGGGACGGGCTGCCGGCTTCGGTGAGCGACGAGATGGAGCGCTTCTACTCGCCGGGGCGAACCTGGCAGTCGCTCGCGACCGGGCTGGCTGCGCTGTTGCGCCTGGGCGACGTGCTGGATGCGGGTTCGGGCGATGGTGCGGCTGCGCATGCACTGGCGCCGTACTGCCGATCCCTGACCTGCATCGATACCAACAGCCGCATGATTGAGGTGGCGAAGGAGCGGCTGGCCAAGTTCTCGCACGTGCGCGCGCAGGTCGCGGACGTGCACGAATTGCCGTTCGAGGCCGACTCGTTCGATGCTGTGCTGGTGTTCCACACGTTGACCTACGCGGAGCATCCGGCGCGCGCGCTCTCCGAGTGTGCGCGCGTGCTGCGCCCGGGCGGGCGCATGGTGCTGCTGTGCCTCGATCAGCACAAACAGCGCGAGATCACGGCGCGTTACGGCGAGCGTCACGCCGGTTTTTCGCAGCGTACGCTGCGCGGTCTGCTGACGCGCGCCGAGCTGGATGTAGTGGCGTGTGACGTGGCGTGTCGCGAGACGAAGAAGCCACACTTGCAAGTACTGCTCGCGATCGCGGATAAACCCGCGGGCGCGCCGAATCGTAAGAGAGCAAAGACAGGCTGATATGGTTGCCGATCCTCGTCATCACCCGCTCCGCAAGCTGCTCCAAGAACGCATCGTCATCATCGATGGCGCGATGGGTACGACCATCCGTACCTACGGCATGAAGGAAGCGGACATCCGCGGCGAGCGCTTCGCCAAGTCGACGAAGGATCTGCTGAACAACGGCGATCTGTTCTCGCTGACGCAGCCGAAGATGATCTGCGACATCCACCGGCGCTTCCTCGAGGCCGGCGCAGACATCATCGAGACCAACACGTTCGGCGCGACCAGCATCACGCAGAGCGACTTCTTCATCGATGACCCGCGCGAGCACGGCGGGCGCAAAGATCCCGCGTTCTTCGACACGGTGCTGCAAAACAAGCAGCTGCGCGACCTGGCCTGGGAGATCAACGAGACCTCGGCGCGGCAATGTCGCGAGTGGGCAGATCGCGTCGCGAACGCGGATGGTCGCCCGCGCTTCGTGGCGGGCGCGATCGGGCCGATGACCGTATCGCTCTCCAACTCGCCGGATGCGGAGGATGCTGGCTTTCGCGTGGTGACGTTCGATCAGTGCAAGGCGGCCTACATCGATCAGGTGCGCGCCCTGATCGCGGGCGGCTCCGACGTCCTGCTGGTCGAGACGATCTTCGACTCGCTCAACGCCAAGGCCGCGCTGGTCGCCATCCGCGAGGTGTTCGATCGCGACGGTGTGCAGCTGCCGGTGATGGTCTCGGCCGCGGTCGGCCGCGGCGGCGAGACGATGATCTCGGCCCAGACGGTCGAGGCGCTGTGGAATGCGGTGGCTCACGTGAAGCCGCTGTCGGTCGGCCTCAACTGCTCGCTGGGTCCAGACCTGATGTATCCGTTCCTGTCCGAGCTGTCGGAGAAGGCAGGCACTGCCGTGTCGGCGTATCCGAACGCCGGCCTACCCAACCCACTGTCGGTCACGGGCTTCGATCTCGAGCCTCCGGACATGGCGCGCTTCCTCGGCGAGTTCGCCGATGCCGGCCTCCTGAACATCGCGGGTGGTTGCTGCGGCAACACGCCCGAGCACATCGCGGCCATCGCCAAGGCGCTGGAGCACAAACAGCCGCGGCCGCTGCCTGCAGCTGATGGCGGCGCCGCCAAGCCCGCGTCCGAGCCGTTGCGCCTGTCCGGTTCGCAGCCGTTCACGCAGCAGCAAGGCGTGTACATGATGATCGGCGAGCGCACCAACGTCGCCGGCTCGCCCAAGTTCGCCAAGCTGATCAAGGAAGGCAACTACGAGGCCGCAGTGAGCGTGGCACGCCAGCAGGTCGAGAACGGCGCGAACGTGATCGACATCTGCATGGACGAGGGCATGATCGACGGCGTCAGCGCGATGTCGCGCTTCCTTCAGCTGCTGGCGAGCGAGCCCGAGGTCGCGAAGGTGCCGTTCATGGTCGATTCCTCCAAGTGGGAGGTGATCGAGGCCGGCATCAAGTTCCTGCAGGGCAAAGGCGTCGTCAACTCGATCTCGCTCAAAGAGGGCGAGGACAAGTTCCGTGAGAACGCGCGCACCGTGCTCAAGTACGGCGCTGCGGTCGTGGTGATGGCATTCGACGAGCAGGGGCAGGCGGCCAGCTACGAGGACAAGATCCGCATCTGCGAGCGCGCCTATCGGATCTTGGTCGATCAGGTGGGCTTTCCGCCCCAGGACATCATCTTCGATCCCAACATCCTGACGGTCGCGACCGGCATGGAGGAGCACAACAACTACGCGGTCGACTTCATCCGGGCCACGCGCTGGATCAAGGAGAACCTGCCGCACGCGAAGGTCAGCGGCGGCGTCTCCAACATCTCGTTCAGCTTTCGCGGCAACAACAAGGTCCGCGAGGCGATGCACTCGGCGTTCCTGTACCACGCCATTCAGGCCGGCATGGACATGGGCATCGTCAACGCTGGCATGCTCGAGGTCTACGAGGAGATCGAGCCCGGGCTGCGCGAGCTGGTCGAAGACGTGCTGCTCAACCGGCGGCCGGATGCGACCGAACGCCTGGTCGACTTCGGCGAGCGCTTGAAGGCCGAGGGGGCAGACGCCGGCGCAGGCGGCGCGAAGAAGGAAGAAGAGTGGCGCAAGGGCAGCGTGGAGGAACGCCTGTCGCACGCGCTGGTCAAGGGCATCGACACGTACATCGATGCCGACACCGAAGAGGCGCGCGCCAAGCTCGACAAGCCGCTGTCGGTGATCGAAGGCCCGCTGATGGACGGCATGAGCGTGGTGGGCGATCTGTTCGGCGCGGGCAAGATGTTCCTGCCGCAAGTGGTGAAGTCCGCGCGCGTGATGAAGAAGGCCGTCGCGTACCTGATGCCGTTCATGGAAGAGGAGAAGGCCAAGCTGGCTGCGTCCGGGCAGGTGGTGCGCACGCAGGGCAAGATCGTGCTGGCGACCGTGAAGGGTGACGTGCACGACATCGGCAAGAACATCGTGGGCGTGGTGCTGGCTTGCAACAACTACGAGGTGTTCGACATGGGCGTGATGGTCCCATGCGAGAAGATCCTCGAGCGTGCCAAGGCCGAGAAGGCGGATCTGATCGGCCTGAGCGGGCTGATCACTCCGTCCCTCGACGAGATGACCCACGTCGCGCGCGAGATGGAGCGCCAGGGCTTCAAGCTGCCGCTGTTGATCGGCGGCGCGACCACCAGCAAGGCGCACACCGCGGTCAAGATCGCGCCGCACTACAGCCAGCCGGTCGTCCACGTGCTGGATGCCAGCCGCGCGGTGCCCGTGACCACGAGTCTGCTCAGCACCGAAGCCAAGGACGCGTTCGTCGCGGCGCACCGCGAGGAGTACGAGAAGCTGCGCAAGCTGCACTCCGGGCCGCGCCACAAGATCGTGCCGCTGACGGCTGCACGGGCCAACCGCACGCCCATCAACTGGCGGGCAGAGGACATCGCCGTGCCTTCGTTCACCGGCGTCCGCGTGCTCGAAGACTTCCCGATCTCCGAGCTGCGCGAGTACATCGACTGGACGCCGTTCTTCCACACCTGGGAGCTGAAGGGCGTGTTCCCGCGCATCCTCGAGCACGAGAAGTACGGCGAGCAAGCGCGCCAGATCTACGCCGAGGGCAACGCCCTGTTGGACAAGATCATCGCGCAGAAGCTGCTGACTGCGCGCGCCGTGTACGGCCTGTTCCCCGCGAGCGCAGTCGGCGACGACGTCGAGCTCTACACCGACGCCGGCCGCTCCAAGCTGCTGACGCGCCTCCATTTCTTGCGCCAGCAACAGGAGAAGGACAAAGGCGAGCCCAACCGTTGCCTGGCGGACTATGTCGCGCCCAAGGACAGTGGCCTCGCGGATCACATCGGCGGCTTCGCCGTGACGAGCGGCATCGGCCTGAAAGAGCTGTGCGACAAGTTCCGCGCACAGCACGACGACTACAACGCGATCATGTCCGAAGCCATCGCCGACCGCCTGGCCGAGGCCTTCGCCGAGTACCTGCACAAGCGCGTGCGCGAAGAATGGGGCTACGGCCGCAGCGAAGGCTTGAGCAACGCCGACCTGATCCAGGAGAAGTACCGCGGCATCCGCCCGGCTGCAGGTTATCCCGCGTGCCCCGACCACACCGAGAAGGGCTTGCTGTGGACGCTGCTCGATGTCGAGAAGCACACGGGCATCAAGCTCACCGAGTCGTTCGCCATGTGGCCGGGCTCGAGCGTCAGCGGCCTCTACTTCGCGCATCCCGAGTCGAAGTACTTCGGCCTGGGCAAGATCGATCGTGACCAGGTGGACGACTATCACACGCGCAAGGGCATGAGCGTGGCCGAGGTGGAGCGCTGGCTCGGCCCGAACTTGAACTACGAGTGAGCCACTCACACGCCAAGCACATCGGGATCGTCGGCTGCGGCAGTGAAGCAGCCGCGCTGTGCTATCGAACGATCTGTCAACAGGCCGGCTCGGATCATCCCGAAGTGTCCCTGCACAGTCATCCGCTCAGCCAGTACATGTCAAAGGTGAGCGCGGGCGACTGGAAGGGCGTGGCCGAGCTGCTGCTGTCGTCGGCGCACAAGTTGGCGAGCGGAGGAGCGCAGCTCCTGATCTGTCCGGACAGCACGGTCCACCAGGCATTCTCGCTGGTGAAGCGCGACTCGCCGCTGCCGTGGCTGCACATCGCGGTGGAGGTCGCGCGGGAGGCGCGCGCGCTGGGCTACCGGCGACTGGCGATCCTCGGGACGCGTTCACTGATGGAGAGCCCGGTGTACGCGGACGCGTTGGCCGAGGCAGACATCGAGCACTGCACGCCGTCGCTCGACGAACGCATCGAGCTCGACGCGATCATCAGCCAGCAGCTCGCGCCGGGTACGCTCACCACGCGTTCGCGCCAGCGCGTCGGCGAGATCGTGGGCAACCTCGAGTGCGACGCGCTGGTGCTCGGCGGAACCGAGCTGCCGTTGGTGCTCAGCTGGGACCGCGCCCCTGTGCCCGTGCTCGACGCGACGCGCATGCTGGCCCGGGCGGCGCTGCGCGAAGCGCTCTAGGCGTTTCTGGAGTACGCTGGCCGCATGCCACTGCGACTCGGCTTGTTCGCCTTCGGTGAATAGGAGCGACCAGGTGGGTTCTGCCTTAGAACTACTTTTGTAGTTGACAGTCGGACCGGGCAGAGCCACAGTTGTAGTCGTGAGTAACGAGACCCTGACCGATCTGCAGCTCGCCGTCATGAAGGCCTTGTGGGAGGTCGGTGAAGGTGGCGTGAGCGAGATTCTCGCCCTGATGGCGCGCGACGGCACGGACCTCGCGCCCACGACGGTCGCCACGCTGCTGCAACGCCTGAGCAAGCAAGGCTGGGTCGACTTTCGCAGCCGTGGGCGGCACTTCGTCTACCGCGCGAAGGTGGGGCGCGGCGAGGCGGCCGAGGGTGCGCTGGACCGCGTGCTGCAGTCGTTCTTCGGCGGCAAGGTGTCTGCCCTCACCGCGCAGCTGCTGGAATCGGAGCAGCTCACGCCCGAGGAGATCGAGGAGATGCGCCGCCTGCTGAAGAAGAAGGGAGGTGGAGCATGATCCTCGGCCCGCTCGCGCTCACCTACCTGCTGCACGGCGTGCTCTGGGCCGGCGCCGTCGCGCTGCTTGCTCGTTCGCGCGCGTTCTCCCCCTCGACCCAGAGCTATCTGTGGCTCGCCGCGCTGATCGGTCCGCTCGCGACGTCCGCGTGGGCGCTGTCGGGGACCGTGCACCGCCCCTATGCGCGGGACTTCGAGCTCATTCCGGCCGTGGATGCGACGCCGCTCACGGCTGCGACGCTCGCGCTGGTCGCTGCGCTGGCACTCGGCGGTGCGAGGTTCGGGCTGATGCTGCTGGCCTTGCGGCGGCGCCTGCGCGATCGAACGCCGGTGCACGACGCGCGCCTGCTCCAGCGCCTGGAGCGCCTGCGAGGTCGGACCCGCCTGCGTCGGGTCACGCTCACGCAGAGCGCCGCCATCCAGGTGCCGCTGGTACTGGGGCGCGCCGAGATTTGCTTGCCGGCCGCACGCCTCCATGTCGCGTCACTCTCCGAGCTCGACGCGGTGCTCGCCCACGAGCTCGCCCACCTGGTCCGGCGCGACGGCGTCGTCTTCCCGCTCGTCGGCTTGGTGCAGTCGCTGTGCTGGCTGCAGCCGCTCAATCACTGGATCGCGGCCCGCTTCAAACAAAGCGCGGAGCTCGCCTGCGACGACTGCGCGGTCGAGCTCACCGGCGATCGTCTGGCGCTCGCGCAAGCGCTCGCTCGCGCGGCAACGGAAGCGGTCGGGACGATGCTGCCCGCGATGGCGAGACCGCGTCCCAGGAGTGCGCTCGTGGAACGCGTGCGGCGTCTGCTCGCGGTGCAGGGAGTCGCGAGCGGGCGAGCAGGTTGGGCAGCCGTCTGCTGCTGCGTGCTCGCCCTCGGGACCGTGGGCATGAGCGTACGCGCGGCTCGACCGCCGTCGCCGCCCGATCCAACCGAACGGATCTCCGCCTTGTTGCTCGGCATGGAGCGCACCGAGCGCGAGATCGCCGGCCTGGATGACAGCGACAGCGGCGCGGCTCGCCGCATCGAGCTGCAACAAGAGCTGAGGCACGCCCGCGAGACCGCGGACTGGATCGAACGAGAGTCTGCCGGGCAAGCACGCCCGTGACAGTGCGCGGCAACGCCCGCGCTGAAAGCATCAGGAGCTGAACATGTCCATTCTGTGCAGCGCACGCCGTGCGCTCGGTGCCGGCGCCCGTCTCGTGCTTGCCATCGCGACGCTCGGCGGGTGTGCGCGAACGGCTTCGGTGGCCTTCGAATCGTCCGGAGCTTCGCTGACCATTCACAAGCCTGCGCTCTACCCCGAGACCATCGCCTACGATCGAGCACGCGACGCGTTTCTCGTCAGCTCGTTTCGCGAAGGCGCGATCTACTCGGTGGATCGGCGAGGGGACGCGACGATCCTGGTGAACGACGAGCGCCTGTGCTCGGTGCTCGGCATCGCGATCGACGCGGAGCGCGGGCGTGTCTGGGCCGTGAATTCCGACTTCGCCTCGAGCCTCAAGCCCTCGGCGGCAGGCCCAAAACAGCTCGCCGCCGTCGGCGTCTACGACCTCTCGAGCGGCAAGGCGCTCCAGTACGTCGACGTCTCGGGGCTATCCTCCGGGCCGCACCTGCTGAACGGCATCGCGCTCGACGCGTCGGGCGATGCGTACGTAACCGACAGCTTCTCGCCGAGCATCTACAAGGTCGACGCGAGCGGACGTGCATCCCTGTTCTTGAAGGACGCGCGCTTCGCCGGCGAGGGCATCAATCTAAACGGGCTCATCGTCCACCCCGACGGCTACCTGCTCGTGATCAAGAAGAGCGACGGAGCGCTGTTCAAGGTGCCGCTCGCGAACCCCGCGGCGCTCACCCAGGTCGGGCTCGACGCGCCGCTCGTGGGCGGCGACGGCGTGCTGCTCGCCGGCGACCGCACCTTGATCGTCATCGCCAACCAGGTGCCGGGCAAGGCCTCGAACGCAGCCATTGCGCTGGCGAGCGAAGACGGCTGGGCCACGGCGAAGGTGCGCGCGCAGCAACGACTCGGCGACGTCTACCCCACGACCGCCGTGGTTCGAGACGGCGCGCTCTACGTCATCCACAGCAAGCTGAACGAGCTGCTCCAGTCGCCGCCCGAGCAGAAGGCGGCGCTCAGGGTCGAAGCGACTATCCGCGAAATCGGCAAGGTCGCGCTCTAGATGAACGCGAACACGATCGCTGCCAGCGCGAACACGACGATCACCACGCCGATGACGTGCCACATGGCTCGGTTGGCCGACTCGGACTCGTCGAACTCGGCCACGACGTACCCGCTGATCGCAGGCGGCTTCTTGGACTCGCCTCCCACTCGAGCTGCGGGCTGGGGGGGGCTCGGTTCCGAGGGGTGGCCGGAGAGACGTTTCGCCTCGCGATCGAGCAGGACGCGCTTGCGTTCGTTGGCGCGGTCGATCTGCTGGTGCCTCTCGGCCTCGCGGTCCGCGCTGCGAGCTTGCTGTGCGCGAAGCCGCTCTTCCTCTCGCTCGACGTGCACGCGCTGCGCAGCGTCACGGACCGATTCGCGCTCGGCTTGCAGGCGCTTGCGCTGCGCCTCGCGCTCCATCTGGCCGCGCGCGACCGCTTCGCGCTCGGCTTCGCGACGCTGCGCCTCGCGCTTGCGCTGAGCGTCGCGTTCCTCCACAAGGCGTCGGTGAGCGTCTTCCTCCATGGCGCATATAAAGATAAGACGCCTTACCGATCAGGTCCAGATCCCGCGTCACGCTGACACAGTCTGACACAACCCTGGATCTGACAGCATATTGCGGACCCGCGCTTGGCCCGCTTGGGTCCCGTCACGAGTTCTTCGCGGGGCTCGTGCTTCGCAACCTGAGCATGATGGTGTAGCGTCGCCGGCCACAACCATGGCTCGAGGGGGAGATCATGCGCATTGCGCCTTTACTTCTCTTGTGTGTCGCGTGTCAGGCCGCTACCGCACCGGAGGCCGCGTGGGACGGGGATGAGGTCGCTGACCTCGAGTTGCAGCTGGCTGCCGCTGGCAGCGGCGCCGAGGCCGCGAATGCGCGACAACGCGGGCCACGCTGGCGCGGAGCGCAGCTGCTGGAGCACTACGACGGCGGCGACTCGACCGAGCCGCGCGTCGCGAGCGATCCTTCCGGACGCGCAGTGGCGGTGTGGACGCAAGCAGCCGGTACGGTCACGTCTATCTGGGCCAGTCGCTTCGCAGGCTCGGGCTGGGGTGCCGCGGCCGAGATCGACGACGCCGATCCGCGCGGCGCGAACACGCCGCACGTCAGCGTGAGCGACAACGGCAACGCGGTCGCGCAGTGGCAGCGGGCCACGCAGACCAAGGGCTACTCGGCGAATCAATTCCGCGGCGGCAGCTGGGGTACGCCGCAGACGTTCTTCGACAGCATCTCGCCCTCCGCCTTCTTCGGGCCGGTGCTCTCCGGCAGCCGCACGGGGACCGCGCTGGTGGGCTGGGCGTCGACGGCCGGACGCGGCAGCAACCTGTTCGGCGCGACGCTCTCCGGCACGACCTGGACCCTCGCGCAGCAACTACCACTCGGGCCGGCAACGGCGCTACCGACGATGGGCAACGTGCGCACCGCGAGCTCGCCCAACGGCGACTCCACCCTGCTCTGGTCGCAGAACGATGGCACGGCCTTCCGGCTGTTCATCAACCAGTTTCGCAACGGCGCCTGGGGCACGGCTGCGATCGAGGTGGATCCAGGCGCATCGGGAGGCGTCAGCGCCGCGGGCCTGGCGATCGTGCGCGGGCCTGCCGAGCTCGTCGCCTGGCGCGGCACGTCGGCGCTCTGGGCGAACAAGCGCACCTCGGCATGGCAAGGCGCGCGCAAGATCCGCGACCTGCCCGCAGGCGCGACGGTCAGCGACCTGCAGGTGGTGAGCGACTCGCGCGGCAACGGCGCGTTCGCCCTCTGGCTCGAGAACAACCGCGTGTGGACGAGCCGTTGGAGCGCGGATACGTGGTCCGCCGCGGTCAGCATCGAAGCGGTGACCACGGGCAACGCCGGGGCACCGACGATCGCGCTCGAGCCGGGCGGCAACGCGGTCGCGGTCTGGACGCACGCGGCCACGCGCACGGACGTGTGGGCCAATCGGTTCGTGCCGGGCCGCGGTTGGGGCACGGCGACGCTGATCGAGAACGACGATACGGGCGACGCCGCGGCGCCTTCGGCAGCCGTGGATGGGCGAGGACGCGCGCTTGCAGTCTGGCAGCAGTCCGACGGCACCCGGCTCAACGTGCTGAGCAATCGCTTCGACTGATCGGCTGCAACTCGATGCAAGGATCCTAGATCCGTTCCTCGGGATTTCCTAGCTAGAAAATTTCTCGAGATCTCCGAACGATGCCCGCTCATGGGCACCCTTCAACGCTACCTCCCTCCCGGTCAGCTGCTGTCTCACATCCTCGAACGGCCGGCGTTCGTCGCGGCCGTTCGAGAGCTGCCCGCCGCGGCGCTCTCGCGCTTGATCGATCGCGTCGGGCTCGAGGACTGCAGCGAATTGGTCGCGCTCGCGAGCACGGAGCAGCTCGAGGCGATGTTCGACGAGGATCTCTGGCGCGCGGATGCGTCGGGTGTCGAGGAGCGCTTCGATCCGCGGCGCTTCGCGCTGTGGCTGCAGGTCATGCTCGAAGCCGGAGAGGAGTTCCTGGCGCGGAAGCTGTGCGAGCTGCCGCTGGAACTGCTCACGCTGGCAGTGAACCGCCTGGTGCTGGTGATCGACATGGACGCGTTGCTGAACAACCTCGCGGGTGCGCGCGACGAAGCGGGGCAGATCGAGCGCGCACTCGAGAATGCGACCAGCGAGGAGTGGGAAGAGTTCCGGATCATCGCGCGCGACGTGGATGCCTGGGAAGACGTGTGGAACGCGCTGCTCCTGCTCGATCGCGAGGATCACGAACGCCTGCGCGCGATCCTGGAACAATGTTGCGCGATGAGCACCGAGTACATCAACGGCCAGGGAAGCCTGTACGAGGTGCTCACCTCCGACGAGATGCTGGAGAGCGACGCGCTCGCGGAACGCGACGATCGGCGCGCCACGCAGGGCTACGTCTCGCTCGGTGACGCGCGCGGGTTTCTCGAGCTCGCGCGCCAGGGCGGGCCGCCGCTCGCGGAGCGCGATGCGATCAGCGCCGCGTACTTTCGCGCGCTCGACGGCAGTGGCGGGAGCACGCGGGCTGCGGTGGCCCAGCGCCGCCTGCCTGGCTCGGCTGCCGGAGCGGACGTGGACGGGTTGATGCAGCTGATAGCGGCGAGCGATCCAACAGAACGAGGAGAAAAGGCGCGAGCGTTACCGGGACGCTCCGCGGCGAAGTCCAGCGGCAAGCGCACCAAACGGGCAGAGCCGCCGCCCGAGCAAACGCCGTTGGCTGCTGCGCTCGCGACGTTGTCGAGCGCGGATCCCGCGGCGCACACCGCCCGGATGGAGGAGCTCGGCTACCTCGCGAACGTGCTGATCGCCGGCTGCAAGCACGAGGGCCGCAAGCTGCGACCGATCGAGGCGCTGGAAGCCGCGATCGCCACCTGCAACCTCGGCCTCGAGCTCTGGGAGCGCCCCGAGCCAGAGCTCTTGCGGCGACTCGGCTGCGACCGCTTGTTTCGTCTGGCCTGGCCCGTGTTGCAGCAGGACCTGGTGCAGGCCGCGGCGCGCATCCTCGGACAGCGCTGCCAGCAGCTCGACGCGAGCCGCGCCCATGAAGCGCAGAAGCTGATCCAGAACGGCGACGCGTTCGCGCTGCGCGGTGTGTGTCAAGCGAGTGAACTGGACCTCGACGACCAGGCACTCGACGTGCTGCTGCAGCTGGCAGAGGCATTGCCCTGGCAAACACCGAGCGATGCCCGCAGGCAACCCTGGATCGCGACCCTCTCGGATCTGGAGCGCGCACGACGCAGGCTGTCGACGCAACGGACCGGGTAGCCGTGCACTCGATGCAGGCGTGTGGCACAACCTGTCACGCTCCTGCGCGGCGCAGCCCGCTTTTTCAGCCTTTTCAGCGCGGCATGGATTCTGCTCTGGCACTCGGCAGCTGGGCAGAGAAGAGCTGACACATGTTCCGAATCAAGTACGGACCGACCGCGGTGCTCACTAGCTCATTGCTCCTGGGCGCCTGCCCGAGCTCGGGTGCGAAACCACACGCGTCCGACGCGCCGGCGTCACCGCCCCCGGCAGCAGGTGCGCAGGCTGCGCCGGTAGCCGGGATGGCTGACGCACCGAAGCCCGCCGGCAGCCCTGCTGCTGATGGCGGCAAGGGCGGCAGCACACCCTCACCCGCCCCGGCCGGGACCGGTGGATCGACGCCGGGCACGACCGCGCCGACCCAGATCCAGCGCTCGTCAGTCGGCCCCAACACCGCGCCGTCGGTCCCGGACGCCGACTACAAGACGTTCATCGCGAACATCAACAAGTTCGGGCTCGAGCTCGGCCAGAAACTCGCGAGCGACGACAAGATCAAGAAGGAGAACCTGATCTACTCGCCGCTGAGCGTAACGATCGCGCTGGGCATGACGTACGCGGGCGCCAAGGGTTCGACTGCGACGGAGCTGAAGACAGCGCTCGGCGATAGCTTCGCAAGCGGCGTGTTTCATACGGCGACCAATCGCCTGTCCCGCGAGCTCGCGTCGCGCCGCACCAGCCGCTCGGACGCGGACGGCAACGCGCACAAGGTCGAGCTCAACATCGTCGACGCGATCTTCGTCGACCAGTCGACCACGCTCCAGATGCCGTTCCTCGACCTGATGAGCCGCGAGTACGACAGCGGCGTACGGCGACTCGACTTCGTGCACGCGTTCGAACCCGCGCGCATGACGATCAACGGCTGGGTCGAGGAGCAGACGAAGAACAAGATCGAAGACCTGCTGCAACCCGGCACGATCAGCGACATGACGCGCGTGGTGCTGGTCAACGCGATCTACTTCTACGCGACCTGGCAGGCGCCCTTCTCGCCCGACTTCACCAAGGACAAGCCATTCAAGACGCTCGGCGGTCAGAGCGCGCAGGTCCCGACCATGGGCGGCCAGCTCAACCTCGCCTATCGCGCGGCGGACAAGTTCGAGGTGGCCGAGCTGCCGTACGAAGGCAACCAGCTGCGTATGACGATCGTATTGCCGGCCGAAGGTCAGTTCGAAGCGGTGCGCAGCCAGATCTCGGCGGCGTGGCTGGATCAAGCGGTCGCCGGCTTGCAGCCCGCGTTGCTGCAAGTGAGCCTGCCCAAGTTCAAGCTGACCGGCGGACCGTTCAAGCTGATCGAGAGCCTGAAGGCGCTCGGCATCCAGAAGCTATTCGCCGATGCGGATCTGTCCGGCATCGCCACGATTCCGCTCACGGTCAGCGAGGTCGTTCAGAAGGCTTTCATCGCCGTCGACGAAAACGGCGCGGAAGCCGGAGCAGCGACGGCAGTCGTCACGGGTCCGCCCAGTGCACCGGCCACGATCCCGTTCGTCGTCGACCGCCCGTTCTTGTTCTTCATCCGCGACTCGAACGGCGCGGTGCTGTTCTCCGGCCACGTGGTCTCGCCCGCGCAGTGAATCACGCGCTCACGACAGCAGGTCATCACGCCAGTCGTGGATCTCGTACGATGCGATCAGCCCTTCGAGGATGAAGGGGTCTTGCTTCACGAATGCTTCCGCTGCCACGCGGCTGCGAAAGATAGCGAGGCTGCCGCTGGCATCTCCAAATGGTCCGATGCCGATCACTTCGCCTCGCTCGATGAACGCATCCACCACGGCCTTGTGGCGAGGATAAACAGCCATGATGGCTGACATAGCTGCGCCGCTGCCCTTTCCAATCACGATCGCTTTCATGTTTCTCTCCTGTTAACCGCAGCAGACTATCAGATCGCGACACCTACAGCCGTCTCACGTCAGCTGATAGTGGAATGCTGCGGGTGACCGCATCTACACAGTGTTGGCTCGCAACGTTCATTCGAGCACGACATTCGACACCAGCGTGTGCACACTGCGGCCCGGGAACGCGGGGCTGCATCAGCGGCGGCTCCAAGGAGACATCATGGAAAGAGCGAGCAAGACCCTCGCGGTCGTCTGCGTCGTGGCCTGCCTCGGCGGTTGCGCTGGTGACACGACTGACTCTGCCACGTCGGCGAAGGAAGGCGCGCACGCCACTCGCAAGCACGCGAAGGCGACAGAGCCAGCCAACTCGGAGCCGGGTGGCAAGACCGATCCGACCGCCAACCTGGTCTCGGCCGAAGCGGCGAAAGATCCAAAGACGCCGTTCAACCGCTTGCCGCAGAGCTGCAGGGGCTTCGAGGTCGCAGGCATCGAGCACAGCCCGGGCGGAGATGTTCTGCCGAACACGTGCGCGCCGTTCGACGGCACCTACAACAATCCTTACGCCATTCGCTGCGTGGACGCCCTCGAGAACTACGAGAGCGGGTTCACGGGCGACGAGTACTGCATCCTGCCTCCGCCAGCCGACAAGGGCACGCAGATCCACGTGGGCCCGACGAGCTACACGGATGCGGCCGAGCTCGCGTCGTTCTTGCTGGAGCCCGGCAAGGAGATCAACACGTACTACTACGTTGACGCGCCCAACGCCGAGAACCACTACGTGTACCGGACGAACTGGCGCATGCGCCCCGGCTCGCACCACATGATCATCACGATGATGGAAGGCGACCGCAACGACGGTTGGGCAGGTGCGTCAGAAGCCGGAACCGACTTCGGTTCACTCGGGCGTAACTTCGGTGGCGCGCAGCGGCCGGATCAAGATCGCCCGCAGGGCACGCTCGCGGTTCCGCCCGAAAACGAGGGCCTCGCGCTCCAGATCGACGCGAAGCAACAGTTCTCGTTCAACTTGCACCACATCAACACGGGCCAGACGCCGATCTTGCGCGAAGCCTGGGTCAACGCGTGGTACAAAGACGAGAGCGAGGTGACTGCGCCGATCCAGTCGCTGAGCATCTTCGGCAACCCGGCAGACGTCGCGGTCAGCCCCGGAGAGCACCGCGTGCTGCACTACCAGTGCGACGTCAAGAACGACACGCGCATCGTCAGCCTGCAGGGCCATCGCCACGCGAATACCGATCGCTTCGGCATCTGGGTCGAGCGCGGCAACGAAAAGATCGAGGCCTATGAGTCGTTCGACTACCAAGACATGCCGACCTACCAATACGACAGCGTCTCGAGCAATCCGAAGCCGGACGTCGGCAACCGCGTCGACGGCGCACACACCGGCATGCTCGAGCTCAAGTCGGGCGACCGGCTGCACTTCGTCTGCGACATCATGAACCGCCAGGACAAGAAGCTGCGCTTCGCCAACGAGCTGCTCACCGGCGAGATGTGCATCGTGTTCGGCTCGTACACAGGCGAAGGCCAGGTGTGCGGCCAAGCCACGCGCGTCATGGACTGACGCGACCTCACTGCTTCCTCCCCGCCCAGTGCCAGCGTGTGCCGCGGTGCAACACCGCGTAGATCTCATCGCGCAGGCCGTTGCACTCGGCGTGGGTGAGCGAGCGGTCGAGCGCCCGCAGCACCACGCGTAGCAGCAGATTCTTCTGGCCCGCCGCGATGCCGAGCCGTTCCACGGCCGCGGCGGGCAAGTCTGCGTACGCGGTCTCGGCCCGCAGCTCCACCGATTCGATCAACGAGGCGCGCTCGCCGAGCTCCGCGCGCAACGTGTCCCCCAGCTCCTCCGCGGTCGCGTCGCCACTGACCACGAGCGAGAGGTCGCGCTGCACCGGAGGCATCGCCGACACCGCGCGGTACGGCTCGAGATCCTGCATCTGCGCCGAGACTCGCGGGTCACTCGCGCGGAGCAGGCGAATGTCCTCGATGCCCTTGCGCAGCATCAGGACGCGATCGAGCCCGAGGCCCATCGCCAGCCCGCAAGCGGGCGGCGCGTGGCCGTTCTCGACCAGGATCTGCGGCTTGGCCAGGCCGCACTCGCCGATCTCCACCCAGCCCGCATCGTCGCGCACGTCGATCTGCAGGCCGCCGAGCGTGTACGGATGCTCTGCCGGCAGCAGCCGGTGCTCGCGCCCGGGCAGGAGCGCCCCCAGTGTAACCTCGATCATCTCGTGCAGCGCGTCGCGCCCGAGCTCGCGCGTGCGCGTCAGGCGCCAGAGATCGAGCTGATGCGGCTCGGCGCTGTGGAGCCGATCGATGCAATCGCGCCGGTACACCAGACCCGGGCACGCCAGCAGGATGTCCGGCGGCGCCTGCGCGGACAGCCGGCGCAACAGGGGCGGGATCATCGCCGAGGTCTGCGTACGCAGCAGCGCCGACTCGCACACGTAGCGCGTGTAACGCGCATCGCGCGCTGCGCCATGGGGCGGATAATGCAACCGGTCGTAGTTGTCGGCGATCGACACGATCGGACTCTGTCGATCGACGAGCACGCGAATACCCCAGGCGGCCACGAGTGCCGCGAGGGCATCGTCGACCAACTGCCGCATCGCGTGCGGAGGACCGGCAGGGTCCGTGAGATCGGGGACGGACAGCGCGCGACGCAAGTCGGCCGCGCTCAAGATCGTTGCAGGCGCAAGCATGGAAGCCTCTCGAGGTCAGGAGTGAATGATCAGAGCGGGTGCGCGTTGCCCCCCTGACCGACCCCAAACCCCAAGCGCCACGCTAGCGACACGCGTCGGCCACCCGAGACCCAGGCTGGGTCGGGGGGCAACTAAAGACGCGTGGATGCAGTGACATGATGCGTCGATTCTAGCGGAGGAACGTGCTCGCGCAAGTGACGCGCAACACGTCGCGCTCGGCGCACTCCATCAGATGCGGCGGACGGCGCCAGCTCGGGCTGGCGCGCACACTGTATGAATCAACGGAGCAGAGTCTTCAGGCTCGCGGCTGCGCCTGGCCGCCAACAGCTGCGGATACCATCGAGCAAATCTGTGCCCGAGATCGCTTGCGCTTCGCAGAGTCGACAACTAAGACCGCGCGAAGTGCGAGTCGTCCCTTCTACCCGAGCCTGTTGGCTCACCGCCAGCTTCGTCTGCTGCTTCGCAACTGCCTGCGGGTCGGATGGGCACGACCATCCCAGCGCGAAGCGTTCCGAAGAGTCGAAGCCGGAGCGCGAGCCGGCCGATGCCGGCGCAGATCGCGACGCCGCAGGCAGTGGAGCAGCCGAGCCCACGGCCGAGCCCGCTGCGGACTACCCCGGGGCAGCCGTCGCGCCGCACACGGACAATGGCGCAGCACCAGCTCATGATGCAGCTGACGGCGGCGAGGCCCCCGCGCCAAAGGCAGGCGCAGCAGGTGCACGGGCGCCGGAGCCCGAGCCCGAGCCCGAGCCGGTGAAGCGCCCCTTCTTTTCTACGGTCGCAGTCGCCGACGGCTACCAGGTGCGAGCGCCCAGCAACGGCGACCTGTGGCCCGGTTGTTGGTCGGACGACGATGCATTCTACGTCGCGGCCGGTGACGGCACGGGCTTTGGCCTCGTCCCGTCCGATATCGCGGTGAGCCGCGTGCTCGGCCGGCCCGGCGATCGCGCCGACCCACTGCGCGGTTCCAGCATCGCCCTCGGCGCCGACGTCGCACCGGTCTGGAGCGGCACCAACTACAATCGCAAGCCCACCGGCATGTTGTGCCAAAAGGGTGAGCTCTACCTGGCGGTGCAGGACCTCCGCAGGTGGACCTTCACGGATGCGCCCGCGGCGACGATCGTGAAGTCGGTCGACAAGGGCCGCACCTGGACCTGGGACGATCAGGCGCCGATGTTTCGCGACTACGTCTTCACCACGGTCATGTTCCTGGACTTTGGTAAAGACTCGGAGCACGCGCCGGATGACTACGTCTACGCGTACGGCCTGGACGACAACTGGAGCTTCGAGACCACGCGCACGCCACCCACGAAGCTGTACCTCGCACGCGTGTCGCGCGATGGCGTGCAAGATCGCAGCCGATGGCAGTTCTTCGCCGGCTACGACGCGGACGCGCCGCGCTGGACCGAGGACATCGGTGCGCGAGCGCCCGTACTCGAAGACACGCGCCGACTCTACGCCGAGCCGCTCGATCCGGAGCTGATCTTTCAGAACATGCCCCCGATCAACCAGGGCGGCGTGGTCTACAACGCGCCGCTGAAACGCTACATCTACAGCAGCTGGACCGAGTACACCTTCGAGCTCTATGAGGCCCCCGCGCCGTGGGGCCCGTGGACGCACTTCTACTCCAAGGACTTCGGGGTATTTCCCTGGAACGAAGCCGTCAGCGGCGGATACGGCACCACCATCCCATCCAAGTTCATCGCGGCGGACGGTCGCGAGATGTGGCTGCAGTCCGCGGCCTGGCTCGAGACCGGTGCTGACAACTACGCGTTCTCGCTGCGTCGCGTGCGCGTGACGCCGTTTACGCCGAGCGAGCCGAACAACGAACGCAGCAGCGCCTCGCTCGCGACTCCCGCCCGCTTTGCGGTGCCGCTGACGCGGGTGCTACGTCAAGGCGACCCGAGCGTGCTCCATGACGGAGAGCAGGAGGGTCAGTCCGCGGATAGCCGCAGCGGCGAGCGCAAGACGCAGGATTTCTGGGGCTACACCTGGCCGAACGCGCTGCGCCTCAACACGCTGCGCTACACCACGGGCAACGTCAGCGCGGCGGGCGGCTGGCTCGAACAGCTCGCGGTGCAGGTTCGGCGCGGCACCGAATGGGTTCCGGTCGAGGAGCTGTCGATCATGCCGCGCTACACGGAGAGCGCGGAGCTGCCGGCACACACCACCTTCACGCTGCGCTTCGCCGATACGGTGACCGACGGCGTTCGCATCGTCGGTCGCCCGGGTGGCACGCAGTCGTTCTCGAGCATCGCGGAGCTCGCGGCCAGCTTCGAGTGATCGTGCGTCCGGCGCAGCTCGCTCGAACGTGGTATGCTTCTTGCGCGTGCATACGCTCATGCACCGGATGTCTGTGTCAAAGCGTGCCATTTTCACGCTGCTCGTCGCCTGCGCGGCCGGCTGCGCCGCCGAGACGCCGCCGCCGCAGCCAGCTGCAACCGCCGCCGCCAGCTGCGAGCGGCGCCCTGCCTGGACCGAGCCGGATCCGAGCGCCGGGACCTGGCATCTACTGACGGCCCCACACGGCCCGCGGCTGCAGGTCGACGCCGTGCTCGAGACTTGCGACGCGATCGTCAGCGTCGCGCACGACTACGGGCCCGGCGGCAAGGTGTACATGCCGGGTCCGGCAGAGCTGCTGTGGTCGAAAGACGGTCGCGACTGGCAAAAACGGGACATGGCGACCGAAGGCTTCTTCCGCTCGATCGCCTTCGGGGAAGGCACATGGGTCGCGGCCGGCGAGCGGATGGGCAGCGGGATCATCTCGGTCTCGAAAAATGTCGAGGCGACCGGCTGGAAGGAGGTCTTCGGGCACACGACGATGTACTTCCGCTCGGTGGCCTACGGCGCGGGCATGTTCGTGGCGGTCACGCAAGGCGGCGTCGCGGTGTCGAGCGATGGCGAGCAATGGCACTGGGCCGCGCTGCCCAACACCACCGCACAGTACTTCGAGGTCGCCTACGGCGCCGGGCGCTTCGTGGTCGCCGGCGTGGGCGCCACACTCAACTCCGTCGACGGCGAGCGCTGGGAGTTGTCCGGCTGCGGCAGCGCAGACTGCCCGGCCATCCAGCCTCCGACCGGTCCAGCCAGCACGACGATCGCGCTTCAACAGCTGCGCTTCGCAGCCGACGCCTTCTACGCGTTCGGCGCCAGCGGTCACCTGCGCTCCAGCGACGGGCTGTCGTTCGCGCCCTACCGCGGCGTGCAAACGCCCGATGCCAAGCTCGGCGACAGGCTGCTGAGCGTCGTGGAAAAACCCGACACGCACAACACCACCCTGCTCGACTCGAGCGACGACGGCGAGAGCTGGAGGGCGCTGGCGCCGCTGGCAGCTGCGAGCCAGAGCGCGGACTGTAGCCAGCAGTTCTGCCTCGCCACACAGCGCGTGCTGCTCGTGTTCGAGCCGACGCCCTAGAAGGCCGCGAAGCGCGGTCGATCCGCGCAGCGCGCCAGCCAGCGACGGACCGCGGGATACGACGCGAGCGTGAAGCCGCCCTGCTCGGCCAGGTGCGTGTACGCGTAGAGCGCGATGTCGGCGATCGTGAAGCGGTCGTCCGCGAAGTAGAGGCGCGTGGCCAGGTGTTCTTGCATCACGGCCAGTGCGGCGCGGCCGAGCACTTGCCGCTGCTCGAGCTGCGCGCGCCGCGGATCATCGGCAGCGGTGTGGCGCAACCAATAGCGCGGGGTCGCGACGTTCGGCTCGTGGCTGTACTGCTCGAAGAACAACCACTGGAACATCAGCGCGCGCTGCCAGGGGTCGCGCGGGATGTACTCGGTGCCTTCCGCGAGGTGGCACAGGATGGCGTTCGACTCGGCCAGACAGCGGCCGTCCGGAAGCTCGAGCACCGGGATACGCCCATTCGGGTTCTTGGCCAGAAACTCGGGCGTGCGGCTCTCGCCCCGAAAGATATCGACCTGGACGAGCCGGTACTCGATCCCGAGCAGGCTCATCAAGAGCCGTAGCTTGTAGCCATTGCCGGAGTCGGAATTGTCGTGGAGCGTGAGCATGCGCGATCTGTGCCCGAGCGCGACAAAACCCACAAGCGACAAGTTTTTGGGGTTAGCATGAGAAAAACTCATGCGTAAGCCCGTGCTGCCCCCGCTCAACGCCTTGCGCTCGTTCGAAGCTGCCGCGCGTCACCTCAGCTTCACCGCCGCAGCGCGCGAGCTCTCGGTCACGCAGGCCGCGGTCAGCCATCAGGTCAAGGCGCTCGAGGACTTCCTGAGCTGCAAGCTGTTCGAGCGCCGGACGCGCGCTCTCGCGCTCACCCACGACGGCCGCGCGCTCCTGCCGGTCGCGAGCGCGGCGTTCGAGAGCCTCGAAGGCGCCGTGCAGCGCATCCGCTCGGGCGAAGTGCGGCGCGGTCTGACGGTCAGCTTGCTGCCTTCGTTCGCCGCGCGCTGGCTCGTGCCGCGCCTCGGCCGTTTCCGCCGCGCGGCGCCTCACATCGAGCTGCACGTCAAGCCATCGACCGAGCTCGTCGACCTGGCGCGGGACGAGGCCGACGTGGCGATCCGTTTCGGCCGCGGCCGCTACCCGGGGCTCGCGGTCGAACACCTGCTCGACGACGAGCTCTTCCCGGTGTGCCGCCCCGGAATGCTGCGCGGGCGACGACCGCGCGACCTGTTGCGTCACGTGCTGCTCTACGACGACGACGCGCACACCGACTGGCCGCACTGGCTCGAAGCCGCCGGCGTGATCGCGAAGCACGAGCCGCGCGCGATGGTCTTCAGCGATGCCAGCATGATGCTGCAAGCGGCCGTGGACGGCCTGGGCGTGGCGCTCGCGCGGCGTGTGCTGGTCGCGGCCGAGTTGCGCGCAAAGCGCCTCGTGCGGCCGTTCGAGCTGAGCATCCCGGCGGGCTCCTCGTACTACTTCGTGTGCCTGCCGGCGCGCGCGCAAGAGCCCAAGATCCGAGCCTTCCGCGACTGGCTGCGCGCGGAGATCGCGCGCGAACGCCGCGCTACTTGACCAGGGTCAACAGGCCCGGGCGATACGGCAAGAGACCGTAGTCACCTCCGGATGACGGCGAGCGGCCCTGGTAGAGGAGCTGCAGGTTGCAGGGATCGATCGTCTTGGTTTGATCGGCCCCGCGCGCCAGGTCGCCGTGGCTGATGTCGTTGGTCCAGCCGCCGCCGTTGAACGAGACGTTGTTCTTGCCGGCGAAGGGCGTGGCTTCACTCGAAGCTTCCGGCATGGCCGTGAACTTGCCGTCCAGCGTGCTCGCGGTGAAGGCGCGGAAGTATCGCCCGCCGCCGCCGATCGCCTCGACGATCATCAGGTACTGGTTGGCACCCTTGACCGAGTAGACCTCGACCGCCTCGAACAAGGCGTTGCTGCTCTCGGTCATGATGGTCGTGGCATTGCCGAAGGTGCCCGGGAAGTCGGCGATCGGCATCGAGGATCGGTAGATCGATCCGTTGTCGCCGGCGAAGAAGAGATAGCAATTCGTGCTGTCGCAGATCAGCGTTTGATCGATCGGCCCGGTGCTCGAGTTCGAGATCTTGCCGTTGAACAGCGTCTTGCCGTAGGACCACTTGGACGGGTCGGTGGGATCGGAGGCCGTCGCGTAGCTGAAGGACGGTCCACCCCACTGATATGCGAGGACCCAGATGTTCTTCGGGGCGAAGTACAGCAGCGTCGGCGCCACGGTGGATGTCGACATCGCGACCTGCGTGGCGGTGCTCGCTTCGGGCCAATCCCCGAACGTGAACATGGCGGAGCCCCACTTCGTCCCCGTGTCGTGATTCGTCATGTAGACGATGTGCTTGTCCTGGTGCACGACGTGGGTGAAGTCCTTGAGCGAGACCCAGCCCGACTTCGGCTGCGCCAGGGCGGCGCTCGAGGTCCACTTGAATTTCGAGGGCAGCGGGCAGGTCGGTCCGGTGGTCGATCCCGCGGCACCCGCTGCACCACCGCTGCTGCCAGCTGCGGCGCCGCTGCTACCCGCGGCAGCGCTGCCCGCGCCGCCACTGCCCGCACCGCCGCTGCCGCTCGCGCCCGCGGCGCTCTTG
>DATEOF010000456.1:0-6546 GCA_035274465.1 Polyangiales bacterium
TGCCGCCGACGGCTGCAGTCGGGCTGGGCACGGACCCGCCACGCGCCGCGTGGCCGGCACCGTTGATCAGGGGAGGGATGCTGTCCGGCCGCGGCCCATCGGGGGGCACGCAGCCCGCCGCCATCAGCAGCAGGCCCACCCATACGCTTGCCCGCGTCGACACGTGTTGGGTCATGCTGCGCATCCAGGCCGCGAGGTACCGCACCTCGGCAACCGGCGCCAGAGACCTTCAGTCCGAGAGCGCCTCGACGGCTTCGCTCGCCAAGTCCCCGATCGACGTCGTGTTCTCCTCATGTCCGTCATCCATCGTGACCTCACGGCGGTCGTCCTGCAATTTCCGCAGCGCGGGTATGGCGCTGGGATCCTGCAGTTGGGCGAGTGCCTCGATCGCGGACGCCACGATTTCCGGCGTCTCCTGGGTTAAGAAGCGACTAATCAACTTTGCTGCGCTCGGCTCGCCGACCTCGGCCAGCACCCAGGGCAGCTCCCGCATCGCTGGGCCGTCTGCGCCAGCATCGAGCAATCGCTCGATTGCGCGGGCCACCTCGACGTAGCGGTCGTAGGCGACGTCCACGAGGGCCTCCGCGGCCTGTACGCGGACCGCAGGGTTCTCTTCGTCCAAAATGCGCACCAGGGCGTCTGCCATCGGTTGGCCGGGTACCTGCGCACACAGGTCGGCGAGGCGCACCAGGCGCAGCTCGGCCTCGGCGTCATCGGTCAACTCTTTGGCCTCATCGACGGCCAGCGCCAGCAGCTCGGCGAGCGCGTTGGCATCGGCCTTGACCAGTTGAGCTTCCGCTTTGCGCAGCGCTCGATCGGCATCGAAGATCGCAGTCAGGTGATCTTTGGGTGACATGGCATGGTTCCTTAGCTTGCGAGAGTGGGAGCCGCCGCGTAGCGCCGGCGACCGAAAATCATGGAAAGGGTCGCGCCCATCAGGCGCGAGCCTTTCCGAGCTCGTTGAGTAGGGTAGTCACGCGTTCGACGGCGTCGCCTCGATCGTCTGCCGAAAAGCGCCGCGTGAAACGCAGGTCCGGCGTGAGTTGGTAACGCTTGTCGCGCGTGACGAGCTGCACGAGCTTGTCCGCCGGCAGCGGACAGTCCTGTGCGAGGTGCAGGGTCACGCGCGTGGGCGTGGCCTCGCAACCCAGGACGCGCAGCGCGCGCAAGGCGGGCTTGAGCGTCATGGCGCGGACGAAGGCGAGGGCAGGCGCGGGCGGTGGCCCGAAGCGATCCTCCATCTCGGCGGCGATGTCAGCGACCGCGTCCTCGTCGTCGGCCATGGCGAAGCGCTTGTAAAGAGACAGGCGCAGGCCCACGTCCGACACGTAGTCGTCCGGCAAGTAGTGCTCGAGATCCAGCGTGAGCTCCGGATCGATGTCGTGCACCACGGGCTCGCCGCGCAGCTCGGCGACCGCCTCTTCCAGCATCTGCACGAACAGGTCGAGGCCGACCGCGGCCACGTTGCCGCTCTGCTCGGCGCCCAGCAGGTCGCCCGCGCCGCGCAGCTCCATGTCGAGCGAGGCCACCTGGAAGCCCGAGCCGAGCTGGCTGAAGCGCGTGAGTGCCTCGATGCGCGTGCGCGCCTCGTCGGACAGCTGACTCTCGGGCGGCGCGATCAAGTAGCAATACGCACGCTCGCGCGAACGGCCGACCCGACCGCGCAGCTGGTACAGCTGGGACAGGCCGAAGGTGTCCGCGCGGTCGATCAGGATCGTGTTGGCGCGCGAGATGTCCAGGCCGTTCTCGACGATCGCGGTCGAGCACAGCACGTCGTAGCGGCCGGCCACGAAGTCGGTCATGACGTGCTCGAGCAAACCCTCGCGCAGCTGGCCGTGCGCGGTGGCGATGCGCGCCTCGGGCACCAGCTGCTGCAGCTGCGCCGCGCGCTCGTGCAGCCGTTCGATGCGGTTGTGCACGAAGAACACCTGACCGCCGCGCGAGAGCTCGCGCTTGATCGCCTCACCGATCACGTGATCGTCCCAGCGCGTGACGAACGTGCGCACCGCGCGCCGGTCCGTCGGTGGCGTGGCGATGATCGAGAGCTCGCGCATGCCGCTGACTGCCAGCTGCAGGGTGCGCGGAATCGGTGTAGCGCTGAGCGTCAGCACATCGATCTCGTTCTTCAGTTGCTTGACCCGTTCCTTGTGGGTCACGCCGAAGCGCTGCTCTTCGTCCACGATCAAGAGGCCGAGTTGTTTCCAGCGGACATCCTTGGACAACAAGCGATGCGTGCCGATGACGATATCGCAACTGCCGTCTTTGAGCGCGCCGATCACCCGGGTTTGTTCGGGTTTCGTGACGAAGCGCGAGAGCACCTCGATGCGCAGCGGGTAATCGTGCATGCGCTCTTCGAAGGTGTTGAAGTGCTGCTGTGCCAGCACGGTGGTGGGACACAACACGGCGACTTGCCGGCCGCTCATGGCGGCGCGAAACGCCGCACGCATCGCGACTTCGGTCTTGCCGAATCCCACGTCGCCGCACACCACGCGATCCATCGGAATGTTGCCGCCCAGATCGCGCTGGACCTCGTCGATGGCGCGCGCTTGATCTTCGGTCTCTTCGAATGGAAACGTGGCCTCGAATTCGGCGTAGGCGCGGCCCTCGGGCGGGTAGGCGGGCCGCGTGCGGGCCTTACGCGACGCGTACAGCGCGAGCAAGTCGTCGGCTAGCTTACGTACAGCGCTCTTGACGCGCGACTTGGTGCGCTCGAACGTCTGCCCACCGAGCCGGTCGAGCTTCGGCGTCGCACCTTCCGCGCCGCCGAACTTCTCGATCTGCGACAGGCGTGTGACCGGCAGATACAGCTTGTCGCCAGCCTGGTACTCGATGACGAGCACCTCGACTCGCTTCGGCAACAAACCCTGCAGTTGCTCGAAACGCGAGACCGGGACCTCTTTGTAGTCGAGCCCGAGGTAGCGGCCGATGCCGTGCTCCATGTGCACGACGTAGTCGCCTGTGCGGAGCTCGCGCAGGTCTTCGACGAAGGCGCGCGTCTTGTCGCGGCTCTTCTTGAGCTTGGCCCGCCGGCTCTGCCGCTCGCCGAAGATCTCGCGTTCGGTGATCACGCTGAGCGCCTCGGACACCAGCGTGAAACCATCCTCGAGCGGGCCGATCAGGATGCGCGACTGCCCCGGCGGAACTTGGTCGACCAGCTCGAGGGTGGCGAGCTCGGGCGCAGGTACCGGCAGCCCGTAGCCGCGCACCAGCGTGGCCAGGCGCTCGGCCTGCGTGGTCGTCTTGGCCGTGAGCACGACGCGCAGACCCTCTTCCATGAAGCGCTTGGCAGAGGCCACGAGCGGCGCCAGTGGGTCGTCGCCGCTCTTGGCTGCGCGGCGCGTCTTGAGCTGCAGCGCGAGCGCGCTCTGATCCTCGGCGGCCAGGCTGAGGACTTCCTCGGGTGCGGCGCGGAAGAACTCGGTCAACGGCGAGAGCACGTCGCTCTCGTGCGTGCCGGCGATCGCCAGCCGGTGTACCACGCACAGCCGCCGCTGCCTGCAACGTGTCACGAGCTCGCTCTCGCTCAGGTACAGCGCCTCGAGCGGGAACGCCGGCCCCTTGGTGGCGAGCTTGGCCTCGCGATCGACCTGCGCGCGCTCCAGCTCGGACGCGGCCTCGCGCGTCAGCAGCGGGGCATCGAGCGCGACCACGCGCGTGTCCTCGGGCAAGTAGTCGAACACGCTCGCCAGCTCGGCGTAGAACGCGGGCAAGAAGCCCTCGATGCCGAGCAGGCTGCGCCCGGTGCCGAGCTCCTCGAGCAGCTGGCGGCGCTTGCTCGAGGGCATGTTCAGCGCGTCGCACAGATCGGAGAGCTTGTCCTTGGCCTGCTCGAGCTCGGCGCTGCCCAGCAGGGTCTCGCGCACCGGATGAATGGCTAATTCACTGGCGGCACCGAGCGTGCGTTGATCGTCGGGATCGAAGCGCCGGATCGATACGATCACGTCGTCGTCCACTTCGATGCGGCAGGGTTCGGCGGCCTGCGGCGGGTACACGTCGAGCAGCGCGCCGCGCACCGCGAACGTCCCCGGGTCCTCCACGACCGGCGCGCGCATGTAACCGCCCTCGGTCAGCAGCGCCAAGAACTCCTCGCGCTGTAGCGTGTCGCCCTCGCGGAGCAAGCGACTGTGCTGCACGATGGCAGCTGGTGGCGGCACGCGCCGCAAGAGTGCCGCGACGTCGGCGACCAGGAACGAGAACGGCCGCCCGTGCGCCAGCTGAAACAACGTCGCCAGCCGGTCCATCGCCGAGCGCCGATCGGGCGCCACGTCGACGAAGGGCGACGTCTCGGCGCCGGGGTAGGTCAGCGTACTGCCGTCCTCGTGCTCGAAGAAGCGCAGGTCCGCGGTCACGCGCGCGGCTTCGCCGGCATCTCCGCACAGCACCAGCATCGGTTGACCGAGCTCACGGTGGGCGCGGTGGAGCAAGTAGGCGAGCGAGCCTCCGGAGGCTCCAGTGATGTCGACGCGCGCTTCGCCGGCGAGGCGCGTCACGACGGATGCCACCCGAGCGTCCGCCACGGCCAGACTGCGCTCGAGCGAAAATTGCGGGGCGATGGGCACAGCCGCTGCGGTCTAGACGATCCGCGCCGGGCCTGCAACGTGGCTCAGAACGCCGCGCGCAGGCCCAGGTTCGGTAGAAACAACGCCGGTGCGTGTGTCACGCGGCAGGGCGTCGCGCGCAGGGGGTTGGCGCCGTTGTCGATGCCGTCGCGGCACTGGATGCCGGTGGCCTCGCGCGACATGGTCAGGTTCCACCACTCGAGCGAGAGCTTCAGGTCGGCCCAGGAGGCGCTCCAGGCGTAGCCGAACTGCACGTCGGCGCGGAAGAACGGGGGCAGGCGCTGCTCGTAGCGGATGGGCCCGCCGCGCAAGAACGTCTCGCTGGCCATCTTGCCGCTGCGGAAGTGCAGGCGCGTACCGGCGCTCCAGCCTCCGCCGAACTTGTATTGCAGCACGAGGTTGATCAGGTGTCGTACATCGAAGCTGGGCGTGAACTTGAAGCCCGAAGCGGCCTCGCCCTCGGCCCAGCCCAGCGTGTAGCTGAGCCAACCCGAGAGCTGCTCGGTCGGCGCGCGGTGCAGGAACACTTCCGCGCCGTAGGCCAGCGCGCTCGCGCGCGGATAGCGGTCGAGGCAGCGAATCGAGTTGTCGGCGATCTCGGGCGGCAGCGAGTCGCAGTTCTCGGATTGCTCGAGCACCAGATCCGGCAAGACCACGTCGGTCAGGTACTGCAGGTAGCCCGTGGTCTCGAGCCGCAGCTGCCCGGGCAGCTCGAAGCTCACGCCGGCTTCGCTCTGCACCGCCTGCTGTACGCCGTGGTCCAGACCGACGTCGGCGATGCCGGGCAGCGGGATCAGGAACACGGCCGGTTGGTGGCCGAGCCCGGCCGCCACGTGCCACTCGATGCCCGGGTGCGAGCGGTAGGTGACCGTCACGCGCGGATCGGCCGCGGCTTCGGAGCGCGAACCCGTCAGCCACAGGTCGCCGCGCAGGCCGAGGTCGAGCCGCAGCTTCGGATGGACCGGCCAGCTCAGCTCGGCGTACGCGCCCATCACGCTGCGTGCAGCGACGTCGGCAGCGTACGGCGGCACCTCGATCGAGACCACTGCATCTTCCTGGTCCATCGGCGACACGATGTCGCCCACGCTGCCGAACATGTCTGCGCCCACGCGCAGGCGCAGGCCACCCTCTGCGCGCCACTGCGCCCACAGCCGCGGTCCGACGCGCGTGCTGTGTACACGCAGGCCGCCATCGAACTCCGAGCGCTCGTAGCCGAGCTGCACGGCCGATCCGAGCTCGAGGTCGCCGAGCTCGCGGATCAAGCGCAGCTCGGCGCGGTGAAACTCGAGCGTGACCGTCGCGACCCGCAGCCGTGGGCTGCTCGAGCCCGCGCGGTCATAGGAGCCGAACCAACTGAGCTCGACGCGGTCGTGCGCGGAGATGGGCAGTGACAGCTGCGTCTGGTAGTCCCAGTACGAGAGCTCTGCCTCCGGGTTGACCAGGTGCAGGATCGGCCCGGGATAGCCGTAGCGACCGGCGATGCGCAACGAACCCCCGAGAACCGGCGCTTCGAGCATGCCGTTGATGTCGACCAGTCGCAGCTCGAGCTCGCCGCCGACGGCTGCAGGCGGCGTGCGCGGCCGCGCGCCTCCGGCGAGCACGCCGCCGGTGAAGCGGCCGTAACGCGCCGGCGCCACGCCGGCGTAGAAGTCCACGCTGTCGATCAGCGCCGGGTGGATCACGGCCGGGCCGAGCGCCAGGTGGAAGAGCGCAGGCACGGCGATGTCGTCGTAGTAGTAGACGGTGCCCGAGGGCGGGGCACCGCGCACGTAGACGTAGGGCAGGCCACTCAATGCCGGCACGACGCCGGCCAGGGCATCCAGCACGCGGAACGGATCGCCGAAGGCCCCCGGCAGGTCGCGCGTCTCGGTGGGCGTGAGGCGGGCGGCCGTGGGCGGCGGCTGTTCGACGCGGCCCCGCGCGCCGTAGACGCCGCTCGTATCGGAGTCGCCGCTCGCCGCTGCCGGCTGCGCCGGGACCTGGGTGA
>DATEOF010000457.1:0-30514 GCA_035274465.1 Polyangiales bacterium
TGTCCGTCTCGCCGGCGGAGCTCGAGCGCGGCATCCCGATGGAGCCCGAGTGGCGCACCAGCCGCCTCCAGCTCGTCGCGCACGGCGCGAGCGGCCCGCGCCCGATCGCCGAGCGCAGCTCGAGCCCGGCGAGCGACCCGCAGCCGTCAGCGGCAGAGCTGCAGATCGACGGACCGCTCGACGCCCACGGCGTCTACGATGTCCTCATGCAGCTGCGCGAGCGCCACGGCAGCAAGACCCAGCTGCGCGACAACCGCCTGGCGCGGCAAGCCGCATCCTCACACGCCAGGGACGTCTGCGCGCAGGGCAGGGTGGTCCACGAGCTCGAACCTGGCGTCGATCCCGAAACCCGCGTCGCCCGCGCGGGTTTGCGCGCGCGGCTGGTCGGCGAGACGGTCGCCCGCGCAGCCGACGCCGGTGCAGCGATGCGCGCGCTGTGGGCTAGCCCCTCTCACTCCCTCACGCTCGTCGAACCCCGCTTCACGGACGTCGGCATCGGCCTCGCCACCGACGAGCAGGGAAAGACCTGCCTGGTGGTACTGCTATTGGCGTGGCCGCGGCCGTTGGCTCGCTAGCCCTCCAATTCATTTTAGCCAGGAGCTACGACGATCCACGCGTGTGCCCGAGGTCGATGCGCTGGCTGCAGGATGCGCTGGAAGTGGCGGCAGCCGCCTAGGGAGCAGTGCTAGCTGGCCGCAGTTGTGTCCCAATTGCGGCCTCGCTAGTCCGCGCGTCAAAGCCAACCCCGGGCTATTTATCGTTGCTGCGCGGGCGCACGTCGGCCGCCGAGGGGAGACTACGGTGAAGCAATTCACGTTGGATCTACGGCAGGCCAACCGTGTGGATCCGAATATACTTAGCTTCAAAACGGTCGTTGGGGCGCCTCGGCAGCGACTGGCGCCTGAGGTGAAGCCCGCTCTCAAAGCTGCTTTGGAGCTGGGGCGCCACTTCGATTCGAAGATCGCACTGATGGACGATGTTGCGTCCCTGAGCTTCGGAGCGTCCGCGACGGTGCTGCGACCTGCGACGGCGCCTGCTGCCTTCGCGCTGAGTTCGTCGGCTCAGCTCACGATGGCGGTCGGAGTCACTGGCTGGGGCTTCGCGATATATGGCGCCGGCGCTTCGGCGGGAGTGTACGGGTCGACGACGCGAGAGATCGGCGGCTATTTGACGCTCGGTGCTGGTATTTTCATTCCCGGTCTCGGGCTGTCGGGTGGGGGGGAGTTCACCGTGATCCTCGGTACGCCGCTGGACTTGAGCGGGCCCTACCTGTCCGCAGGCGTCAGCGTCGCTCCCAATGTCTTCGGTATTGGCGCTGCGCTACTCTTCTCCCCGGGACCGCCGCTCACGTTGATGGGTATTTGTGTCAGCCTGACTGCGAATACACCTTCCGCGGTTCCACTCACCATTTCACTCGAAGTGACCAATACCAAGATCAAACCGTTCTTGAGGTTCTAATGGTCTACCTGAAACAGGGTTCGTCGGGCGAGCTCGTCAGGCGCCTTCAAACGGCTCTGAATTTCGTGCTTCGTCCGTCACCTCCGCTCGCTGCGGACGGCATCTTCGGTCCCAAGACCGCGAGCGCCGTCTTGGCCTTCCAACGTCACGCAGGCGTAGCTGTCGATGGTGTGGTGGGCCCGCAAACGAGCAAGGCGCTCGTCAGCAGTCTGCTGCGCGGGAGCCCGAACGCAGGCCATAGTGTCACGTTCTGACTTGGATGCTTGCACGCTCCACTCGAGTCCAGCGAGCACCCGAAGGCTTGACTCTACTCGGGAACTCCACCAACACCGGCGTTGGCCTTCGCCGCTGAAGTCCACGGCGGCCGGCTGCGCTGGAGGGGTTGCTCGATCACGCGGTACGAGACTGCCGCGAACCCCGCGCTCACTGCGACAGTCACTCCGTACGCGAGTGGCAAGCCGATACGCCCGGTGAGGTGCGAGCCGAACGCGCTCACGGGATAGTGCCACAGATAGAAGCCGTACGAGATGCGGCCGAGGCCGGACAACGGCCTTGCAGCCAACAGCCGCGACCACCAGCTACTGCCTGAGGCGTCGACCGAGAGCACCAGCAGGCAGGCGAGCGCCGCGACCAGCGTATAGCCTCCGCGATCTAGCCAGGTGACGTCTGTGTCTGGATTGGCGTCGCCCGTCGTCATCCACGCCAGGCATAGCAGCGCGAACGGTCCGAGCTTGGTTGCGAGGCGCAGCAATCGTGGAGTGCTGGAGTACCCTGCCTGTCTGAATGCGCCTAACGCACAACCCAGCAGGAAGGCATCGGCGCGCGTGTCTAGCGCGAAGTACAGCCGCTGGGGTGAGGCGCCCCACGCGATCAATACGTTGCGCCAGACCAGCACGCTCAGCGCGGCGACGACGAGAATCCACGGTAGCTTGGCGCGCGTCCGAGAGCGGCCGCAGAGCCAGACGAGACAGATCGGCCACACCAGGTAGAACTGTTCCTCGAGCGATAGCGACCAGACGTGGCCGAACCAACTGCTCTCGGTCTCCGGATGGAGCACGCGCCAGTAGTTGGCGTAGTAGAGCAGCGCGGCCAGAGCGTCTTCGAAGAACACCTGCCGCCGCTCACCACTGCGCGTCATGAGCACGAGCACGGTGCCAACGAGCACGAACACGTAGAATGCCGGCAGCAAGCGATACGCCCGACGCACGTAAAAGGCTGGGATGGAGATCCCTCCAGTCGTGTCCCACTCAGCGAGCAGCAGCGAAGTGATCAGGAAGCCGCTCAGCACGAGGAAACAGTCGACGCCGACGTAGCCGGTCGCCAGAGCTGACATGTGGTAACCACAGACAGCCAACACCGCCAGCGCGCGCAACCCGTCCAGGCTCGCGTTGTAGCTCAAGCGGCGGGCCAGCGCTGCGCCGGGCGGTGGCAATGACCATGTCAAGTCGCTCACATAAGCGCCGTGCACTTGCCGTCCAGTCCGAGGCTGCGCGCGCTTCATTCCATCGTGCGATTCAGAGCCCGCAGAACTCGGGCGGGTGCACCACCCAGCGCTGATTGATGCGCTGGTCGCACGCGAACTGCTTGATCTGAGCGCCGTTCGCGCCGCTACCTCCGTCCACGCCCATGCACAATCCTTCGGCGTTGCGAAATCGGAAGGTCTCCTCGCCCAGCGCGTTGTCGCGGAAGTCGATGCGGCGCCACTGCTGGACGTTCGTGCGGTTGCAGCTCTGCTGCATGAGCGCGACATTTGAGCTGGTGCTGCTACCTTCGGCACCGATGCACAGCCCGCTCTTGAAGTTCACGAACGCGCGATGACTGGGTACCACCTGGTAGCTCGCGTCGGGATGCCATTGCTGGTTGGCGAAGCAGTCGCAATCGAATTGCTTGAGGCGCGCGCCGGGCGCGGTGCTCGCGCGATCCACTCCCAGACACCGTTTCGAGCCTTCGTTTCGGAATACGAACTGTTGGGTCAGCGCCTCGGGTAAAAGGCCGACCTCGGTTTCCGACTCGCTGTCCAGATCGGGCCCCGAGCCGGTGTCCGCAACGCACGCCGTGATCCAACAGCACAAGCCGAGCGAGATACATGTCGAGCGTTTCATGCTCATTCTCCTGCACGGCCGGTAGGGGACTGGACCGTGCACCGTGTAAGTGCAGGAGCCCGGCGGAAGGTTCGATCCTCGCGACGGGAAGTCACGGGATGCTGGTGTTGTCGCGCTCGCTGAAGTTGGTGCCCTGGACGAGCAGCTGTGGCGCACGGTTGCTCCGCAACGTGTTTCCTGTCAGCTGACCTTCGTCGACGCTCGGGCGGATCTCCACGCCGTGGCCGTTGCCGATGCCTGGCGCCGTGTCGCTAATGGTATTGCCCGTGATCGTGAGCCTGCGAACTCGGTTGCTCAACATGCCGAAGCTTTTGCTCGCATGACTTTGCGCAGGACTGTCCGCGTACGCGAGCAGCCCGTCGTGACTTCCAGCCAGGTTCGCGCGCGAGATGCGGTTGCCCAGCACGTGGATATCGAAGCTGCCGTACGAATCGAACGAATCCTCCTGGGCCAGGTAGACCCCAGCCCACTGTGTGGCCTCGATGTCATTGCGTGCGAACACGATGAAGCCGGCGCCCACCGCGGACAGGCCGCGCGCATGCCCGTCGCGGCCCCAATTCGCGATGCAGCTACAATGGTGCACGACGTCGCCGTCGTCCTGATAGCCGACGAACGCGTAGAAATCGTCTCCGCGATCCGCGCGCGTGCGGGCCCGGTTGCCCACGACCTGACAGAATCGTGAGCCCCCCGTGTGATGGAACGTATCGGCCCAGCCGTCATGAGCGTAGTTGAACGCCCACAGCGAACCCTCGGTGGCAAGTCCAAAAAAGTGTGCGCCTGCGGGCTGCGCGACTTCGACGCCGATCACAAGCGCGTCGTGCGTGACCGCGCCAGCCGTGGTGTCCGAGCCCACCCACACGCCCGTGGCCCCGGGCGGACCCACGTCACGCGCTGTCGCGTTTGATTGCAGCACGAGGAACAGCGCGCCACTGCGATCGCCGATCAGGTGCACCGCCGACTGCAGCACATCGGTCGCTCGCAGCACGCCGCCATCGGCTGGAGGCTCGCGCCGCAATCGCACGTCTGCCCCGACCCGCAGGGCTTTCGAGTACTGGAACGTTCCGGGCGGCACGAGCACGTCGACGGGATTGTCCGCACTCGCGAGCTGGGCAGCGGCATCGAGTGCTGCCTGGATGGCAGCGGTCGCGTCCGCCGGCGCGACCTGGGCTCGATACGGGGCGTCGGTGATCGAAATCGAGTGCGACGCCGGCGCAGCTTGTGGCAACAGTTTCATGATCTGTTCCGGCGTCAGGACGTCGCCCGGCGCAAACGGTTGAAAGCGCAGCTCCGAGTACTGGCTCTGGTTCTCCCATTGCGCGAGCAGGGGCAGGCCGTGGGTCTGCGGCGTCCATGCACCCGACGCGGGGACATCGACGAGGTCGAGGTAAGTACGCTTGGGCGTGTCGATGGCCACGAGGTTCCAACCTGCGGCAGGTCGAGACTCAGGTTTGGGGTCGCCTGCATCGAGGTCATCGTTCCCTGGCCCATGGCCGCTCGCGCCGCCGCTGCCCGCACTCGACGGTACCGCCGGATCGCCGGCGGAACCCGCGCCGGCGACAGGGCTGGCCGCGTCCCGATCCTGGCTCGGTGCGGGCGCTGGAACCGATCGCGAGCTGCACGCGAGTGACAGGACCAACCCGATCCACGCTGATCTTGCTCTGATCAAGGCCGAGACTCCCTGGCTGTAAGAACCACTGCGAGCAGTGGACGGGTCAGTCGGCCTCGACGCGCGCGCGCCGGAGCAGAAATAGCGTCAGTGCGCACAGGCAAAGCAGCGGAAGCATGCCGAGCAGTGGACCATCCCGTCGCGCGAACGCCGCCCAAGGCCCGGTCTCGGCGACGATCTGATATGGCGTACCAGCGACGTCGGACTTGATCGTCCTGCGCGTGCGGCCGTCGATAGGTTCGAGGACGAGAACGCCTCGCTGGCCGCGTTCGATGCGGACGAGGAGCGAGTCGCTGAGCGAGCTGCGAATCAGCTCGCGTTCGCACGGCGCGATCAAGCGGAGCGGCTGATCGATCTCATGGATGAGTTTTTCGAGCGCGACGGTGACCACGGCGACGCCCAACGGTGGCTGCTGCGCGTCCGCCACCGGGGCCGAAAAAGCGAGCTTGATCAGCTTGTCGCTGGCGCGTGAGCGAAAGAGCGGAGATACGAACGCGCCGAGGTCCGTGCCTTTGAGCGTCGCAAGCCTGGCACCCGGGAAGTACGTGCGGTCCTTGAAATGCTGCCGGTAGTAGCCATCGGGCTCGGGCGGGTAATGTGCCACGGGGCGGCCGTCCGTGGTGAGCAGGAACGCGGAGTTGATCAGCTTGTTGTTGCCGGCGATACGCCCCAGCCACGATTCGTCGCTCAACCTACCTGTCGGCTCATTCGCGAAGGTCGCAAGCGTCATCGGATCGTGCGCGAGCTGTTGAGTCACGGTGGCGGCGTGCGCGAAGATTTGAGCGATCGTGCCGGCGGCACGCTGGGTCTGCTGGCTGACGTGCGTCTGTTCGCGCTGCTCGACGGACGCGAAGCTGGAGAGACTGATGGTCAGCGCCGCGACCAGGATGCTGAGCCACGCCGCGTGGTGCGAGAGCGCGCTGACGAGTCGGCCGCGCAAGCTGCGCGGTCGCGCAATCGGGGTGCGTCGTCCCAGCGTGCGACGCAGATCTTCGGCGAACGCAGCGGCGCTCGGATAGCGCCGGCTCGGATCCTGCTCGAGCGCCTTCATGATCACCGCTTCGAGATCGTAGTTCGCAAGGTCGTGGAGGGGCGCGGGTGGGCCGCTGCCGAGCGCCGCGAACAGCTCGTCACGGGTCTGCGCCGGGTATGCCGGCGTGCCACGCACCAGCTCGTACATGATCGCGCCGAGGCTGTATACGTCTGCGGCGGTACCTGGATCGCTCGAGGAGCGATAACCTGCCTGCTCCGGCGCCATGTATGGATATGAACCGACCAGCGTGCTCGGGGCGATCGGATCGGGAGGATCAACATGTTCGGCGAGCTGCAGCGCCACGCCAAAGTCCGTCACGCGCGGGCGTCGATCTGCGCCGATCAGGATATTGTCAGGTTTGAGATCGCGATGTCGTACGCCGCGCGAATGCGCATGGTCGACGGCGAAGGAGACCTCGATCATCAATCGCACGGCGTCGCGAACCGATAGCGACTCGGTGCGCAAGTACTCCCGCAAGGTGCCGCGCTCGGCGAGCTCCATCACGTAGTAGAGCTCGCCGTCTTCATCGCTGCCGGCGTCGTACACGCGGACGATGTTCGGATGCCCGAAGCTGCCGGCGATCTCTCGTTCCAGCAGGAACCTCTCGCGCAGAACCTCGTCCGCGAAGATCCCATCCTTGATGACTTTGATGGCGACCTCACGAGCCGGACAGTGTTGGAGACCGGCGTAGACGCTGCCCATGCCACCGGCACCGATCTTGCGCCGAATCACGTACGGCCCGATGCGCTCGGGAAGCTCGAACGTGGAGGGGCGTGCAGCGCACGCCAGGTGCGCTCCGGGTGAGTCCAGTGAACCGCCGCAAACCAGGCAATGCGCGTGCGTCATGCGATGTCGTCATCGGGCGCTTGCACGCCGAGGATGCGACAGATCTCCTGCAGCTCGCTTGCGAGGCTCGCCTCGTCCGCGACCGTGTCAGCGACCTCGGCCTCCAGCAGCCGCCACAGCGTCGCGTACAACTGGCAGATGACCTTTCGCGCGTGGTCCGCTCGGATGTTCAAGAAACTCGCGATGGCCTGTGAGTCGCGGTCGATCAGCCAGGTGATCAGCATGCGCTTGTCGACCGTGCTGCCGCGGCGCGCGAACTTGGGAGCCCAGTGCGCGTGCAGGGCCTCGAACACCCGCTCTGCGACCGCGTGAGCGTAGTGTCGCTCGTACTCGGTCACGACCGCAATCTGTGCGGGCGTCTCCAGCTCATCGAAGGCGTCTTCCAGGCGCCGGTCCGCTCCCGGACGTGTCTCGCGCTGCCACTCGTCGATCAGGAAGTTACGCAGGGCTCGATACAACCACGCCCGAAAGCGCCCCCGATCGGGATCGAGCTTGTTCAACGCATCGCCTTCGATGATCTTTTTTAGGAAGAACCTCTGTGTGAGGTCCTCGACTTGCGACTCCTGGGAGCGCGAGCGGATCACGGCTTGGACTGCCGGCCGGTACCGTTGACAGAACTCCTCGAACGCCTTGCGCGCATCTGGACGCGCGCTGCTGGCTTGGGCTGCGAGCTTGAGCTCGGTCCAGTGGGTCGACAGGGCGATTCGGGCGGAGCGTCTCGGGGTCGTGCTGGGCGATGCCATCGGGGGACCTCGTTCGGAGGGTTCTACAGAAGAATACGAATCCACAAGGTCCGTTGTGACGACTGTCACGCGCCGGCGCCAGCGCTCGTTACTCCAGGTAGGCGGTCCAGCGGACGGCCAATAGCCCTGGAGGTGCGGAGATGCGAGAGCGAAGTGCGCGAATTGCCTGGGTACGGGTCGCCGCGCTGGTTGGAATGATCGCCGGGCTCGCGCTCTCGGCGCCGCTGCTGTGGGCTGCAGTCCGAGCCGGTCTCGGCCTGCTTGCGCTCGCGGCCATGCTGGTGGTCGGTTGGACGTGCCTGCAGGGGTTACCGTACCTCGGGGAGCGCTTGGAGCAGCGCCTGCTGCGCGCCCGCATGGACAGTGCGCGCGACAACCCGATCGAGGTGCTCCTCGTTCAGCTCGTCGATCGAACGGATCAGCTCGAGCGGTACCGCAGCGCGCTCGCGACAGTGGGTGCGCAAATCGAAGGGATGCGCAGCATGCTGGAGGAGCGCCGAGCAACCGCGCCGCAGCACGACACGCACAAGCAAGCCGCTGCACTGCAGAAGATGGTGACCTTTCAGGCTCACCACCTGCAGCGGCTCGCGGCAGCGGAGTGCGCGCTCGCCGACTACAAGCAGCACCTGAACGCGAAGCGCTTCGAGTGGAGCTTCGCGCACGCGGGTCGGCGCGTACTCGACAGCCTTCGCGCTCGCGATCGCGAGAGCATCGTGCGTGAGCTGCTGAGCGATGAAGCGACGCGAGCGGTGCAGATCAGCTTCGACCAAGTGTTTGCTGGTCTGGCGGCAGAACTGGAGCTCGCCCCGCAGCTGCGGTCGGATCCGACGGCTCGTGCGGCCGTGCTCACGGGAGAGCTGGCGTGAGCTTCTGGCGCAAGTTGAAGTGGCTCGCGTTCGTGTGCTGCATCGTGTTGGTTGCCGCGCTCGCGCTCTCGGCGCTGCCGGACGAGGACGCACCGCGAACCTCCGATCGTGCGACGCAAACGTATTTCGAGAACTGACACAGGAGAGGTAGGTGGCCATGAAGAGACTCGTTTCTATCGCACTGTTGAGTGTGCTGTGTGCTGGCATGCAGCCGCATGCAGCTGGACAAGACTCCGAGCCGAACCCTTCGGAGTGTCAGCTGCGTGTGGCGACCGGCAAGAAAGGCAGGGTCTTTTCCAAACTGCTGCGTGACATTCGCAAGTTGTGCGGATCTCAGGTGCAGCTGTGTGAGATCGAAACCGAAGGTGGGTTGCAGAATACGACCGCGCTGTCCACCAACGAGGCGGATCTCGGCTTCGTACAGATCGACACACTCCAAACGATGAGGCGTTCGGATGACAACGTTGCCACGCTTCAAGCCGTGATGCCGATGAACGTCAACCTATTGCACATCCTCGCGCTGCGCGAGGGCTATACGGTACGCGGCGAGCGGCGTCTCTCCACGCTCTTCATGCGCAATGACAAGACGATCGTCGTCCGCAAGCTCTCCGACTTGCGCGGTTTGCCAGTAGCGGTGGTGGGTTCGGCGCAGCTCCTGGGCCTGATGCTCGAACGGACGTACCACCACGGCTGGCGCTTCGTCTCTCTCGCCACGGATGAGCAAGCGATCGCGGCCCTGAGGGCGGGTGAGGTCGCCGCTGTGTTTTGTATGAGCGGATGGCCGAGCAGTACGGTGGACGCGTTGCCTCGCGACGCCGACATCGCGCTGGTCGCGTACGATCTGCAAGCCCAATCGCCGAACCAGATCGTACGCAAGAACTACCCCAAGGCCGGCGTGTTCAACTTGACGTTCCTGGCTGCGCCCAACCTCCTCGTCACGCGACCGTTCAACCCGGCAGGCACGCGCGGCCGTCACGTCGCGGCGTTGCAGCACTGCGTACTGGGCAACCTTGAGGCACTGCAGGAGGGTGACTTCGATCCGGGCTGGAAGGAGATCAAGGATCCCGAGGAGGTCTACGGCTGGGCACGGTTCGATGGGCAAACGGCGCCAAAGGTCAGCACGCGCTAGCGCCTGCGCGCGGCCTGGAATCGAAGTGTGAGCGTTCCGGGAGCGCGCACGGTGGCTCGGGGCGCTCGAGATCGATCTGACTGATCTGTTCGACTGTCTCGCAGGAGAAGTCCACGATCACGCGCGAGTCGCCGTAGATCGGTTTGTAGCTCTTGCGAAGCTTCGTCTCTGTAGCCGTCAGCTTCGCTCGCAGAAACGGCTGACAGCTACCCTCGGCCCGCGGCGTGGCAGGCAACGCTTCGACTGGAGGCTTCTTCGGAGCGCAGGGCTCCGTTACCGAGGTGACCGGCTGCGAGCTGATAGCCTCGTGCGTGGGAGTCGGCGGCGAGCGTGTCGTCGTGCGCTGAGCGGACGAGTTGCCAACGCAACCGGACCCAACGGCACAGATCAGCGCTACAACGATCTTTGCGGGCAACTCACTCGGCATCGAAAGCGGCATCTACTCAGGACCCGCGCCGCGTGAGGCTGGGGGGTCTGCATCCCCAGCGTCCCTCGGTACCACACAAAGCGTCCTGCCGTGCACCTCGGTCGCCACAGTCTCGGGCGGACGATCCGAAGACCCGCTGGACCCCTGGGGTTGAGCACGTATCTTGCACCAGTTTGGAAAGGTGGTGCGCGCGCGGCACAGTTCGACACAGAGGTAGTGTGATCGCGAGGTTCAAACGCAGCGGGAACGTGAGTTATGTCGGCATGTTGGTCGGGCTCGGTTGGCTGATCGCGTGCTACTCCGAGCGGCCTGCAGAGCTCCCGCGATCAGGGAAAGCCGGCGCGCCCGCGTCCGCGCCTGACTCTGCGCCTGCGCCTGCGGCCGCTGGTAGTTCGAGCAAGCGGATGTGTCTGCGCCAGCCTCAATTGCATCGTGCAGCTGATGGCTGCGATGACGTGCGGGAGGCTGGCGAAGTGGCGACTCCGGAGCTGTACCAGCCCTTGTGTCAGAGCGATGCGGATTGTGTCGAGGGGCGGAACGGGCGTTGCAAGTACTACGCTTCCTATTGGGGCACGCGCGGCAAGATGTCCTTGCGCTGCACGTACGATGCATGCATTGCGGATGCGGACTGTCCCAAAGGTTCCATCTGTTATTGCAATGGCGCAGGGGACGCGAACATCTGCGTGCCTGCCAAGTGTCGGACGGACGCCGATTGTCCCGAACCGAGTTACTGCAGCCCGTCGACCCGGTTCGTGGGTTCGGTCCAGGATACCCAGTTCGTCTGCCGAACCTGTGACGATGAATGCGTCGACGATCGAAACTGCGGTGCGGATCAGGGCCATCGCGAGCAGGCGTGCTTGTACCTGCCCGAGCTCCGACACTGGGGCTGCATGTTTGCGATGAGCGGGATGGAATAGTACCCACACGGCTTGCCTGGGAGCGCAGCTGAGGCACCATGCGCGCGATGTGGCCGTCTCGTTCTTGCCGATTGTTCGCCAGCGCGTCCTGCGCCTTGGTGGTCGGCGCCTGCAGCGCGGTGGGGGCCGGTGAGGGCGCTGCGCACGCTGGGTCCGGCGCTGCTGCGCATGCCGGGCAGGTCGAGGCGCAGTTGCTCGTGCACACCGAGCTCGGGGCGGTGCACGGTCAACTCGAGGAGGGGACTCGGGAGTTCCTGGGGATTCCTTACGCCAAGCCTCCGGTCGGGCTATTGCGGTTTTCTGCGCCCGTGCCGGCGGATGCCTGGGGTGGGACTCTCGAGGCGACGCAGTTTGGTGATGCGTGTCCGCAGCAAGACCCCGTGCTCTCGCCGCAACAGATGCAGAGCGAGAACTGCCTCTCGCTGAACGTGTACACGCCGGCCGCCGTGACCGAGCCGCTGCCCGTCATGGTGTTCATCCACGGTGGGGCCTTCGTGTCGGGCGGCAGCAGCCAGTACGATGCCAAGGCGTTGTCGGCCAATCGCTTGGTGGTCGTGACGCTGAATTATCGCCTGGGGGCGCTCGGTTTCTTCTCGCATCCGGCGCTGGATGCGACGCGCGCAGAGGCCCCGGCGGGCAGCGATGGTCTGCGCGATCAGCAGTTGGCGCTGCGCTGGGTGCACGATCACATTGCCGCTTTCGGCGGCGAGCCGAAGAACGTGACGTTGTTCGGAGAGTCCGCCGGGGCGATCAGCGCTTGCTTGCACTGGGTCGCGCCATCGAGCGCCACGCTCGCGCAGCGCTTCATCATCGAGAGCGGTGCATGCACCAGCGACGCCTATGCGGTGCAGGACAAGTCCGAGGCGAACGCAATGGGGCGAGACCTGGCGAGCGAGTTGTGTCCAGGCGCGTCCGATGTGCTCGGCTGCTTGCGCGAGAAGTCGGTCGAGGAGCTCGTGCAGTGGGGTGTCACGCGCGGCCAGTTCGGCGCAGGCTGGCGGCCCACCATCGACGGGCCGGGGGGCGTGTTGCCCGACACGGTCGAGCATCTGATGGACTCGAACGCCGCGCTCTCGCCGATCATCATCGGCACCAACGCGCGCGAGTGGGGCCTGTTTCAGCGCCTGGGTGCCGCAAAGCTCGACAACCGCGAGAAGCTCACTCGCATCCTGGCAGCCACTTTCGGGAGCAAGGCCGACCAGGTCGCCAAGTATTACCCCGCCCGGACCGACGAGCAGGCCGGCGAAGTCTACATCCGGCTCGTGACCGATGCGGCATTTACCTGCCCGACGCGCAACCTCGCGCGCCTGGCGAGCCGGCACGGCGCGAGCGTGTTTCTCTACAGCTTCGAACAAGGCAGCGCGCTGCACGCGCAGGAGCTCGACTACGTCTTCGGCGACAACATCATGAGCTACTACTACGATGCAGTGCCGCCCTCAGCTGCGCTCACCGCGGCTGTGCAGCGCTACTGGAAGCAGTTCGCACTGCGTGGCGATCCGAACGGCGCGGGCGGTGTCGAGTGGCCGCGCTACACGGTAGACGCGGATCGGCACCTGGTGTTGATCGACCCGCCGCGCGCAGGTCACGCTCTTGGGCGAGCTGCCTGTGAGTTCTGGCACGGCTACTTCGAAGCCGGCGGAACCATGGATCTGCACTGAGTTTCAAACCCTGATCAATGGCTGGGTTCGAAGTACGCCGTCCGCCGCGCCGGGCCGGTTCCGGCCGAGCGCGCGAGCGCCGAGGCGATCAGCTGTGCCAGGGCGAGCGTCAGGAGCGCGGAGAAGATCGGCGCACTGCCCCAGGCCAACAACGTCTGCAGGTCCACCCGCGAGAAATCGGGCGATTCGGCGTCTTTTGGCCAAACCGCGTGCAACATCTCGACGGTCGCGTGTAGCGCGTACCAGAGCAGCACGAAGCACGCCCATGCGCCGGCGCCCGCGGTGGTGCGCGCGTTCATGAACACCAGGAGCGACAGCATCAGCAAAATTCCAAACGGCAGTGCGATCAAGATCGGCGCCCACGACTGCCATGTCGTATCCAACAGCGTGAGCTGGTTGAACGCCTCGCTCATCCACAGAAAGCTCACGCCCAGCAGGATTCCCAGCGCGACCATGAAGCGGGAGAGCACCGAGGCGCGGTGCCAGGACCGGAACAGCAGGCCCGTGGCGAGAAGGGTCACCGCCAGCGTCAGCACCACCGCCCGGGGGCCGGCTTCGGTGCCTTCGTCAGCCCACAACACGAGCGCCAAACCCGTAGCCGCGACAGTCGCCACCGCGCCCGCGCGCGCGGAGTAGCCCATGCGCGGCAACCCAAGCAGCGCCAGTGCCGCGAAAGCGCCACACAAGGGCGCGCCCAGCCCGCGCCCGTGCGTGAGAAACCAGGTCGCGCAAACACCCAGCAAACCCAGCACGGGGCACCAGAATCGCAGCAAACGCGGCGACGGCTCGGCCGGGGTTAGGTCGCGCTGCAGGGCTTCGGAGGCCAGCACGGGTGGCCGCACCAATGCGGCGGGATGTCCACCGGTCCCGTGACGCACCTCCGTCGGCGGAGTGACGAGCGAGGCCAGTGACACTTCCTCGTGGGGCGCGACCGCGCGCGGACCGCTGTCTTCGCCATGGCTCGGCGGCGTGGCCGCAGCTGCGGGCGGCGCTTCCACGCGCGGGGTTTCGGCCGCCGCCTCGCTTTCCTGCGCGGCGGGTGGACGTTCCGACTCGACGCGCGTCGGTTCGGCCTCGAAGATGTGCTTGTACGCGCGCAAACCCTCGGGATCCGGCCGCGGATGCTCACTCGCGCGACCCCAGCGACCTGCGGGTAGGCTCAAGTCTTTGTTGGGCAGCGCTTCGCCCAAACGTTCCACTTCCAGACGCACGTCGCTGCCTTCGTGGAGCACCTCTGGATCGCGATCGGCCCCGCAAACCTTGCAGCGCACGGCGTCGTCGTCGACGTCGGATCCGCATGCCATACATGTGTGAGCATTCATGGCCGCGTCATTCCCACGGAATGGGGGCATCATAGCTCAGCCGCTCGACGAGTCTGGGGTGAGTGATCGAGCGCGCGTCAGGCCACTGTGCAGCGCTGTGAACTGGCGACGCGTTACCACGACACGATTGTCATTGGCCAACTGCACACCTCCTGTGCAAGGCGCTGATCCGGGCTCGGGGCGACGTTGAAAACTGCATTGATCATACGGGTTTACGTCTGACGATCAAGGGCTGGCATCGAGCTTGCACTAAGGCAGGTCAACGCTTAACCCACACCGCGTGTGTGGCTCGCTTGCTTGCCGATTTAGCTTACCTGCCTTGCTTGCCAAGCTTCCTTAGCCTGTCCGCTTAGCTCGCTTTCTTGTTTCTCCTTAGCCTGCTTACTTCGCATTCCTTCTGTCGGAACGGAGCCGGTCCCAGAATCCATCCCTCGGTCCGGGGTTTTGGGACTGGCTCTATCGTTTCGGCACTTTCCATATTGCCGGCGTTCCCGCATCGTCGTGACGACGATGCGGCTCGCTGCTGTCCGACCGGCTTGTTTGGTCCTCGCGCTGCTCGCGCCGCTGACTGCGTGCACGAGCATCGCGAAGGACCTGGATACTGTTGGGACGTTGTACCGCGACGCGCGCTACGAGGCGGCCTCGGCGTGGCTGACGCAGCTCGCACTCGATACGACGAGCATGAGCCTGCGTGAGCGCGCCAAGTTCCACTACCTGCGCGGCATGACTGCCTACCGCTTGTACGACTACCCCGAAGCCGCACACGAGCTCGCGCTGGCGGCGAGCGCAGTCGCAGCTACTGGCGACGCACTCACCGATGCTCAGCGCGGCATGCTCGATCAAACGCTCGCCGAGGTTGCCCTCAGCATGAGTTACGCGTCGGGACAACCGGCCCCGTGAACGCGCACGCGCTCAATCGCTGTCCACGCGCCGGCGCAATCCGACGAGCAGATCTTTGGTCGCGAGCTTTTCCTTCTTCAGCTCGTGGACCAACAACTGCTCCGCCACGGTCAAGTAACGATGACTGTCGAGCTCCGCGATCTGCTCCTTGAGAGCGACGTGACGTTTCTCCAGCCGTTCGATCTGAAAGTGTGGATCGAGCTTGCGCGTGATCTTCTCCATTCGAGCCTCCGTCCGCGTGTGTGCTTGCAGCGTCCCCAGTCCAAGCAAGCGCGCAACAGCGCAAGTCCGCCGAGCATAAGCGTGTGGCCAACGTTCCCGCAATGACTCACGTCGGCTGTATGCGTGCAACCCAGCACTGAATGGTCTATAGCGCCAAACCGTCGGGTGTCAGTCGTCGTCATGAATGCGAAACATACGGAGGCCCCTTTGGCTAGCGATACACCGAACCGGAACGGACCCGCCCTCGGGCACCTGCTCGTCGCGTTGGCCTGCGCTGTCGCCAGTGTCAGTTCCGCCCAGGACGCCGCCAAGCCCGCTGCTGCCCCGGCGGATCCGGCGCGTCAGGTCGCGGCGACGGTGCAGTCGTTCTACGACCAGACCCGGGACCTGAGCGCCAGCTTCTTCCAGACCTATGTAAACAAGGTCTACGACCGCACGGACCGCAGCCAGGGCCACGTGACCTTCAAAAAGCCCGGCAGAATGCGCATGGATTACGCCAAGCCCAATGGCAAAATCATCGTGGCGGGGGCCGGAAGGATCACGCTCTACGAGCCCGGCGAGGAGCCCGGAGATAACGGCCAGGTTTTGGAACAGAAGTTCAACGAGACCGATTTACCTCAAGCCATGGCGTTCCTCATGGGCACGAGCAAGCTCGCCGACGACTTCGAGTTCAAGCTGCTGGACGCCGCGAAGGAAGGCTACCCGGCGGGCCAGGTGCTCGAGCTCAAGCCGCGCAAGCCGAACCCGCGCTTCGACCGCCTGCTGTTCTACGTGGAGACCTCCGCCAGCCTGCGCGGCCTCGTGCGGCGGTTGGTGATCATCGACGCCAGCGGCAATCGCAACCGCTTCGACTTCAGCCAGCTCAAGTTCAATACCAACGTGCCCGACTCGACGTTTACCTGGAAGCCGCCTGCCAACGCACGACGCGTGCACATGTGAGATCCATGCACTCCTTCGTCAAATCCTCCGCCGCGCTGCTGGTCGCGCTGCTCGCCGCTTGCGCGAGTCAGCCCCAGAGCGCGCAGCCGACCACGCCGGCCGCGCCGGCCTCGCAGCCATCAGCTGCAGGCGAAGATCTGCGCGGCACCTGGGTCGAGTACTGGGCCGTGAGCGGCGCCGCCGACACCGACCGCTTCGCCTTCGACGCGCAGGGCCACTTCGACTGGCGCGCTTCGGCGAAGGCGGCCCAGGAGCAAGCCCAGGGCGCGATCGAGAAGGCCGGTGCCTTCCGGGTCGAGCAGGCAGGCCAGGCGTCGGTGCTCGTGCTCGAGGTGGAGCACGAGCGCTTCGCCGGTTGTGCCTCGCCCTGCACGCAAGCGGGCGAACCGCGCGAGGTTCACCACAGCGCGCCGATCATCGAGCGCTACGAGTTGGGTGAGTGCCCGGTCAACCCCGAGGCCCAGCGTATCGACGCCGGCTACACCTGCCGCGCGATCGGCGGCAAGGCCTTCTGGCGCAAACCAGAGGCTGCTACTCCCCAGAGCTGAGCGCGGCCTGTTGGGGCGTGACCAGCGCGCGGTGGATGGCCTGGGCCACGTGCGACGCCCGCCAAGCTGCCGCTTGCATCTCGGCCACGTGCGCCTTGAGCGGGCTGCCATCGGGCATGTGCCGCAGCAGCACGAACGTGTAGTTCAAAATGACCGCGATCTGATTGTTGAAGTCGTGCGCGATCTCGGAGGCCACGCGCTGAAGCGTGCTCGGCTTCTCGGCCTGCTCGTGGCGCGGGCCCTCGGTCAGCTGCTGCGCGATGCGCGCGGCGCCGTGCAAAATCACACAGTAGTGATCCTCGCGACGCGTGTCATTCGGGTCGGATGCAACACGCTGCACAGTCACGTCCAGCTCGGGGCTCGCGCTGCGCACGCACAGGCGACCGGACCAGCGACGCGTGCGGCGTAGCGCCCGAAACACACCGCTCAGTGTACGTCGATCGAGCGGAGTCAGGTCGGCGACGAACTGGCCTTGCAGACCCTCGTCGCAGAAGAAACTTTCGGCGGCCGGGTTGGCGTAGAGGATCACGCCCTCGCGATCGATCATCAACACGCCATCGCTCGCCGCGCCCAGCGCAGCCATGTACGTGGAAGCGGTCAGCGTGTTCGCCTCCATCGTGGCTCGACGGCGCCGCACGCTACTCGGGCGATCCCGCCGGACGACGGGTCGTGGGCTCGGCCCGGCAGCTGCGTAATTCAGCGCCGGTCCACATGTCGGCTGTATCGTGCGCTCCGAAGCCACGAGGACTTGCCCGCCATTCCCCTCTGCACGCGCCCCACCGCATGCCCCGCTACTCATACACAACTAGGTTGGCGTTGCAACGCGGGATTTTGGCCGCCGGGCGTTTTGCGTTTCGTGGCCAGCCAACGCGGCGTGTAAAAGCGCTCAGAGTGATCGCGAGCGTACGAATCGCAGCCGTCCTTGCGTGAACGCGAGTGTCAGCAGGCCCGCTCCCGCCCACATGTCGACGCTCGGTCGCGCGCTCACGGCAGCGACAGCTGCAGCGAGAGCGGTGCATCGGGAATCGCTGTATTGCGCAGCTTGCCCACGACCCACGGGACCTGGCGCGAGACCAGGAGCTCGACCTGCCCGCGGGCTTGGACGGGACTGGCGATCAGTACCAGCGCGCCTGGACGGCCCTTCGGATCGCTCCCCGCCTCCCGGCCGCTCCAGAGCGCGCCGTGGACGCGCAGCTCCTGGTCCGGCCACGTCGCGAGCTCGGTGCGCTCGAACTTCAGCTTATCGGTCTGGATCATCGCCAGCAGGCTCTGCTCGTGTTGACCGATCAGATCGATCTTCCCGTCGCCGTTCCAGTCCGTCGCGTGCAGGACGTGAAAACCCTGTGGTAGCGCGAGCGGATTCGCGATCGCCGTGCTGCCGCTGCGCGCGAGGATCACGCGGGATTCGTCGGACGCGATGACCAGATCGTCGTGGCCATCGCCGTCGAGGTCGGCCACCAGCGCCGCCTGCACCGGGCCGGGATCGAGCGCAGTCCGGCGCAGCGGCTGGCCGCGCCCGTCGAGGTACACGACGTCCGCCGCGCGGCCCGCACCGGCGAGGATCAGATCGGCGTTGCCGTCCAGATCCAGATCGGTCGCGGCGATCTGCGTCATGCCCACGCCGGCCGGCAGTGAGCTCACCTTCACCGGCGCCGGGCCGCCGCGCAGCAGCACCACCTCGTTGCTGCGTCCGACCCGTGCATCGTCCACCCGCAACACGGCCAGATCGCTCGCGCCGCCCGTGTGCAGCGCGGGCAGGCTGATCGCGGCCACGCCGCCCACCGCGAACGGGGCCAGCGCCCGCACTTCACCGAAGCCTCCGTTCGCGAGCCGCAACACTTGATACAAGGCTCCGCTGTGCGGGCTGCCCTGCTCGTTGCGCCGGAAGGTGCCGATGATCAGATCGCTCGCGCCGTCGCCGCTGAAGTCCAGCACGAGCAGCGCACCCGCCTGCTCGGTGAGGCCGCGATCCGGCCCGCGGCCGTTGAAGCGCGCGATGCGCCGGGGCTGGCCCTGGTCGAACGCGAACACGTGCACGCTGGGCCCGCAGTGCACCGCGAGCGCGGGCGCCTCCGCCGTCAGCTGCAAGACGCGGACGATCGGCTCGCCGCTGGTAGCTTCACACACAGAATAGTGGTTCTCGCCAACCATTCCCGGCTCCGGCGGGAGGGCCGCGGTCGCCGCCGCGGCTCGGGGTGCGGCGCTCGCCGGACCCGACGGGCACGCCGGGCAACCCGGCTCGGCCGATGTCCGTAGCGGCGGACACTGGGCCTTCGGGCGCAGCGTGCTCGGCAGACCGCCGGTCCAGAGCAGGAGCAGGTAGGTGCTGGAGAGCAGGGCGATCGCCAGGCTCGAGCGCAGAATCAGGCGTTGCCGGGGGGTGAGGAGCTGCGAGGGGTGGGGAATAGCCATGGAGGGGTGCGAGTTAAGCCCGTCGCCGCCCGATTAGCCGGCAGAAGCGGGTGTTTGACGAGTGCGCCGGGACTTTGCTAGCTCAGCGGGCGAAATTTCCAAATGATCGTCGTCGACAAGGTATCCAAGTACTACGGCGCGCACTGTGCGGTCTCGGACCTGAACTTCGAGATCCGCGAGGGTGAGTGCATCGGTTTCCTCGGGCTGAACGGCGCGGGCAAGAGCACGACGTTGCGCTTGCTGTCGTGCCTGCTGCTGCCCACCTCCGGCCGCATCCGGGTGCGCGACCTGGACGTGGTCACGCACCCGCACGAGATTCGGCGCTTCATCGGCTACCTGCCGGACACCCCGCCGCTGTATCCCGAGATGACCGTGCACGAGTACCTGGAGTTTGCCGGGCGGCTGCGCGGGTTGTCGGGCGCCGAGCTCGCCAAGCGCCGCGATCGCGCGGTCGTCCTGTGCTCGCTTCGCGAGGTGGCGCGGGCGCAAATCAGCCAGCTCTCGCACGGCTACCGCCAGCGCGTCGGCATCGCGCAGGCGATCATCCACGGGCCATCGCTGCTGATTCTGGACGAGCCGATTCAAGGCCTGGATCCGGTGCAGATCGTCGAGATGCGCAAGATGATAGGCGAGCTGCGCGGCGAGCACACGATCCTGCTGAGCACGCACATCCTGACCGAGATCGAGGCCACCTGTGACCGCATCCTGGTCATGCATCAGGGCAAGCTGGCGGCACAGGGTACCGAAGAAGAGCTGGCTGCCAAGTTGTCGTCGCGCCGCACCCTGCAGCTCGAGGTGCGCGGCACGCTGGACGGGCTCAAGGCCGCGATCGACTCGGTGTCCGGCGCGCGCGTGCTGAGCATCGAGCCCGACGGGGCGGATGCCGTCAAGGCTTCGCTGCACGTCGAGGATGCCCAGCGCGAGGCGGTGGCGCGGGCGGTGGTACAGGCCGGGTTGGGCCTCCACGCGATGTACAGCGAGTCGACCGGCCTCGAGGCGCTGTTCCTACAGCTGTCGAGCGCCGCGACTGCAGCTTCGAGCGGCGGACGCTCGGTTGATCCAGCGGGGACGCCGCGCCCCAGCAGCACTCCTCCCAGCGAGGCACGTCCATGACCAACATCGGCATCATCGCCCGCCGCGAGCTCGGCGGGTACTTTCGCACGCCCAGCTTCTACCTGATCGCGGCAGCCACCCTGCTCGTGCAGGGCCTGATGTTCAACACCCGTGCGCTCGGCACCGGCGCCAAGCTGTCGTCGCAGGTGTTGATCGACTTCCTGCGCGACTCGAGCGGCACGACCACGGTCGCGGCCGTGCTGTTGACCATGCGGTTGTTCGCCGAAGAGCGCCAGGCTGGTACACTCGTCTTGCTGTTCACGTCGCCGGTGCGCGAGGTCGAGATCGTGCTCGGCAAGTTCATCTCGGCGTTCGTGGTGTTGTCGCTGCTGGTGCTGGCCAGCGTGTATCTGCCCGCGCTGATCTTCGTCAACGGCAAGGTCTCGCTCGGCCACATCGCCTCCGGCTACTTCGGCCTGTTGATGGTGGGTTCGGCGGTGCTGTCGCTGGGTGTGCTCGGCTCGACGCTGGCGCGCACGCAGATCATGGCCGGCGTACTGGCGACCGTATTCATCTTCGTGCTGTTCCTGACCTGGGCCCTGTCGCGCGTGGTCGATCCGCCGCTCGGCACGGTCATCGCGCACTTCTCGCTCTACGAGCAGCACTTCTTCCCCTCGATGCGCGGCCTGCTGCAGCTGTCGGACGTGATCTACTACGTGTCGGTCACGTACCTGGCGTTGTTGGCTGCCACGCGCGTCGTGCAGAGCCAGAGGTGGCAATGAACAAGCAGCAGACATCCAACGTGCTCGGCAGCGTGCTGATCGTAGCGGCCCTTTTGGCCCTGCTGATCGGCGAGCGCGTGTTCGGCGAAGGCAGCATGCGCACTGCCGTGAGCAGCCTGGGCGTGTTGCTCCTGCTCTCGGCGCTCGGCCTGCGCCTTTTGTCCTGGAGCCGTTCCTCCGGCGACGTGCGCGGCGTCGAGCAGCGCCTGTTGATGGCGTACCTCGGCGTGGCCGGTGCGATCGTGCTCTACGCGCTGTCGACCGACGCGGCGTTGAACATGTTCGGCGTGGCCGACGAGACGCGCAGCAAGCTCAATACCGTCCTGACCGTGCTCTGGCCGGCGGTGTTGGTGGTCTCGCTCTCGGCGACCCTGTTCATGGAGCTGGTCTACGCGCGCATGCCGATCGCCGCTTCGGTCGAGCTGCGGCGCGTGCGCACGGCGGCCTACGCCGGTTTGACGCTGGCGCTCTCCACGGTGTTCTTGCTCTCGATCAACTACGTGGTCACCGCGCGCGACGTGCGGCGCGACGTGAGCTACTTCAAGACCACGGAGCCGAGCGCCTCGACCAAAAAAATGCTGGGCAAGCTGCAGGCGCCAGTGAAGGCCCTGCTGTTCTACCGCAAGACCGACGACGTGCTCGCCCAGCTCGAGCCGTACTTCGCGGGGCTGGCCAAGGCCAACCCGAAGTTCAAGTACGAGGTGATGGATGCGGCGCTCGTACCCGAGCTGGCGCGCAAGCACAGGGTCAGCGGCAACGGCTCGGTGCTGCTGCTGCAGGGTGAAGGCGACAAGCAGAAGGCGCAGTCGATGCGCATCGGCAACGAGCTCACCGAGGCGCGCGCGCAGCTGCGCAAGCTGGATGGGCTGTTCCAGCAGAACTTCACCAAGCTCGCGCAACCCGAGCGTTCGGTGCAGTTGACCGTCGGCCACGGCGAGCGCAACAGCAAGTCCGAGGACGCCGAGCGTGGCGAAGGCACCAAGGTGCTGGACGAGGTCTGGAAGCGCTTGAACGTGAAGACCAACAAGCTCGGCATGGCGCAGGGCCTCGCCAACGCGGTGCCCGACGGCTCGGGCGCGGTGTTGGTGATGGGCGCGCGCGAGAAGTTCCTGCCCGAGGAGGCGGACTCGCTGCTCTCCTACGTGCGCAAGGGTGGCCGCCTGTTGCTGATGGTCGATCCGAACGCCGAGGACGGCCTCGACCCCCTGCTCGCCGGGCTGGGCGTCGCGCGTCAGGCGGGCACGCTCGCCAGCAACAAGAGCCACATGCGCCGCAAGTTCGACAACACCGATCGGACGGTCGTGTTCACGAACAAGTACTCGTCGCACCCGACCGTGACGACCGCCAGCAAGTACCAGGCGGAGGTGGCGTCGATCTTCGTGGGCGCCGTCGGGCTGGAGAAGGCGCCGGCAGCGAACGTCGAGCCCAAGCCGTCGGTCACCTTCCCGTTGCGTAGCACCGCGGACTTCTACCGCGACGTGAACGGCAACTTCGAGCGCGACACAGCAGAGCCGGAGGAGACCGTGAACCTCGTGGCCGCCGTGACGCTGAGCGAGAAGGGCGGCGCTGAAGGTCGCGCGGTCGTGATCGGCGACGGCGACTTCATGACGGACAAGCTGGCCAGCAACAACGGCAACCTGATGTTGTTCATCGATTCGCTGGCCTGGTTGATCGGCAACGAAGAGTTGAACGCCGAGGTCAGCTCCGAGGAAGACATCCCGATCGAGCACAGCCGCGACAAAGACAAGCTGTGGTTCTACGCGACCACCTTCGCCGTGCCGTTGCCCCTGCTGGGCCTCGGGGTGTGGGTGTCGCGCCGGCGGCGTCGTGGTGGAGAGGTGAGCTCATGAAAGCGGTGCTGGTGCATGGCCTGCTGGCGATATTCGGCCTGGGCTTGGCCTATCAGACGTGGACGCGTGATCCGGAGGCCGAAGAGGCGCCGGGTTCGGTGACCGTGGCCGAGTGCCGCGAGGGCGATCTGCAGAAGCTGAAGCTCGACACCGAAAACGCCACCGTCAGCGTGGAGCCGCAGCGTCAGAAGGACGAGACGCTGTACTGGATCACGGTGCAGAAAAAGGTGAAGCCCAAGCCCAAGCCGGAAGCCAAGGCGGACGGCGGGGTGGCCGAGACGCCTGCGCCCGAGCCTGCCAAGCCCGAGGAAGAGAAGCCGAAGGTGTTCCTGGCCAACGCCGCGTTCAAGGACTACCTGAAGCTGCTCACGCCGCTGAAGGCTGCGCAGGGCCTGGGCAACTTGCCCAAGGAGAAGCTGGCGGACTTCGGCTTCGACAAGGTCGACACGACGATCGACCTGTCGTGCGCCGGCAAGCAGCTGGAGCTCGAGGCGGGTGCGCGCACGTTCGGCACCGGCCAGCGCTACGTGCGCGACGCCAAGAGCAAGTCGGCGTACCTGTTCAACGACGACGTGGTGTCCGACTTGCAGTCGGCCCAGTTCAAGTTCATGCAGACCGACCTGCACGGCTTCGCCAACACCGACGTGGAGGAAGTCACGGTCGAGGTGCGCGGCACCAAGAAGAAGTTGCTGCAGCGCGATCGCAAGCTGGCGGACAAGGCGCAGTGGGTGGACGCCTCGGCGCCCGCCAAGCGCAACGAGCTGTACGGCAACTGGTTTTCGCGCGTATCGCGGGTGCGTGCGCGCGACTTCCTGCCGCGCAACGCGGAGCCCGGCTCGGAGCTGAAGACTACCGGCGGCGAGATCACGCCGGTGTTGCGCATCGACTACAAGGTCGAAGGCAAGCCGAACGCTGAGCTCGAGCTGGTGAAGGTCGAGGAGAACGGCACTGCACACTACTACGCGCGCACCGAGACCACGCGCGGCTGGGTGACCGTCTACGATTCGACCGCCAAGGAGGTCGAACAGGACGCGGCGATGGTGGTCGGCCTCGAGGAAGCGCCGGCCAGCAAGACCGAGCCGAAGAAGCCAGAGAAGCCGTCAGCGGCAGATCCGCACGGAATGATGCCTGGAATGCCTCACGGGGCGATGCCTGGCATGCCGCCCGGGCATCCGCCGATGGGCGCTCCTCACGGCAAGTGAGTGACACCGTGGTGAGGAGGGGCTGGCGGCACCCAGCCTCGTGGGGCATCTTGTGGGCGCATGACGTTTCCGCGCATCGTATTTGGCACACCGCGCAAGCTGCCCAAGGCTTCGGAGTTACCCGGGCGCGTGGTGGTGCTGGACATCGCGTTCGCGGCGGGCACGTCGGGTGCGAGCTTCGAGACCACGACCAAGCCGTTCATCGACGGTCTGGGTGATCGACTGGCGATCTGGATCGATCACCACGATCACCAGATGCACGCTGCCTACGCGCACGATCCGCGCTTCGTGCTGCGAACCAAGGCCGAGCACGGCGCCTGTCCGGAGATGGTCACGCCGGAGCGCGTGGCGGCGGCGGGCGTGGTCGACACGATCTGTTGTCACACCGACTTCGATGGCCTGTGCTCGGCGGCGAAGTGGATCCGCGCGGGCGTCGAGCCGTACCCGGGCGCCGATGACGACGCGCGCGCGGTGGACACGCGACTGGGCAAGCCGTCAGAGCGCGCGAACGTGCTCGATCGCGCGCTGCGAGCGAGGCCGCGCGACGACGCGCTTCGCGGCTTGATCGTGAAGTTCCTGGCCGACGGCTGCGCGGACCTCTCGCTCTACCGCACGATCGAGCGCGCCTCCGAGGCGCTGCACGCGCGCGAGGAAGAGGCGCGGCGCATCGCGCGCAGCTACGAGATCAAGAACGAGATCGCGTTCGTGCGGGTGCCGGTGTCGCACGCGCCGTACGACAAGACCGTGCTGCTGCTGCTCGGGCAGGAGCGCGCGCTGATCTCGGTGGTGCTGGACGAGAACGCGCTCACCGTGGCCGCGCGGTTCGACAGCGGGGTCGACCTGCTGCAGCGCTTGGGGCTGCAGGGCGGCATGCCGACGGTGGTGAGCGTCGCGCCGAAGCAGCTGGACGAGGTGTTGGGAAAGCTAGGCTGGCCCGCCGACTAGTGCGTTTGTGTGGGACGACAGCGCAGGGGCCGCAACGGCTAGAGCGGGCTACAATCAGACGATGAGTCTACCGCTGGCTGTTTTCGAGAAGCTGCCCAAGACCGATCTGCATGTTCACCTGGATGGCTCGCTGCGGATCGAGAGCATGTTGGAGATCGCCGAGCAGAAGGGCATCCGGCTGCCGGCCGATACGCCCGAGGGTCTGCGCCGCGCGATGCACTGCGGGGAGAACACGGGTTCACTCGTGGAGTACCTGAAGGCGTTCGAGATCACCCTGTCCGTGATGCAGTCCGAGGACGCGCTCTTCCGAAGCGCGTACGAGCTCGCCCAGGACGCCGCGCGCGAGAACGTGCGCTACATGGAGGTGCGCTACGCGCCGATGCTGCACGCGCGGCAGGGGCTGCGCATGACCGCGGTGGTCGAAGCCGTGTTGGCGGGCCTGCGCCAGGCCGAGAAGGACCACGGCATCGAATCGAGCGTGATCATCTGCGGCATCCGCAACATCTCGCCCGAGTCCTCGCTGGAAATGGCTCGCCTCGCGGTGGCGTACAAGAACCGCGGCATCGTCGCGTTCGACCTGGCCGGCGCCGAGTACGACCACCCGGCCAAGCATCACCGCGAAGCGTTCCAGCTGATCCGCAACAACAACATCAACTGCACCATCCACGCGGGTGAGGCGTTCGGTCCGGAGTCGATCTCGCAGGCCATCCACGTCTGTGGCGCCCACCGCATCGGCCACGGCTGCCGGTTGCGCGAGGCAGGCGACCTGCTGCACTACGTGAACGATCACCGCATCGCGCTCGAGTGCTGCCCCTCGTCGAACGTTCAGACCGGCGCGGTGGCATCGATCTCGACGCACCCGCTCAAGCTGTATCACGACCTCGGGGTGCGCGTGACGGTCAACACCGACAACCGGCTGATCACCGATACCACCGTCTCCAAGGAGCTCTGGCTCTGCCACAAGGAGATGGGCCTCGGCGCCAAGGACATCGCACGCGTGATCCTGAACGGCTTCAAGGCCGCGTTCATGCCGTTCCACATCAAGCAGGGTTACCTGCGGCGCATCTCGGAGGAGCTGCAGGGCTTCGTGCAGGACCCGATGTCGGTCTTGCCCGAGGGCCAGCGGACCCAGGGCCCGCGTTCGGACCGCCCATCCGCGTAAACAGCGTAAACATTACAGTTTCGGGGCTCGTCAGGTCTCCTCGCGCGCTGTACAAATCGCGCGAGGAGGCGAGCTCATGGCGATCGCGAGGGAGTGGGTGCTATGCGCGGGACTGGCTCTGGCCGCTTGCGGCGGCAGTAACTACGGCTACGGGCGCGAGTACGTGCCCACAGACGACGAGGAGCCGTTCTACGAGCACGCGGCCGACGTGAGCTACGAGGAGGTACGGCGCGACCCCAAGGCCTTCGAGCAGCGCCACATCGGCTGGTTCGGGGTCGTGACCTCGGCCAAGCGCGACGCTGACGGCGGCGTGCAGCTGGCGCTGGATCTCCGCTTCCACCAGCCGCGCCACCTGTGCAGCGACCAGTTCGAGAGCTCGTGCCGCGTGACCATCTCGGAGCGCGAAGGCGGACCGTTCTCGACGTCGATCAAGCTCCGTCCCGAAGACTCGAGCGGCGGCGAACGCCTGAACGTCGGCTCGCTGGTCAAGGTCTACGGCACGCCCACCGGCGAGTTCGACGACCGCGGCGGCCCGCTGATCAAGGCCGAGTACTACCGCCAGTGGCCCCACGGTGCATACGTGACCACGTCCGGCGCCACCAACATGCGCCGCTAGCGCTTCTTACGCGGCTTCTTGGCTGCAGCTGCTGGCTGCGAGGCGGCGAGCAGCTTCTTCGGGGCGACCTGGCGCCAGGCTTCGCGCAGCAGCTCGGGCGCGGCGCCCGCTTCGAGCTTCGCCAGGGTGACGTAAGTCCAGCCGCTTCGACCCCAGGCGCCCGCCGCGGGAGAGAACGCTTGCGGCTTGCCGTCGAGCAGCATCGCCTGGAGCTCGGGCGGCAGCTTCAGCGTGCCGCGCTTCTCGTCCGGCGACAGGCCGGCGAAGATCTTGCCGCGCACGCGAAAGTCGGGCTGGCCGAAGTGCGACTTCTCTTCGACCTCGGGGAGCGCGCAGGCGAGCTCGCGCCAGCGTGCGCCGCTTACGCTCATTTCGAGCAGGTTCCCTTCGGCAACGCTCGCTCGCACGCGCCGGACACGCCGTTGAACGAGTCGACCAGCTGGCGGAAGCGGCACTGCAGCGTGTCGGTGCGGGCCTCCTCCGCGCTGAGGTCGTAACCCATGTTCAGGTCCATCACGCCCTTGAGGCCCTTGCAGGCCGTGATGCACTGCGATTGTCCCATCGGGAACTCGCTGTCGTATTGCTTCTTGCAGCCCCGCTGGAGCGTGTCGCAGTACACCGTGCAGATCGTCATGCCGCAGTGACCGTCACCGGTCGGCCCGGCGTGCGGGCAGTGGGCGACTTCCATGTCGTTGAAGGCGTAGTAGCCGTGCCAGCGGCGGCAAGCGAGCGTGTCGCGCGTCTGGTCCTGCACCGTCATCTTCACGTCTTTGTCGTTGTCGTCCTTGGTCGTGATCTCGACGGTGTTCGTCCCCTTGACCAGGCCCCCGTTGCAGAAGTTCTCGCACTGCGCGGCGTCGTCGTAGACCTTGTGCTCGTTGCAGGCCTGCATGACCAGCTTGCAGTAGTCCTTGCAGTTCGGCTCCGTGCCGTTGGGCACGTCGCAGTGCTCCCGGTCGCCGAGGCTCGCGCGCAGCAGTGCATGGCCACAGTGAACCTTGCGCTCCTGGTCGATGCCGTCGCGCTTGGCCTGCGCCGCCGCCGTCAGATGCGCGATCCGGCACTGGATCGTGTCGCCGCCCTGGTAGTCGGTGCTGGCGCTGAACTTGCCGGGGTCGGGCAGTGCCTCGCACTTGGCCACGCAGTCCGACTGCTTGGCGTCGGGACAGATCGCGGCGTGGAGGCCGCAGTAGCCTTCGCAGTTTTCGCCGCAGCGGGCCGCATCCGTGGTCGTGGGGCTGCCGCCGCCGGGAGCTGCAGCCGGACAGAACTTGGTGTCGCTCTCCACCTTGGACGCTTCGGACGCGTAGTGCGCCCGGCAGCTGGCCGTGTTCTTGGATGTCTCACTGCCGTCGGGCTTGCCCTGCGGCATGAACGCGCACATCGACAGGCAGTTGTCCTCGCTGGTGTACGCGTCGAGGCTCGGCTGCTTGCAGTTGGACATCACGTCCTTGCAGTAGTCCTTGCAGAGCGCGGTGTCCGTGGTCCCGTTCGGGCCGGCATCGTCCACCCTTACCCGATCTTCCAGGCCGATGATCTGTTCACAAGTTGCAAGCAGTGGCAGCAGACACAGGACGGCGAGCGTCTTGCAAAGTAGTTTCATGGTCCTAGCCCCTAGCACTGGATGGCGATGCGAGGAAGTGAGGTGCACAGTGTACGCAATGCGGTCGCGGGCTGTCTCGTTTCGATACGGATGGCAGCCGGCAGCTGCCTGCGGCCGGATGGCGCGGCATGCGAAATGGCGATATCGCTCAGGCTGTGAAATCGCCCACGGGCGGCTCCGGTCGGTGCCGGGGATGATTCCGGGGTAGGTGAGGTCCAATGGCGGAAGACGCAGGCGACGCGGGTCGGCTCTCGGTATTGCTCGGACGCGCGCGCGAAGGTGATCCGCAGGCCTTTCAGGCCGTGTTCGAGGCCGCCTACCCGGAGCTGCGCGCCCTGGCCCGCGCGCGGTTGCGGCGGCAGCAACCGGGCGGTGGCCCCGGGGGGCTCGAGACCACGGCGCTCGTACACGAGGCCTATCTGCGCTTCGCCGGCAGCGAGCTCGCGGCCCAGCATCGTGCACATTTCTTCCGCTACGCGAGCCGCGTCATGCGCTCGGTGATCGTGGACGCGATCCGCGAGCGCGCCGCGCAGCGCCGAGGCGGGGGCAGCCCACACGACGAGCTGAGCAGCCAGATCGCCCCGCTGCGCGACGGCGGTGGCGAGGAAGAAGTACTGAAGGTGCACGAGGCGCTGGACGGCCTGGCCGACTACGACCCGCGCCTGGTCGATGTCGTACACATGCGCTACTTCGGCGGCATGACCGACCGCGAGATCGCCTCCGTGCTGGACGTGACCGAGCGCACGGTGCGCCGCGACTGGGAGAAAGCTCGCCTGTTGCTGCTGGAAGCGCTGGAACCCTGAGGGCAGCAGAGCACTAGATGGGCGCCGTGCATGCAGCCACGCTGAATCGTCTGTTGGACGCTGCGTTGCAGCTGCCGGCGGAGCGGCGTGCGGGTTGGGTGGAGCAGCTGGGGCCGGAGTTCGAGCCGGTCAAACCGCGCCTGCGCAAGCTGATCGCACGCTCGCTGGCGAGCAGCCACGGCGGGCTATCCACGCTGCCCAAGCTGGATGATGCAGCCGTCAGCAGCGGGATCTCCGAGTCGCTCGGCGAGGATGCGCACGTCGGCCGCTACCGGTTGCGACGCCGGCTGGGCAGCGGCGGTATGGGCGTGGTTTGGCTGGCCCGCGACGAGCAGGCGCCCAGCGAGCGCTGGGTGGCGCTGAAGTTCGCGCACGCCACGCCCGAGCGAGCGGACCTGACCACGCGGCTGGCTCGCGAGCGCAGCCTGCTCGCCGCCCTCGCGCACCCGAACATCGCGCGCCTGTACGACGCTGGCGTGACCGAGGACGAACGCCTGTTCCTGGTGCTCGAGTACGTCGAAGGCTTGCCGCTGGACGTGTATTGCGCCGAGCGGCATGCGGACCTGTGCCGGCGCCTGCAGCTGTTCGTGCAGATCGCCGACGCCATCACGCACGCACACGAACGCCGCATCGTGCACCGTGATCTCAAGCCCTCGAACGTGCTGGTGACCGATGGCGGCGAGACCAAGCTGCTCGACTTCGGCGTGGCCAAGCTGCTGGTCGACGGCATCCCCGTGCACTTGCAGCTCTCGCACCTCACCGGTAGACCGCTCACGCCCGAGTACGCATCGCCGGAGCAGATCAACGGCGAGGACGTGGGCTTCGCATCGGACATCTACTCGCTCGGCGTGCTGCTCTATGAATCGGTGGCCGGCGTGAGGCCCTACGCGTACCGGCGTGGTTCGAATCGCGCGCTGCGCCAGGCGATCGTGGAGACCCCGCCGCTCGCGCCGAGTGCAGTGGCTGGAGATCCGGCGATCGCCCGCGATCTCTCGCCCGAGCTGGAGGCGGTGATCTTGCGCGCGCTGCGCAAGCGGCCGGAGCAACGCTATCCGTCGATGCGCGAGTTTGCCGCGGACATCGAGCATCACGCTCGGCTCCTGGCGCGTAGCCGGCACTAGTCTGGAGGCTCGCCAGGCTCGCGCATCAGCGCATTCAAGGCTCTCGTTGCGGCTCGCGAACAGCCTTTAGCAGCGACCGACAAACGCTGCAGAGGGGTACGTGTAGGGGCCCGGGCTTCCACCATTTCTTCCCCTTGGATGAGGGCGTGGGTCACGGAATAGGGCAAGGGCACGGGCAGGTTTAAGGGA
>DATEOF010000458.1:0-10827 GCA_035274465.1 Polyangiales bacterium
CAGATCGCGCATGTCCGCATGTTGCTGCAGCAGGCGGGTCGCCGTGCGCGCGCCGACGCCGGGCACGCCGGGTAGGTTGTCGGAGGGGTCGCCGTTCAGCGCGATCCACGACGGCAGGCGCGCGGGCGGGAGGCCGAAGCGCTCGAGGACGGCAGCCTCGTCGTAGATGATCGGCTTCTGCGCGCGGCGGCCGACGAACAGCACGTCGCTCTCGGGCGAGATGGTCTGGAACAGATCTCGGTCGCCGGTGACCACGCGCACGCGCTCGCCCTGCTCGCGCAGCTCGCGTGCGAGCGTGGCCAGCACGTCGTCGGCTTCGAAGCCCGGCACGCTGAAGCACGGTAGCCCGAGCGCATCGAGCAATCGATCGAGCCAGACGAACTGCGCCGTGAGCGGACTCGGCAAGGGCGCTCGGGTTCCCTTGTAGTCGCTGTACTCGACATGCCTGAAGGTTGCGGCGGGCGCGTCGCGCGCGAACGCCAGGCCCGTGGGCGTCTCTTCGCGCAGCAGTTTCAACACAAGCGTGCTGAACCCATACACCGCGGACGTCGGCACACCGCGCGTGGTCTGCATCGGGGGCAAGCCATGAAACGCGCGAAAGAAAAGGGAATTGGTATCTACGAGCACGACGCGTGACACGCTTGCTCTGTAGAACATCTCGCCGGCTTGGACAAACCGGGTTGGCGGGATTGGTGTCGGTGTGTGTCCGCTGCCCTGACACCGTGGCGCGGAGGTTCTCGCGCTTGCGGAGGTCATGATAATTTGTTCGAAACCATGGCCGACCAAGTCGCGTTACCCAATCCACGCGCCCTCTACACCCAGTTGCGCGAGTGCAGCTCGGCACAAGCTCGCGCCGAGGCGGCGCTCGAGTTCGTGCGCGGCTGTACCAGCTCGGAAGGCGGCTGTTTGTTCTTGATGCGCGGGGGCCAGCTCGCGCTCGCCGCCAACTCGAACGGTGTCGAAGCGACGCCGGAGCTTCTGCAAGAAGCTTCGCGTACGTGGGATCGTGAGCTCGACCGCCATCCGGAAGACAACAAGACCGAGACGCTGGAACTCTCGACGATCGCGGCATTACATGCGGCGGCGCAAGAAAGCCCGGTCTGGCGCAGCTCGAACTCCGAAGCTTTCGAGCGACGGCTGCTGAGCGTGTATCGGGGCCCGAATTGGTTGCCCGTTGGCCTGGTGATGCTGCGCGCGCGCGAGGGACGTGCGCTCGTTCCGATTCGTCAAGTCCACATCGAAGCGCTGTGCAATGCGCTGCTGGACGCCGGCGACGTGCAAGAACGCAGTGCGGGTGCACAAACGCGTTGACGCGTCGCGGTTTTTGGACCGCAAAACATTCGTCGTGCACGGTGGCCGACTGTTTGGCTACACTAGCTGACGTGCCTCGCAACTACGTGACCGACCTCATGCACTTCCTCGACGCCGAAGGGCAGCCAGTCAACGGCGCCGGCGGCAGGTTGGCTCGCTACTTCGGAATGGTGGTCGAAGCGGGATCGGTCATGAAGCAGGGCGAGGGGCGCTATATCCCGATGCGCTGCGCCAATCCGTCGCGGCGCAAGGCTTGCGCCTCGCAGCTGATGGCGGCGCGCACCGACCGCGGCACGGTCGAGTGGGAGTGCCCGAGCTGCGGCGAGCGCGGCAGCGTGCTGAACTGGTCCGGAACCCCCTTCGACCTGGGCGCCGTGCGTCCGGTGCAGGTGGAGGAAGAAAGTCGAGACGTGGTGGTACCGCTGGACGAGCTCGACGCGATGCGCCGCTGGTGCTGCGCGCCGCCGTCCCTGCGGCGTCTGCTCGTGGAGGCCATCGGTCTGGGCGACGACTACTTGTTCTTTCCGGCCGGCGAGGAAGAGCTCATCCAGCTGCGCGAACACGCTCAGCTCTGCGCGGACGAGGCGCGCGGTGAGGACCGGCGTTTGCTGGACCGCTTCGCCGCGCGCATGGACACGCACATCACGCTCCTGCCGACGCAGATCGAGGAAGAGGAAGAGCTCGATCCGCGGCTGCTCAACTAATGATGATCAGCGCGGCAGCGACGTGAACATGCTCAGCGCGGGCAACACGGCCTGCTGACCCACGGCAGGTGGCCGCCAGGGTCCTGGAGCCCTGCCGTTCCAGGCGAGCCACAGCCGCTCGGGCGATTCGAGCGCGGAGGTGAAGCGGAACTGCACGCTCATCGGCCGACCGTCCTCGGCGCTGGCCTGGACGCGCAGGCGCATGTCGCCGAGCGTGACTTCGCTGCCCGTGGGCGGCATGCGCGAGGGCGAGCCAAACACGCGCTCGATCGGCAGCTCACCCCAGCCGTGTGCCGGTCGCAGCTCGAGCGTGCTCGCGTCGATGCGCTCGACCACCACCTCGGATGCGCCGGCGTACAGCTGTTGCATCGAGCTCGGCGGCGGGTGCGCGGGGTCGTCGAGCAGCAGATACCAACCGTACAGGCTGAGCAGCTCGATGGGCAGGTTCACGAGCACGACTTGGGGCGCCGGTTTTTGATGGACCGCTGCGACGATCGCCTTGGCGCCATTGTCGATCGGCCGCGCAGGGTTGAGCGCGATCGGGAAGAGTAGCGGCGCGATCACGCAGTGCAGCGCGATCAGCACGCGGCGTGTGAAGGTCTTCGCGAGCGAGACGAAGCCGGCCAGCAGCCCGAAGGCACCGAAGCTGGCCGTGATCAGCAGCCGATCCTGCGGCAGCGTGGTGAACAGCGGCACGAGGCACGACAGCGCGCCCAGCGCGAGGAACTGGTTCTCGCGGCTGCGCGGCAGGCCCCCGTAGAGCGCCGCCACGAGCGGCAAGCCGAGCACCAGCGCCACGAGGCGCACCGGCGTGCTGGGTAGGGCGACCAGCGGTCCGACCACGCTCGGTCCGAACAACGACAGGAGCCAGGTGGGAAGATCGAGCACGCCCTGCACCAGGATCGATGCGCCACTGTCGCGGTAGTAGCCCGCGCCGCGCGTGCCGAAGCCGCCGCCGACGTAGGCGATGGCCCAGATGCCGAACACCGTGAGCGCGGGCAATACGCTCGCGACGCGCTTGCGCAGCGGTCCGTGCTCGAAGATCAGCGCGTACGCGCCCAGATACGCCAGCGTCGAGACGCCCGCTTCGGCCGAGCACAGGGCCAGCGCCGAGCACACGGCGCTGGCGATCTGCAGCGAGAAACCGCGCGTCACGGGCGTTACCCGGCGCGAACGCACGTGCAGGAGCACGGCAGAGAACCCGAAGCAGTTCGCGAGCACCGTGTTGCGCCCGGAGATCCAGCCGACGGCCGCTGCGTGACCATCATCGATCGCGAACAGCAGCGCGGCCAACGCGGCGATCCGCGGGGACTGCAGGAGCTCGCGGTACAGAAACCACACCACCGCGACGAGCGCGGCGTAGAGCAGGCTGTTCTCGAGGTGCATCAGCCAGGACGCGCGTGGCCACAGGCTGAAGTCCAGGATGTGGGTCAGCGCGGAGAGCGGCCTGAAGAACTGTACCTTGAGATCCGGGCTGGCCCACCAGGCGAGCGCACCGGTGTTGCGTGCGCGCGAGACCTGTTCACTCGCGATCTCGAACATCGACCACGCGTCCATGCCGAGCCGCATGCGATAGCTGTAGACGTGGTCGTCCGTGCTGAAGCCGAACGTGAGCGCCGGCAGCGTCAGCACGGCGGCGATGCCGGCGACGAACCAGGCGCCGTGAGCCGATTGCAAGCGCGCCAAGACGCGTTCGACGAACGAGCTGCGGGACTCTGGACTGGCCTCGTGCATGCCGGTGCCCCCACGCTAGTACAACGAGCAGATTTTGCGCGCGATCGTTTGCGGTCCATGCAGGCATTAGCTACGTGGTGTGCTGCGTGAACGCAGGTTCCTATCGCTTGCTGGTCGGCGCAGCGGCGCTGCTCGTGGGCTGTTCAGCGAGTCCCAAGCCGCAGATCGACGCTGTGAGCGGCGGCACTCCTGCGGCGAGTCCGGCGGGGACAGGCGCAGGGGCGGGCGGCTCCTCGGGGATACCGAGCGCGCCTGCCGCTGCCGGCGCCCCGGACGTCGGCCGCAAGGATGCCGGCGCGCCCGATTCCGGTAGCGCCGGTGTGAGCGGCGCTCCGGGCTCGCAAGCAGGCATGGGGATGAGCATGGCGGGCGCGCCTGCCGATGAAGACTCCGGCACCGCGCCACCTGCGCCGACGTTCGCCATCGGCGCAGACATCACCTGGGTGCAAGCCGATGAAGCGCGCGGCGCGACCTACAGCGACGGCACGCGCAAGGACATCTTGCGCTTGTTGCGCGACCACGGCTTCAACTACGTCCGCTTGCGCACCTTCGTCGATCCCAAGGCGGCGGATGGCTACGACCGCGCCGATGGCTTCGGCGACCTCGCGCACACCATCGCGTTCGGCAAGCGGATCAAGAGCGCGAACATGGGCCTGGTGATCGACTTCCACTACAGCGACAACTGGGCGGATCCCGGCAAACAGTGCGTGCCCGTGGCGTGGCAGAAGCTGACCAGCATCTCGGCGCTCGCCGATGCCCTGCACGACTACACCGCCGATGCGATCCGCCAGCTGATCGCCGCCGGCGCGCGCCCCGACATGGTGCAGATCGGCAACGAGATCACGCCCGGCATGCTGCTGCACCGCTGCGACGCCGCCGGCAAACCCACCGGCAGCAACCCGGTTTCCGGCGCGATCGGAAACTGGGCAAACCTCGGGCAATTGCTCTCCGCCGGATCGCGCGCGGTGAAGGAGATCGATCCCGCGATCCTGGTCATGCTGCACATCGACAAGGGTGACGACCTCGCGACCAGTCGCGACTTCATCCGCAACGCGCGCGCGCAGGGTGTACGCTTCGATGTCTTCGGCGAGTCGTGTTACACCGCCTACCAGGGACAACCCAGCGCGTGGCGCTCCACGTTCACGCAGCTCGCTGCCCAGTTCCCCGACTTGAAGTTCGTGATCGCCGAATACGGCCCCGAGCAACGCGCGGCGAACGACGTGATGTTCGAGCTGCCCGAGCGACGCGGCCTCGGCACCTTCAACTGGGAACCCACGCACGGCGGCGCGTGGAACACCGGGCACGTGTTGTTCAACGTGTCCGGCAACGCGTACACGGCGACGCCCGATCTCATGCTGTATGATAGTATGGTGACTGCCTATCAGAGTCGCTTGTAAACGCTGCAGTTCGTGCCGTCCCGTGACGTCGCCAGAGCATCGCGTACAGGACAGGCACCGCCATGCGGCTGATGAGCAACGATGCGACCTCGCCGGCGGCGAGTGAGATGGCCAGGCCTTGAAAGATCGGGTCGGCCAGGATCACCGCCGAGCCGACGATCACCGCGAGCGCGGTCAGCAGCATGGGCCGGAAGCGCACGGCGCCCGCTTCGACCACCGCTTGCTCCAGCGGCAGCCCCTCGCGGATCTTCATCTCGGCAAAATCGACCAGGATGATCGAGTTGCGCACCACGATCCCCGCTCCGGCCATGAAGCCGATCATCGACGTGGCGGTGAAGAACGCTCCCAGCGCCGCGTGTGCCGGCAGGATGCCGATCAACGAGAAGGGGATCGCCGCCATCACGACCAGGGGCGTCGAGAACGAGCGAAACCAACCCACGAGCAGCGCGTAGATCAGCAGCAAGACTACGGCGAGCGCGCTGCCCAGATCGCGGAACAGCTCGAGCGTGATGTCCCCACTCGCCATCCCACTTGATGGCCGGCCGCGCGTCGTCAGGGGGCTGCGTGGAGTTGTAGATCGCGATGGGTTCACCCAGCGCGGCGATGGCCTCGTTCATGGCCAGGATCGCGTAGGCAGGGCTCTCGGCGCCTGCAGCCACGTCGCCGGTCACGTAGACCACGGGCAAGAGGTTCTTGTGGTGGATGCTGCGATCCTCGACGGTGCTCACCACGCGTACCAGTTCACTCAGGGGAACCGTGGCCTGACCGCGTCCATCGGGCAGGCGCAGCGCGAGCAGGTCGGCGAGGTTCGAGCGCTGGGGGCGCGGCACGTCGAGCACGATGTCGACGTCCTCCTGCTCGCGCGGAACGTGCAGTCGTCCCACCGATTCGCCGCCCACCGCGACACGCAAGCTACGCGCGACCGCGTCGGCCGTGATGCCGTGCAGCGCGGCCTTCTCCTTGTCGACGAGCAGCAGCTCCTTCGGGTGCGGCGACTCCACGTACCAGTCGACGTCGACCACGCCGGGCGTACTGCTGAAGATGCCGCGCACCGCTTCGGCCAGGCGCTGGCGCGTCGCGACGTCCGGCCCGTAGATCTCGGCGACGAGTGATTGCAGGACCGGTGGTCCGGGCGGCACCTCTGCCACGGCCACGCGAGCGCCGTAGCGAGCGGCGATCGCGGCGACGCGGGGTCGAATGCGCAGCGCGATGGCGTGGCTCTGCGCGGCGCGCTCGTGCTTGGGCAGCAAGTTGAGCTGCACCTCGGCCTCGCTCGCGCCTTGCCGCAAGTAGTAGTGCCGCATCAAGCCGTTGAAGCTGTACGGGGCCGCGGTCCCGACGTAGACCTGGTAGTCGGTGACTTCTTTCTCCGTGCGCACGGCCGCGGCGATCTCGCGGGCCACCTGCGCGGTGCGCTCGAGCGAGCTGTCCTCCGGCATGTTGAGCACGATCTCGAGCTCGCTCTTGTTGTCGTAGGGCAGCATCTTCACCAGCACGCCGCGGGTCGGCACGAGCGCCATGGCCGCGAGCAGCAAGATCCCGATCGCGGCCAGGAACGACCAGCGCCAGATTGAACGTTCGACCAGGTGCGACATGAACCAGCGGTAGGCGCGGGTCATGCGGTCCTCTCGATGCGCACCCGCGTGCGAGTGCTCGCCGGAGCGCAACAGGCGCGCTGCAGCCCACGGCGTCACCATGAACGCCACGAGCAGCGAGAACAGCATGGCCGCGGAGGACCCGACTGGAATCGGCCGCAGGTACGGGCCGTTCAGTCCGCCGACGAACGCCATCGGCACGATCGAGGCGATCACGGTCAGCGTCGCGAGCACGGTGGGGTTGCCCACCTCGGCCACGGCTCGCACCGCGATCTCGCGCAACGAGCTGCCCCTGGAACCTTCCAGGTCGCGGTGACGCACGATGTTCTCGACGACGATGATCGCGTCGTCCACCAAAATACCGATCGAGAAGATCAGCGCAAACAGCGTGACTCGGTTGAGCGTGTAGCCCAGCAGGTGGAAGACCATCAGCATCAGCGATAGCGTCGATGGGATCGCGATCGCGATCACCACCGACTCTCGCCAGCCGAGCATGAACAGGATCAGCAGCGAGACGCCCACCACCGCGATCGCCATGTGCAGCAGGAGCTCGTTCGACTTCTCTGCCGCGGACGCGCCGTAGTGCCGGGTGATCGCGACCGAGACGTCGCTCGGGATCGCGGTGCCCTCGAGGCGGTCGGTCTGGGCCAGGACCGCGCGAGCCACTTCGATGGCATTGCTGCCGGGCCGCTTGGCGACCGCCAGCGTGACGGCCGGCTCCTCGCTGGGCGCGCCGCCGAGAGCTGCGCCCGTGCCGTACAACACGTATTGCGTCGAGTCCTCGGCGGCGTCCATCACCTCGGCCACCTCTCGCAGGTAGACCGGGTTGCCGGCGTGCACGCCCACGACGGCAGTGGCCACGTCCTCGGCGCTGGTGAAGAACGCGCCACTCTGCACGATCACGTCGCGGTCGTCCGTCGTCAGCGCGCCGGCGATCTCCTGTCGATTGGCCGGGCCGAGGGCGCGCTGCAAGTCGATGATGCCCAGCCCGCGCGCGGCCAGCGCCGCGGGGTCGACGTGGAGTCGAACTTGCCTTCGGTAGCCGCCGATGAGGCTCGTCTCCGAGACGGCAGGGACGTGCTTGATCTCGGCGGCGACCTGCGCCGCGATCCGTCGCAAGCTCAAGTGGTCGTAGCGCTTCGAGTGGAAGGTCAGCGCGAGGATCGGCACGTCATCGATCGAGCGCGCCTTGACCAGCGGTGGAGACGCTCCCGCAGGCATGCGGTCGGCGTTGGCTTGCAGCTTCTGGTACAGCTTGACCAGCGAGCGCTCGGTATCCTCGCCGACCCGGTAACGAACCACGATCAGCGCGCGCCCGGGCTGACTGGTCGAGTAGACGTACTCGACGCCGGGGATCTCCCACATCAGCCGCTCGATCGGCGAGGACACACGCCGCTCGACTTCCTCGGCGCTCGCTCCCGGCATCGCGATCTGGATGTCGGCGACGGGCACCTTGATCTGCGGCTCTTCCTCGCGCGGCAGCGCGACGATCGCGAGCAGGCCGACCAGCACCGAGCCGATCGAGAGCAGCGGCGTGAGCCTCGAGTTGATGAACGCTTGCGCGAGCGCTCCTGCCAGACCGAGTCGAGGTTCGCGTTTCATGGCACCACCTCCACGGCCTGGCCGTCGATCAGATCTGCGGTTGCGAGCACGATGCTCTCGTCGCCAGCCAAGCCGGAGGCGATCTCCAGCCGGCCGTCGCGTTCTCGCGTGGAGCGAACCAGGCGCAGCCGCGCAGTACCGGCATCCACGACGAACACACCCTCGAGTTGACCTTGACGGATCACCGCTCGAGCCGGGACCGAAACCGCGGAAGAGGCACCGGTCGCGAGCAGCAGTCGGCCGAACCAGCCCGATCGAAGCCCGGGCGTCCTCGGCAGATCGATCTTCGCGAGCCGAGTGCGCGTGGCCTCGTCGGAGGCTGGCTGGATCTCGGCGACCGTTCCATGGATGGCATCTTCGCGGCCGTCGAGGCGGATCGACACGGGTTTGCCGATCGATAGCGCGCGCGCCGCGAGTGTCTCGGGTACGCGCGCCTCGAAGCGGAACGCGCCCGGGGCCTCCAGCGTCAGCAACGGCTGTCCGGGCATCGCCGTGTCGCCAGCATTTGCGAGCTTGCCCGTGATCACGCCGGCGAAGGGAGCGCGAATGGTCGCGTGCTCCGCGATCGCGTTCGCCTCGGCTTGTCGCGCCTGGGCGATGTTCCACTGCGTCACGGCCGCGTCGTATTGTGCCGTGGAGATCGCGCCCTCGTTCCTCAAGTGAACGGCGCGATCGCGCTCGGGGTCCGCCAGCGCCGCCATGGCGCGCGCTTGCTCGACGCGCGCGTCGATCTCGCGCGCCGACACCCGTACGAGCACCTCACCCGATCGGACCGAGCTGCCCAGGCCGACGCGAACCTCGACGACCGTGCCGCTGATCAACGAGGCGATGCTGCTGCTGCGGACGGCGCGGACGCTGCCGACCACCTCGGTCACCACCTGACTCTCGGTTCGCTCGGCTCGAACGACTCGAACCGCTCGCGGCTGCACGCCGGGGCCCGCTCGCGCAGGCTCCGGCGCGCAGCCGCTGACCGTGGCTGCCAAAACGATCAATCCCTGGCACATACGCGCCAAGCTGCTGAACGAGTCGTTCATGTGCGCCTCCCTTCAGTTCGTCTCGCTGATCGAGGCCAGCGCTTGGGTCACTCGTTCGGCCTGCTCACTGGTGATCATCCCGAGCAGCAGCTTGAGGAAGCGCGGATGCTGAGCGCCGGACAGGATGTACTGCCAGCGGTAGGCGCGCAGCACGCCAGCCTGGAGGCGCGCGACCTGGTCGCCGTCGAGGCGACGTTCGGCGATCGACTGGAAATACTTCACGTCGGCTGCCGCCTGCAGCTGCAGGATGCCGTCCACCGCGCCGACGAGCGCGATGAAGTCATCGACTGCGCGGTCGCGCTCGGCGGCGGTCATGTGCTGATCGGCGCGCGTCCACTCCAGCTCGTCGAGGATCGCGTGCTGCGACTCCTCCTTCCAGTGGAACAGGAAGACGTCTTTGTAGAGCGGTGACAGCGTCGCGTCGGACTGGATCGACTCGGTGTAGTGGACCTGCGTGAAGAGCTCGATGTGGCAGGTCAGCGCCAGCACGGACCAGGTCGACTTGCTCAACACCGCAGAAGCCACGTCGTTCGGCCGCGGCACGAACACGTAGCCCTCCGGCATGCCGGCGCCGATCATCTGCTCAATGCGCCGGAACATCTCCTGGTGCTTGAGCTCTTCCTGGCTGAAGCCGACCAGCGCCTCGAGCGCGTTCTGATCTCCCAGCCAGTGATCGCGCGACAGCTCGAGCACCTTGGCGTTGATGAAGCGCTCGACGAGCCCGAAGATGTTGGCGTAGGTGCGGCCCTGGATCTGGCTGAGCTTGCGGCGATCCGCGTCGTCCAGGAACGGCAGCCGGCTGATCAGCGACAGCCCGTCGGGTAAGAAGTGGTCTGCGAAGTCGAACTCGCGACCGCGCACGACATCCTTGTCGATGTCCCAGCGGATGCGGCGAGAGTTCGCTGCGCTCCTGGCGTAGCGATCGGTGGCGGTGTTCTGCTTGGTCTGCATGGTGGATCCTCGGTTCGGTGCGGCGGTTGCCGCTCGTGAGGAGCCCCATCGCAGCAAGCGTGCCGCGAGACGAAGTGAGTGATTTCGCGAGGATGGGCGACCGGAGCCGACGCGAGATCTCGCGAGTCGCGAAACTTCGCGTTCAGCCTTCGCGTCGCAGGCCCAGCGCCTTGATGCGCGACGCGAGCGTCGACGGCGCCATCCCGAGCAAGCGAGCGGCGCCCGAGTCGCCGGCGATCTGCCAGCCGGTCGATTCCAGCGCGCGCCGCAAGTTGTCGCGCTCGAGCGAGGCGAGGTCCTTGGCGGTGAGCACGGCGCCCTGCACGACCGCGGGCCGGTTTACTTCCTCGGCGAGGCTCGCGGCCGGAAGCGCGCGGTCGAGGTTCAGCTGCCCGCCGCTGGCCGTGATGACGGCGCGCTCGATCACGTTCTGCAGCTCGCGGACGTTGCCGGGCCAGGAATATCCGCGCAGCCGGGCCGCGGCGTCCGCCGAGAGCGG
>DATEOF010000459.1:0-56452 GCA_035274465.1 Polyangiales bacterium
TCAGCCTGGACGCCACGCGAGCGAGCGGCGGCCTCTTGCTCGCGCTGCTGTGGGGAGCCGCGCTCGCAGCGCCCCACGCAGCCCGGGCCAGCGCCCTCGCCTTCACCTGGCTGTCGACGCCCCTCTTCTTCAGTGGCACGCGCAACGCGCAACGCACGCGCGCGGTAACGACGGACTAGCACTACTGGCGCGGGACAAGCGAGGGCCGGCGAACGATTGGGAGCAGTAGTGCTAGCCGGCCTTCTTGCGCAGGTCGTCCACCACGGCGTCGAGGTCCTTGAGCTCGCGCCCCACGACTTCCGGCGCGGGGTCGAAGTCCACCAGCGCGGCGTGCACTTCCTCGTACAGCATCGTGGTCGACGCTTCGTCCTTCACGCACTGCTGCGGGGTCCGGCCCATGTGCTTGAGCCGGGTCACCCTGCCGAGCGCTTGCTCCAGCACCTGCATGCCAGGGCCGAGATACTCGCGCGCCAACGCCAGGTCGTCCGCCAGCGTCTCGAAGAGCTCCGGCGAATCCGCCTTGGAGCGTTCGCCCACGTCCGGCGCCAGCTGCGTCAGGCGCTCGAAGGCCAACATCAAGACCAGCACGTCGTCGACCAGCGCCAGCGCGCCGCCACGGACGCCTGGAATGGTGTTCGTGCGCGATAGCCAGTGAACTATCGCCCCCGCGACGAGAATGCGGCCTTCGTCAGGGATGTCGGGGTCTTCGGCGAGTCGCAGAGCAGCCTTGAGGGTTTGCGGTAACGCTAGGATCGCCCCCCGAATGAATGTCAAAAATTGCTCGCGCACCATCGATCGCTCGACCGCTACGGTCTCCTCAGCTGGCGGGCACGCGGCCCGCGAGCTCCTTCTGTCGTAGTGCGTGCATCGAGGCCGCGCTCAGTCGTGGGGTATCAGTTCCTTGCCGGCGGGGCAAGCGACCTCGACACCCGTTGGACCTGCATCCGTGCGGATGATCTTGAACTCGACGCGGCGATTCTTCTCCCAGGCCGTCGCGTTGTGCGCGGGGTCCACCGGGCAACGTTCGCCGTAACCGGCGCTCCGTAACCGATTCGCGTCCACCCCGCGCTGGATCATCGCCTGCCGTACCGACGCAGCGCGGTCTGAAGTCAGCCGGATATTGTACTCGTCCGCGCCGCGCTCGTCGGCGTGTCCCTGGATCTCGACGCGGGTGATCTGCGGATTGCCGACCATCGTGGCCGCGACCGCATCCACGATCGGGAAGGATTTCGGCAGGATTTCTGCGCTGTCGGTCGCGAAGTAGATCTTCTCGAGAATTATGATCTCGTTCTCTTCGATGATGACGCTGCCCTTGTCCGGGCACCCGTCCTCATCCTGGAAACCATTATAAGTCTCGGGATCATTCGGACATGCGTCGTCGCGATCCAGGATGCGGTCCTTGTCGTTGTCCGGATCGGGACAACCATCCTGGTCCTGGAAATTATCTTTGTCCTCCGGATCGTTCGGGCACAAGTCGTCGACATCCAGGATGCCGTCCTTGTCGTTGTCCGGGTCCGGGCAGCCGTCTTCGTCCTCGAATCCGTCGCGGTCCTCGGGATCGTCGGGGCACTTGTCGACGTTGTCCAGGATGCCATCGCCATCGCGGTCGCCGATGATGCCTTCGGGGCAACCGTCCTCGTCGGCGTCGCCGTCGTGGTCCTCGGGGACCAGCGGGCATTCGTCGTCGACGTCGAGGATGCCGTCGCGATCGTTGTCCGGCTCCGGGCAACCGTCTTCGTCCTGGAATTGATCGAAGTCCTCCGGCTCATCCGGGCACTGATCGACGTCGTCCTTGTAGCCGTCACCGTCGCGATCGCCGATCGACGGCTCGAACACGAAGCCGAGCACACCGCGGATGTCGGCCGAGTTGATGCCTTCGATCGGCCCCACGCCGCCGGCCAGCACGAGATAGCTGTTGGCCTCGACGTAGATCTTCAGACCACCGATCACCTCGGCGCCGAAGCCGCCCTTGTCGCCGAACGACTTCGCTACCTGCGCGCCATAGAACTCGGCCACGAGCTCCGCGGACTTCGCAAAGCGCCAGCTGGCCGCCGCGCCGAAGGTCAGCAGATCGTCGTACGCGATGTTGTGCCCGTGCTTCACGTCGCCGGGACAGGTCGCGCTCGCGATCATGCTGCCGTCGTCACCGGGGCAGTTGTCCGGGAACAGGAGGTCGCCCGATGCGTCGGCGGGATCCTCCACCGCGGTGATCTCGCCGTCGAACGGCATCTCGTCGCCCTTGCCCGAGTTGAAGCGGTAACCCACGTTCAGCCCGACGCGGAAGGCCGGCACCGGCACCCATTCCGCGGCCAACATCGGCCAGAGTGAGATGCCCGGCTCGCCGCGCAGCTCTTCCGAGCTGCCCGTGGGAAAGCCGATCTGCAGCAGGGCGGCCAGGCCGATCGGCCCGGACTCACTGCGCAGGATGCGCAGCTTGCCGTGCAGTGCGATGTCGCCAAAGCCCTGGGTGTCGATGCCCGTCGGCGCTGCCCGATCGTTCCACACACCCGGCACCACGACGTTGGGGCCGTTGACGACTTGAATCGGCACCTGGATGCCGACCACCGCGAGGTTGCCGATGCCGTAGTTGAAGTGCAGCGTGCCCGTGATAGCCGCCGTCACCAGGTGACTGCTGTACTTGGCGTCTTCAGGCTTGCGCGCCTCGTCGTACTCGAAGGCGTGCAGCGGGAAGATGTGATAGCCCAGGTCGAGCACCAGCCCGAAGCTGTAGTCGCGATCGCCGAGGATCGACGTGCCGTTGACGCCGATGAAGCCCTTCGAGTCGAACGCGGGACGGAACAGGTGCACGTCCATACCGCGCGAGTCGTCGACGAAGTGAGCGCTCTGCGCGGCCGCCATGCTCACGCACGACAGGCAAACCAGACAAGTCACGAGCGCTGCGAGAAGCCCACTGCCGTTGCGAGCCGCGGCTGTTCGGATCATGCGTGCTCCAAGAATCTAGGCTCGAACAGGATGCCCCCGGGTCGCCGCGAAGTACACGGCCTTTTTCACGGGGTGTCAAAATTGCGCCGAGAGTGCTAGATCGAAGACACACACAGCACGACTACGGCTGTCACTCGTTCTGCAGCTCGAGCATCTTGCGGTACGTGTCGGATCGTTTCGTGGTCGGGAAGCGCTTCAAGTACACGCCCATGTTCTTCTGGGCGGCCTTGACATCACCGACCTGGCGATAGGTCTCGATCAACAGGCCGAGCTCACGCTCGCTCGAAGCCTTACCCTCGAGTGCGCGGATGACGCATTCGTTGTCGCCGCGTGCCAGGCACGCGCTCGCCAGCTCCATCGCGGGCGCGTCGCTACTCGAAGCTGCGGGCGTGACAGGTGTGACCGCGGCGACCGCCGGCTTGGGTCGAGCGGCAGCAGGCTTCGGCGGAGCAACCACGGGTTTGGTCGGGCGAACGGGCGCTGCCACCGGTGGACGGGCCGCGACGAGCGGCGTGCGCGCCGCCGCGTGCGTGACCTGCGACTCGGAACGCGCCTGCGCGATCAACTCCTGCGCGGCGAGCGCGCTCTCGGACGGCAGGCTGGCCATCGACAGTACGCTCTCGGCGATGTTCGCGGCCTCGGCGCGGTTGTGCGGCAACGCGGAACGCGCAGCTCCCAGGCGCACGCGCGCCAGCTCGGCTGTGGCCTGCGCCACCTCCGGCCGTGTGCGCAACGGGCTCTGCGAGCTGAGCGCGGAGAACTCGGAGTAGGCTTTCTCCAGATCGCCGGCTTGCAGCGCGGTCTTGCCGCGTACGTACGCCTGCTCCTCGTTGTACTGCTGGTCGGCCAGCGACATGCAGTCGCGCGCGTCATCGGCTTCCGGGCGCAACTTGAGCGCCAGCGTGCCGTGGGCGCGCGCCTCGACGAAGCGCCCCGCCGACAGCGCGCTGCGGCATTGCGTGAGCGCGCGTTCGTAGCCGTCGTCCGCCAGCGTCGAGGCCGGCACCGCGGCGCCCTTGGCCGTGGCCGCGAGCACGGCCTCGCCGTTCTCGCTCTCGGCTTCGCCGGGTTGGTTGCGCGCCACGATCAAGATCGCGGCGGCCGCCACGGCCACGCCACCGAGCACCAGCGCCAGCCGCAAGTTCGCCGACTGCTTGCTACCTGCGCCGCCCCGGTAACGCGTGGCCTCGCCGGGATCGAAGAAGTAATGCTCGCCCGGGCCCACGTACCGGAACACGACCTGGCCGAGCTCGATGATGTCGCCCGAACGCAGCGGCTTGTCTTTCACGCTGCGTCCATTGACGGTCACACCGTTGGCGCTGCCGAGGTCCTCGATCACGTAGCCGTCCGCATCGCACTTGATCTGCGCGTGCTCACGCGAGACCGAGCGGTGGTTGATCGGGCAGTCGACCTCCTCCGAGCGGCCGAGGCGCGCGTCGCGATCGGTCGGGAGCGCGAACTCGGCACCGGGCGAAGGCTGGGTCAGCATGACCAGGCGCGCGGGCACGGTGGGCCGGCGCGCTGGAGCCGGCGCGGGCTCCGGGACGGGGATCTTCGCGACCTCCTCCTCGACGAGGATGGTGTAGTCGCCCAGCTGGATCTGATCGCCGATCGCGATATCGGCCTCGCCCTGCACCCGCTGGCCGTTGATCAGCACGCCGTTGTACGAGTCCAGGTCGCGCAGCTTGTAGACGGTCCCGACGCGGATCAATTGCGCGTGGCGTCGCGAAATATTGCGCTCGGTCAGGCGGATCGTGTTGCCGTCCTTGCGCCCGATCGTGACTTCGTCACGCAAGAGCGGCACGACCGTCGTCGCGCCTTCGGTGTCGGAGATGACCAACCTGACCATTCGTGGGAATGCTACGCGGCGCCCTTCGCCTGTCAAATCGCTACAAGTCGTACTTTGCAGCATGCAGGCTCTCTGTGTACCACCGTTGCCGCGCGCTGGCGTCGGCTACACGATTAAAGGTCGTGCCGCGACCTGCGATCGTCCTGTGCATTCTGACCCTGTGGGCTACCCCGACTGCCTGCAGTGGCGCGCCGGACCGCCCCACCGCGAGCGTGAGCCGCCGCTCGGATGCTGGAGTCGAGGCGGGGATGGAGCCCGAACCGGCGGACGCGGCGGTGGACGTGCCCAGTCCGCGCGGTGAGCAGCCAGAATGGCCGGAGGCCGAGGAGGAAATCGAGCTCGCCTACCGGGGACCGGCGGTCAGCCACCTGTTGCTCGTGCAAGCGGAGCCGAGCGCGCTCGACGTGCACTTCAACATCGACACGACCGGCAGCATTCACCTCGCCATCGACGAACTGCAAGCGGCGCTGCGCAGCGACATCATCCAACCGCTGCGCGCGCGCGTCCCGGACATCGCCTTCGGGGTCTCGCGCTTCGCGGACTTCCCGGTACCACCGTTCGGCGGAACGGGCGAGGGCGACATGGATCCGGACAAGCCGTACGTGTTGCTCTCGCCGATCACGACCGACATCGATCGCGTGATCAACGCGGTGGCGAAGCTGGATCGGCCGCTCGACTACGGGGCCGACCTGAGCGAAGCCAGCGCAGAGGCGCTGTATCAAGTGGCGACCGGCGCCGGCTTCGTCGTGGGCTCGCACCGCTACATCGAACGCGGGCCCAAGACTGCAGCCGTCGGCGGCGGGACGGTCGGCGGCGTGGGCTTCCGCAGCCAGGCGCTGCACGTGGTGTTGCACGTGGGCGACTCGCCGAGCCACGAACCCGAGGACTACGCGGAGGGCGATCTCCCCGGCACCCGCTCGCTGGAGCAGGCGACGAGCGCGCTGCGCGAGATCGGCGCGCGCGTGATCTCGATCATCCCGAGCATCTGCGAAGATCAGAAGACCGAGGAGCTGCGCGAGGCATGCCGCACCGGCTATCCGTACGCACCGACGCGGCAAGAGCTGTCCGCGCTGGCCATCAACACGGGCGCCAGGACTGCAGCTGAGCGCGGCAGCTGCCCGACCGGCATCGCCCAGGCGCCCCTGCCCGCCTACGACGGCACCTGCCCGCTGGTGTACGACGTGCGCGGCGACGGCAGCGGGCTATCGCGCACGATCAGCGACGCGGTGCTGGCCATGCTGGAGCAGGTTCGCTTCGGCGAGGTCCACGCGGAAGCTTCCAATGATCGCCTGGGTTTCGTGCGCGAGCTGCGGGCGGAGGCCGTGCGGCAGCCGAGCGGCGTGGCCCAGCCGGAGCTGCGCGACCGCCTGCCCTTGCCCCCTGAAAAACCCGACGGCGTCGCCGACAGCTTCCTTCAGGTGGAACGGCGCAGCCAGCTCGGATTTCGCGTGACGTTGCGCAACGATCGCATCGCGCCCAGCGATCTTCCGCAACGTTTCCGCATCGCGATTCGGGTGGTCGGCGACGGTGTGCTGCTGCAGGAGCGGCTGTTGCGCGTGCTGGTGCCGGCCGGTCATGTGACCGGCGACGACGACCTGGACGCGGGCCGATGAGCCTTTCCAGGCTCCTGGGGTCGTGCTAGACGCTGGGCCGGCGATGCAAACGACGTTGGGAATCATCGGCGGCAGCGGGCTGTACGACCTGCCGGGGCTCACGGCGCTCGAGGAGATCAGCGTGTCGACACCGTTCGGCGCGCCCTCGGACGTGATCGTTCGCGGGCAGCTGGGCGAGAGCACGCTGCTGTTCTTGCCGCGCCACGGCCGCGGTCATCGCATCGCGCCGCACCGCATCAACTACCGCGCGAATGTGTTCGCGCTCAAGCAGCTGGGCGCCCAGCAGCTCCTGAGCGTCTCGGCGGTCGGGTCGCTCAAGGAAGAGATCGCGCCCGGGGACATGGTCGTCGTCGATCAGTTCATCGACCGCACGCGCAACCGCGCCAGCACGTTCTTCGACGACCACGGCCTGGTCGCGCACGTGGGCTTCGGCGATCCCACCGATGCCGCCCTCGGCGCGGCGGTGTCCGCGGCGCTGGCCGACGTGGGCGCGCGCGCGCACCGCGGCGGGACCTACGTGTGCATGGAGGGCCCGCAGTTCTCCACGCGGGCCGAGTCCAACATGTATCGCAGCTGGGGCGCGCACGTGATCGGCATGACCAACCTGCCCGAGGCCAAGCTGGCGCGCGAGGCCGAGCTGCCCTACGCCAGCCTGGCGATGGCCACCGACTACGACTGCTGGCACCAGAGCGAAGCCGCCGTCAGCGTCGAGGCCGTGATCGCCGTGCTGAACCACAACGTCGACACCGCGCGCAAGACCATCGCCGCGCTCGTGCCGCGCCTGCCGGATCCGACGCAGAGCCCGGCGAGCTCCGCGCTGCGCGACGCCATCATCACCGCGCCCAACGCGATTGGGCGTGCCACGCGCGAGCTGCTCGCGCCGCTGATCGGTAAGTACTTTCCCGCGGAGTAGAACAGTCATGCACCCCACCCTGATCGTCGGCTCGGTCGCGTTCGACACGTTGCACATCGGCGGCACATGCCACGCCAAGGTCCTCGGGGGATCGGCCACGTACGCCTCGATCGCTGCGACTCACTTCGGAGCGGTGCAGCTGGTCGGCGTCGTGGGGCGAGACTTCCCGGACACGGCCACGCGCATGCTGCGCGAGCGCGGCGTGGATCTGGCGGGTCTCGAGGTCACCGACGGCGACACCTTCCACTGGGAAGGCCGCTACAGCGACGACCTGTCTTCCCGCGAGACGCTGCGCACCGACTTGAACGTGTTCGCCGACTTTCGCCCGAAGATCCCGCAGAGCTTCCGCTCCACGCCCTTCGTCATGCTCGGCAACATCGATCCGACGCTGCAGATGGAGGTCTTGGACCAGATCAAGGCGCCCAAGCTCGTGCTCGCCGACACGATGAACCTGTGGATCGACATCCGGCGCCCCGAGCTGTGCGAGTTGTGCAAGCGCGTCGACGTGCTGGTGCTGAACGACGAAGAGGCGCGCCAGCTGACCGACCAGAAGAACCTGGTGCTGGCGGCGCGCGCGCTCCATGCGCTCGGGCCGAAGACCGTGATCATCAAGAAGGGCGAGCACGGGGCGCTGCTCTTGCAGGGCGGCGAGACCTTCAGCCTGCCGGCGCTGCCGCTCTCCGACGTGGCCGATCCCACCGGCGCAGGCGACACCTTCGCGGGCGCCCTGATCGGCTTCATCGCTCGCAGCGGCGACGTCTCCAGCGCCAACCTGCGACGTGCGGTGGTGTACGGCTCGGTGCTCGCATCGTTCTGCGTGCAAGGTGTCAGCACCAGCCGCATCAGCAGTGCGACCGCGGCCGAAGTCAGCGCGCGCTTCGAAGAGTTCAAGCGCCTGACGACGTTCTGAGCTGCGAGTGCCGGGGGCGGGATTTGAACCCGCATGCCTTTCGGCGAGCGATTTTAAGTCGCCTGCGTCTGCCCTTCCGCCACCCCGGCGTGGGTGCGGCGGCAAGCTAGCAATGTCCCACGCCCTTCACCAGCGTTGCCTTCCTGGCGGGCGAGCGCGATGCTGTGGTTCTTGAATGGGGCTGCGATCATGAGCGGACGATCAGCTTGGATGGTGGGAATTCTCGTCTGGCTTTCTACTGCCGCGGTGCAGGCTTCCGATACACCGCCCGATCCGGCGAAGGATGCCGAAGCGCGGCGCATGTTCGAGGACGGACGCGCGGCCTACGAGGCGGGTCAGTACCAGGACGGCTTGAACTACTTCCAGCGCGCCTACGACCTCAGCCTGCGGCCGGGTTTGTTGTTCAACATCGGCCAGGCCGCGTACAAGATGCACTCCGATGATCGCGCCCTGAAAGCCTTCAAGGCCTACCTGGCGCAGACCCCGAGCGCACCCAACCGCGTCGAGGTCGAGCAGCGCATCCACGAGCTCGAGCAAGCGAGCGGTGGCGGGACCAAGCCGACGTACGTGTTCTCACCGGAGCAAACCGCGCGCGAAGGCGGCACCGCGCTCTGGGCCTGGCCGGAGACCAAGGACAACATCGACAAGCCGCCGCCCGAGCCCGAGCCGATCACCAAGCAATGGTGGTTCTGGACGACGATCGGCGTGATCGTCGTCGGCGGTACGGTCACCGCCATCGCCATCGCCGCCAACTGATGCTGTGACCGAGCCGCTCGGTCACAGCACGTCACGCAGCGCGTTAGTTGTAGTCGTCCATGTGCGGCGGCATCTGAGGCCCGGGCGTCTCTTCCCGGATGCCCAGCACCTTGTTCTCGCGGTCGACGCGGACGACCTTCGGCTGATGCGCGCGCGCTTCCTCGTGACTCATCTCGGCGAAGGTCGCGAGGATCACCATGTCGCCCGGCACGTTGCCGTGCGCCGCGGCGCCGTTGATACAGATCACTCCGGAACCACGCGGACCGGGCAGCGCGTACGTGACGAGCCGCGTGCCGCGGGTGATGTTCCAGATGTGCAGCTCCTGGTTCGACAGAATGTCGGCAGCATCCATCAGGTCGGCGTCAATCGTACAGCTACCTTCATAGTGGAGGTCGGCGTGAGTGATCGTGGCCCGGTGGATCTTCGACCAGAACATTCGGCGTTGCATTGAAGGACCTACCCTGCTGCCGTAGCGTCCCGACACCCGGGTACACTTGGAAGCCTGTGAAATCTACAAGGGCGCTGACGTGGCTGCAAGCCAACCCGAGGGGGTGCCCCACGCGAGCAGTTTCAGACGGTTAGACGCCTTCCGGCGGCCGCGGAGGGCGGCGCAAGCCTTTGTTTGTATTACCCAGACCGGTGTTCTAGTATCGGCCGCCATGCGCGAAAGCTGGGCTTGAACGCTATGTCGGCGACCCCGATCACCCTCGATGGCGTACGCAGCGCATTGCTCGAGGCGGGCCTGGAAGTGTTTCGCGTCGAGGAGCAGGCGGTCCACCTGGCCCAGCGCGTGCGCTCCCACTTGATGGACGCGGGCGTACGTGTGCGTTGTGCACGCCAGTTAGCGGTGGATGTCACCGTACGCGCACAGCGCTCCGACTTCCCGAGCGAAGCGCCCGACGCGCTGTTCGCCCGCGTGCGCGCGGCTGTCAGCGACGACGCGGCCGCGCAAGGCTTCATCGAGAGCGACGCTCGCCCGCGCGAGATCCGCGACCCGGTGGACAATAGCCGGCTGCTCGATGTCTGGTACGAGCTGACGTTCAGCAAGGACACTACGCCCACGAGCCTGGTCGACGACGTGCGCTGGGCGCTGCGCCTGGGCAAGTGCGTGGGCTAGTCGACCAGTCGACAAGTCGACAAGTCGACAAGGCGCCGCCATCAGCGGCACTTCGACCACGCCGCCATCAGCTGCCAAGGCTGGTTAAACGCGAAAGCCGCGCGGCTGTTGGGCCGGCGGCTCTCGAGCGTGCGGCGCGACCGCGGCTCAGTTGTCGACTTTCGTCACGTTCTCGGCGAACAAACCCTTCGGACCTTCGCGAAGATCGAACTGCACCAACTGTCCTTCCTCTAGCGTTCGAAAGCCATCGCCAGCAATTTGCGAGTAGTGGACGAAGACGTCCGCCTCGTTGTCCTGCTTGATGAAGCCAAAGCCCTTCGCATCGTTGAACCACTTCACTGTACCTAACGCCATCACGACTTCCTCCGTTGCGCGGCCTGCGCGCCGCCCCTTGCTGATACTTGAATGCGTTCCCGGATCGTGTCCCCAACGAACGATCGCGAACTATTGAACAACTCGCTGGTTTCCCCCACGCGTCTTGTGTCGAAGACTAATGAGCACGCAATTTCAGTCAAGAGCCTTCATGCGAGAATTGCCTTTCTTTCATGGAGTTCCAGCACCGTATGCACGCGCGGGTAGGTATGAGTACGCGATGTGATTACAGCCAGATGCTGACTACCCACGTGCGAAAAAGCGCGCCATGCGCGACGCTCCCAGGCGCACGGAAATCCCTTAAAACAAGGCATTTCCGCATCTGCGTGCGCGGCTTCGCGAGCGCATGAAGGCGCGCGAGGCTCCATGACACCGACACGACAGCAGTCGAACTTCCCTTGCGCGTACTGCAACCACTTACTGCGCAAGCAAGACGATCCTTCGCTGCCTTCCGCCGACTGCGCGCGCGCCGATCACGGCTGCAAGCGCTCGCACGACCAACCCGCTTCGCTGCGCGTGAAACGAAATCGGTCATGCAAACGGTCGTCGCGGTCACGCCAGAACTCGATGCTGTCGGGAACCAGTCGCAGGCCTCCCCAGTACGGCGGACGCGGGACGTCGCGGAGGCCCCCGAAGCGCCGCGTGGCCTCCTCGAGCTTCGCTTCCAACTCGGTGCGGCTCTGGATCGGCTGACTCTGCGCCGACGCCCACGCGCCCAGCTGCGAGCCGCGAGGCCGCGTCGCAAAGTAGGCGTCCGACTCGGCTGCCGACACGCGCTCGACTACACCACGAACGCGCACCTGCTCACCGAGCTTCGCCCAGTGGAAGGCCAGCGCCGCACGCGGGTTCCGCTCGAGCTCGCGCGCCTTGTCGCTCTCGTAGTTGGTGAAGAATACGAAGCCGCGCGCATCCGCCTGCTTGACCAGCACGAAGCGCACGTTGGGCGCGTCGGGTTCTCCCCCAGCGGTGGCCAACGCGGCGCGCGTGGCGTCGAAGCTCTCGAGCTCGGCTGCTCGCGCTAACGAACGCGCATACCAAGCGATGGGATCGAGCTCATGCGTGCTGTCCGAAAACTCCGACACTGCTTCTTCGTCCGATCCGCTCGCGCACTGTCGGGCCTCCGTGCACGGAGTGCAAGGACCTAGGAGGCCACGTCGTTCATTTCGGCCGTTCGGCTGACGCAACGCTGCGGAAACCGTGGTACCTTGTCACGGCTGTGCGCTCTACCGCAGAACTGCTGACACACCGCCTCCAGAGCGACCCCCACGATTCAGAAGCGTACGATGCTCTCCGCACCATCTATCGCGAGAGCGGTGACGTCGCTTCACTGACGAATCTTGTCGAGGGGTGGGCGGGCTTTCAGTCGGACCCGGAACGCGCCAGTCGCGGCTACCTCGAGGCGGCGCGTACCTCCCGTTCCGGTGGTGGCGACGCCAAGCGCACGAGCGGACTGTTGCGCAAGGCGCTCGAGCGCGACGTCACGCTGCGCGAGGCCGCGGAAGACTTGGTCGCGCTGCTGGACGAAGCGAACGACTCGCAGGGCCTGGCCGAGTTCCTCGACTCGCACCTGCGACGCCTGGAGGCGCGCGGCGGCGAGCCGGTGTTCATGGCTGAGCTGTACACGCGGTTGGGTGATCTCTGGCGTGTAACGTTCAAGCGGCCCGAGGTGGCGGCGCCTTGCTACCAGCGCGCGCTCGAGCTCGATCCGTTGCGCGCGGCAGCCAGCGAGCATGCCGACGCGGCCACGCAGTCACCGGCCGACGCGGCGCTGAACGCGCGCCTGTACGCGGCCGAAGCCGAGTCCGAGGCCGACCCGGCACTCAAATCCGAGCTCTACGTCAAGTTGGCGAACCTGTTCGTGACCCCGCTCGGTGACCTGGACTCTGCGGTGCGCGCACTGCGCTCCGCGCTGAGCGCGACACCCTCGAACGTGCGCGTGATGCACCAGCTCGCGACCTTGCTCCAGCGCCGCGCGACGACGCGCGGCGGCGACGAGGCGCAACGCGACAAGCGCCGGATCGCCGAGCTCTACTACCAGATCGCGCAGGCCGTCTCGCCCGCGGACGCCATCGACTACCTCGAAGCCGCGCTGTTCGCGCTGCCCGTGCACGAAGGCGCGCTGCACATGCTCGAGGAGATCGCGCCGAAGCTCGACAAGCAGCAGCTGCTGCCGCGGCACTGGGTCAACTTCCTGGCGCAGGCCGAGGATGGGCTCGAGACCGATCAGCGCCGCGTGTCGCTGGCGCGAGCCTACGTGCGGGCGGGTCAGATCGACGACGCGATCTACTGCCTCGAGGAGGCCGAGGAATACGCTGCGGCCAAGCAGCTACTGGACGAGCTGCGCGCGCAACGCGGTGATCGGCCGGCCGCAGCCGCGTCGGTCGATCGACCGGCCGCGACCACCACCAAGCCACCGGTGCGCCAGCGCAAGCCGAGCACCGAGCGCACGCAGGACGCAGGCTCGCGCATCCCCGAGCTGCGGCGCGCGATTCACGACGCGATCGCGGCGCGCGACGCCGAGCGCGCAGCCGAGTACTGCCGCGAGCTGATCCTGCTCGAGCCTGGCGACGCCGAGGCATTCAGCTACCTCGAGTCTCACTTCCGCAAGACGCGCGACCCGCTGCGCCTGCGCGAGCTCTTGCTGGCCTCGACCGAGGTCGCCGGCATATCGGTGGACACGCGCAAGCAGCGCCTGCGCGAGGTGGCGTCCCTCAGCGAGACCAAGCTGAAAGACACCGAGGGCGCGATCGAAGTCTGGCGCGCGGTGGTCGCGCTCGATCCGAGCGACGCCGAGGCGGGTCAGAGCCTCAAGCGCCTGCTCACGCGTACCCAGCGCTGGGATGAGCTCGCCGGCGTGCTGGAGCGTGAAGCGCTGGCGTCGCACGACGCGGCGGGCAAGGCGCAGCTGCTCGGGCAGATCGCCGCCCTGCACCGCGACAAGCGCAAGGACCTGCCGGAGGCAGCCGAGGCGCTCCGCCAGCTGTATGCGCTGCAGCGCGACGCGGCCACGCGCGACGAGCTGTGCGAGATGTTGCTGACCATCGGCAACCACATCGAGGCCGTGCCGCTGCTGCGCGACCGCGTGCGAGATGCGGTGGACGAGCGCGAGAAGCTGCGCTTGCTCCGGCTCCTGGCCGAGACGCTCGACGAGCAGCAAGGTGATCCCGAGGCCGCCTACGACGTCTGCAGCGAGCTGCTGGCGTTGCGTCCGAAGGATGCCGACGCGTTGTCGCGCATGGAGCGCATCGACGAACGCACCGGCAACGTCGCGCGCCTGCTGACCACACTCGAGCGGCGCGTGGCCCTCGCGCCGCGCGGCGAGCGCCCGGCGTTGCTGGCGCGCATGGCCACGCTCGCCGAGCGCCAGCTGGACGACGTCGATCGCGCGGCGGCGTTTTACACGCGCGCGCTCGACCTCGAGCCGGGTGACGCTGCCGTACTGGACGCGCTGTGCCAGATGTTCGAGGACCGCGAGCGCTACCAGGACCTGGTCGAGCTGCTCAAGACGCGCATCGCGAGCGAGAAGGAGCCCACGCGGCGCGTCGAGCTCGAGCGCCGGCGAGCGCGCGTGCTGAACGAGTTCCTCGGGCGTGAGGACGAAGCCGCCGAGTGCTACCGGCGCATCCTGCTCACGCGCGAGGAGCCGGAGGCGCTCAGCTTCCTGCTCGAATACGCGCGCCGTCGCGGCGACGCCCAGGCGGTGGCCGAGCTGAGCGCGGGTCTGGCGCGCGTCAGCGAGGATCCGCGCGAGAAGCGCGCGCTGCTGCTCGAACGCGCGCGCGTGCTGCGCGACGACCTCGACAAGCCGCGCGAGGCTGCGCGCACGCTGCGCGAGATCGTCGAGCACGTGGATCCCGACCACGACATGGCGATCGAGGAGCTCAGCGCACTGTGCGAACGGCTCGGCGACGCGGCGGGGCTCTCGGTCGCGCTGCGCCGCAAACACGCGCGCACCACCGATCTGGGTGCGCGCGCCAGCATCGCCAAGCGTCTGGCCGATCTGTGTGAGCACGAGCTGCGCGATGCGGCGGCGGCGATCGACGCCCTCAGCATCTGGGCGGGCGATGAACCCACGCTGGCCGCGCCTCACCGGCGCCTGGTCAAGCTGCTGCTCGGGACCGAGCGGCACGCCGACCTGGTGGCGAGCTACGACGCGCTCAGCCGCCTGGAGGAAGCCGAGGAGGCGCGCACGCGTGCGGCGCTCGATGCGGCGCGTCTCGGTTACTCGGCCTTGAACGACGTGGAGGGAGCGTTCGAGCGCCTCGGTCCGCTGGTCGAAGCCGGCCACGAGGACGCGTTCGAGACGCTGGCCACGATCGCGCAGCAAGCGGGGCGCAGCGAGATGCTGGCGGCGCTGTGCGTCACTGCCGCGCAGCGCACGGGCGATCCCGCGTTGTCAGGCAAGAACTGGCGTGCTGCCGCGCTGGTCTACGCCGATCGCATGGGCGTCTACGCGCAGGCGCTCGAGGCCGCGCTGCGCATGCTGGCGACCGACCTGAGCGATCGCACCCATCTGAGCCTGGTCGAGGACTACGCGGTGCACGAGAAGGCCTGGCCGCGTCTGGCGCAGGTCTACGAGCGACTGCTCAAGACCGCACGCGACGACGCGGAGCGGGTCGAGCTGCTCACGCGGCACGCGCGCTTGCTCGATGAACGCGCCCAGGATGCCTCGGAGGCGTTCAACCGCATCCTGCGCGCCTGCGCGCTCGCGCCGCAGGACGAGCCACTGCTCGCCCGCGCCGAAGACCTGGCCAAGCGCGCCGACCGCGGCGAGGAAGTGCTGGCGCTCTACGACGCGCGCCGGCACCGCGTCACGGACCCGGCTGGCAAGCTCGAGATCTCGCTGCGCGCCGCTCGCCTGTGCGACAGCGTGCTCGAGGACCGGCCGCGCGCGAACGCGTACTTGAAGGCCGCGCTGAGCGTGGCCGGCGCCAACGCTCGGCTGTGGGAGCGCGTGGTGCACGCAGCCGAAGCGCTCGATCACAACCACACCCAGACCCACGGCGCAGGCGCCGCGTTGCGCGCGCTGATCCACGCGCACCGCGAGCTGGCAGAGAAGGCCAACCCCGAGCTCGGACCGCTGCTGATCTTGCGCGCGGATGGCCTGCTGCGTGAACGCCTGCGCGACGACCGCACCAGCTTCGACGTGCTGCGCCAGGGCGTGACCCTGTTCCCGCAGCACAATGAGGTCTACGAGGCGCTGGCGGAGCGCGCGACCACGCTCAAGCGGCTCGACGCGCTCGACGGCCACCTGGCCCGCTGCATCGACAAGGCGCTCGATCCACAGACGGCGGCCACGCTGCTGACTCGCCGGGCAGCGCTGCTCGAGGGCCCGCTGGCCAAGCCGCAGGCTGCGATCGAGGTGCTGACCAAGCTGCTGCAGCTGCGTCCGGACGACGCCCACGCCGCCGCGCGTTTGCGCCGCACGCTGCGCAAGGCGCGCCGCTTCCCTGACTTGCTGCTGGCCATCCACAAGCAGCTCCAGCGCGTCAAACAGACCGACGAGCGGCTGGCGCTGATCAAAGAGAGCGCGATCATCTGGGAGTCCGATCTGCGCAACCGCTTCGAGGCGCGCGACGCCTGGAAGAAGGCGCTGGACATCGCACCCAGCGACGCCGAGGCGCAGGCCGGCGTGACGCGCACCGAGCAACGCCTGTCGTTTCCGGGCGGCCCGAGCGAGCCGCCGCCATCAGCTGCATTCGACGGCGATCAGGACCCGCTGCCCGAGGAGCCACCCGCGTCCGAAGAGCAGCCGGAGGATGAAGAAGAAATTGCCGCCGACAGCGGCGAGGTCGAGCTGGTGCCCCTCTCGGCTTCTCAGCTCGTGGACGACGACCCCATGGACGGCCCGGTAGACCGCTCGCGCACGGCAGCGGGCGGCTTCCTCGCGCCGCCCGAGAACGGCGAAGACACGCGCGACATAGATGTGGACGTCGACATGTTGGCCTCGGAGGAGATCGACATCGCGATCGAGCCCGAGCGCAACACTCCGCCCAAGCGAAGCGCTCCGCCTCCGCCGCCACGGCACGCGCTGAGCTCGCTGCCGGCGCCGGGGCCGCGACACTCCTCGTCGCCACAAACCTCGCGCCCTCCTCCTCCGCCACTGCCCGGCCGCAAAGGCTAGCGTGCGGGTTCGCGCGTATTCCGTGCTGCTAGTTCGCGTTTATGTTCCTACAACAACGCGATGGCTCAGGCCTTGGAGCGCAGGTGGCGTCGGGCGATCTCCGCCCACTGGCTGTCTGGATCCAGGCGCAGGTACGCTTCCCAGTGCGGGCGCGCCTCCGCTGCCCTCCCCGCATCGTGGTAGGCCATCGCCAGGTTGAAATGCGCATCCGCGAAGCTCGGGTCACTCGCCAGCGCTCGCTTGAAGCTGGCGATCGCCGAGCTCACTTCGCCGCGGTCGTAGAGCAAAAAGCCCAGGTTGTAGAACGCCTCGGGCTGCTCCGGGTCGATCGCCAGGGCACGCCGGTAGAACTGCTCGGCCTCGCCCGCCCGGCCGCGCTTGAACATCAGGTTGCCGAGGTTGGTGAGCGCGTTGGCGAGCGAGGGATCGAGCTCGATCGCGCGGCGGTACGCGGCTTCCGCACCTTCGAACGTGCGTTCGTCTTCATCCAACCTGCAACCCTCGAGGTATTGCTCGTAGGCTCGCTTGTGGTCGCTCTCACGGCCGGCGCGCTTGAGCACGCGCACCACGTCGTCGCGCAGGGTGCTGACCTGGAAGTCGAGCACGAGCTGGCCGGTGAGCGCGTCGTAGGCGCCGCGTTGATCGCGCACCACCAGCGTCTGGCCGTCGGCGACGATGCGAAGCGTGCCGAGCGGGCGCGGGACCTTGGGCAGCGATTCACGTAGCGCACGCAGAGTCTTGTGCACGCTGCGCAGCGCCACGCCTTCGTCGAGCAGCTCCTTCGCCGCACGCAGGCCGATCAGATCCTGGAAGGTGTAGTAGCGCTTGCCCGAGACCTCACCGGAACGGACGACGAAGCCGGTCTTCTCCCAGTAGCGCAGCCGGCTCTCGCTCAGCCGGAACAACTTCGCGGCGTCGCGCAGCGAGTACATGTCCGACAACGGATCGCGCGGAGCCTCCGGCGGCGCGTCGGCCTCCTCCCGCGCAGTGGCGCGCGCAGGGGTAAAGCGACGCCCCATGCGAGTGGAGAAGTCGACGTGGATGATGTTGTCCGAGCTCATGAGCCTTTGGCACGGGAGGATACGCGCACAGGGACCTCGAGGTCGACGTCGATGTGCACCTGGTCGGCCATCAGACTCACGCGGATCTCGCACAACGCGGTGCCGAGCACGCCGCGGTGCATGCGCCGCGCCGCCTCGGCGCGCGCCAGACGCATGGCCCGCAAGCGGATGCGCACCGAGCCCTCGATCGCCCCCGCCAGCGCTGCGCGTTCCTCGCGATCGCTGCACGGCCTCGCGTGCGCCAGGAGCGCCGCGATCTGGACGCGGATCATGGTGCTGCCGAAGTACGTGGCCTGACCTGGGCCGGCGGCGCGCAGGCTGCCTTCCGACAGCACGTCGGCTTCGCGAAAAAGCGCTTCTTCGAGCGCACGTGTGATTTGCACGGCCGTGCGACGTAGCAGCACGGCGTGTCGAGAGGCCTTGGCGAGCGGCTTGAGCTTCGATGGCAGCACGCGGCTATCCTACATTACCGCACCTGAGCTCACTAAATTCCCGATGCAAGTGTGCGCCCCCGAAGCTTTGCGGCTAAGAGCAGGGCGCGTCGGCAGAGTTTTTGACTTGCCGGCGCGCTTTGCAACCGGTCAATACGACGATCTGACATGAGCCCCACGCGCGCGATCCCAGCCTCTGAACCGATGGCGTTCCTCTCGGACGTTCACGGCAACACGGCTGCGCTCGAGGCGGTCATCGACGAGCTCCAGCGCCGCGCGGTCAAGGACGTGTTCATCGCGGGCGACCTGTTGCTCGGGGGCACGGCCCCGCTCGACGCCTGGCGCGCCATCCAACGCATCGGCGCCCGCTGCGTGTGCGGCCCGAGCGACGTCGCGCTGGCGAGGGTCGACGCCAAGCTGCTCAAGCCGCAGGACGACGAAGAGGCCGAGAAGGTGCGGGCCTTCGCGGCCGCGCAAAAGGCCCTGGGAGAGCTGGTGCTCAAGCGCCTGTCCCAGCTACCGCGCCAGCTCCGCCTGCCGATGATCGATGGCCGCGAGCTGCTGGTCGTGCACGGCAGCCCCAAGGACCCGTTCGAGTCGATCAGTCACGACATGGAAGAGGAAGAGCTGCGCGACATGCTGGCGGATGATCCGGCGGACATCGTCGTGTGCGGAGGCACGCACGTGCCCTTCTCGCGCGTGATCGACGAGGTGCAGCTGATCAACGTGGGCTCGGTCGGCAGCGCGCCCGAGGGCCGGTTCGCCCACTACACGATCATCTCGCCGCTGGCTGCGGGAGCGACCTTCGAGCAGAACTTCGTCGAGTACTGACTACCGCTCGAGGTAGCGCGCTCGATCGAGCTCCGCGACGTACGTCCACGGCGGGGATACGAGCTTGGCGAAGACGAGCAAGCGATCTCCGGACTCCACGTAGCCGCCGCGCTCCGAACCGGCGATCCGCGTAGCCAGCGCTCGATCGGGGAGCCGAGGCAAGTCCAGAGCCTCGTCCGGGTTCGTGGCGCTCGCGAGCATGCTCACTTCCAGCGTGTCACTGACGGCGATCTCGCCTTCTTCGGTGACGAGGTACGCGCGGCGAAAACCCGGCAGCTCCAGCGCGAGCTTGTTCGCGAGCGCGGACACGCGCACGTCGCAGCCCGCTACGCCCAGGAACGCGCCCTTGTAGCGCATACCCATGAGCGCGGAGATGCGCACGGTCCTCTTCGCAACGTCGACGACCGGACGCGTCCAGTGCAGCGAGGGATCGTGCGACGACATGGCGTACCACGGGCGCTTGCGCGGGTCGGCGCTGACTTCGCGCGCGGGGAATTGCACGAAGCTGCCGTCTTCCAGGCCGACGAAGGCTCGCAGCACCGCGCCCCGACCCGCGACGAGCGCCGCATTTTGAGCGGAGATCGGACCACGGCGATCCGCCTGCGGCAACGAGTCCACCACGGTGTCGCGCAACCAAGGCTCGAGGCGCGCGAGCTTGGCCGCACTCGCCGGGAGCTCGGCGCTTGGCTCTTTTCCGGGCCAGGTGACGACGATGCCTTCGAAGCTCACCGCCGCTCCGCCGTACGATTCGTGCGGTGAGAGAGGGGGCATGGGGCGCGCGGTGTAGTCGAAGTCGGACGGGTTGCGATCGAACAGCTCGATGGCCGCCGCCGCGATGACTTTCACGTCTGCGGTGAGGTCGCCGGCGTCGACATCGAGCTTGTGGGCGCGACTGGTCACCGCGACCAACGCGCGTCGCATGTTCTCCAGCTCGCGCGCCCGCCGCGCGGTTTGCTGCGCATCGCGCACCAGAGCTGCGACGACAAGCACGCTCGCCAGGAACCCGCAGAACGACAGGAGCGCGATCGCCAGCACGGGCCGGCGCGCGGCAGCTCGCACGAGCCGGCGCGCGGGGCCCTCGCGGAAGACGGAGACCGGTTCGTCGCGCACGAAGTGCCGAAGATCGTCCGCCAGCGCTCGCATCGTGGGGTAACGATCACCGGGCTCTCGTTTGGTGGCGCGCGCCACGATCGCGGCCAGTGCGGGGTGGATGCTGCGGCCGTCGACATCCACGGGTCGCTCCAGAGAGTTGGCGATCGCCTGCTTCATGGCTTGCGCGCGCGAGGCATGCGAGCGCGCCGGGCGCAGGGTTGCGAGCTCCTGGAGGATCACGCCGAGCGAGTACTGATCCGACGCGGGACCGATGGAATCGATGAAGCCGAGCGCCTGCTCCGGCGGCATGTACTGCGGCGTGCCGATCACGTCACCCTGACGGGTGGCTCTCGGGGCCGCCAGGCTCCAATCTTCGAAACCCGGCGAGCTGGAGTCTGTTTCACTCGCGGCCAACTGGTCCTTGTTGGACTCGATCGAGCTGCCCTCGACGCGCGCGAGCCCCCAGTCCATCACGTAGACCTCGCGATAGCGGCCGAGCATCACGTTGTCGGGCTTGAGATCTCGATGGATGACCCCACGCTCGTGCGCGAAGTGGATCGCCTCGCAGACGCCGAGCAAGAGGCCGACGCGCTCCTTCAGCGAATACTCGCCGTGGATCGAGCGGGCATCTTGCGGAGCGGCGGCGGCAGCGAGGATGTACGCGCCCATCGTCGTGCCCTCGAGGAGCTGCATCGCGATGGCCGGCGACCCGCCCTCGGACTGCTCGAAGCTGTAGAGCGGAACGATGTTCGGATGCTCGAGCTGCGCGCCGATCTGAGCCTCGAGCACGAAGCGGCGAAGCAAGCTCGGACTCTTCTCGAGCCCCTCGCGCAGGCGCTTGAGTGCCACCACTCGACGCAGACCGCGATCCTGCGCGACGAAGACGCTGCCCATGCCGCCCTGCCCCAACAGACGCTGCACCTCGAAGCGCGCAGATACGTCGGGCGTCGCTGCCCCGCCGCCCTCGCGCGGGTACGAGAACGACTCGGTATCGATCTGGACCTTTTCTCCCTTGAGCGTGGAGACCGGCGACGTCATGTAGGCGGAAGAATACTCGATCTGCCGCGGAACCCCCTACCGCCCCGGCAGCTTCTCGACGTCGGGCAGCACCCACGTCTTCTCGAACAGCTCGTTGGTCGGACCGTAGGCGCGAAACATCAGCTCGAACTTGCGCGCCCGATCGGTCGGGATCCAGTTGCTCTCCTTGCCCGCGGGTGGCTTGGGGCCGACGAACAGCTCGATCGAACCGTCCGGGTTCTTCTGCAGCTCCGGGATCTGAGACGAGCGACTGGCGTGAGGCATGTTCGCAATCAGCGTATGTCGCTCGCGGTCGTACGCGGTGATCGACCAGTACTGTTTCACTGGCGCGTTGGGAGGCACGGTCAATCGGTAGTTCTTGCTGCCGTCGAACGCCTGGCCGTCCTTGTCGCGGATCGAGATCAGGTACATCTGCCCTGCGCCCAGGCGCTTGATGCCGATGTAGCCGTAGGTATAGACCAGCGCACGAGTGTCCAGCGGATACTCGTTCGGATCGGCGTAGGCGCTCTGTTGCGCCTTGATCAGGTCCGGCGGGGCCGGAACTGTCCAGCGGCTGCGCTCCGAGAAGAAGGGTGGAAGTCCGGCGTCGTACCTGGCCTTGAGCCAGGCCCCGGCCTTGCGCGCGGCGGATGTCAGAAGCGCTTTCATCTCCGCACTGGGTTGGAACGGCTTGCCCTTCTCGATGCCGAGTGACTTGAGCGGATCGATCAGCGCGCGGTCGCGTGCCAGCCACGGCTCGCTTTGCACGATGCGATCGAGGTTTTCGAAGTAGCTGGCGTCGAAGCGGATGGTCGAGTCGTAGACGATGTCCTTCACGTCCGTGAACACGGTGGCGGGCGGGCTCTTCGCCTGCGCCAGCGAGTACACCTTCACTCGCTTCCCGTATTCGATCGACTTCGCGACGTCGAGCTCCGAGTGGCTCCGCAGGCTCGAGCGAATGAGGGCATAGCCGCCGAACGTGTCCGACTGCAGCGCGATGTATCCCTCGGGCTTCGCTCCCGTGTAGCCCGGTGGCAGGATCAAGTACTTCCCACCCGCGCCCTTGTCGTAGCCCAACAGGCCTGCGTCCTCGAGCGGCATCTGCCAGGCCGTGACGATGTTGCCGTTGAACGACGCGTCGGCGTTTCCGGGCGGCAGGTCGAGCACGATCGGCCCGTCCTTGGTGTTGAAGAACGCCATGAAGTACAGCGCGTCCGGGTTGGGCGTGAGCGTCTGGTTCTTGGCGTCCAGCGGTCGGCCCCAGTAGATGACTTGATTGACCTTGCCGCCGGTCTTGCTCAGCATCTGTTGCAACATCAAGTCGTAGTTGACTGCGGCCACCCCCCACAGGAACGCGTCGACCGCGCGCGCTTCCGGCACCGACGTAGCGGGAGTTTGCGCAGATGCGGACGCGACCGAGAACGTGATGATCAGTGGGGCGAGGAGTGACTTCATGCTGTGTCTCCGAGGTAGCGCTCGATCGTCGCTACCAGCAGCGGGGGTGTTTCCTGCATCGGGTAGTGGCCACTGTCGGGAAGCGCGACGACTGTCAGCTGATCGCACAACGGCTCGAGCAGCCGAGCGACGGAGTCGCGCCGCATGGGCGGCACGTCGCGCTCACCCGTGACCGCGAGCAGCGGGATGCGGATGCGCGCCGACGGCTCGGGCAACCCGTCGCGGGCGAACATGCGCGCGTAGGCGGCGACTGCGTCGGGGGTCGAGGTCGCGCGCCAGCGGTCCGCCTTGAAGCGAACGAAGCCCTCCGGGCAGTGCTCGCCGATCCGCATGCGTAGCCAGTAGAGCCGAGTCTCGTCGCTTCCGCGCGCCAGCGCGTCGATCGCGGCGAGCTCGGCGTCGCGCAAGCCCACGCCCGCCGGCGGCGCCGGCGTGAGCACCACCGCGCGTTCGACGCGATCCGCGTGGTGCTGCGCAAGATGCAGCGCGACGAGCGTGCTCATCGAGTGGCCCACGATCACGAAGCGCTCCGTGCGAAGTGAACTGGCCAGCTCGAGCACATCCGCAGCGGCCTCGCGCAGCGTGAAGTCGCCCGGCTGCTCCTTCGAGCGACCGTAGCCGCGCAGGTCTGCGAAGATCCAGCTGAAGCGCTCGCGATCCAGGTACGCGCGAGCGCCGTCCCAGCTGGAGGTGTCGCTCATCCAGTCATGCATGACCACGATCGTGGCCGGCCCCTCGCCCACTCGATCGAATCCCAACATGTGGTCCGTGCTCGCACAAGGATCGCTCGCTGTCAAACGTTGCATCCGGGCCGGCGACCAAAGCCCACACGACTGTGTCTTGCCATCGAGGGGCAGCAGGCACTTCCGGCTCAGCCGGCTCAACCGCAAGCGCGCGCTGAGCTTGACTCGCGCGCCCTAGCTGCGCGCCGCCAGCAGCTGCGCGGCGATCAGTGACATGAGCTGTTCGTGCCTACCGCCGCGCAGGCGCTGTTCGCCGAGCGCGAGCGCCGTGATGCCCGCAAGCTTGCTTTCGCCGTCGCTGACGTGGTTGAGCAGGCCGAGCTCGTATTGATCTGCACCCACGTGGACGGTGGTCTCGATCGTGCCGTCGTCGGGCAAGGCTCCGGTGACCATCACCGTGAGCGTTTCGGAGCGCTCTCTCTCGCGCTCCAGGTAGTCTCGAACCAGCTCGCTCAGCTCAGCGGCCGGCGCGGGGAGGACCTGCGATGCGGCGAGCTCGAGGCCCTGGCTCGTGACGAGGTAGAGGTGGCCGCCGCGCGCTCCTCGCGCGTCGCAGATCAATCGCAACGCGCGCCGTGCTCGCTCGCGATCGTCGGGCGCGCCAGCCAGGCTGCGCAGCACGTTGTCCGAGAGGCCCTGGCTCTCGAACGCGCTGCTTTGCTGGAGCGTGGTGGGCTCGAAGTCGGCGAGCTCGACGCGGGCCTGGAAGCCGCGGCGCGCGGCTTCGTGCGTCAGTCGTTCGTAGCGCGCGCCGAGCGGACAGCGTGCGCCGTAGCGATACTCGCGGGCGGCGAGCCGCGCATACTGCTCGTAGCTGGTGGAGTCTTCGACCCAGATCGCGATGCGTGCGCGCGCTTCGTAGCTGAGCCCGAGTCGCAGGCCACTCGAGCCGTGTTCGAGCTGGCGGCGGATCAGGGCCTCGAGGCGCAGGCACGCCGCGGCGTACTCGTCGCGTCGCGCCTCGCACAATGCGAGCGTGCGCACGAGCGAATAGGTGTGGCTGTCCAGCTCATGCTGCCGACACACCTCGAGCGCGTGCAGCGCATGGTCGCGTGCCTCTTCGACCTGGCCCAGGTGGAGCAGCGACTCGCAGAGGCCACTCGCGGCGGAGACCCAGGCAGCGAGGCAGCGGTAGTCTCCGGCTTCGTTCGGCCCGCTCGCAGCCAGGCCATGCTCGAAGCCGCTCCTCGCCGAGGCGTAGTCGCCGCGCACGAGCTCGAAGGTTGCCTCGGCATGGATCAGGTGCGGCGCCCAGCCGGGGAATGCCGCTGCCAGCGGCCGAAGCTGTTCGATGACACCGCGCACTCCCGCGAGATCACGCGCCTCCGCATACGCAGGTAGCTCCACGAGCAGCAGCAGGTGGAACATGGGCGGAGTGCGCGCCTGCAGCGCCATGACCTCGCCCTTTTGCCGCATGCGGTCCGCGCCCTGCCAATCGCCCTGTTCGAGCCGCACGATCTTGCGAAGCTGGACCGCGCCGACTTTCTGGTGCACGTCGTGGTCGAGCCGGTCGGCCCAGTCGGTCGCGGACGACAGGCCGAGCTGCGCCTCCATCATGCCCGTCGCATAGGCGCAGGCGTTGCGGATGGCCTCGACGTGCTGCATCTCGCCGCCCTGCACGGCGTCGAGCTTGGCGATCGCTCCGATCCAGCGCAGGCGCGCGGACTCGTACTTGCAGTCGCACAAGGCGTCGCGCGTCGCGATCGAGTTCTGCCAGATCGCATCCAGCACGGGCGACAGCGGCGCGAACGGTTCGAGCAGCGGCGGCAGGCTGCGCAGCAGCTCGGCATCCAGGCTGCGGCCGCCGAGCGCGATCGCGAACACCACATACTCGGCGAGCAGGCGGATGGCTTCATCCACGGCGTAGACGCGCTGCGCCTCGGGCGTGGCCTGGTGGCGCTCGAAGGCGCGGGTGAGCGCGGCCGTCAAGCGCGCACCGGGGTCCGGGTTTGCGCCGTCCTCCTGCCAGAGCGAGAGGCCCGAGTCGTGGCGCAGACGCTCGAGCCAGACCGGTCCGGCATCGGCGAAGAACCGTGAATCCAGGCTCGCGCTGCCCGCCGTGATCCAGCGGCGCAGCTCGGAGAGCTCGCGCTGCGACCGGCCGAGCCGCTCGGCCGTGCCGATCGCGAGCTGCGTGGCGTACACCATCTTCCCGAGGTGCGGATCGAGGTCTCGCACCCCGACGCCCTCGGCGACGTACACGCGGTGCCGCTCCTGGATCGCGTTCAGCGCATCCTCGTGGCGCTCCGCCTGCGTGAGGTGGTGGACGAACGCAGCGTTGCGCGCAGGCCGGTACAGCTCGGCGAGCGCCGCGTGCCGCACACGCCGCTCGTCCGCGCTCGGTTCGTCGCGAAACACGGCCGCCCAGACGCGGTTCTTGAGCGCGTAGAGCGGACCATTCGCCACCAGCGCCTGGGCCGAGAGCAGCTCGTCGATCGCCGCGCCGAGTGCGCGCGCATCCAGATCGGGGCGAAGCGCGGCATAGTCTTCGCGCGAGAGCGCTTCGTCGCAGGCGAGCGCGTGTGCCTCTGCCAGGAAGCGCGCGGGCTCGGAGAGCTGGCGTGCGCGCGCCCGGATCGCATCTTCTGCGCTGCGCGGCAGATCACTCTCGGTGAGCTTGGCCGGCAGGATCCAGTTGCCGCCCGCGTACTTCAGCACGCTGCGGTCGACCAGGTGCTGCGCCAGTTGCATGGCTTGCCCCGCGTTGCCCTGCGCGAGCTCGAACACTTCGCCTGCGAGCATCTCGAGGTGATCGACCTCGCCGAACAGCGAGCCGAACAGCTGGCGCGTCTGCTCGCGGCTGAGCGGCCCGAGGTCGAGGAGCTCGCAGCGGCTGGCGAGTACCTCGAATGCAAAGCCGGCCGATTGCTCCGGCGCGAGCGACGTGAGCAGCAGCAGTACGTTGCCGCGATGGGCCTGGTCGGCCACGGCGGCGAGCACGGCAGCGCTCGGCTCGTCGATGCGGTGCACGTCGTCGACGGCGAGCACCAGCGGGTGGCTGCGGCTGACCGTCACGATCAAGCGCGAGAGCGCCTGCTGCAGCCGCTCGGGTTCGCGCGACAACTCGGCCAGGGGCTTGAGGCCCGTGCCGTCCAGTAGCTCGGGGAAGCTCTCGGTTAGACCCTCGGTCGGCACCGCTTGCACGAGGTGCTCGGCGAGCGCGCGAGCCACGGCAAACGGTTCCTGGCTACCACTCGCGTTCGCGCGCAGCACGCTGGCGCCCAGCGTCTTCGCCTCGAACGAGGCCGCGTCGAGCACGCGCGAGCGCCCCACGCCCGGCGCGCCGCACAGCATCAACGCCCTGCGGCCCTGGGCCGCGCGCTCGAAGCGCTCGCGGATCGCAGCCAGCGCGGCCTCGCGGCCGATCAGCAGCGGCGTCGACAGGTAGGCGCGCGAGACGGCCTCGGATTCGACGCCCGGCAGGCCGGCGATCGCCGCCAAGCGCTGCATGACCTGGTAGGCGCTGGCCGGACGCATGCTTGGCTCGAGGCTGAGCAGCGACAGCGCGAGATCATCGAGCTCGTGCGGGATGCCCGGCACGCGCACCGAGGGAGGCACCGGCTTGACCGCCCAGGCGGTCAGCGCGTCCGCGAAGCTGCGCGCCGGAAACGCCATCGCGCCGCACAGCGTGTAGTAGAGCGTCGCTCCGAACGAGAAGAGATCGGTACGCGCATCCAGCGCGCTGCGGTGCAACGTCTCGGGCGCCGTGAACGCCGGCGTGCCGACGATCTGTGCGCCGCCGCTCGACATCGGCACCATCGCGCCGAAGTCGATCAGCTTGGCCTTGCCGTCGCGCGTACAGCGCACGTTGGAGGGGCTGAGGTCGCGGTGGATCAGCCGGCGCGAGTGCAGCAGGGCGAGCGACGAGCACACGTCGAACAGCAGCGCGCACGCTTCGCGCCAGGGCAGCGGCGCGCGCGAGCGCAGATCCCCGCCGTCGAGCAGCTCCATCGTGTAGTACGGGCAACCGGTGCCATCCACGCCGTAGTCGTGGACGGCGATCATGCGCGGGTGCCGCAGCTGCGTGAGCGTGTGATATTCGTGCTCGAAGAGCGCGGCCACGCCCTTGCGCTGCGCTGCAGCGAACTGTGGCAACAATCGCTTCAACGCGACGTCGCTGCCCAGCGTGCGGTCGGTCGCGTGAAACACCTGCGCCATCCCGCCGCGGCCGAGCAGGCCGTGGATTACGTAGCGCTGACCTATCGCGGACTGGACGGCCGAGATGTCATCGCTCGCCACCCGATTATTCTAGGCGATCGCGCCAGCGCGGCACGCGAGGGCTTTAGACACACATCGACTCACTCGGCAGCCGGCGGAAGTTCCTTGCGCTTCACCACTTCCACCCGCGACACCCTGCGTTCGTCGGCGGCACGCACGATCATCTCGTGCCCGCCCACCTCGATCGAGTCGCCGCTCTTCGGCACGCGCCCGGCCAGGTCGATCAGCATGCCGCCGAGCGACTCGTACGAGCGCGCCTGCTCCGGCAGCGCCAGCCCGGTGATCTCCGCCAGGTCGTACAGCGACACGTCCGCGTTCGCCAGGTAGCGGTCCGGCCCGATCTGCCGCACCGGCGTCTCGTCCGTGTCGTGCTCGTCGCGGATCTCGCCGACGATCTCCTCGATGATGTCCTCGAGCGTGACCATGCCGCTCGTACCACCGAACTCGTCGACGACGATCGCGACGTGCACGCGGCGCGCTTGCATCTGGCGCAGCAGCACCGAGATCTTCTGCGAGTTCGCGGTGAAGAACACCGGCCGCCGGATCAAGTCTTCGAGCTTGCCGGCGGTGCGTCCGCCTTCGCGGATCAGCCGGAACAAGTCCTTCGCGTACAGCGTGCCTTCGACCTGGTCGATGCGCTCGCGGTACACGGGGTAGCGGCTGTGGCCCTCGGCGATGATCAGCTGCATCACCTCGTCGAGCGGCGTGTCGATCTCGATCGCCACCATCGAGGTGCGCGGCACCATCACCTCGCGCACGACCGTGTCGCCGAAGTCGATCACGCTGCGCAGCAGCTCTGCGTTCTGCGCCGGGATCGAGCCGTGCTCGGCGCCCTGGCTGATCAGGTGTCCGACCTCGAGCTCCGTGACCAACTCTGGATTGTCGTCTGGACGCGGGGGAAAGAGCTTGTCGACCAGGCGGCTGACGAAGCTAAGCGTCATCCACAACGGCGCAAACACGTAGAGCAGCGGTTGGACGAAGCGCAGCAACGGCAGCGCGAGCCGGCTGGCACGGCCGGCAACGAACGTTGCGGTCATGCTCACGCTCGTGGCGTACACCAGTGCCGAGAGTGCGAGCACCCCGACGTGCGTCAACAGACCACCGGGCAAGTGTTGGGCGAAGTGATAGCTGACCACCGCCGTCGCCATCAGGCTGACGATGCGGCCGGACAGCAAGCGCTGGTTCATGGCGGCCGGCGAGTCGAGATAGCGCGCCGCGATCCGTGCATTCGCGTCGTTTCCGTCGCGAGCAGCGCGCAATCGGGGTTCCCCAAGGGCAGCGATCGCTTCATCGACCGCAGTACAAATGGTTCCCGCCACGATGCACGCCAGGAGTGTGATTAACTCAACCCCTGGCTCTGAAGAGCCTCCGTCCAAACCGTTTACGCTCCGGCCTTCGTCCCCCGCTCGCGCCTGAAGCGCGCGCGTCCGATTGAGCCTACCAGTGTGTGCACTCCGCGCACGTTACAGCCAAAGAAGCGAATCGAATTTAGGCGCTTCGACCGCCACCCGCAAGACCGGTGGCCCTAGCTAATCGCGCCGAGTATCGTACTTGATGGCGACTAAAGTCTGAAACATTTCGGGGATCCCGGCCCTCCACCGGGGTCCCAAACAGGCTGGAATGGCAGCTGGAACACATTCGAAATCGGGGACTCAATCCAGCCGAATTGCGCCCCGCTCGAGCAGGTCCGCCAGGGTCTTGAGCGCCTCGAGCCGCGGCATGCCGCAGATGTCGAGGACCTCCTCGACCGTCGACACCCCGTCGACCCGCGACAGCAAGAAGCCCGAGCGGTGGTCGAGGCCCAGCCAGCGGAGCTGCGAAGTCTCGAGCGTAACCGTGATCACGCGGTCCATCGGACCGAGCTTCGACGCGTACAGCTGCACCAAACGCGCCCGACAATTGGCCGCGCAACGCAGCGCCTGCTCATTGTCAGGAAAGCGGCCGAGGATGAACTCGGCCTGACGTAACGCACCAGTCAGATCGTCGAGCGCATACAGCTCTTCCATCTCGCCGATGATGTCCAGCTGCTGTGACGGTCGCGAGCGGTTCACCAGATCGAGCGCACCGCCGGAGAGATCCAGCGGTAGATCACCGAGCGGCAGCGCCGAGAGCTCGCGCAATCGGTCGACGTCGTCGCGCCGTTCGGGCGGCACCGTGCTCTGGCGCGACATGCGATCGACCGTCCAGGCGTCGTGCCCTTCGCTCTGACCTAGAGGCGCGGGCAGCGAGCTCGGCAACTTGCCGCCCGGCGTGGTCTCGAAGTCGTCGAACTCGTCCTGGATCTCGTCGAGGTGGGCGAACTTCGGCCGTGCCGGCGGGCCGTTGGCATTGGCCGCGTCCTGTACCGGTGGAGACTTCGGTTCCGCCGCTGGACGCCGCGGCAAGACCGGCTCGCCGGCGCGCGGCTCCTTCGTGGTGCCGAAGGCGCCCTGAGGAGGAGCATTCTTTGGGCGGTCTGTAAACTTCGGTGCCACACGCTCCTCAGTTGCCCGGTCCCACCACGGTCGCGGGCACGAATGACGCTCCTCCGCGCATCTCAGCTCCCCTTACCCACCACACCTTTGAACATCCGCTGAGTGCGGGCCAGCGCATCGATCTGTTCCGAGAGTTCTTCGATGCGCCCTGCTTTGATCAAAGTGCGCGCCTTGTCCACCACCCCGCGCGCCTTTTCGATCGCGTCACGTCCAAAATCGCTGCCAGCCACGACCTGCTCGACATCCGGGAACAGCTGCTCGATCTGCGCGATCAGCTTCTCGGCCTCTTGCGTCGCGCCTTCGGCCTCGTCGCTCTGCCTGCGGGCGACGGCGAAGTCCTTGGCCTCGTTGACCATGTGCTGGATCTCGTCGACGGTCAGGCCGCTGGTGGCAGTGACCGTGATCGACTGCTGCTGGCCCGTCTCGAGATCCTTGGCGTGCACGCTGACGATACCGTCGGCGTTGATCTCGAACGTCACCTCGATCTCGACCTGACCCGCCGGGGCCTTGCGCAGACCCGTCAGGATGAACTCACCGAGCAGCTCGTTCTCGTCCGCGCGGTGAGACTCACCTTGCATGACCAGGATCTTCACCGCGGTCTGGTTGTCGCGCACGGTGGTAAACACCTTCGAGCGCGAGGTCGGAACCGTGGTGTTGAGCGGGATCAGCTCCTCGAAGTAGCCGCCGACCACCATGATGCCGAGGGTGTGCGGCGTGACGTCGAGCAGGATCATCTCGGACGCTTCTTGGGTCAGCGCCATGCCCTGGATCGACGCACCGAGCGCGACCACCTCGTCCGGGTGCACGCCCTTGCTGGGCTCGCGCTCGAAGCACTCCTCCACCGCGCGTTGCACCAGTGGCATGCGCGTCATGCCGCCGACCAGGATCACTTCCTCGATCTCGTCCTTGTCGAGGCCGGCTTCTTCCAGCGTCTGCTCGCAGGTCTGGATCGTACGCTCGACCAGGTCGCGCGTGAGCTCCTCCAGCTGCGGGCGGCCCAGGACGCGCTGCAAGTGCAGGGCCTCGTTGCGCGCGTTGGAGATGATGAACGGCAGGTTGACCTCGGTCTGCTCGACCGACGACAGCTCGCACTTGGCCTTCTCGGCCGCGTCCTTCAGGCGCTGCAGCGCCATGCGATCCTCGCGCAGATCGATGCCGTGCTCGTCGCGGAAGCTGTCGACCAGCCACTGGATGATGCGCAGGTCGAAGTCCTCGCCACCCAGGAACGTGTCGCCGGCGGTGCTCACCACCTTGAACACGCCCGTGCCGCTGATCTCGAGGATCGAGATGTCGAAGGTGCCACCGCCCAGGTCGTAGACGGCGACCGTCTTGTCCTGGGTCTTGCCGAAGCCGTAGGCCAGCGCGGCCGCGGTCGGCTCGTTGATGATGCGGATCACGTCCAGGCCCGCGATGCGCCCGGCGTCCTTGGTCGCCTGGCGCTGGCCGTCGTTGAAGTACGCGGGCACCGTGATCACGGCCTTTTCGACCGCATGACCCAGGTAGTCCTCCGCGATCATCTTCATCTCTTGCAAGATCATCGCGCTGACTTCGGGCACGCTGTAGACCTTGCCACGCAGCTGGATGCGGACGTCGGTGTTGGGCCCTTTGACGATCGTGTAGGGACAGTTGGTGACAGCGTTCTGCACCTGCTGACTGTCCCAACGCCGCCCGATCAGGCGTTTGGCCGCGAACACCGTGTGCTCGGCATTCGTCACCGCCTGTCGTTTGGCTATGTGACCTACCAGCCGCTTGCCGGCCTCCGTGATCGCAACCATCGACGGAGTGGTCTTGTAGCCTCCGCGGTTGGCGATCACGACCGGCTGTCCACCCTCGACCACGGCGACGCACGAATTCGTCGTCCCGAGATCAATTCCGATCACTGTCTCCATCGGAGCTCCGTCAGTTAGCGCGCTTCGCGTAAGAGATTCCTAATCATCTCATTCTGAGGATCCAGTTTCACGGCTTTTTCTAGTTCTCTGCGCGCATTGAGCCGTAAACCTGCTGCCAAAAGCACTCGCGCCAACACAACCACATTGGCCACTTCACTCGGTGCAATGTCTACAGCACGCTGCGCCAAGCGCTGTGCGCGATGTAGATCGCCGCCGGCCTTGAGCATCGCCTCGGCGGCTGAACGCGCCGCTGGCCCGTCGTCGGGGCGGCCTTCGGCCACACGATCCCACGAGCTGGCCGCGGCGGCCCACTTGCCCATCTTCTCCTCGTAACGCGCCTGTTTTTCGTAGTTGGCGGCGAGGTTACGCGTGACAGCTTTGCTCACACGCGCGTACTCCTCCTGAATCTCGACGCGCGCCGGCTCGAGCGCGAGCGCGCTCTGCAGCGCGGACGCCGCGGTCAGCAGGTCGCCCGCGCGCTCGGCCTCCTGCGCACGCTTGAGGTGCAGGACCACGGGATCGACGCGACTGGGCGAGACCGCGCTGCGGCGCAGGCTCTGCTGCAAGCCTTTCACCGCGCTGTCACGCCGCTCGGTCGCGTTCGTACTCGTGCTCGTGCTCGGTCTCGCGCTCGTGCTCGTGCTCGGTCTCGCGCTCGCGCTCGCGCTCGCGCTCGTGCTGTTCGACGTGGGCGACATGCTGGTACGCAGCCCAGTCGTCACGGCGCCGGTCTGCGGACCCAACCCACGACGCAGTCGTTCGCGCGCCTGCTGTCGGCGTTGCTCCGCCGTCAGCGGCGTACGCAGGTCGACCTTGCCATGTTGGCGCGCCTCGCCGGTCGAGGCCGGCATGACGGTCTCGCGCGGCGGCGGCTCCTCGTCGAAGCTCGGTGCGGGCGCAGGCGGCGCGGGCGCCGGTTCAGGCGCGGCGGCCACGTTCTCCAACCGCTCCTGGAACGCGTGCGTGACCTCGGTCGACTGCAAGTACTCGTCGTACTCTTTGCGGCGGTTGTTGCGCCCGAGCACCTCATAGGCCTCGGTCAGGCGCTTGAACACGACCTCCATCTTGGTCTTGAACGTCCCGAGCTCCTTGCCAAACAGAGAGTCCGGGTGGAACAGCTTGGACAGCTCGAAATAAGAAGCGCGGATGAGCTTCTTGTCGGCGTCGCGTTCCACGCCCAGTAGCTGGTAGTAGTTGCGGTTCTCCAGGCCGTAGAACGCGTTCAGGATGCGGCGCTTGATCGTGACGTCGATGTCGGCCGCGACCTCCAGCTCCTTCGGGTCGTAGAGCTCGGTCAGCGGCTCAGCCAGCACGCGTTGCACGGCTGCGGCCGCGGCCGGAGCGGGCTGCGCTTGCTTCTCGCTGTTCGGACGTTCGGCGGGCTTGGGCTGCGCCACCACCCACGGCAGTTTGACCACCTTCAGCTCGGCCAGGCGATCCAATATCTGAAGCAGTTCGTCCTGCTTCACGCCGACCATGATGCCGATGTCTTCGACCGAGCTCACACCGTCGACTCGCGACAGGACGAACCCTTCTCTCGGGCTCAAGGGCAGCGAGAATACGTCGATACCCGATACCAAACTCGGAACTCGTGCCGTCATGGTCGGAGCTGAAGAACTCTCAGGCTGCGCCGCTGGCGACAAACGCTCGTTTCATCAGCGCGGGCGCGGGCGGGCACGAGCATCTATTCGACAACTCTAACAACTCCCGAGCGGTCGATGAAGCGTGGGGCCCGGTGCGCCGCTGTCGGCGGCGCGGCACCATCTAAGTGCGTGGATGCGCGGCGCGCACAGCGGCGGTGATGGCCGTCATGGCCTCGTCCACCTCGGCGGCGGTGATGCACAGCGGGGGCGAGAGCCTGAGCACGCTGCCTCCGGCGAGTGACACCAGCACGCCGCGCTGCCGGAGATCGGCCACGATCGGCGCGGGGTCGTACGCCTCGGCGATGGCGATACCGCGCAACAGGCCGATGCCGCGGGCAGCGGCGGCTGCCGGTGCTTCGGGATCGGCCACCAGCATCTCGATGCGCCGGCCGAGGTGCTCGCCCACGGTTTCGGCGTTGCGTACCAACTGCTCGGCGTCGAAGATCCGCAGCACCGCAAGCCCGGCTGCGCATGCCAGCGCGTTACCGCCGTAGGTCGTGCCATGGCTGCCAGGCGGCAGGGCCTCTTTCACGCGGTCGGTGACGCCCACGGCGCCCAACGGAAAGCCACCGGCGATGCCCTTGGCCAGCGCGCACGCGTCGGGCACGACGCCGCTCCACTCCGCGGCCAAGAACCGGCCCGTGCGGCCATAGCCCGTCTGCACCTCGTCGAGCAGGAACAATGCGCCCGCGCGATCACACAACTCGCGCGCGCCGCGCAGATACTCAGGCGTGCCTGCCACCACGCCGCCCTCGCCTTGCACCGGCTCGAGGATCACGCCGGCCGTACGCGCGTCGACGGCGCGCTCGAGCGCGGCCAGGTCGCCGTACGGCACGTGCTCGATGTCGGGCACCATCGGCGCCATGCCTTCCTGGTACTTGGTCTGGCCCGTCATGCTCAACGCGCCCATCGTGCGGCCGTGGAAGCTGTTGAACGCGGTGATGATCTTGGTGCGCTGCTTGTCGCCGCGGTTCCAGTGGTAACGCCGCGCGAGCTTGAGCAGCGTCTCGTTGGCCTCCGCGCCGCTGTTGCAGAAGAAGAAGCGCGTGAACGGCGTGCGCTCGGTCAGCTGTTGCGCGAGCTCGATGCCGCGGTCGTTGAAGAACAGGTTCGACACGTGCATCAGGCGCCCGGCCTGCTCGCCGATCGCGCGCGCGAGCTCCGGGTGCGCGTGGCCGACCGAGACCACCGCGATGCCGGCGACCAGGTCGAGGTAGCTCTTGCCGTCGGCGTCCTTCAGACGACAACCCTTGCCCTCGACGAACACCAGCGGCGCCGAACGATAGTTGGCGAGCAGGACATTGCTCGCGACCCCGATGAACTGTTTGGAATGCGATGTCATTGAGGCTGCCTAACGCACGATCTCGGTGCCCACACCGCGATCCGTAAAGATCTCCAGCAGGATAGCGTGCTTCACGCGCCCGTCGATTACGTGCACCTTGCCTACCCCGCCCGCCAGCGCCGAACGCGCACACTCGACCTTGGGGATCATCCCGCCGGTGATCACCTCGGTCTCGCGCAAGTGCGCAATCTCGGCCGTATTCAGCGACTGGATCAGCTTGCCATCGCGGTCGCACACGCCCGCCGTGTCGGTCATCAACAGGAACTTCTCGGCCTTGAGCGCGGCCGCGATCTCGCCCGCCGCGGTGTCGGCGTTGATGTTGAGCGAGCGGCCGTCGCGATCCACGCCGAGCGGCGCGATGACCGGGATGAAGCCGTTGTCGACCAGCGCGGTCAGCACGCCGGGACGCACCTCGCGGATCTCGCCCACCCGGCCCGTGTCCACCGAGCCGGTCTTGGTCTGCACCGCGGGGAGCTTCTCGGCCAGGAGCAAGCCGTCGTCGATGCCCGAGAGCCCGACCGCGCGCCCGCCGTGCAGGCCGAACAGCGAGACGATCGCCTTGTTGATGCGGCCGCCGAGCACCATCTCCACGACTTCCATGGTGCGGTCATCGGTGACGCGCAGGCCTTCGACCTTCTTGGGTGCAATGCCGAGCTCGCGAAGGGTCGCGTCGATCTGCGGGCCGCCACCGTGCACGATGATGGGGTGGATGCCCACGTAGCGCAGCAGCAGCACGTCGCGCACGAAGCTCTCTTGCAGCGCGGCGTCGATCATCGCGCTACCGCCGTACTTGATCACGAACGTCTTGCCGTGAAACCGCCGGATGTACGGCAGCGCCTCCTGCAGGACCGCAGCTTTCCCGATCAGCTCTTCCATGGAATCAGCGGCGCAGCATGCCGCTAAAGGATGAATTTCGCCAGGTCCTCGTCCGCGAGAATCGGCGAAAGCGTGCGGTGCACGTCGGCGGCGTCGATCACCACCCGCTTCTGGTTGAGCTCCGGAGCGTCGAACGACAGCTCGTCGAGCAGCGCCTCCATCACCGTGTGCAGGCGGCGCGCGCCGATGTTCTCCGCGCGCTGGTTGGCGCTGGCGGCGTATTCCGCGATGCTCTCGATGGCTGAATCGGTGAAGGAGAGCTCGACGCCCTCAGCGGCCAGCAGGGCCGAGTACTGGCGCGTCAACGCGTTCTTCGGTTCCTTCAAGATCCGCACGAAGTCGTCTTTCTTCAGCGCCTCGAGCTCGACCCGGATCGGGAAGCGCCCCTGCAACTCCGGGATCAGGTCGGACACGCTCGAGACGTGAAACGCCCCGGCCGCGATGAACAGGACGTGGTCGGTCTTGACCGGGCCGTGCTTGGTGTTGACCGTCGAGCCCTCGACGATCGGCAGGAGGTCGCGCTGGACGCCTTCGCGGGACACATCCGGGCCCTGCGAGACCTTGGGACCTGCGATCTTGTCGATCTCGTCCAGGAACACGATGCCGGCCTGCTCGGTGCGCTCGACCGCCTCGCGCTTGACGACGTCCATGTCGATCAGCTTCTGCGCCTCTTCGTCCTCGAGCAGCTTGCGCGCGTCGCGCACCTTGAGCTTGCGCTTGTGCTTCTTGCCGCCGCGCATGCCCGGCAGCTGGCCCAGCATGTCCTTGAGCTGGATCTCCATGTCCTCCATGCCGTGGCCGCTGCCGAAGATCGAGACCAGCGGGCTCGGGCTGTCGCTGACTTCGAGCTCGACCGTGTCGTCGTCGAGCTGGCCGGACCGGAGGAGCGCGCGTAGCCCGGCGGGATCGCGCGCGGCGTCGGGACGCTGGACGGTGCCTTGCGACGAGACCAGGAAGGGCCCGCGCGCGCCCGGAGAGACGGCCGCCTCCTCGGGGCGAGACAGCAGCTGTAGCAAGCGATCCTCGGCCGCCTCCTTGGCGCGCGCCTCGACGCGCTTGCGCTGCTCTTCGCGCACCAGCGCGATCGCGACCTCGACCAGGTCGCGTACGATCGACTCGACGTCGCGGCCGACGTACCCGACCTCGGTGAACTTGGAGGCCTCCACCTTCACGAACGGCGCTTGCGCCAGCTTGGCCAGGCGCCGCGCGATCTCGGTCTTACCCACGCCGGTCGGGCCGATCATGATGATGTTCTTGGGCATGATCTCTTCGCGCAGATCGGGCGCAGCAGACTGCCTGCGCCAGCGGTTACGAAGCGCGACGGCCACCGCACGCTTGGCCTTGGCTTGCCCCACGATGTAGCGATCCAACTCGCTGACGATCTCGCGCGGTGTGAGACTCGAAGCGCTCATGACTCCAATTCCTCGACGACGATGTTGTCGTTGGTATACACGCAGATCTCGCTGGCGATGCGCAGCGACTCGCGGGCGACGTCTGCCGCCGACAGCTGCGTGTGCGCGAGCAGCGCGCGGGCGGCCGCCAGCGCGAAGTTGCCACCCGAGCCGATCGCGATCACGCCTTCATCGGGCTCGACCACGTCGCCGGTGCCGCTGATCAGCAGGCTGGTCTGCGCGTCCATCACGATCAGCATCGCCTCCAGCCGCCGCAGATAGCGATCGGTGCGCCAGTCTCGGGCGAGCTCGACCGCAGCGCGTCCGAGGTTGTGTTGGTGGCCCTTGAGCTTGGCCTCGAAGCGATCGAGCAAGGTGAACGCGTCGGCGCTGGCCCCGGCGAAGCCCGCGACCACGCGCCCGCCCTCGCCCAGCCGGCGCACCTTGCGCGCCTTGCCCTTCATGACGGTCTGACCGAGGGTGACCTGACCGTCGCCTGCCATCGCGGCCTTGCCCGCCCTGCGCACGGCGACGATGGTGGTCGATCGGAAGCGCTCTGGGGCGCCGGACGGCTCGGACACGTAGACCTCCAGTAAAACTGGCGTCGAACGTAGACCGGGCAAACGCCCTGTCAAGCCCGGCTCAGCGGGACGGTTTGTCAGCCTTGGCGAGCGGATGCGCGTGCGCGTAGGCCTCGAACAGGCGATCGATACTGACGTGCGTGTAGCGCTGCGTGGTCGACAAGCTGGAGTGACCGAGGAACTCCTGGATGCCGCGCAGGTCCGCACCGGCATCCAGCAGGTGCGTCGCACAGCTGTGGCGCAGCGCGTGCGGGTGCATGTCCGGCCTGCCGAGCGCGAGCGTGCCGTAGCGCCGCACCAGGTTCTCGACCTGGCGCGCACCCAGGCGCGTACCGAAGCGACCGAGGAACACCGCGTCTGGATGTTGGGCGCCGGTCTTCGGATTTCTGAAGGACCCACGCACCTGCAGGTAGTCAGAGAGCGCGCGCAGCGCGGGGGCTCCCAACGGCAGGACGCGTTCCTTGCTGCCCTTGCCGCGCACGCGCAGCTGAGCCGAGCCGAGATCGAGGCGCGCCAGGGTGAGCGTCGCCAGCTCGCCGACGCGCAGCCCCGCGCCGTAGAGCAGCTCGAGCAGCGCGCGGTCGCGCACCTCGAGCAGCTTGCGCGCTGGTCCATCGGCGGGTGTCTCCACCAAGGCCACGGCGTCTTCCGCGGAGAGCGTGCGCGGCAGCTTGCGCGCGAGCTTGGGCAGCCGCAGCGCGGCGGCGGGGTTGTCCCGGACGAGGCCGCGCTTGCTGAGGTAGCGGTAGAACGAGCGCAGCGCGGCGATCTTGCGCGCGATGGTCGGCGGCGCATCGGCGGGGACGAGCGTGGCCAGGAAGCTGCGCAGCGCGAGCAAGTCGAGCTTCGCCGCGTCCAGAGGTAGGCGCTGCGCGTGCGCATACGCGCGCAGTGCTTCGAGGTCGCGAATGTAAGTCTGAATGGTCAGCGCGGCGGCGCGGCGCTCGGCCGTCAGGTACTCCGAGAAGCGCTCGATCTGCTTGGCGAGCGCATCACGGCGCGCGGCGAGCTCGGTGCCGGGCATGCGCGAACCATCCCTGAAACCAGAGGTGCGAGCAACTTTCTGGGTTTTCCCCACTGCCCGAACCGGTCCAGCTTTTTTCGGACGGCGAGCGAGCCGTCATGTTTCAGCAGGCGACCACACCCACACACCAAAGCATTCGCTGCTGACAGCGGCGCTGGCGCGCGCGTGTTAGATTTGTCGTCCGATGTGGCTCTGTCGTCTGGCGCTAGGCGCCTCGCTCGCGCTGCTCGCGGCCGGCTGTGTCTCGGGGGATATCGGGGGCGGTGAGAGCCTTCCCGGGGATGCTGCACGCGCGCCGTTCGACGCGGTCGCGCCCGATGACGATGCCGGCCAGGCACCTCCGCGCGATGCAGCCGTCAGCGACGCAGCCGCGAAAGACGCGGCCATGCCGCCGATGGATGCAGGTCCACCCAAGCCCCCGGTGACCTTCGATCCACCGGGGCGCGGCTTCAGCGGCCCGCTCACGCTCAAGCTCACGGCAGGCGATGCGGACGCCGTGCTGCACTACACCATCGATGGCAGCCTGCCGAGCGCGAGCTCGCCCGCGGTGAGCGGACCGATCACGATCAGCACCACCACGCTGGTGCGCGTGATCTCGGTCAAGGCGGGTGCGATGAGCCCGGTGTTCAACCAGAGCTACTTCGAGCTCGACCCGAGCGTGCAGAGCTTCAGCTCGAACCTGCCGGTGCTGATCGCACACATGCAAGGCGGCTCAGCGCCGCAGCCCTCGAACCGCAGCTACGTGCCGGGCATGGTGGGCGTCTTCACGCCGGGCAGCGCGCGTACGCAGCTCGCGGGCAGCGCACAACACACGAGCCGCATGGGCATCAAGATCCGCGGGCGCAGTAGCCGCAGCTCGGACAAGCCCAGCTACTCGCTGGAGCTCTGGGGCGCAGCGGACGAAGACGCGCCGGCTTCGATGCTCGGCTTGCCCGCGGACGGCGACTGGGTGTTGTACGCGCCATACGACTGGGACAAGTCGATGCTGCACAATGCCTTCGCGTATGACTTGAGCCGACGCATCGGCCGCTACGCACCGCGCACCCAGTTCTGCGAGCTGTTCCTGGTCACCGGCGCCACGACCAAGGTCACGATGGCCAACTACGTGGGCATCTACGTGTTCACCGAACGCCTGACGCGCAGCAAGGATCGCGTCGCCATCGACAAGCTGCAGGTCGACGAAGTGGTCGACCCCGCGCGCAGCGGCGGCTACATCGTCAAGGTCGACGAGCCCGACATGCAGAGCGAGGCGTTCAGCGCGGCGGGCCTGACCTTCGTCTACGTCGACCCCGACGTCGACGAGATCGTCAGCGCGCAGAAGCAGTACATCGCCGACTACTTGAACGCTAGCAAGCGCGCGGTCAGCGCCGGCGACGGCAAGGATCCGATGAGCGGCAAGCACTACAGCGAGCTGATGGACGTCCCGTCCTTCATCGACCACCACATCCTGTCAGTGCTGCTCAAGAACCCGGACGCGTTCGCGCTCAGCTCCTACTTCTACAAGGACCGCGACGGCAAGTTGTTCGCCGGTCCGCTCTGGGACTTCGACCTGGCGATGGGCGCCAACGACCCGTGGGGCCAGCGCAGCGTCGACCCGACCTACTGGGGCCCGAACACCACCGCGATGATGTTCCGCCGCAGCTTCTGGGGTCCGCTGTTCAACCACAGCGAGTTCGCCACGGCCTACTGGGCACGCTGGGACGAGCTGCTCGCCAGCACGTTCACCTCGGCCAAGTTCCGCGGGGTGATCGACGCCTGGGAGATGCAGCTGACGGAGGCGGAGCAGCGCAACCGCACGCGCTGGCCCAAGGGCGCGCCGCGCAACAACAGCTACCCGGACGAGATCGACGCGCTCGAGACCTGGCTCGACGCACGCCTGGGCTGGATCAAGGCGAACAAGGGCGTCGTGCCGCAGTGAGACTAGCCGGACCGAGCGGAGCGAGTGTGTGCTCGGGTGTGCCTGATCGGACTGACTCGTGCGGATGCGGCGGTAGGCGTTAAGCTGTTCGTTACATGACAGGCGGCGTTTTCGTGAAGGCGCAGCAGGATTCCTCGCTGCCGAGCAACGAGCGCTACGAAGTGCACGCGCTGCTCGGGCGCGGCGGCATGGCGCTGGTGTACGAAGCCACCGACTCGGTGACCTCGCAGCGCGTCGCGCTCAAGCGCCTGCAGACGCTGCCGGAGCCCGCCAAGCAGCAGCGCAACGCCGAGCTGTTCGAGCGCGAGTTTCATACGCTGTCGCAGCTCGCGCACCCGCGCATCGTGCGCGTGTTCGACTTCGGCGTCGACGCGATCGGCCCGTACTACAGCATGGAGCTCTTGCACGGTGGCGACCTGCAAGAGCTCGCACCGCTGCCCTGGCGGCGCGCCTGTGCGATCACGCGCGACGTGTGCTCGGCGTTGTCGCTGCTGCACTCGCGCCGCTTCGTGCATCGCGATCTGAGCCCGCGCAACGTGCGCTGCGCGCCGAATGGCGACGCGAAGCTGATCGACTTCGGTGCCATGGCGCCGGTCGGGCCGACGAAGTTGTTGGTCGGGACACCGCCCTGCTGCGCGCCCGAGAGCGTGCAGCTGCAGAGCCTCGACGGGCGCACGGACCTGTTCAGCCTGGGCGCCACGCTGTACTTCATGCTGGTAGGCCGGCACGCCTATCCGGCTCGCCAGTTTTCGATGCTGGCTTCGCTGTGGCGCGAAGGTTTTCCGCGTCCCTCCGAGCTGGTGGCCGACATCCCACCGGCGCTCGACGCACTGGTGCTCGACCTGCTGCGGCTGGCGCCCGATGCGCGGCCGGCCAGCGCGGCCGAGGTGATGGAGCGCCTGTCGGCGATCGACGGCGTCGCTCCCGACGAACAGCTGCGCGTGGCAAACGCGTACCTGGCGACTCCGAGCCTGGTCGGTCGCGACGCTGCGCTGGCGCGGGTGCGGCGGCGCGTGGAGCGCGCGACCGGCGGCCGCTCGCGCAGCGTCGTGATCGAAGGTGCCCCTGGCGTCGGCCGCACGCGCTTCCTCGACGCCTGCGTGCTCGACGCCACCCTGGCCGGCCAGGTCGTCGTCCGCGCGGACTCGGATGACGCCGTCAGCGGCGACTACGGCGTCGTTCGCGTGCTGGCTCGGCAGCTGCTGGAGCGCATGCCGCAACAGGCACGCGACGCGGCGGCCCCGATGCTCGATAGCCTGCTCTGGTTGCTGCCCGAGCTCGACACCGCGCCGCAGCCCGCGAACGACGTGATCGTACCGCGCGGGCAGCTGCAGCGCGCGCTGCATGCCTGGCTCACCGGCTTGAGCAAGCTGCGCCCGTTCGTGCTGGCGGTGGACGACTTCCATCGCATCGACGAACCCTCGGCCGCGCTGATCGCGCTGTTGGAGCGCGATTCGACCGAACACGAGTTGTGTCTCTTGATCACGGTCGAGAGCGGCACGACCTGGACCGCCGAGTCCGCGCGCAAGCTCCTGCAGCCGCTCACCACCTTGCAGCTCGCCGCGCTGAGCAGCGAGGAGACCCACGAGCTGCTCACCTCGGTGTGGGGCTCAGTGCCGCACATCCAGGTGCTGGCGCATCGCTTGTGCGAGCTGAGCAATGGCAGCCCGCGCGATCTGCTGCGGCTGGCGCAGCACCTGGTGGATCGCGGCGTGGTCCGTTATGCCGCGGGCGCCTGGACGCTGCCGGCCGAGATCGATCCCACCGATCTGCCCGCGAGCCTGTCCGACGCGCTCGCAGAGCGCATCGCTGCCTTGCCGGAGGTGGCGCGCGAGCTGGCGTGTGCGTTCGCGCTCTGTCCGGATCAAGGCTTCTCGTTCGCGGAGTGCGAGGAGCTCGGCGGCCAGCTCGATGCGGCACAATGCCTGGCGCAGGTCCGAGCGCTGATCGGTGCGGACATCGTGCGGCGTATCGGCGAGGGCGTCACGCTCAGCCGGCGCGCCTGGGTGCCGCTGCTGCGCGCCACGCTCTCGGGCGAGCGCGAGCCCGTGCTCGAGCGGCGCTTGGCCGAGACGTTCGAGCGGCGCCAGGGCCAGGAGTTTCGCGCCGCGCAGCACTGGTTTCGAGCCGGCGAGTCGCGCCGCGCCGTGGAGCTGCTGGTGCAGCATGCGGCAGCTTCCTCGGAGGCCACCGCGCGCGGCCCCGAGATCTTCCAGCGCTACTTGCTGAGCCTGCCGTCGGACTGGTTCGAAACCTTCAGTCGCGGGGTGCAGAGCTGCGAAGAGCTCGATTGCCCGCGCAGGTACCGCCACGCGATCTTGAGCCGCGTCGTCGGGATCGTGTCGTTCGACAATGCGCACGCCGCCGAGCTGTTCGACAAGCTGTTCGCGGAGCTGCGGCAGGACAGCGGCTACGACGACTGGCACGCCTTGCCGGCCGACATGGATCCCCAGCAACGCCTGATGAAGGCGGTGGCCCAGGCCAAGGCGCGCTACGACGGCTTGCCCGAGCGCGATCGCGTGCTCGATCCGGTGACCGCGATCCGCGGACTCACGCGCGCCGTCGTCTCGGCAGCCGGGCCGATCGCGATGACGCTCGACGTAAAAGCATTGCGCGAGCTTCCACAGCTCGAGCTGTTCGCGCGCCTGGCGCCTGCGCTCGACGCGAGCCACAAGCTCGTCGAAGGCGTGATCGCGCGCTGCACCGGCCGCGTCCCGCACGCGCGGCGCGTGTACGGCGAGCTGCTGGCGATGCTCGAGCGTCCCGACCGTTCCGGGTTCGACGAGTCGCACGCGGCCTACGTGCGCCTGGGAGTCATGAACGGCCTGGGCATGGTCGACGCCGGACACGGCCTGCGCTCGAGCCTGGACTGGGCAGAGAAGATCGCCGTCAGCCCGGCGTACGAAGTGAACGCCGCGCTCATTCGTATGCTCTACTGCTCGTTCCAGGGCGACGTGGCGGGGGCCGAGGAACAGAAGCGTCTGGCGGACCGCCTGCGTATCCAGAACAGCGGCCGCCAGATGCACGAAGGCGGCCACCTGCTCTGGGAAGTGCAGGCACACGCGATGTGCGGCGACCTGACGCGGGTGCGCCACGCGAGCGAAGACATCGCGTCGTTGGCCAAGCGTTTCCCGGAGTGGGTCTGCGTGTTGCGCTACGCGACGGCCGAGTACTACCGGCTCACGCGCGACTTCGAGCGCGCCAGGCTCGAGCTGGAGCAGGCGCTCGAGGGACGCCCGGTGGGCTCGCATCAGATCTGGCCCTACGCGGCGCAAGCCCACGTGCTGGTGCTGCTCGAGCTCGGACAAACGGAGAAGGCCGCGCGCCTCGCGATGGAGTACGTGGAGCAGTCGCAGCGCGAGCTGGAATACGTCCCGACGTCGCTCGCCCTGGCGCGGGCGCTTGCCTGCGCGGCGCACGGTGACTCAGGCGCGGGTGCGAACGTCGAAGCATTGATCCGTGAGCTCGAAGCGGCGGGCATCGCGGGGGTGCACCTGGGCATCGCCCACGAGACCCGCGCGCGCATCGCGCTGCTGCAACACGACATGGCAACCTTCGCGCGTCACGTGGAGGCTTGCGGCAAATCGTACCTGGCACACCGGAACGGAGCGCTCACGGCGAAGCACCATCGCCTGGTGCAGGAGGCGCGCCGCTCGAGGGCGACCCAGCACGAGCGCTCGAACGTCACGCCCGACTCGGTAGCGCAGTACGGCGGCACGCGTATCGAGCTGGCACTGGCAGGTTGTCGCGACGACGACCAGCGCGCTCGACTGGCGCTCACCCTGCTCACGGCCCAGAGCGGAGCGCAAGGCGGGTTCCTGTACTTGCTCGAGGGTGACGGCATCCGCTGCGCGGCGCACGTCGGCAGCGTCGCGCAATCGCCCGAGCTCACGAGGCAAGTCCAAGACTTCCTGGAAGCCAAGCGCGAGGAAGCTGAGCAGACGTCGACCGAGAGCGGAACGGACGACGAGCTGGTGACACAATGGAGTGTTGGATCTGCGCGACAGATCAGGCCGCTGCTGCTCTGCCACACGGAGAAGGGTCAGCTGGTCGTCACGGGCGTGGCCGCGCTGGTGTTGCCGGATACGGGCAACTTCGTACAGCCGGTCCAAACGTCGACCGCGGTCAGCCAGTTCTTCGCCAGCAAGGGCGTCACCTCGCTGATGTTGCTCGCGGATTAGTTCGAGCAATCTGCGGGAAAACTACAGCGATTTTCGCGACCAACGCACTCGCCGTCGCCGCAATGAGCGCACAGAAATGTGCTCTGGGTGCCGGCCGTCGTGCAGTTGCCGCCGTCGGCCGGCGCCAGGAGCTCGATCCGCACCAGCCCTTCGCAACACGCAGCGCCAAGGCTGATCGTCTTGCCTTCGATGAGCCCGTTCTCGCCGGTACCTGGTTGAGCCCGGAGACGGTCGGCGACGTATTGAGCGAGCTCGTCGAGTCGTGGATCGCCATGTTCCAGAGACCTGCAGCATGGGTCCGACCCTGGTCCGCATATTGTCCGCTACCCATGTCACTCGCCGTGTGACGCCCGGCGATCGAGTCCGAGATCTCACCGCCCCAGTCGAGCGCACTCGCGGTGTCGCCGATGGATCGCGGACTGTAAGTTCCTGCGACCCTCGCCCGTTGTTGCCCAGAACCCCTGGATTCGAGGTGGCGGATGCGTCGGATATGGCTGTGTTTGTGTGTCCTTCTGGGCTGTAACGCGCACGAACCCGCGCCTTCAGAAGCGAGGAGCGAAGGCGCAGCCGCGCACGCACCTGCCGCCGAGACTTCGAGCACCGACCGCATGGTGGTCCGCAGTGCGAACCTCGAGCTGCGGAGCAGCGAGCCGCGCCGCGTCGCCGATCGGGCTGCCGAGGTGGCTGCGGCCGTCGGGGGCTTCGTGCTGAGCAGCGAGCTTCGCGCGGAAGGCGAGAGCGTACGTGAATCGGTGGTGGAGCTGCGCGTGCCGGAGGCGAGCTTCGAAGCTGCACTGCGCCGGCTACGCAGCCTGGGGACCGTGTTGCAGGAGAACGTGCAGGGCCAGGACGTGGCCGAGGAGTTCGTCGACGTATCTGCACGCCTGCAAGCGCGCCGAACGCTCGAAGCGCGCTTGCTGTCGCTGGTCACGAGCTCGAGCCAGCTCAAGGACGTGCTGCTCGTCGAAGAACAGCTGGTGCGCGTTCGGTCCGAGATCGAGCAGCACGAGGGCCGCGTCCGCTTCCTGCAGGAGCGTACGAACATGGCGGGCATCGCGCTCGTCGTTCAGGCACCCCTGCAGTCGCTGGCTGCCGCGTCCATGCTGGGCTCGCGCATGTCGAAGGCAGCCCGGAACGCCGGTGAGTTGGCGATCACGATCTGCGAGCTCATGATCCAGGCACTCGGCTTCGTGCTGCCGCTGGCACCGCTCGGTCTCGGGATCTTCGGGGTCCGCCGCTGGCTGCGCCGTAAACGAATTGCACGCGCGCCTGCCGGTCAGGCCGTATAGGATCGCGCGGGCCAAAATGTGGCAGCTGCTCTCGCTCTGCATCGCCGTGCTACCTGCCGCACTGCCGCTCCTGGCAGCAGAGCGCCTGGCCTGGGAGCGCGAGCTCCTGGCGGCGCATCGCGCGGGAGATCCGGCAGCGTTCGAGGCGTTGTACCGCGCATACGCCGCCACGCTCTACGCGCGGGTACTCTTGCCGCTGTTGCGGCAGCCTGCCCTCGCGGAAGACGCCCTGGCCGACTGCTTCACCCGCGCCCACGCGGCCTTGCACGACTATCGCGCGGGCGAGCGCAGCTTGTACTTCTGGTTGTCGCGGATCGCCCGCAACCGCGCCCTGGATCTTCAACGCCATCGCGCCGTGCAGCTGCGCACCTTGCCTGTGTTCCACGAGGAGGCACGGCTCGCCGCTGGCGAAGACAATCCCGAGACGTTGCTGGTCGCGCGCAGCGAGACGGAGGCTCACCGGCGACGAGTCGACCAGGTCTTGTCAGGACTCACGCCGCGCCATCGCAGGGCGCTCGAGCTGAGGTTCTTCGAGGAGCTGGGGCGTGAGGCCTGCGCGCAGCAGCTCGAGATCAAGCTCGGCACGTTCGACGTGCTACTGCTGCGCGCACTGCAAGCATTCAGGCGCGAGTGGCTGAAGGCGTTCCCATGAGCGAAGAGGATCAGTATTCGGACGACGAGCTGGAACGCGCTCGCGCGCTCGCGCTGGCGCTCGAGCAACCCGCTGCAGCTGCGGACCCTGCCCTGCGCGAGGCGCTGGCAGCTGCGGAGACGCTGCGACAGGCCGTGGGCCTGGACGCTGAGCGCGAGGCAGCCGTGTTCGACGCCACGCGGGCCCGGATCGCGGAGCGAGCTCGGCGCAGGCGGCGCGCACGCTACATCACTGCAGCGGCGGTGGCGGCGAGCTCGCTGGCGGCAGCAGCCCTGCTCTGGCTGCCGGCGCGCCGCGAGGCCCCGGCGCCTGCCGTCGACTTGCGCGCTGCGCAGCTGGGCTGGCTCGCTGCCGAGACGACCGACAACGCGCAGCAACTCGAGCGTGAGCTACGCGCCTACCGCGCGCAGTACTTCGCGGAGCTCAACCGGCGGTACACGCCGTGACGCGCTGGCTCATGGTCGCGCTGCTACTGAGTGGCTGCGCCGCCGAGCGGCGCGCCGCCGAACGCAGCGAGCTGCCCGCACAGCCCAGCGCCGCGCAGTGGATCGCGCGCGCGAGCGAGAGCCATGCGCGCGCGGACAGGACGCACGATCGCGGTGGTCTACGCGATCTGGTCACGGCCGCCGAGCAAGCCCCACCCGGGGCGATCGCAGAGCGCGACGCGGTGCTGGTGCGCCAGGACCTCTACGTCCACGCAGCGACGCTCGCACTCGAGCTCGGCGAGCTGGAACACGCAGACCAGCTCGCGCAGCGTGGATTGGCGCTACCGCTGCGCGAAGGCCCACTGCGCAGGCAACTCTTCATCGTATCGAGCCGCATTCGAGCGGCGCGCGGTGATGAAGCAGCGGCGGAGCGAGATCGCGCTGCGGCGCGTGACACACCATGATTGCTACTTGATGTTGCTCTCGGTCGCCTGGACCATCATCAAGATCGAACGCCAGCGTTCGTCGCCCTCGAGGAATACCTTCTGGAACGCGAGGCCCGCCTTGCCCGAGGCACCGCCACCCGAGCTCGGTTGACCGGCGTGGCCGCTGTTCACCGTGACTGCCATCTTGGGCACGGAGTCGGGGATGCTGCGGTACGACGACATGCCCATCTGGCCCGCAAGCGTGTCGGCCGAGCCGAAGATGAACAGGCTCGGGACCATGATCCCGCTGGTCGCCGGCGTCCAGGCCATGATCGAGACGTTCGACTTCAGCATCGGATCCTTCATCGCCGAGAACGTCGTGCCACCACCGCCCATCGAGAAGCCCGACGTGCCGTAGCGACCCGAGAGCTTGCCCATCAGCGGACTACCGCTCTTCATGTTCTCCATCTTGAACGCCTCGACTGCCGCCGACAGCTTCGTGCCGCGCTGCTGCGGCTGATCACCGGCGCCCGTGTGGATGATCATCGCCACGATGCCCCAGGAGGCGTAGAGCGGGCCCCACTGGCCGGTCTGCGAGGGCCCGCAGCCGCCCGAGCCACCGAAACCATCCGAGATCGTGACAGCGGCAAACGGCGGCTCCGCGTCCATCGGGTAGTGCACGCAACCTGCGGACGCGATGTCGTACATCGCAGTCTTGAACGGCCCTTTGTCAGTGGTGGGGGCTGACGGCGGATCGCCGTGACACAAACAATCGCCACCCTTGCAACACATTCCGGCGCCCATCGTCGTGCCGCTGCCAGCTGCGCCGCTGCCAGCTGCGCCGCCGCCGGCGACCGGGGCGGATCCGCCGCCCGTTCCGGTCGCGCCCGCCGGCGTGCTCCCGGCCGTGGGACCGCTACCGGCCGTGGGACCGCTACCGGCCGTCGGAGCGCTTCCGGCTACTGGAGGACTTCCCGCGGTCGGACCACTTCCAGCCTTGGGTGCCGTCGAACCCGCCTTGGGCGGCATGGTTGCGCCTGCCGCTGAAGGCGACATCGCGCCGGCCGCACCCCCCGCGGCACCCATACCAGCCGTGAGCATCGGGGCTTCGGAGGTCTTCGGAGCTGCGTCTCCGCCGCAAGCCACGCCGAGCAAGCACGCCAGGGATCCAGCAGCGACCAGGAACTTATTCTGCGCCATCTCAGCAACCAGCCTTTCGGTACCCTGGGTACGCGACCGGTCGCTCGAGATCATTGCGCAGACATTACGACACTCGTGATCTGCCCAGGTCACATTTCCATAGCTGGTGCTACGAGACGCCGCGGGGTAACGCGTTCGGCGCTTAATGACCCTGCCGCTGATGGCTGCGTCTCAATCGGTTGAGGCCGCGACCGTTTTCGCGGTGCTCGCCGTGCAGCCAAACGGGATCTGGGTCCCCGCCGTGTCGCCGACGAGGATGCACATCTCGTCGTCGTTGGCTTCGTTCTGCCCGCTAAAGTTCTTGTCGCTCTTGTTGACGATCTCGCACTCGAAGCTGATCGAATCACCCGGCATGAGGTCGAGGACTCCGCTCCAGCCACCCGCCTTCTTGGTCGCCGCGTCCGACATCGGGTTGGTGGCGATGCTGTTGTACTCGAGGACCGTGGGATGCTCCGAGTCGAAGTCTTCGAGGATGAGCTCGCGCTGGGTGCCACGCTCTCGCCAGGCACTGAAGCGCACGTTGTTCAGGTGGCGATGCCCGTACATCGACAGGATGCGGCCCTCGGCAGAGATCGGGCACTTGGCGCCGACCACGACGTGCGAGTGGGCGACGGCGGCACGGACGCCGGTCATGGAGAAGATCTCGGAGGCAGACTCTTTGACCGTCGCGGGGTCCTTGTACCAGAAGTTCACCCAGATCTCGCGGATGATGGGCTTGTCGGTGAAGTTGTAGAAGTGCATGTTCGCCGAGAGCGTGGTGTCGGCGGCGAGCGGCATGCCGACGCCTTCGTTCTCCGGCGGGATGACGCCCTTGTCCGGGTTGTCCTTCGCGAGGTTCTGCGTTCCGCCGAGGCGACGACCACCGAAGCCTGCACTTCCTCCGCCGGAGCTCGCGCTGATGATCACGTGGTGCGAGCCGGGACGCATGCGGTACTGGCGATAGTAGTAGTGGACGTCCTTCTTGTTGCCGCTGACCTGCGTCATGCTCACGACGTTTTCTTCGCCCGCCTGCATCAGATACTCGGCACCGGGCTTCTCGTAGTCGCTCGGCCCGAGGTGCATCTGGAAGCCTTTGTCTTCGGGCGGAGGCTTGATGCAGTACTCGTCGCCTGCGAACTGCGTCTTCAACCCGCATTCGTCCATGGCCAATCCGTCGCTGCTCTTGGCAGCGGGGGCGCTCGGATTCTGTGCAGGCTTCGCGGCCGTATCACCGGGCTGCGCCTCGGGTTTCATCGCACTCGCCGCAGCGGATGGCTGGGTTTCGTCGCGCTCGCTCGACGAAGGTTTCTCGGCGCCACTGCCAGCTGCAGCCTGAGCCGACGATGACGCACGCTTCTCCGCCTTTGGTTTCCCGCTCGCGGCGGGCTCGTCGGTGGCTGTCGAATCTGCACAAGCTGCACAGCTGAGTGCGGCAATGATCGGCAGGACGTATCGCATGACGGTTCCTCTCGGCAGCATGTGCGGGAGGTTGTGCTGCCGCCGCTCGCTGAATCAACGCTCGAGAGCAAATTCACGCTGCAACGCGAACACGTGTTCACAGCTCGCGAGCACCTTGCTGCACAGTTGCGCGCAATATGCGCACGACGTTGGCAGAGATCGCAAATCAGCTGCGCGTCGCCAATTGCAACGGCTCTACGCAGGTGGCGTAGAAGAAGCGCGCTTTCTGCTCGGGTCTGCGACTGCTGGCCTCGATCGCAGATTCCACCGCGACTTCCGTGAACCCCGCGTTCGCGAGCAGCGAGCACACTTCGGCTTCTGCGAAGTGGTGCGTGCGGTACAGGCGCTTGCCGTTCGCATCGCGGGACCAGTACGTGCCGAACATACCCGTCTCGGCCTGGTCGCGCGCGTACACCTCCGCGTAGTCCGGGTTCAGGTCGTGAGACAGGCCCGAGAACGAAACGAACAACCGCCCGCCCGGCGCGAGCACGCGACGAATATTGTGAATGAGCTGCTGGCGATCGCCGGCATCGCCGACGACCGAGGCCACGAGCTGACACACCGCGAGATCGAACGGAGCCTCGTCGAGCGCGAAGCCGCCCTCCGCGGCGACGTCGCGCTCGTAGAACGGCGCGTCCGGCAGCGCAGGTCGAGCTTGCGCGAGCGCTGCTGCATTGATGTCGACCCCGACCGTCGACAACCCGCGCTGCGCGAGCAACTGGGCGACCGCGCCCGCACCGCAACCCACGTCGAGTACACGCAACCCCGCGCGGGCGTGCGCGTCGAGCCAGCGGACGAGCTGCGGGACTTGCGTCTTCGTGGGGATCGAAGCGGGCTCGAACGCCGCCCAATCGGCTCGGCTCTGTGCATCCACGCGGCCGAGCAGTCTAGGCCGCATGCTCGGTTCACTGCAAGCGGCCGACTGCGCGCCAGGAGTCGCGGCTCGTGCAGCGGCGCAGCCAATCGGCCAGTCGCTGCAACCCGAACTCGGCGGGGTCGACGCGTTGCCAGTCGATCTTGCCGCCCTCGTTGGGCTGGCTCAGCGACGAGGCGACGTTCAGATCGGCGAAGCTGAACGTCTCGCCGAGCAGGTAGCCTCGGTCGAGCGCGGCGTCCAGCACGCGCAGCGTCGCGACCTTCTGTTGCAAGACATCCGCGATGCGTTGAGCATCGCCCGAGCGGCGCACGCTCTCCCAGTCGCGTCGATCCATCTCGGTCTGCGCCCAGATGCTCCACTGGTACATCGCCGCGCGCTCCTGCGCCGTCTTCGGCCAGAGCGGCCCGCCGTAGAGGTCGCCCAGGAAGAAGTTGATCGCCATCGATTCCCAAACGATCAACCCGTCGTGCTCGAGCACCGGAACGTGCAGGTTCGGATTGATCGTCTGCAGAAACTCGCGATCCTGGGTGCCCGGACGAGGCTTGAGCGGGATGTGCTCGTAGGCCAGGCCGAGCTCCTCCAGCGCGATGAGCGAGCGAGCCGCGCGCGACAACGCAGTGCCATAGAGTTTGATCGCAGGCATCTGAACCGTCTAGCACGGCTGCGCTCTCACCAACACGTGTTCGTGGCACCGATCAGGCTCGGAGCATGGTTTTCGAGCGCGTGCGCAGGCCAGGAGAACGTGAACATGTAACACATCTCGGTGTCCGACGACTCGCCGAAGGGGACGCCGACATCGGTTGTGTTGTTGTAATGACAGACGGCCGTGAGCGTGTCGCCCGGCTTCAGGTCGTAGGGTTGCAGGTAGTGGATCTGCTTGTTGAAGTCGAAAGGCTTCTCGAAGATCATCTCTCGCGTGCCGCCCTTGTGATTCACGCACCCGGCTTGATGAAGCTCACGTCGCAGTTGGCGTCTGTGCTGGCGTTGCCCGCCGGCGCGGCGGCCGCAAGCCAGGCGTCCAGGGCGCTGCGATCGGCAGCCGTGATCGCCCCACCCGGCGGCATGGGCTTCGCGCTGTCGTTCAAGCGCTGCCTGGCGAGCTCGTAGACCTTCAGCGTGGGTTTCGTCGCCGCCGCCGCCTGGAAGTCGGCGAGCGTGACGAGCGGCATCGGCGCTCCGCCGATGGGCTTCGCGCCGTGGCACTGCCCGCAGTTCTTGGCGAGCAGCGTGGCCAGCGCGCACGGCATGACCGTGCTGGCAGGAGTCGTAGGCGGCGCTGCAGCACCGGCAGCAGAAATGGCGGGGCCCGAGCTGCCGCTGACGGCGGCAGGCGTCGTCGGCGTACTTGGAACGCTCGGAGGCTGCACAGGAGGCGTGGAGATCGCAGGTGCCGGCGAGCCAGCCGGAGCCGAGGTTGGAAGCGGACTCGTGCTTACCATTGGTTGCTCCGAGCCGCATGCGATGAACGCGAACCCGAGTGCGAGCGTTAGCAGCCTTGGCTGTTGATAGTTCATGTCGACACCGTGCGCTTGTCACCGGTTGACGTGACGTAACGTGAGGAAGACGCAGTGAGCGCCTTTCGTTTGGTCGATTGGTGGCGCCCACTTCGCGAAGCGGCTCAGCATGGACGATCAGTTCCTTCGATCGTCGTGAAGACAAGTGCCACACGCGCATAACTCGCGCGAGCATTCGAGCGAACGCAGTTTCTGCGCGAATTTGCGGACGGGCAGCGTTCGCGAAGGTGACGCTACGTCACCGAGCCGGTCTTCTCCCAAACCGACACGTGTTTGCGACTGGTCCGCGTGAACGGTGCGCGCTGCCAGTCGCTCCAGCGATCACGAAGCTGCAGGCCGGCGATCCGCGCCATCAGGTCGAGCTCGGATGGCCACACGTAGCGGAAGGGAATCGAGCGCTTGTCCACGCCGCCGTCGCGAAAGTACACGTGGTGAGAGATCAGCTGCTGGCTCACGATGTCGTATTCGTCGAAGCCGAGGTGCTCTGATCGCACGTCGAAGGGTCGATACTTCTCGCCCGCAGGCAGGCGCTGCAGGTCCGGCATCACGACTTCGATGACGAAGCGTCCTCCGAGCTCGAGATGCCGCGCCGCGTTTTGAAAGCACGCCAGCTGCTCGTCTTGCGTGGTCAGGTTCATGATGGTGTTGAAGACCAGGTACGCCAGCGTGTACGTGCCGGGCGCGCGCACGTGCGCGATGTCTCCCAGCGTCAGGCCGACGCGCGCAGCGCCTGGCTTGGCGCGCAGCCGATTCAGCATGGCTTCGGACAGATCGATGCCGTGTACCGCAATGCCTGCCGCGCCGAGCGGAAGCGCGATCCGCCCGGTGCCCACGCCCAGCTCGAGCGCAGCGCCCTTGCCGGCCAACTCGACCAGCAAACGGACCGCAGGCTCGACCACCGCGGCGTCGAACAGCCCGGCGATCGAGGTGTCGTAGTGCGCTGCCACGCTTTCCGGGAAATGGTCCTCGGCCATGACCCATATGTAGCAGAACCGTTCAGTTGTGGGTTGTGCCGGACTGTGCCGACCGCGACTTTTGGATCCGTTTAACTTGGGGGCTCAACTCGTTGAAAGGTCGATGCGTTTTTCGTCACGGAACGCTTCGACGTCGGCCACTCCGCGAGCGTACGGAGGCAGGCACATGACACGGCCTAGTTCTGAAAAAGCATCGATCATCCTACTCGGACTGCTCGCCCTAGCAGCCAGCGGCTGCCCGCGCGACTTCACCATCGACGTCGAGGGTCTGGCAGGTAAAGGCGGCGGCGCGGCCGGAGCTGCGGGGCGCGACGACGTGGCCGGCAGCGGCAGCTCGGACAAGCGCTGCGGCAGCCGTGGGCTGCCGGCTTGCGGCGACGATGAATTCTGTAGCTTCCCCGCGAGCGCCAGCTGCGGGGAGACGGACAAGCCCGGCGTCTGCAAGCCCAAGACGAAGGGCGACGTGATCTGCACCGCCGAGTACGCGCCCGTGTGCGGTTGTGATGGCAAGACGTATGGCAATGCCTGTGCGGCCTCCGCCGCGAACACCTCAGTTCGCAAGACCGGAGAATGCGAAGGCGGTGGCGGTGGTGGCCGGAGCTGCGGCGGGCTGATAGGCAAGGCTTGCCCGGACGACCAGTACTGCGACTACGCGCCCGATGCGTCGTGCGGCGCGGCGGACCAGACCGGAACGTGCTTGCCGAAGCCCGATGTCTGCGCCGATATCTACCAGCCAGTCTGCGGCTGCGACGACAGGACCTACGGCAACGAATGTTCGGCACACGCTGCCGGCGTGTCGGTGGTGAGCAAAGGCGAGTGCAAACCTAGCGGCGGCGACCAGAGCTGCGGCGGCCTGCTCGGCAAGGGTTGCCCCAACGCGCAGTTCTGCGACTACCCACCGGACGCGATCTGCGGCGCGGCGGACGCGACCGGCATCTGCCGCGACAAGCCGACCGCTTGCACGTTCGAGTACGCACCGGTCTGCGGCTGCGATGGCGAGACATACCCAACCGCCTGCGCCGCGGCCAGCAGCGGCATGAGCGTGGCGAGCAAGGGCGAGTGCAAAGACGTCGCCGGCGCGAACTGCGGTGGCATCGCGGGTCTTCAGTGCGACGGCGGCCAGTACTGCAACTTCCCGATCGCGACTCGCTGCGGCTCGGGTGATCAGTTCGGTCAATGCGCGGACAAGCCGACCGGATGCACGAAGGAGCTGCGCGAGACGTGCGGCTGCGACGGCAACACCTACGGCAACCCATGCATGGCAGCAGCCGCGGGCGTGTCGATCCAACACGAGGGCGCATGCAAGACGGCTGACGGCTCGGGGCAAACTTGCGGCGGTCTCAAGCCCAACAAGTGCCCGGACGGCGAGTACTGCGACTACCCCGAGTCCGCGAAGTGTGGCGCCGCGGATCAAACCGGTACCTGCAAGACGATCCCGCAAGCCTGCACGGCCGACTACACACCCGTGTGCGGCTGCGACGACACGACGTACGGCAACGCCTGCGGGGCACACGCAAAGAGCGTCTCGGTCCTCCACAAAGGACCCTGCTGAGTCCACACGTTAGCTTCTTCGGTTAGGCGCAGCTTCCTCCCCCGAAGCTGCGCCTTCTTTTCATTTCGGGAAATCTCCGGCGGTATCGTTCGGCTTGTTGCCCATGAAGCGCAGGTTGCTGCTGCTGCCGGCGCCTTCGGGACCCGGTTCCCAGTGTGCGACCGCGCCGCCCACCTTCGCCACGTTGTTCGCGAACTCCACGTCGTCCGCGCGCAGCGTGAGACCGGTCAGCTTGAGCGCGCCGCCGTCGTCCTTGCTCTCGTTGCCGAGGAAGTGGCTGTGCTTGAGCGTGAACAGCGCGTTGTTCAGGTATCCACCACCGCCGCCCTTGGCCGCCTTGTTGCGCTCCAGCGTGGTCTGATCCCAGCTGAACTCCTGCTTGGGGCTGTCAGCGATCAGCCCCCAGTACGCCGATCGAAACACGGCGCCACCCAGATCGCCCGCGCTGTTGTCGGACATGCGCACGCCACAGAAGATGTCGCCTGGATCCTGCCCGTCTGCGTAGAACGCTCCGCCCAGGCCGCCCGCGCCGCCCTGCTCGTCATGGTTGAAGGCCGGGCACCCGGTGGCGTTGGCGAAGTTCGCCAATAGCCCCGTGGCCTGGTTGTGATCGAGCAGGACGTTGTAGAGCTCGGCGCTGGTGTGCAACAAGCCTATCGCGCCGCCATTGGCTGCAGCGTTCCCGCTGAAGGTGCTGTTGGCCACCTGCAGCTTCTTCGAGCCCACCGAGTAGATCGCCCCACCCGCGACATCGGGTCCGAGCTCGGGGCCGTGGTTGTCCCGGAAGGTCACGCCGAAGACGTGGATGTTCACGTCGCGCGTGAAGATCGCCCCGCCACCGCCCTGCTTGTAACCCCACGCGCAGGTCTTTTCACCATCGCGCGCCTTGAAGCCGCTGCCCATGTCCCGGCCGCCGCTCATGATCAGGCGCTGCACCGTCAGCACGCGATCGCTCTTCCGAAAGTCGCTGCCCATCGCGCGCAGGATCTGTGTCGTGCCGCCACCCGACAACTCGATGCGATCTCCACCATCGAGCGTCGTGTCCTTGTCGGCCGGCGCAACCAAGGTCTGCGTGATCGTCAGCTTGAACGGAGCCGCGCCGCAATCGAACGTGATCACTCCGCCCTGTGCCACCGCGGCCTTGAGCGCGGTTTCACTGCAGCTCTCTGGGGTACCACTGCCGATCACCTTGGTCGGCTTCGACGTATCGACCAGCCCCAGCGGCGAAGTACAGAGCATCGCCGGCGGCGTGCTGCTGCTACCAGCGGCAGCCATCCCTGCACTGCCCGCGGAGCCCCCTGCTGCACCGCGCCCTGCCGCCGGCACACCAGCCGCACCGCGCC
>DATEOF010000460.1:0-29834 GCA_035274465.1 Polyangiales bacterium
CGCGGCGCTTGCTGAGTCGCAACGAGCTGACGGCGGGCAAGATCGGCCCGATCGACGTCGCGACCTTCCGCTCCAGCTTCGACGCGCACCTGGGTTACAGCCCGGCGCAGCTGATCGAGCTCGGGGTGGAGCCCGCGCGCGCCGACTCGGTGCTCGCGGCCTCCAACATCATGTTGGAGATCATGGACGCGCTCGGCACCCACCACGCGTACGTCTCCGACAAGGGGCTGCGCGACGGCGCAGCGCTCGAGCGCTACCGCGAGCTTCTGGCGCAGCAGCGGCACCAGCCGCTGGATGAATCCGCAGTAGCCTGACGCTTGGACATATCATCAGCTCCGGAAGTTGTTAGTTCGCGAGTTGCGCCTAACAAGTGCGCCCGCTCGCGTCCTTCGACGCCAACGGCTGCACTGCAGTGAGACTTTCCAGATTTACCTGGACTCGTTCACAGGCTCGCCGCACGCGCGTGGCGATTTAGTTGCCGTCACGATCATGTCACTCCAACGCCGGCCGCGTGCCACCGTGCGCGGGCAGGGTCGCGCCCAAGTTGACTAGTGCGACACACAGCCAGCGAGTGGCTGCGCAGCGCACGGATCAAAGTTCACGCGAAAGATGATCGGCCGTCACCGGAAACACCTAACGTCCGCGCGTCTCAGCGAACTTTTTTAGTCAGGGAAACTAGCGAGGAGCCTTCATGAAGATTCGACACAGTAGGTTGTTTGGTCGAAGAGTAGCGCCCGCGCTGCTTGCGAGCGCCGCAATGCTGGCGTTCGCACCGGCGGCGCGTGCGGCCGACTGCAGCACGTTGACGAACCCGGTGTACGTGGCGGGATCGAGCGCGGTCAAGCCGTTCCTGGCGAAGGTTGCCGCGGAGCTGGGCAAGCTCTCGCCGGCGATCACGGTCGTTTATCAGTCGCAGGGTTCGTGCGTAGGCGTCAACTATTTCTCCACGGAGACCCCCACCAAGCTGATGGGGACTGGAGTCATCTTCGACGCTGACGGCAAGGATATTGCGGGCGGCTGTACGCTGACCGACAACACCGTGGACATCGGCGTGTCCGACGTGTACGCGGCCAGCTGCAACGTCAACTCGCTGCCGAGCGGCATCAAGGACTTCCTCGGACCGATCCAGGCGATGACGTTCGCCGTGCCGAGCAGCTCCACGCAGACGGTGATCAGCGCCGAGGCGGCCTACCTCGTCTACGGCTTCGGCAACGCGAGCGACGCGGCGCCCTGGACCGACGAGACCAAGATCGAGCAGCGCAGCGCGACCTCGGGCACGCAGCAGATGATCGCGGCGTTCCTCGGCGTGCCGGCGGCCAAGTTCAAGGGCCACTCCAACGCATCCAGCGGCGATCTCGTCACCGCGCTCGACACCTCCGCTGCCGGTGGCAACGCGGACAAGGCGATCGGCATCCTCGCCACGGACCAGACGGACAAGAACCGCTCGAAGATCAAGGTGCTTGGCTACCAGCACTTCGGCCAGTCGTGCGCCTATTGGCCCGACTCGACCTCCAACAGCTTCGACAAGGCCAACGTGCGCGACGGTCACTACACGATCTGGGGACCACTGCACATGTTCGCCAAGACGACCAACGACGAGGTCACCAACCCCAACGCCAAGAAGATCATCGACGCGCTCAGCGGCAAGGTGACCCCGGAAGGGCTGGACCTGATCGCTCTCGAAGCCAAGAGCGGCGTGGTGCCCGGCTGCGCGATGCGCGTGACGCGCACGAAGGACGGCGGCGAGCTCGCGAGCTTCATGCCGGACGAGTCGTGCTCCTGCAAGTTCGAGAAGGAAGCCACCGGCGCGACGCCCGACGGCTGCAAGTCCTGCCAGAAGGACGAGGACTGCCCGAGTGAGAAGTCGCACTGCAACTACAACTTCTGTGAGGTGAAGTAACATGAACACCAAGCGGCAATGGATTGGGCTTGCGCTGATCGTCGCGCTCTCCGGGCACTCGTTGATCGGTTGCGGTGACGACGGCAACGAGTCGCCGAGCGAAGAAGACGGCGGCACCTCGGGCAAAGGCGGCAAGGGCGGCGGCGGAGGCAAGGGCGGCAAGGGCGGCGGTGGCGGCAAGGGCGGCACCGGTGGCAAGAGCGGCTCGGGCGGCAAGGCCGGATCAGACGATGACGCGGGCGTCGCCGGCTCTTCGGGCAAGGGCGGTACCGGCGGCAAGGGCGGCAGCGGCGGCAGCAGCAGCGGCGGCGACTGCAAGGGCGACAAGGGTTGCTACTCGTGCGAGCCCAAGAACTACGAGCAGTACTTGAACGCCTGTACCGACGCGGTCTGCAACGCCTACGACAACTCGAAACTGAAGAAGCTCGAAAACGGCAAGGTGCCACCCATCCCCTGACTCCTTGTATCGCAATGTCCGGTGTCGTGCGGAGGGCAGGGCACGGCACCGGATGTTGCCAACGAGCTACCTAGAACATGTTGCCACGATCTCACAGTCATCAGGTTCGTTGCTTACTAACTGCAGTTGTTTGTGTCCTGCCCGGCTTCTGTAAGGTGGCGCGAGCGCAGACAAGCGAGGCGCCACCAGCGGTCACGACTCCCGAACCTGCGCAGCCGCCCGAGGCGGATGTGGAGATCGGTGCGGAACCTGCCGCCCCCAGCGGCGAAGCGCCGGCCGAGGCTGCACCCGCCGAAGCGGCTCCCCCAGTAACTCCCGCGCCCGAGCCCGTGCCGGTTGCGACGCCGGCTCCCACGCCGACCCCAGAGCCGCCGCCAGCAGCTGCCGAGCCTGCGCCGCCTGCGCCGTCCGTCGACCCGACGCTCGGGCTGCTCGCCAAGTCCGGCTACCCGCTCACCCCGGGCGTCACGGCCCTCGGTTATGAAGACGCCTTCGTGCTCTCCGGCTTCGTGCAAGCGCAATACGAGTGGCACCAGGACTCGTCCGATCAGCAACTACAGGGCGGCGCGTTGCTCAACCGCGATCGCTTCGTCTTGCGCCGCGCACGAGCCCGGGTGACGCGCGACTGGGAGTGGGGTCAGGCGCAGCTCGAGATCGACGGCAACACCACGCGTGGCCCGGCGATACGCATTCAAAAGGCCGAGGTCTCCGTCCTCTACGGCCGCAGTGAGGACAAGGATCAGCCGCCGATCGTGCAGCTCACCCTGGGTCAGTTCGATCTGCCGTTCGGCTTCGAGATGACCTACAGCTCCAAGTCGCGCTGGTTCATGGAGCGCTCGCAGGTTTCGCGTGCGCTCTGGCCGGGCGAGCCCGACGTGGGCGTGCGCCTCTCGGGTGGCTACGGCGTCCTTCGCTACTCGCTCGCACTCACCAACGGTGAGCCGCTCGACGAACGCAGCGGCCTGGGCCTGCAGGACCCGAACTCCAACAAGGACATCACCGCGCGCTTCGGCGCACAGAGCAAGATCAGTCAGAATTTCGTGCTGGCCGGCGGCGTTTCCTGGAACCAGGGCAAGGGCTACCACGCCGGCACTGACGCCGTGAAGAACACGGTGAACTGGCGCGACCTGAACGAAAACGGCAGCGTCGATCAGGGCGAGTTGTTCGGTTCTCCCGCGACGCAGGCGACTCCGGCCGAGAACTACACGCGCTGGGCGGTGGGCGCGGATCTGCAGTTCTTGATGCACACGAAGCTCGGCTGGACGATGTTGTACGGCGAGCTGGTGCTCGGCGAGAACATGGACCGGGGGCTGTTGATCGCGGACCCCGTCACGACCGGGTCCGACATCGGCGAGCTCGGCTACTACGTCGGGCTCACGCAGGAGCTGTCGAAGTTCGCTGCGGTCGGCTTCCGCTTCGACGTCTACAACCCCAACTCCGACTTCCTGGACAAGCGAGCCGGCAAGCTGATCCCGACCTCGCAGACCGTCTACACGTATTCTCCGATGGTGGCGCTCACGCTGCCCAACCTGCGGCTGATCTTCCAGTGGGACATCATCAGCGATCAGCTGGCGCGCGACGAGAGCGGCGTGCCGACCGATCTCGGCAACAACCAGTGGACCCTCCGCCTGCAGGGTGCGCTATGAGGTTCGGAGCGTTGCTCTTGCCGTTGCTCGTGCTTGGCTGCGGGCAGAACCCGCAGATCGGCACCGGTGAAGCCTTTCGCGTGCGCGATGCGCAGTTCTTCCGCGAGCCTCTGCCCGGCGGGAAGCCGAGCAAGGAACCGCCGAAGCCTGCTGCTGACGGCGGCAGCGACGAAGACGAGGACGTACCCCCCAGCATCACTGCGCTCGAGACCTTCAACCTCGACGTGCTGCAGGGTCAGGGCGCCAAGCCGTTCCGCGGCCGCGCTACCGACAACGCATCTTCCGTGGCGCTGGCGCTCGACGGCGTCAGCAACGGCTACTGGGTGTTACCCGTGGGCGCTCCGGACATCAGCACGGGCGAGCTGACCTGGGAGGCCGCGACCGACTTCGACATCTCGATCGATCCCGGCCGCCACCCGCTGCGCGTGGTGGCGATCGACGATCAAGGCCGCGCAGGCCGACAACTCGAGCTGCAGGTCTGCGTGCGCGGGCGCGTCGCCGACAACGGCAGCGCTTGCTCGCCCAGCCGCAAGCCGCCGCGCGCCGTGATCTCGCTCAGCTGGGACAGCAACGTGGATCTGGACCTGCAGGTGGTCGGGCCCGGCAACCGCGTGTTCGACGCCAAGCGTTCGAAGTCGCCGGTGGCCGCCGACGCCGGCATGGAGAGCGAGGAGCTGCCTGCGGTCGATCGCGACTCGAACAGCGGTTGCGTGATCGACGGCGTGCGCACCGAGAACCTGATCTGGACCGAGGACGTGCCGGAAGGTCGCTACCTGCTGTACGCGAACCTGTTCGACGCCTGCAAGCAACCGGCGGTGCGCTTTCGCATCGGGGTCTACACGGCCCGCGAGCGCGAGGACGCCGATGCGGGCGAGATGCTGGTGGAGCGCCTCGTGCGCTCCGGTGAACTCTTGGACTTGGCCGTGAACCCGACTTCGACTCGAGGACTGTTCGTGGGCGAAATCCGATTTTAGCGAAAGGGACCTGTCGTGCTCATCGAAAAGCTACTCAAGTTTGCCCTGCTCGGGTCGAGCTGGGTCATGTACCTGCTCCTGGGGCTCTCGGTCGTGTCGATCGCGACGATGATCGAACGCTGGGTGTTCTTTCGACGTCGCAGGGACGACGTCGACGAGCTGGGCGAGAAGCTCATCGCCTGTCTGGAGCGCAACGACTCCACCGCCGCTGCCGCGCTGCTGAAGCAGAGCCGATCAGTCGAGGCCACGGTGCTCAACGCCGGTGTGCGCTACTGGGGCAGGACGCCCGAGTCGATCGAAGACGCCATCGCGGGCGAGATGCTGCGCGAACGTCGTGAGCTCGAGCGCGGCATGACCTTCATGGGCACGCTCGGCAACAACGCGCCGTTCATCGGCCTGCTCGGCACGGTCATCGGGGTGATCATCGCGTTCCAGCAGCTCGGCAGTAGCCAGGCTGCAGCGTCGATGGGCGCAGTGATGAGCGGCATCGCCGAGGCGCTCGTCGCCACCGGCGTGGGTCTGTTCGTCGCGCTGCCCGCGGTCGTGGCCTACAACATCGTGCAGAAGGCGATCGCGGACATCGAGGACAACGTCACCGCGATCATGAAGGAGATGACCGCGCTGCTTCGCGCCGGAGAATCCGGACGAGGCTCGGTGCGACCACCCGCGCTCGAGGCCGAGTCGGACGTCGAGAGCGGCCCGCAGCTGCGTGACCTCGTAACCACCGGCGAGACGGGCTGATCATGGCCGCTTCACTCGGAGGAGGCCGCGGCGGTCGCCGCGGCGGTGCAATCGTCGGCATCAACGTCACGCCCATGGTCGACGTGGTGTTGGTGTTGCTGGTGATCATGATGGTCTCGGCGGTCTACATCGTGTCGCAGAGCTTGAAGGTCGAGCTGCCGAAGACGGCGACCTCGGACTCGCCCGCCAACACGCCACTGGCCGTGACCGTGCTGCGCGAGGGCTCGTACATGTTCAACCAGAAGCCGATCCAGGAGTCCGCGCTGCGCTCCGAGTTTCGCAAGGCCAAGCAAGAGAACGCGGAGGCCAGCCTGGTGCTGACCGCGGACCGCGAGGCCTTTCACGGCGATGTCGTGCACGTGATCGACCTGGCCAAGGTCGAGGGCATCACCAAGTTTGCAATCACCGTGGACCGTTCGAAGTAGAGCTCGCCCATGGCCCGACGTAAGCGCAAAGTCTCCCGGATCTATCTGATCAGCCTGCTCGCGCACCTCCTGGTGGGCGGTGCGCTGGCGTTGATCCCGAAGGAGAAGCTGCGAGAGGTCGTGGCGATCGCGCTGAACGAGGCGCCGCCACCGAAGGATCCACCGCCGCCTCCACCGCCACGACCCGCACCCCCACCCACCGAGCGGCCCACGCGCGCGGCGCGTTCGCCGCGCACGGCTGCAAGCGACACACCGCAGCCGACCGCTGCGAGCGCCGCGGCGGTATCGAACTTCGCCAACATCGGCTTGACGCTCGACTCGTCCTCGAGCGATGGCCTCGCGGTGCCGATCGCGGCGAAGATCGTCGCGCCGGCGCCCAAGCCGGCGCCGGTGGTGATCAAGCCCAAGGTGCTGGTCGCCAAGCGCGAAGAGCCGACCGCCTGTACCGAGAGCGTGATCAAGGCGCGTCCGCTGAGCCTGATTCGACCGACGTACACCGATGACGCGCGGCGAGCGCGTGTCGAGGGTCGCGTGCGGATCGAGCTGGCAGTCGACGATCAAGGCGTGGTCACGAACGCCAGAGTCCTCGACGGGCTCGGCCACGGACTCGACGAAGCAGCGCTGGCAGCCGCCCGGGCTCTGCGTTTCTCACCAGCCACGCTGTGCAAGCGGGCGGTGGCGGCTCCCTTCGTGATTGCGATGCGATTCCAGCTTGGCTCATGATCAGACTTTCTTCGACCGCCGCCGTACTGGCGGCAACGCTGGCGTGCTTGGTGATGGCCGTCAGGGCCGTGGCGCAACCTGCAGCTGATGGCGGCAGTCAAGAAGCCCTCGTTCCACCCAAGCTCGTGCGCTTGATCGAGGCGGACTATCCGCCCGACAAGCTGGAGCAGCGCGAGGCCGGGACCGTGCTGCTCAGCCTCGCCATCGATGCGACGGGCAAGGTGGCCGAGGCCACGGTGCTCGAGTCGGGCGGCGAGGCGTTCGATCAGGCCGCGCTGGCGGCTGTCTCGCAGTTCCAGTTCGAACCCGCGCGTGCGAGCGGCGAGCCGGTGGGCGTGCGCATCCAGTACCGCTATGACTTCAGGCCGCCGGAGCCGGAGCAGCCCAAGCCCGCGCTCGAGTTCTCGGGCACCGTGCGCGATCGCAAGACTGGCAAGCCGCTGGCGGGCGTTCGGCTCGACCTCGACGGCGTCCAGACCACGACCGACGAGCAAGGACACTTCGTGTTCAGCGACGTGCCGCCGGGTATGCGGACGCTCACGCTGAGCGGCGACACGTTCACGCCCGTCGCGACGCAGGAGACCCTCGAGCTCGGCCAGCGCTACGACGCGAACTACGAGGTCGAGCTGCGCGCCCCCGACGGCACGCTGCAGGCCCAGGTCGATCTCGAGATCGTGATCGTCGATCAGCCGCTGCGTAAGTCGATCGCGGCCACCACCGTCAGCGCCGAACAAGGCGCGCGCGTCGCGGGTACGGGTGGCGACGTGATCAAGGTGGTCGAGAACCTGCCGGGCGTCGCGCGTTCCAGCCTGGGTTCCTCGCAGCTGGTCGTCTGGGGTGCGGCAGGCGCGGACACGCGCGTCTACGTCGACGATGTGCGCGTCCCGCTGCTCTACCACGAGGGTGGCTATCGCTCGGTGATCCACTCGGATCTGGTGCGGAACGTCGAGCTCGAGCCGGGCGGCTACGGTGCACCGCACGGTCGCGGCCTGGGTGGCCTGGTGACTGTCGGGCTCAAGCCGCTGGAGGCCGATGGCTACCACGGCAGCCTGGCCCTCGATGCGATCGATGCCGCGGCGAGCATGCGCGGTAGCGTGGGCGATCAATTCCGCTTCGCCGGCGCGGTTCGTCACAGCCACCTCGACTTCGTCGTCGAGCACGTTGCGACCGAGGACGTCGGCGAGTTCGTGCCCATCCCGCAGTACTGGGACGCGCAGCTACGGGCGGCGTGGGTGCCGCGCGAGGGCGAGAGCCTGGAGCTCGGCGGCCTGTTCTCGGGCGATCAAATCAGCCGCACCGTGGTCGATCCCGACCCGACCGTGAGCAAGACCGACACCAAGGACATCGGGTTCGAGCGCGCCTACGTGCGCTACAACCGCGTGCTGGAAGACGGCGGCAGCGTGACGATCACGCCGTTCTTCGGCTGGGACCACAACAAGATCGCGCAGCTGTACGGCGCACTGCCGGCGCTCCTCGACACGGACGCGACCCTGTTCGGCCTGCGTGCGGCGTACAACACCCGCCCGGTCGAGTTCATCAGCCTCAACGTCGGCATCGACGCCGAGCTGGTATCGAGCACGGTGAGCCGGCAAGGCTCGATCACCTCGCCGCCGCGCGAGGGCGACAAGCGCGTGTTCGGACAGGTGCCGAGCGATCAGGTGAACGCCGACGCCTGGACCACGACGGAAGCCAGCGTCGCTCCGTACGCGCAGGCCGACATCGGGCTGTTCGAGGAGAGCCTGCACGTGATCCCCGGCATCCGCGTGGAGCCGAGCATCGTGCAAGCCAGCGCGCGCACGCCCAAGCAAGGTGACCTGCCGCAGCTCGGCACGATGCGCGAGCAGACCCTGTTCGAGCCGCGCCTCGCCGCCCGCTGGTCGATCACCGATTGGCTCGGCGTGCGCGGAGCGATCGGCCTCTATCATCAGCCGCCGCTGTCCGAGGACCTGAGCGCGGTGTTTGGCAATCCGAACCTGGGCAACGCCAAGGCGATGCACTACCTGGCCGGCGTCAACTTCAAGTTCACCGAGACGCTGAGCATCGAGGCCATCGGCTTCTACTCGCGGCAGAGCGATCTGGTGACGCGCTCGGCGCTGTCCACGCCGCGCGAGGCCGAGGCGCTGGTGCAAGAAGGCTTCGGGCGCGCCTATGGCGGCCAGGTGCTGTTGCGCCAGGAGCTGGCCGAGGGCTTCTTCGGCTGGCTGAGCTACAGCCTGGTGCGCAGCCAGCGCAAGGACGCGGGCACCGACGAATACCGGCTGTTCGACTTCGATCAGACGCACGTGCTCACCGCGCTGGCTTCGTACGACCTCGGGGCAGGCTGGGAGGTCGGCGCGCGCTTTCGAGCGGCGACCGGCTACCCGCGCACGCCGGTCTACGGCGCGACCTACGACTCGCGCACCGACACCTTCCAGCCCGTGTTCGGCGAGCTGAACACCGAGCGCATCCCCATGTTCTATGCGTTCGATGCACGGGTCACCAAACGCTTCAAGCTCGGGCAAACGAGCGAATTGGAGCTGTACCTCGACGTGCAGAACGTGACGTATCATCGCAATGCCGAGGAAGTGATCTACAACTTCAACTACAGTCAGAAGTCGTACATCACAGGTTTACCGATCTTGCCGGTGATAGGAGCCAAGTTCACATGGTGAGAGTTCTGGCAATCCTGCTGCTGCTGATGGCGGCGTGTAAGCCCGAGCTCGAGGGCCGCAGCTCGCTGGTGGAAGACATGCGCGTGCTCGCCGTGCGATCGACCCCGCCGGCGGCCAAGCCGGGCGACGAGGTCAGCTTCGACACGCTGTACGTCGACCCCGACGGCCCGCTCGACCCGGACCCGCTCGACTGGGCGCTGTGCACGGCGCGCAAGGGGCTGGCGGAGCCCGGCACGATCTCGGGCAAGTGTTTGGAGCGCGAGGCCGACTCGCTCGAATCGCTCGGCACCGGCGCGACCGTGATGGCCACGATCCCGATGGACGCCTGCCAGGTGTTCGGGCCCACGCCGATGACGCCCGAGGCCGGCGAGCCGGCGGCGCGCCCGGTCGATCCGGATACCACCGGCGGCTACTACCAGCCGGTTCGGCTGCTCGTGCCGGACGACGAGCAAGGCGATCAGTACTCGGTCGGCACGACCAGGCTCACCTGCGGCCTCGGCGGCGCGACGCAAGACCAGGCGGCCGAGTTCACGCGCCGCTTCAAGCCGAACGAGAACCCCGAGCTCGAGAGCGTGGTGCTCCGCCCCGGCGACGACGAGCAGTCCCTGCCGGAGCTCGGCTCGGACGACGTGCTCGAGGTCGCGGCGGGCGAGACCGTGGCGCTGGGAGCCAGCTGGGTCGACTGTCCGCTCGAATCAGAGTGCGGCGACGGCATCTGCGGGGAGGGCGAAGACGCGACGCCCGACAACTGCCCGGAAGATTGCCGCGAGCCGCACGGCTGCCGCGGCTCCGAACCCTACGTCTTCTTCGACCCCTCCACGCGCAAGCTGGTCGACCGCCGTGAAGCCATGCGCGTCTCCTGGTTTGCGAACACCGGCACCTTCGACCACGACCGCACCAGCATCACCGAAGACGAGGCCGACGAGCACTCCACCGTCAACAACTGGACCGCCCCGCCCGAAAGCGGCGACGTGCGCGTCTGGGTCGTCTTGCGCGACGACCGAGGCGGCGTCGGCTGGGGCAGCTACCAGCTGCGCGTGCAGTAGTTACCCGTCGTGCGGCAGAGTGCCGGGCGGCGGGCGGAGGTAGGCGAAGGGGGTGTAGTAGCCGAGGTTGGACACGCGCGAGGTGTAGATGTCGGCGTAGCGCTCGAGCTGGCGCGCCATGCGGCTCTTGTCGTTCCCAGCACGCAGCAGCGGGCCCCAGCGCCGGTTGCCCAGCTCGGAGGCTTGCCGCGCTAGCTCGGCCACGCGCCGATCCAGCGCTTCGAGCTCGCTGCGCAGCGCGCTGAGCTCGCCGCGGATGGCGGCGGGATCGCGGGTCGGGACCGGCAAGTAGCCGCGCTCCTGGCGTTGCAGCTGCAGGCGTAGCTGCGAGCTTTGGTGCTCGAGGGCGGTCTTCTGCTCCATCAGCTCGAACAGCTGCTTGCGGCGCTCGCGGAAGGCCTCGGCGTCGGCGATCTCCTGCTCGAGCTCGCGCACCACCAGGGCTGTGCGCCAGCGCAGGACGTCCTTGGTCACGTGCACGTCGGCGTAGACGTGGTCGCCGACGTACAGGATCTCCTCGCCGGGCAGCTTCAGGTGCGCCTCGATCAAGCGCGCGTTGCCGCCGAAGTACACGCCACCGCTGCGCAGTGGACCCGTGCACGGACGCAACAGGCCCGCCTCGTCCGCGAGCTCGAGGATCGGGTAGGCGTCGGTGAAGAAGCTCGGCTTGCGCGCATCCACCACGATCAGCTCGAACAGGTCGCGCCAGGTCTTGCCCCTGGGCAAGTACTTGTCGAACGCGAACGCCATCATCGCGCGCGTGTACGTCCAGTCCGAGTTGGTGATCAACAGCAGCTGCTTGCCCGAGTGCTGCAGGTCGAGCATCGCCGGCGGCAGCTCGTCGTCGAGCACCACGAAGCGCTCGGGATCGCGCACGATCTCGGCCTTCAGCGCGCCCTCCATGTGCGCGACGTTCACGCTCGAGCGCACCGCCTCGTAGAGATCTTTGTAGCCGAGCGGGCGCTGCATCGCGCCCTCGTCGAGCCGATCCACCAGCTGCGCGTACAGCGAGGCTTCGGACAGCGAGAACAGCGTGTTCAGGAACACCCAGCGCGGCTCGGACAGATCCACCGTCACGCGCGAATACGTTCTGCGCTGCTCTTCGTGGCTCAGCGGTCGCGTGCCGTGACAGGCGCGCATCACGTAGCCGAAGCGCGTGGCCTTGACCAGGTTGCCGAGCTCGACATCCAGGATCAGGCCACGCGTGGCGAACTCCGGATCGAACGCGAGCCCGGCGACGGGCCAACCGGCCTCGCCCATGCGGCGCACCACGTGCTCGTACGCGCGGCTCTCCCAGAGCTCGTGCCGGTAGTGGATCAGCGTGTAGTCCATGTCGCAGCCCACCGCCTTGATCGCGCGCAGGTTGAGCGTGCGATTGGCGTAGACGCGACGGGGCGGCGGCGGCAACACGGACGGGTCGGGGACAGTCATGCCTGCGCAATGGTGCGCGGAGCAGCCTCGAGATTCAACGCGCTATATGTGTCAGATACGAAAAGGCTGCAGCTACTCTTCCTGACGGCTGCCGCCGAGCAGTCCGGCGCGCCACAGGAAGTAGAGCAGCTGCATGACGGCCGAGATCGCGGCTGCGACGTAGGTCAGCGCCGCGGCGTCCAACACCTTCTTGGTGTCGAGCGATTCACTCGGCGTGATGATCCCGGTGTCGACCAGCGCCGCGACCGCGCGGCTCGAGGCGTTGAACTCCACCGGCAGCGTGATCAGCGTGAAGACCACGAACGCGGAGAACAACAACACGCCGAGCCACACCATGCCCGAGACGTGCGTCGCAAGACCCAAGCCCATGACGATCATACCGAGGTTCGAGCCGATCATCGCGGGCCGCACGACCATCGAGCGGAAGGCCAGCGGGCCGTAGCCGTGCGCGTGCTGAATCGCGTGACCGGCTTCGTGCGCGGCCACGCCGAGCGCCGACAGAGAGCGGCCGTGGTACACGTCCGGCGAGAGCCGCAACGTGCGCGAGCTCGGATCGTAGTGATCCGAGAGAAACCCTTCGACCGGTTCGACCGTCACGCCGTTGATGTTTTGTCGGCGCAGCAGCTCGCGCGCGGCGTCGGCGCCCGTGAGTCCGGAGCGCGAACCGACCTGGCTGTAGCGGTTAAACGTGGACTTGACGCGCATGCTCGCCCAGAGGCTGAGCAGCATGCCGGGGACCATGACCAGGAGGTACAGCGGATCGAAAAACATGACGTCAACCTAGGTCGGAGTGAGGTGAAATCAAGGTCTCGGGGCGGTGGCACCGGGATACATCGGCTTTAGGTCCTGCTGGTGTAGGATGCACGCGCGAACCTTTACCCGGGTGAAACCATGAGCACTGCCAACGCTATTCCCTTCGCCGATGCGAAATACGTGAATTTGCGTAGCTTCAGGCGCGATGGCTCGCCGGTCGACACGCCCGTGTGGTTCGCAGCGTTGGACGGTCGCGTGGTGATCTTCACCGACGGCACCTCGTACAAGGTGAAGCGCATCCGGCGCAACGCGAAGGTCGAGCTGGCGCGCTGTGACGCACGCGGCGGCCTCCTGGGACCATGGCTGCCGGGCGAGGCGCGCACCGTCGAGAGCGATCCCGCGTTGGTCGCGCGCAGCTACGCCGCGCTGAACGCGAAGTACGGCTGGATGATGCGCCTCGGCACCGTGTTCTCCACGCTGGCGGGCAGGGTGAAGCGGCGCTTGATCCTCGAGGTCACGCTGGACGCGGCGCAGGCCGCGCAGGCCTCGTGAGCCCCGACGCGCGCGCAGTCGCTGCGCTGCTGCGCGCGTCGCAGCAGGTGGTCGCGCTGACCGGCGCCGGGATCTCGACCGAGTCCGGCATCCCCGACTTCCGCGGGCCGCAGGGCGTCTGGACCAAGAACCCGGCCGCCGAGAAGCTCTCCACGCTGCAGCACTACATGAGCGATCCGGAGGTTCGAAAGCGGGCTTGGCGTACGCGCATCACGCACGAGGCCTGGACGGCTCAGCCGAACGCTGGCCACTACGCGCTGGTCGAGCTGGAGCGCGCGGGGCGATTGTGCACATTACTCACACAGAACATCGATGGCCTGCACCAGCTGGCAGGCTCGGATCCGGCGCGCGTCGTGGAAATTCACGGCACGATTCGCGACGTAATGTGTATGAGGTGCTCAGCTCGCGGGCCCATGGGGCCCGTGCTCGACCGGGTTCGGGCCGGCGAGGAAGACCCGCAATGCCGCGATTGTGGCGGTATTTTGAAGTCCGCGACGATTTCGTTCGGCCAAAACCTGGTCGCAGAAGACCTGGCCCGCGCCGAAGTCGCCGCCCGGCAGTGCGACCTGCTCTTGGCCATAGGCTCCTCCCTGGGCGTCTATCCCATCGCGGGCGTGGTGCCTCTGGCGAAGCAATCCGGCGCGCATATCGTGATCGTCAACGGCACGCCCACCGACATGGACGGGCTGGCGGATTACGTTTTACGCGGGAAAATCGGCGAAATCCTGCCAGCCATCGTGGCGGACGCCGTAGGTAACTAGGCGCAGCGTCTATACAACTTGACAGTGACAGCGCCGGCACCATAGTCCCCCGCGGAACAATCTCGGCGCGCGGATCGTTGACCGTCAGGTGCGCCTGTCCCAGCCCATCAGCTAACCCAGCACACACGGCCCCGCCAGCCGTGTCCGTGCGCTGCGGGCCGAGGCTCTTTGTCCCTACGTCCTACCGAGCAGCCATGACCAAACCCCAACACAGTTCCGCGCAAGCAGTTGCCACCCCCGTCGCTCCCAGCGTCGCCTCGTCTACGGCGCAAGATAGCTCGCTCGCGCGCTACATGACAGAGCTGTCAGGGTACGAGCTCCTGACGCATGCCGACGAGATCGAGCTGGCTCAGGCTGTGGAGCGCCTCGAGATCGAGTACTGGCAAGCGCTGATGAGCTGGCCCCGCGCGCATATTGAGGTGCGCAACGTCGTGCTGCGACATTTGGATCCTGCTCCTCGCGAGCTGACGGGCGTGGCGCGTACGGCGCGTGCCGCCTCCTCGAGCCGCGCGAAGCGCGCCGAGCGTACCCGCTACGAGCGCGCCGTGCAGCGTTGCGCGGCCAAGCTGCGCGAAGCCGACATCCACCGCGAGGCGATCAAGGCGACGCACGCGGCGGTGCTCGAGTACGTCGAGGAAGAGCTCGCCGCCATCGGCAGCAAGCAACCGCGCAAGGCAGAGGCCGTGCGCGAGTACGTGAGCTCGATCAACGCCGCGCGTCGCGCGCAGCAAGAGGCGAAGGACCGCTTCGTCGCCGCCAACCTGCGCTTGGTGGTCAGCATGGCGCGCCGCTACGCGCGCGAGGGTCGCATGCCGCTCGGCGATTTGATCCAGGAAGGCAACCTGGGTCTGATGAAGGCGGTCGAGCGCTTCGATCACCGACGTGGCTTCCGCTTCAGCACGTACGCGTCGTGGTGGATCCGCCACGCGCTGACGCGCGGTCTCGCCGACAAGGGCCGCCTGGTGCGCTTGCCGGTGCACGCACTCGAGGCGCGCGCGCGGCTGTCGCGCGTGGCTCGCAAGCTGACCTCGCAGACGGGCGTGGCGCCGAACCTCGCCGAGCTCGCGGCGGAGACCGGTCTCGCGCCGGACAAGATCAGCGCCATCGAGAGCCTCTCCACCGAGTCTCACAGCTCGCTCGACGCACCGGTCGGTCATGACGGGGACCGCACCTTCGTCGACTTGCTGCGCGATGAGGATCAGTCGAGCGTCGAAGAGCGCATGGTGCAGGACGGGCAGAAGGAGAGCTTGGCAGAGCTGATGGGTGAGCTCACCACGTTCGAGGCCCAGATCCTCCGCTATCGCTACGGCTTCGACGACGGCGAGGAGCGCACGCTCAAAGAGATCGGTGATATGTACAACCTGTCGCGCGAGCGCATCCGTCAGATCCAGGCCTTTGCGCTGGAGAAGATGCGCGCCCGCGTCTCGCAGACCGACATGGAGCGCGCTGCTCTCTAATCATTGACTAAGACTTCAGCGTCCCGGCGCCGAGCAGCGGCACGTAGACGCAGTGGTCGTATTCTTCGGTGGTGACCCCCTCCTCCGTGCGGGTCACCACCGTCAGTGTCTGCATGCGCTTCGGCCCCACGGGGATCACGAGGCGCCCGCCCACTCGCAGCTGAGCGATCAGCTGCGCTGGGATGTGAGGCGCGGCAGCCGCGACCAGGATCGCGTCGTAGGGCGCGTGCTCCGCGAGGCCGAGCGAGCCATCGCCGCAGTGCACGCTGACGTTGTCGAAGCCGAGCGCCGACAGGCGCTGGCGCGCGTCTTCGGCCAGCTCGGGCAAGAGCTCGATACCGACCACGCGTGCGCACAGGCGCGATATCACGGCCGCCTGATAGCCGGAGCCCAGGCCGACGTCGAGTGCGACGTGCTGTGCTTGCAGCGCGGCCAGCTCGATGGCGCGCGCGACCATGTACGGCTGCGAGATGGTCTGACCGTGGTCGAGCGCGAGCGCACAATCCGAATACGCGCGGCCGCGATCGCTCGGCTTCACGAACGCCTCGCGCGGCACCTCGCGCATCGCATCCAGCACGCGCGGATCGACCACACCGCGTCGCACCAGCTGGTCGTCGATCATGAGCTCGCTGTTGGTAATTGCGTTAGGCACGACCCCCTCCGCGCGCGTTAGGCACCGGCCCCGGGGTCTCGGTCGCCTTGGATACCTCGAAGCGCTCGATCACCCACGGCCGGCCCGGCGGCAACTGGCCCTTGGCGGCGGCGATGCGCAGCTGATCCTCGACCGTGTTCACCTCGGGCACGTTCGGCAGCAGCACGCCGCGCGCGCGTCCGGACGACACGACCAGGCCGTAGCGCTTGGGATCGAGCGCGGTGATGTCGTTCACCGGCTCGGGCCGCGTGAGCAAGCTGAGCTCGATGCTCAGACTCGGCAGCTCGCTCGGCGCGACGCGTGCGAACCGCGTGTCCTGCGTGGCAGCGGCTCCCGCGCAGTCGGCGACTTCCTCGGCCAGGCGAGCGAATAGCGGCTCGACGTGGCCGATGCAGCCGCGCAAGCTTCCGTCGGGCTTGCGCAGGGTCACGAACACACCCTGCGGGTTGTCCCATGGCTTGGGGAGCACCGGCGCGCGATAGGCGTTGTGCGTGATGCGCGCGGCGATCGAGTCGCGCGCGATCTGCAGCATCGTCGCCCAGGGGCGATTCTCCGAGTAGCTGTGGTTGCCCGTGCGCGGCGGCGCGTCCTCGTGCAACACGGCTTCCATGTAGCCGACGCCGAACGGACCTTCGTAGGCGTACGTGCGGTGACCCTCGCTGCGAAAGCCGACCGCGCCGGCCGCCACCGCGCACGAGTCGATCACGTCTTCGGCCGCGATCTCGCGCAAGCTCGGATCGATCGCGCACGCGCCGCGCAGATCCCCCGCGTCGATGCGCGCCTTGAACGAGCGATCGAACTCCTTGGCCAGCGGGTGGTAGCCGGCCGGAGCGTTCTGGTTCAGCCGGTGGCTCATGTCGCCCGAGGCCAGGATGATCCAGCGCTCGCCCGCCTGCTCGGCCGCGCGCGCCAGCGCTTGCCCCATGCGCTCTTCGCTGCGCGTGCCGGGCTGCGGCAACGCGACCAGCAAGCTCGGCCCGTCCCAGCCGGCCTGCCGCAGGAAGTACAGCGGCACGAGCGCGCCGTGATCCAGGTTGTCGCCGGCGATCTCGCGCGTGGTGAGCTTCAGGTCGCGCGCGATCGGTTGCAGGCGTGCAGCTGCCAGCGGCGCTCCAGGCGCTGTCACTCCGATGTGATCCGCGCCGAAGCGGCCGAAGTTGCCGGACAGCGGGCTCTGCGTGCAGATGCCCCAGCGCGTAGCGTGGCGTGGCGCGTGCGGGCTGACGACGACCACGACGTCGGGTCCGTGGGCGCAGATGCGCGCGGCGAGGTCGCTCATCGCGCGCGTGGTCTCGGCGCACTGACGCGCTCGATGGCCCGCGACGTCGGGCACGACGATCGGGGCGTGACACATCAAGACGCTGCAGGGAATCGCCATGGTGGTGTCAGACGGGTTCGGGTTGGGAGAGGCGCACCGGGATCCGGCGAGTGCCAAAGTTACCTGCGTTTGCGTCGAAATGTCCCGGTATGCGTGTGCCGCAGTGCGGACACACTGCATCGCGTAGCGTGAAGCGTGTCACACTGTAGGTTTCGCGCAGAATCACCGGGGCGGAGCAGCCACCGCAATAAGTCGTCTGGCCCGCGTCGTCGCGCACGTTGCCGGTGTAGACGTAGCGCAGCCCGGCCGCGCGGGCGCGCTCGCGAGCGCGTTGCAGCGTGCTCCTGGGCGTGCGCGGCAGGTCGAGCAGCTTGAAGTCGGGGTGGAAGGCGGTGAAGTGCAGCGGTACGTCGGGCCCGAGCGATTCGGCGAACCACTCGCTCAGGCGCGCGAGCTCGGCGTCGGAGTCGTTCTTGCCCGGAATCAACAACGTGGTGACCTCGAGCCACACACGCTTCTCGCTCGCCAGCCAGCGCAGCGTGTCGAGCACCGGCTCGAGCTTGGCGAAGCACAGGCTGGCGTAGAACTCCTGGCTGAACGCCTTGAGATCCACGTTGGTGGCATCGATGTGTCGAAAGAAGCTCTCGCGGGCCGTCTCGCTCACGTACCCGGCGGTGACCGCCACCGCCTGGATGCCGCGGGCGTGCGCGGCTTCGGCGCAGTCGCTCGCGTACTCGGCGAAGATCACCGGATCGTTGTAGGTGAAGGCGATGCTCTTACATTCGAGCCTGGCCGCGGCGTCGGCGATCTGCTCGGGCGATGCGGTGTCCGTCAGGCGGTCGAGCTCGCGCGCCTTGGAGATGTCCCAGTTCTGACAGAACCTGCAGCCGAGGTTGCAGCCGGCGGTGCCGAACGAGAGCACGCTGCTGCCGGGGTAGAAATGGTTGAGCGGCTTCTTCTCGATCGGATCGACGCAGAAGCCCGAGGCCTTGCCGTAGCTCGTGAGATCGATGCCGCCGTCGCGCGCCCTGCGCACGAAGCAGAAGCCGCGCTGGCCCTCCTGCAGCTTGCAGTAGCGCGGGCAGAGATCGCACTGCACGCGCCGACCCTGCTCGATCGCGTGGAAGTGCTCGCCCCGGACGACGCCGGGTTCGATGATTTCGCGGCCCACCCGGGGATTGTAGACCCGCGGAGGGCTTCCCGCAGGGGCGGGGCCCCCCGAGCCCTGCTACTGTGACGCGTGGACTATTTCCCGCTGTTCATGCACGTCCAGGGCGCCGAGTGCCTGGTCGTGGGCGGAGGTGAGGTCGCCGCGCGCAAGGCCGCGACACTGCTGCGGGCGGGCGCCGTGGTCCACGTCGTGGCCCCCCAGCTCGCGCCGGGCATGCACGACGTGCTGCACGAGGCCTCGGCCAAGCACAGCCCGCGCGGCTACCAGACCAGCGACCTGGACAGTGTCTGGTTGGTAGTCGCGGCCACCGATGATCGCGAGCTGAATGCGCGGGTGTCGCGCGACGCGCGAGCGCGCCGTGTGCCGGTCAACGTGGTCGACGATCCCGAGCTCTGCACGTTCATCATGCCCGCGATCGTCGATCGCTCGCCGCTGGTGATCGCGGTGTCGAGTACGGGTGCGTCGCCGGTACTGGCTCGCCTGGCGCGCGGCAAGATCGAAGCCGCGATCCCCGCTCGCTACGGTCCGCTCGCGCGCCTGTGCAGTGCGCTGCGGAGCGAGGTCCGCCAGCGCTTGCCGGATTTGCAAGCGCGGCGACGCTTTTGGGAGAACGTGCTCGAGGGGCTGGTGGCCGAGCTGGTGTTCGCCGGTCGCGATGCCGAGGCCGAGCAGGAATTGCGGCGGCTGCTGAATGAATTCGAGGGCGCGCCCGTCGCGCGAGGTGAGGTGTTTCTGGTCGGGGTAGGGCCCAACGATCCCGAGCTCGTGTCGTTCCGGGCGCTGCGCGCGATGGAGCGCGCCGACCTCGTGCTGGCCTCGCGGCGGGTCAGCGAGGCCATGCTGGAGCTCTGCCGGCGCGACGCCGCGCGCGAACGTTTCGTCGATTTCTCGCCGGAAGTCATGCCGCTCGTCGCCCTGCGGGCAGTCGCCGCGGCGCGGAGTGGAGCGCGCGTATGCGTGCTGGGTGTGGGCGATGCGTTCCGCAGCGCGCCTGGCGACGAGCTACGGGCGCGGCTGACGGCGGCGGGCCTGGCCTGCCACCTGGTGCCCGGTGTTGCGTAGCGTGGCCTCGACGTGAGCCGGTTCGGCGTTACCTCTCCACTGCGGGTTGGATTGGCAGCCGGGTGCGTTTTGCTCATGGATTCCAAAGCTTCGGTTCTTCATGGCGGCGTCGGATATGGACCCCAGGCCGGCCGGCAGCGTTCCCTGCCCGCGGTTTGCGCAACCCACGTCTTTTGGTAAGGCTGCAGGACCCGAACCTGGGAAGGTCACAGGAGAGTTATGCGTAAGAGTACAGTCGCGGTGTTGCTCGCAGCGTTGATGCTTGCGGTCGTTCCGGGGTCGACGTTCAGAGCCACGGCCGCGGAACAGTTCGTGCTCAAGGTCGCGGTGCCGATTCCGCGCACGCAGGAAGTGGCGATCGAAGCCAAGAAGTACAACGACAAGCTCGCCGCGATGACCAACAACGCGGTCTCGGTCAAGATCTACTGGGGCGGCGCTGCCGGTGACGACGTCGACGTGCTGCGGAAGATGCGCGCAGGCCAGATGGACGGTGCGCCGCTCAGCCTCGAGCTCATGAGCCAGTTCGTGCGCCAGTCGCTCGTGCTCGCTTCGCCTGCGCTGTTCAACAACTACAAGCAGGTCGACGCGGTGCGGGCCGCGCTGACGCCCGCCATGGAAAAGGAAGCCTACGACAACGGCTTCAAGGTCATGGCGTGGGCGGACATCGGCCGGCTGCGCTTGCTGTCGAAGAAGCCGATCGAGACGCTCGCCGACTTCAAGAAGATGCGCCCGTGGTTGTACCCGCAGAGCGAGATGCTCAAGGAGTTCTACAAGGGCGTCGGCGCCACCGGCGTGCCGCTCGGTATCGCCGAGGTGTACGGCGGCCTGCAGACCAACATGATCGACGTGGTGTGGGGCTCGGCGCTGCTCGCTGCCGCGCTGCAGTGGCACAGCGGCACGCAGTACATCTCGCAGTCGGGTCTGGGCTTCATCAGCGGTGGCTTCGTGTTCCGCCGCGGCGCCTGGGACGCGCTGCCCGACAACGTGAAAGAGAACATGCTCAAGCTCACTGCCGAGCGCGCGCAGGACAACCAGCTCGAGCTGCGCAAGCAGGACGAGCGCAGCTTCCAGAAGCTGGTCCAGCGCGGCCACATCCCCGTCAAGGCCAAGAACGACAAGGAGTGGTGGGACGCGGGCAAGGCACTGCGCGCGCGCATGATCGGTCGCGTGTACACCAAGGATCTCGTCGAGAAGGCCGAGGCGATCTCGCTCAAGTACGCCGAGCAGCCGGAGGAGATCGCCGCCGCCAAGCACTGACGCGCGTCGATCGATCTCACGGCGGGCGGTCGCACGGGTTGCGGCCGCCCGCTCGCGTTTTCAGTAGCTCTTGGCGAACACCACGCGCTGCCTGGACGGCTTGCCGGTGAACGGACACGTCCCTGGTTCACTCCGTTCGAGCGGGATACAGCGCAACGTCACGCTGAGATCGGTCTTCAGCGTCTGTTCGATCTCCGGGTCGCCCGACCAGTGCGCGAGCGCGAAGCCGCTGCCTTCGCCCTTGAAGAAGTCGTAGAGGTCGGCCTTGGAGTCGATCTCGCGCGAGCGGCTCTTGCGTAGCTCGGTCGCGCGCGCGAGCAGGTTGTTCTGCATCTCCTCCAGCAGCGCGGGCAGCTGCGCCACGAACTGGGCGCGGGGAACGCCCTGCTTCTCGTTCGCAGGCTTGTCGCGACGCGCCATGAACACCGCGTCTTGCGTGACGTCGCGCGGACCGATCTCGAGCCGGATCGGGATGCCCTTCTTCACCCAGCTCCAGGCCTTCTCGCCACCGCGCAGGTCGCGCAGGTCGAGCTCGACCTCGACGTTCCGATCGCCGAAGCGCACCGCGCTGAGCTCCGCCTGGAGCTTCCTGCAGTACTCCAGCACTTGCTCCTTGCTCTCGGGCTTGGAGGTGATGGGCAGGATCACCACGTGCGAGGGCGCGAGCCGCGGCGGCAGCACCAGGCCGTCGTCGTCGCTGTGCGTCATGATCAGGCCGCCGATCATGCGCGTCGACACGCCCCACGAGGTGGTCCAGGCGAACTGCAGCACGCCCTGGTCGTCCAGGAACTTGATCTCCGAGGCCTTCGCGAAGTTCTGGCCGAGGAAGTGCGAGGTGCCGGCCTGCAGCGCCTTGCCGTCTTGCATCATCGCTTCGATCGTCCAGGTCGACACCGCGCCCGGGAAGCGCTCGGCGGCCGACTTCTCGCCGAGCACCACCGGCATCGCCAGGTATTGGTGCGCGAAGTCGCCGTAGACATCGAGCATCTGGCGCGCCTCGGCCACCGCCTCCTCGGCCGTGGCGTGCACCGTGTGGCCCTCCTGCCACAAGAACTCGGTGGTCCGCAGGAACATGCGCGTGCGCAGCTCCCAGCGGACGATGTTCGCCCACTGATTGATCAGGAGCGGCAGGTCTCGATACGACTGCACCCACTTCGAGAACGAGGCCCCGATGATCGTCTCCGAGGTCGGGCGCACGACGAGCGGCTCCTCGAGCTCACCCGCCGGGACCAGCCCGCCGTCCTTCCCGGCCTCGAGCCGGTGGTGCGTGACCACGGCGCATTCCTTGGCGAAGCCTTCGACGTGCTCCGCCTCTTTCTCCAGAAAGCTCTTGGGGATGAACAGCGGGAAGTACGCGTTCTTGTGTCCCGTCGCCTTGAACCTGGCATCCAGCACGCGCTGGATGTTCTCCCAGAGCGCGTAGCCCCACGGTTTGATCACCATGCAGCCGCGTACCGGGCTCTGCTCGGCCAGATCAGCGGCCTTGATCACCTGCTGATACCACTCCGGATAGTCCTGCGCGCGCGTGGGCGTGATCGCGGTCTGTTCTTTCTTGGACATAGGCGGCCGAGGATACCCGAGTCGCACGCCTGATCCACGCGCGCTATGCTCCGCGGCAAGCACCCATGCCCAGAAGTTTGCTCGAGCATACGGTCGGCCAGCTGGCCCGCAGCGTCGATCGCGCCTTCGCCCAGACTGCCTTGCGGCCCTCGGCCCTCACGCGCGGCAGCTCGCGCGCGGAGTCGCTCTCGCCGGCTGCGCGGTTGCGCGCGCTGTCGCTGGTGCGCGCGTTCTACGCCGGGCCCGACACGCTCGAGCGGGAGGGGCGATTTCTGCCGCGGCCCGAGCGCATCTCGCCCACGTTAACGCGCGTGCGCCGGCTGGGCAGTGCGGGCGAGGTGCTGGATCTGCGCTGGCCGAGTGAATTCGAGCCGTTGTGGTCGGTCGAGGGCTTGCAGTCGCGCCTCGACGCGATGGGCCCCGAGGAGCTGGTGGGCGCCGGGCTGCCTGCACGCCCGGACGCGACCGCGCTGCTGCGCGAGCTCGGCATCGATCGACGCGCGGACCTGCGCGAGAAGTACCTGCGTGCCAGGGGCAACCAGACGGCGCACGCACGCTGGTTTCGCCACGCCGACGGGCCGCGGCCATGCGCGGTGGTGCTGCACGGCTATCTGGGCGGCAACTACGCGATCGAAGAGCGCGTGTGGCCCGTGCGGCGCTTGTTCGAGGGTGGGCTCGATGTGGTGCTGACGGTGCTGCCGCTGCACGGGCCGCGGCGCTCGGAGGCCCGTGGCCTTCGGCCGCCCGCGTTTCCATCGAGCGATCCACGCTTCACGATCGAGGGCCTGCGCCAGCTCGTGTTCGATCACCGCGCGCTCTTCGACTACCTGCGCGCGGGCGCGACCACGGGCGTGGGCTTGATGGGCATGAGCCTGGGTGGCTTCGGCGCCGCGCTGCTCAGCACGCTCGAGGCCGACTTGCGCTTCAGCGTGCTGTGGATCCCGCTCGCGGGCATCGAGTTGTTCGCGCACGAGCACGGGCGCATGAACGGCGATGTATCGGAGCAGCTCGCCCAGCGCGACGCGCTCACGGCGGCGCAGTGGTCGGTGAGCCCGCTCGCGCGCCCGTCGCTCGTTCCGAGCGATCGCGTCGTGATCGTCGCGGGTGAGCACGATCGCGTGACCGGCCTGCCGCACGCGCACCGGCTGGCGGCGCACTTCGGCGCCCCTGTCTCGCGCTTCGCTGGCAGCCACCTGCTGATGTTCGGGCGCGAGCGCGCGTTCGAGCCGGTGTGGTCGATGTTGGAGCACGAGGGCTATCGGCCGGCGGTGAAGCCGTGAATCCCGGGCTCAGCCAGCGCGCAGCCTGGGCCGCCGATCCGCCGATCGGCGCCCTGATGGACAAGGCCCTCGCGAACCCCGAGCTGGTCTCGCTGGCCGCGGGCTTCGTCGATCAACCGAGCTTGCCCATAGAAGCCACGCGCAGCGCGGCGCTCGCGTTGTTGGCCGAGCCCGCGGGCGCGCTTGCTGCGCTGCAGTACGGCACGATCAGCGGCTGCGCGGTGCTGCGCGCGCAGGTGCTCGAGCGCGTGCAGGCGCAAGACGTCGCGGCAGGTGGAGCTCGGCGCGAGGTCGCGCTCGATCGCGTGCTGCTGACTGCCGGCAGCAACCAGCTGCTGTACCTGTTGGCCGAGGCGCTGCTCGACCCGGGCGACATCGTGCTCTGCGACTCGCCGACGTACTTCGTGTTCATGGGCATCGTGCAGCAGATGGGTGCGCGCGCGATCGGCATCGAGGCGGATGCCTCGGGTATGCGAGTCGATGCGCTCGAGGCCGCGCTGGCAAAGCTCGCCAAGGAACAGCAGCTCGCGCGCGTGAAGGCCATCTACGTGATGAGCTACTTCGACAACCCGCGCAGCGTGAGCCTGGCGCGCGAACGCCGCGCGGCCGTGGTGCGCGTGGCGGCGCAGCACTCGCTCTACGTGATCGAGGACGCGGCCTACCGCGAGCTGCGCTACGCGGGCGACGACCTGCCGAGCTTGTTCTCGGAGCGCGACGCCGAGGCGCGCGTGATTTATACCGGCACCTTCTCCAAGGCGTTTTCTCCGGGTGTGCGCGTGGGCTTCGGCATCTTGCCCGAGTCCCTGCGCGAGCCGCTGCTCGCGCTCAAGGGCAACCTGGACTTCGGCTCGCCACACCTGAACCAGCGCCTGGTCAGCGAGGCGTTGCGGCTCGGCCTGTTCGACCCGCACGTGGCCGAGCTGCGCAGCCTCTACGCGCGCAAGCGCGACGCGATGCTGGCCGCGCTCGACGCCGAGCTCGCGAACGCGGCCCAGTACCAGCGGCCGGACGGCGGCATGTACGTGTGGCTGCAGCTGAACGACGACATCGATACCGGGCCGAACGGCCCGCTGTTCGCGCGCGCGCTCGAAGCCGGCGTGCTCTACGTGCCCGGTGCGTACTTCTTTCCCGAGCCATGGGAGCCGCCGCGCAGCGCCGGCGACCGATTGTCATCGGAAGGGTCGCGCCCATCAGGCGCGAGCCCTCCGCCCACAGCGCGCCGCTGTATGCGCCTGTCGTTCGGCGTGCAGAGCGAGGAGCGAATCGCGTTGGGGATCCGGCGGCTGGCCGGAGTGTTGTGACCGAGCGGTTAAAACCGCTCGGTCACGACACTACGCATCAAGACACTTGGGGCGGGCTGAGCGCGGCGATCAAGTACTGTGAGAGCGCTTGCTTGTGCTCTTCCAGCTTGTCGCGCGAGGGCCGGCCGACGCCGATGGCGTCCAGGATCTCGCCGCGCAGTATGAACGGCGTGGCCAGTGCCGCGAAGCAGAACTGCAGGATCACCGCTGCGTCCATGTCCGAGCGCACGGTCCCGCGCTTTTGCGCGTCGCGGATGCGCGCGACGATGCCGGTCAAGAGCGGTGCCACGAATTCGCGCAGCGCCCCCGCTGCGAGCTGTTGCGCCTCGGACCCACGCTCGCGGAAGGCACCCTCGATGATGTGCATCAAGTCGTGGTGCAGCGAGAAGAAGTCCACCAACGCGGAAACTAACGCGCGCGTCGTCCCATCGAGGTTCTCCGACGCTGACAGCTGCGCGAAGCCCGTGAGCGAGACGTTCGACAACGCGCGCTGCACTACCTCACGGAACAAGCCGCGCTTGTCGCCGTAGTAGTGATGTAATAGCGCGTGATGCACGCCCGCTTCTTGCGCAATGTCGCGCAGGCGCGCGCCCTCGTAGCCGCGCAGTGCAAACGCACGCTCGGCCGCGTCGAGGATCCTTCTCTTGGATTCGGTTGGATTACGCCGTCGACTCGGCGCTGCAGCTACCGGCGGCACGGATTCAGTACTCTTGGTCATGACAAGCCTCGGACGCGCGCTGACGAACGGCGACTCGGTCGGCGATGCCCGGGTGTGTGTGTCCCCCACGTCCGGGCAGTCAAGGTCACGTCTGGCTGGCGATATAGCCGTTTTTCTGGAGGAAGCCGAGTACTTGTTGGACGCTTTCGTCAGGAGTCGAAGACTCCGTGTCGAGCACAAGCTCAGGATCCTCGGGCGGCTCGTAGGGGGAGCCGATGCCTGTCATGTCCGAGATCTTCCCCTCGCGGGCCTTTTTGTACAGACCCTTTGGGTCACGCCGTTCGCACGCCAGCAGCGACGCTTTCACGTAAATCTCCACGAAATCGCCGGGTGCGAGGCTCGCACGTAACTGGGCGCGGACGGCTCGGTACGGCGAGATGAAGGCGCACATACAGAGCACGTTGGCGTCGACGAAGAGTTTTGCAACTTCACCGATCCTGCGGATGTTCTCTGCGCGATCTTCCGGCGAAAAACCCAGGTCGCGGCACAGCCCGTGCCGCACATTGTCACCATCCAACACGTAGGTGGCGCAGCCCTGCGTGAGCAATGCGTGCTCGACGCGCGCGGCGATGGTGCTCTTGCCCGAGCCGGACAGGCCGGTGAACCACAGCGCGGCGCCGCGATGGCCGCGCACGCGTTCGCGGTCGGCGCGCGAGACGACGCCGGCTTGCCACGTGATGTTGCGCGACTTCGGCTGCTGCATCGATACACTTTACAATGCCGGCGAGCGGCCCGCGCAACGAACTGCAAAGTTCGGGCCTCCGCCGCTAAACTCTCGGCATTTCAAGGTTACTCCACGGAACTCTGGGCGCGGGTCACGGGTTCGCGGAGGGGCTGCGGGCGCGCTGAACGGCCTGGGTATGCGATTCGAGGGTGGCGGTGAAAGCGTGATGCCCGTCACCACGCGCCACGAAGTAGAAGAAGCCGTGCGTCGCCGGTTGCAGCACCGCTTGCATCGCGGAGAAGCCCGGGCTCGCGATCGGTCCCGGCGGTAAGCCGTCGAGACGATAGGTGTTGTAGGTGTTGTCCGGGTCGGCGGTCATCGTGCGCGTCACGCGCTTGCCGTCGAAGCTCGCGCAGCTGGGCAGGTCGCGAAACAGCAGGCAGCCGTAGGCGACGGTCGGATCCGCCTGCAAGCGCTTGGGGCGGAAGGCCGGGTCGCGCAGCCGATTCAGGAACACGCCCGCGATCACGGCGCGTTCGCTCGGCACGTGGGCTTCCTTCTCCACGATCGAGGCCAGCGTCACGATCTCGAAGTGTCCGAAACCCAGAGATTCCCGCAGCGCAGTCATCCCGGCCGAGTCGCTCTGCTCGAGCGCCGCCCAGCGCTTGCGGCCATTTTCGAGCATACGTTCGGCCATGGCGCGCGGCGTCATCGCGTCGCGCAGCCAGTACGTGTCCGGAAACAAGTAGCCCTCCGCGCTCTGCGCCCGCGGATCGATCTGGGCGAGCAAGTCGGGTGCCTGCGTCGCCTCCAGGAAGCTCGCCGGGCTGCACAGTCCCCATTCCGCGAGGCGGTCGGCGATCTCGAAGCGCGTCCAACCTTCCGGAATCGTGACGCGCACGGCGGCGGAGCCGTAGCCGGATGCAACGCGCTGCAGCAGCTCGCGCGCGGTCATGTTGCGCATGACCAGGATCCGGCCCTGCTTGAGCTTTTCGCCCGCTCCCATCACGCGGGCGTACTGCGTGAAAGTCCAAGGGTTCGGCAGCGCCCCTGCGCGCCCGAGCGCCTCGGCCACCTGTTCGATGCGCGTGCCGGGGTCGATGCTGATGGCTGCGTTGCCCGTGCCGGTGCCGCGCTGGGCCGGGTACACGACGACCAGGTAGCCGACCGCCAGCGCAGCTGCGAGCGCGAGGACGAACGGCGGGACCAGCAGTGCTAGCCAGATTCGCCGTCGGGGTCGTTCGTCTCGTCCTGCCACGTGCGCTCTCGCTGCGAATCCAAATAGCTCTGCAGAATCAATGTCGCCGCCGTGCGATCGACGCGTCCGCGGTCGGTTGTGCGACGACCGCGCGCGCGCGGCTTGGCCGCATTGTAACGTGGCTCGGCCAAGGCACGCGCCGCGGCCGCGCTCGAGAGCCGCTCATCCCACAGCACCACCGGGATCTGGGACAGGGCGCGCAGCCGGTCGGCGAACAACCGCGCCTTGCGCGCCGCCTCGCCTTCCTGGCCGTTCAGCGCCAGCGGCAGCCCGACGACCGCGAGGCCGATCTGCTCGCGCTTCAACAGCTCCGCCACACGCTGGACCGCATCCTCGAGGCCGCGGTGCGCGATCGTGCACAGCGGCGTGGCGACCGGAACCTCGTCGTCCGCGGTCGCCACGCCGGTTCGAACGCTCCCTGGATCGATGCCGGCGCGACGCATGGCGTGGGTGTAGCAGAAGGGTGCGGTGAGCGACGAGCGCGTCTATATACTCGCGAGCATGCGAGTTTTGGCGGGCGAGGTGGGGGGTACGAAGACCGCGCTCGCGGTGTACGAGCGCGCTGCGGACGGATCTTTCGCCACGTGTGCCGAGGCCGTGTATCCCCACGCGAGCCACCCCAGCGTGAGCGCGCAGCTGCAGCAGTTTCTCGAGGGAACACGCATCGACGCTGCGGCGTTCGGCGTCGCTCGCGCCGGCAGCCTGCCGTGGAGCCTCGCGGAGCAGCCGCTCGCGGAGCTGCTCGGCGCCCCGGTCGAGCTCATCGACCAGTTTCACGCCACGGCGCTGGGTGTGCTCGAGCTTCCGGAGTCGGACCTGCACGTGTTGCAGCCCGCGCCGCGCGATCCGCACGGGCCGGTGGCGGTGATCGGCGCGGGGACGGGCCTGCATGAAGCGTTGTGCGTGCGAACCGAGCAAGGGCCGCGCGCGGTCGTGGGCGAGGGCGGCCAGAGTAGCTTCGCCCCCAACACGCCGCTCGAGCTGCGCCTGCTGCAGTTCCTGCTGCGGCGCTACGAGCACGTCTCGGTCGAACGCGTGGTCTCGGGCGTGGGCCTGCGCGAGCTGTACGAGTTCGTGGTCACGGAGGGCTTGGCGCCCGCGCATCCGGATACGCTGCGCCGCACCGAGCAGGACTTCGCCGGGACGGCGCTCATCGCGCAGGCCGGCGTGGATCCGGCCGCCGAGATCGCGCTGACGCTGTGCCTCGGAGCGTTCGGCGCCGAGGCGGGCGACTGGGCCCTCAAGACGCTGCCGACCGGCGGCATGTTCGTGGTGGGCGAGATCGCGGCGCGGCTGATCCCAAGGCTGAGCGCAGGCTCGTTCATGCAGAGCTTTCTAGCCAAAGGTAGTCTGTCCACGGCGCTGGCTTCGATTCCGGTGGCGGTCGTCGAGCGACCCGACGTCGGCTTACTGGGCGCTCGGGTCCGCGCGGCGCTACTATGTGCGGCCGGACGCGTGAATGGACGAAAAGGCGCTGCGTAAGCTTCGCGAGAAGCTAGACAAGCTGCTCGCCGCGAATCGCAATGACGAGGCCGTCGAGCTCCTGGCCGAGTTGGTGCGCGCGGAACCTACCAATGCGCGTTGGGCCCACAAGCGCGGCGACTTGCTGCGGCGCCTGGGGCGCAACGCCGAGGCCGTGGACGCCTACACCCAGGCGGTCGACATCTACGCCTCGTCGGGCTTCATCGCGCGTGCGGTGGCGATGGCCAAGACCGTGCTGAGTATGGATCCGAAGCGCACGGACGTGTTGTCCAAGGTCGACCCGAACGCCGCCCAGCAGCTGCACCGCCAGGCGCGTCCGGGTGCAGTCTCGGTGCGGCCCGCGGCGCCGCGCAACACGATGACCCTGCAGGGCACCGGTCCGCGCCACGCGGCGGTCCTGCCGGACGACGCGCCGCCGCCGACAGCTGCAGGTGGTCGGCACCCGATGGTGCTCGACGACGACGACGCGCCGCCGGCAGCCGCAGGTGGTCGGCACCCGATGGTGCTCGACGACGATCCACCGCCCGCAGCTGCAGCAAAGCGGCACCCGATGGTGCTCGAGGATGACGACGCACCGTCGCCAGCGGCAGCAGG
>DATEOF010000461.1:0-17029 GCA_035274465.1 Polyangiales bacterium
CGGCACGCGCGGGTGCTCCGTCCACCGTACAGGCGGGTTCGCCGGCCGTGCCACGGGCAGGCGCCCCCTCCGCAGCGCAAGCCGGAGCCGCAGCGGCGCCGGCGCCGAACAGCGTCGCCTGCGGAAGCACGCGCTGCATGCCACCCTCGGTTCCAGGCTTCGTGCTACCTCCGGCCTGCTGCGCCGACGCGGCGAGCGGTACCTGCGGCACGCTCAGCGGAGGCGTCTGCGTCCCGCCTCCGCCACCCGCACCCCTGTGTCCGACCCCCGCGGTCTCGGGCATCACGTTCCGCGCCTGTTGCGTGCCTGCCTCGAACATGTGCGGCATCGACGCCACCAGCCTGGGCATGGGCTGCGTGCTGCTGAGCACGCTCCCCATCGAAACCAACATACCGCCGACGCACTGCGACGGCACGCCGGCGCGCTAGCACACTCGACCCAGACGGCCAGCCTGCAGCCGTCAGCTGCAGCTTCGACTGAGGATGCGGTCGACTCGCACCTGGGCACAGAAGGTGGCTGCTGCCGACGGCGGCGAGCGTTCAACCCGGCAGCGAGCGACATACACTGGAGAGCATGCGGATCCTGGTCGCGGACGACGACGCCAAGTTTCTCGAGTTCGCTACGGAGACGCTCTCTCGTCGCGGTGGTCACGAGGTGTCGGTCGTCAGCGACGGCGTCCAGGCGCTCGAGCGCGCGATCGCCGAACAGCCGGACGTGCTGATCCTGGACTGGCTGATGCCGCGCTTGAACGGGACGCAGGTGTGCCGTCTGCTGCGAGCACGAGCCATCAACGCGGAGCTGTACGTCGTGTTCGTCACCGGCCGCGGCAGGCGTGAGGAGCTGATCGAGTGCTTGAACGCCGGAGCGGACGACTTGCTGGTCAAGCCGGTCGCACCCGACGTGCTCGTGGCGCGCATTGAGCTCGCGCGCCAGCGTTCGCCGAGCGCGGAGGCCAACGTCGAGCGCATGCGCCGCGCGCTCGGGGTCGCGGCACAGCAGCGGGACGGCGAGTTCGTGGTCCGTAGCGGCAACCAGTCCGCGCGCGTGTTCTTCCATGACGGGCGCGTGGCCTGGGCGCACCTCGCCGACGGCTCCGGGACGTTCCTGCAGGAGCTCGCCGTCGAGCTCGAGCTGGGTTCGGACATGGTCGAAGGCATCCTCGCCGATTGCCGCCGCAAGGGCGCGAAGTTCACCGACGTGGTGGTCGCCTGGGGCGTGCTCGATCGCAACGCGCTGCGCGAGCGGCTGCGGACCTGGATGGCCAAGAAGCTTCAGGCGATCATCCACTTGCCGCAGGCGCGCTCGCTGTTTCTGCCGCAGCGCCACGAGTCCTCGGGCGAGATGTCCTTCTCACTCGAAGAGCTCGACGTGAGCCCGACGCCGGTCGACGTCCAGGAGCACGGGTCCGAGCCGTTCCACTCCATCGCTCCCCCGAGCGCCACCTTCAGCAATGCGTTCGTGTTCGCTCCCGAGCCGTCGCCGGCGATCGAAGCCATCCTCGATCGCTGCATGGCGCTGGAAGGAGTGCTGGGCGTGGTCGCAATCGAGCGCACGTCGGGCTACTGCCTGGGCAGCCGCGGCATCGAGCTGAATGCGGACGCGGCCTGGGCCCACGTGCGCTGTCTCAACACCGTGATGCGCATCGGCAACGTGCAAGACAGCATCGTCACCACCGACGACCACTTCCACCTGGCGCGGCTGCTACCCGCGCACAGCGAGACGTTCCTGTACGCGGTAGTCGACGCTCGCAGCGGCCAGCTGGCGATGGCGCGGCTCAAGCTGCAACAGGCTGCAGAGCATTAACGACGCAGTCGCTGCACGAGCGCAGCGCGATCGGGACCGCTCGGTACCGTCGGGGGCGCGCGGCGCAGCACGCGCTTTTTGATGACACCGGAGCCGATCCGCAGCAGCGTGGTCAGCGTGACCCAGGGTGGCGAGGGTTCGAGCATCTGCTGGAGCTTCAGCCACTCGCGTGCGACCGCGGGGTCACTATCCACGGTCGGGGGCAATGTGTCGTAGCCCAGCAGCAGCCAGCGCTCGGTCGCCGAGAGTGGGACACCGCGCGAGCGTTTGACGCGCGCGATGAAGGTGCGGTCGCCCGATACGCAGAACTCGAAGTGACCCTTGAGCTCGCGCCGCACGCGCGAGTAGTAGTGCCTGGCGCGCGCCAGCGGATCGACCTCGGGCGCCAGCGCGGCGGCCAGGGCGTGCGCCTGCACGAACGCCATCGAGCAGCCGCGTCCGTAGATCGGGTTGGTCTGGATGTGGGAGTCTCCCAGCGCGAAGAAGCCGAGCACGTGGCGTCGCGGATGCGTCTCGAAGCTGTGCCAGCGGTTCTTCAAGCTCGCGCCCCCGAGCACCCGCGTCAACCGCTCTGCACCGCGCGTCCACGCCGCCAGCGAAGGGATGCTCTCGCACACGCCGTCGAAGCCGGCAGGGTTCTTGAGTGTCTCCTTCAGCGCCTCGTCGTCATCCGCGCACGTGAACGCGATCGAGAATGTGTTCTGTTCCGCGAAGAACAACCCGGCGATCAAATAGTCGATATTGGTGGCCGTCCCACCGCGCACCGGCGAGGTGTCGCCAGCCGCCCGATAGTGCCGGCAGTAGTATGCACAGGCGGAGCGCTCGAGCAGGGTATCGATCCGCGCGCCGTGTTCCCGTAACTCATCGACACACTTGGAGTGTTGACCGAGGGCGTCGATCACATAGTCGGCCGTCACCAGCTCGCTACGGCCGCCGCGCTTGATCTCGACGCCCGACACCTGCAGCTGAGAGCCACGACTCTGCACCTGCAGACGCTCGACCTTCGCGCCGAATGCAAACTGCACGTGCGGCAGGCGTTCCACGTGCCTGCGCAGCACGTACTCGAACGTCGCCCGCCTGCCCCAGAGGTGCAGCAGGTCATCATCCACCTCGCGCTCGACGTACACGCCAACGAGCGCAGGCGGCAGGATCTCCGACATCGTGGCCTTGCACATCCCGGCGCGCTCGAGCTCGGCCAGCAGCTCGGGGTGATGGTCGCGTAGGATCTTGCGCGCTCGCGACAGGAAGATGTGCGTGTGCTGGAGCTGCGGCACGCCTTTGCGATCCCAATTGTCGAACGCGTGCTCCGGTGCATCGAGCTGAGCTTGCGGATCGCGCTCGAGGATCAACACCGTGAGCCCCGAATCCTTCAGAGCCAGCGCGGTGGCCAGGCCCGCCATGCCTCCGCCCAACACCACCACGTCGGAACTTCGCGCAAGGCGCGGCTCGACGGCTCGAGCCTCGCGAGCTTGAAAAGCTGCCTGTTTCATCCACGACTCCCGATGACTACTCGACTGACCCGCGCGCGTCCGCGGGCCTGAGCGATTGCCATCCTGCCGGAGTTCGAAGCCGATCTGACAACAATTAGTTCCGTCGACTGAACTTTAAATTGTGTCCACACGTTGGCGATACCAAGTCACAGTACGTGCAATTTCGGCTCACGCCTCAACCGCATGCGCCCGACTATGACGCCATTGGCTGCAGTCACTCTTTTGAAAGAATCCCGCGATGCGTCAGCGCTGCGAATGTCCCCGCCACACCGGGACTAGCATGCAGCGACAGGATCAAGCTGTCTGAGTCACGCCGACCATCGACAATCAACTGAGTGCGACGCAGACTGGACTTCGTGCGTCTCAGCAGCAGTTCTGAGTCGCAGCGCTCATCAGCGCTGGCGCAACGCCGGCTCCGGCTCTTCTCCACCAGCGCCATCCGCCGCGCGCGAGGAGTCACGTAGCTCCATGCGCCGGATACGCTGCCGGATGTCTTGGAGCAGGAGCCGGTTTGCACGCATGAGCCAACCGAGCATGCCAAACAGCAATATCTGCACGCCGACCACGCTGGCGATGGCCGCGGCGATCAGCGACTGGATGTGGCCGCTGTAGTCGGGGTCGCGCACGAAGAAGAACAGGAAGCGTACGCCCAGCCCGAAGCCCACCAGCAAGAACGGCACGCTCAGCAGGCCGAACGCGCGCAGCGGATTGTGCATCGAGTAGCCCTGCACGATGATGCCGGCAGAGCGCCGCATGTACTCGGTCACGCCGCGAAACAGCCGGCTCTTGCGCGTGACCGGGTTGCTCTGGATCTCGACCTCGCGGATCGGGAAGCGCTGCTCCGCGGCGGCGAACAGGGTCTCGAGCGTGTACGAGAACGGGTTGGTCAAGTAGACGTTCAGCGCGAACTCGCGCGACATGGCGCGAAAGCCGCTGGGCGCATCGTGCACGCTGACGCCGGTGGTGCTGCGCACGACGAAGTTGCCCAGCCCGTAGAACAGCTTCTTGCGCGCCGGCACCTTCGGGTCGCGCGACGTCTTGCGATCGCCGATGACCAGGTCGGCGTGCCCCTCGACGATCGGCGCGACCAGCGGCCCGATGCTCTCGCCCGGGTACTGGTGGTCACCATCGGTGTTGACCAGGATGTCCGCGCCCATCTCGAGCGCGACCTCGATGCCGGTCAAGAACGTGCGCGCCAGGCCGCGGTTTCCGCGGTGACGGACCACGCGCGTGGCGCCGTGCGCGCGCGCGACGGCCGAGGTGTCGTCGCTCGAGCCGTCATCGATCACCAGCGTCTCGATGCTCTCGATGCCGGGCAGGCTGCGCGGCAGGTCGGCGAGCACGCTGGGCAACGTCTCGGCTTCGTTGAAGCACGGGATCTGGATGACGAGCTTCATCGTGCGCACCCGGGTGTACTACGAACGCGCGCGCAGCTCCAAATCGCGCTGCCGCTGCCGCCACAGGACGCCCAGGAACCCGAAACCGGTGGCGCACACCGACATCGTGAACAGGTGCAGGAGCGAGAGCACGACCGCCGTTTCGTTGGCCACGCCGTGGCGCTCCAGCACCTGGATGTAGATCAGCTCGCGCGCGCCCAGGCCCGAGACGGTGACCGGCAGGAGCGCAGTGAGCGCGGCGAACGCGGCCGTCGCCGTGAGCAGCACGCGCGAGACCCCGAGCGAGAGGCCATCGGCGAGCTGGAACAGCGCCTCGAAGTAGCCGAACCACGACACCGCGCTCCAGAAGAGCGCCTCGGCCAGCACGCGCCCGCGCAGCATCGGCAGCATACCCGACAGCAGCTCGCGCCCGCTGTGCACGAGCCGCCCGATCACGCGTCGGAAGGCTCGCGCTTGAAGGGCGCGATCCTTCCGGTGATTATCGGTCGCCGGCGCTTCGCGGCGGCTCCACTCCTCCAGCCTCCCGAGCCAGCGCTGCAGGCCGTTGGGGGCCGCTCCTGGCTGCAGCGGCACGGCGAAGCGCAAGAGCAGGCCCAGGGCGACGGCACCGGCCAGGAGCAACGCGAGCGCCAGCCAGGCCAGCGCGCGGTCCGCCAGCACGCGCGTGGCGAACACGGCGCCCAGCCCGAACACGATGAACACGTCGAGCAGCCGATCGAATACGCACGACGCCAGCGCCTTGCCCGCACTCACGCCGCGCTCGAGCAGCGCCTCGATGCGGAAGAACTCGCCCAGCCGGCCCAGGGTGACCTGGGCGTAGAACTGGCCGCTCAGGAAGGCGGCCAGCGACACGCGCAGGGGCAACTCGATGCGCTGGGCCTGAAGCAGGCGCTGCCAGCGCCAGGCCTTCAGGAACAGGTTGGCGCTGAAGGCGGCCGCCGCCATCAGCAGCGCGCCCGCGGACACGCTGCCGAGCGCGTGCCGCATGGCCGCCCCATCCATGCGCGAGAGGATCCAGGCCAGCACGAACAGCCCGATCCACGGCAGCCAGCGCCGCCAGCGCGGCTGCACCCGCCGCGTGCTTCGCAGATCCGCGTCCATCGGCTCAGCCCGACTCCGGACCGCGCGCCGCGGCCTGCAGCGGCGGAGCGTTGCCACGCGCGCGAGCCACCTCGTCGCGACTGGTCAGGTAGATCACGGCGCCGATGGCTGCGAGGAGCAGCATCACCGCGCGGTTGACCAGCGCAATGGCCACGGCCGACGAAGGCGTGACGCCGTACATGCTCAGGAGCAACGTGATCGAGCCCTCCATCACACCCAGGCCGGCGACCGTCACCGGCAGGACCGCGATGATGGAGGTCGCCGAGATCACGAAGAGCAGGTCCCAGAGCGAGACGTGCTGGCCGAGGTACTGGATCAGGTAATAGAACGAGAGCAAGCGGCAGCCGTGAAAGAGCGCGGTCTGCACCACCAGCTGGACCGCGTCGCCGCCGCTCAGCTGGGCGAGGCCCGCGCGGCAGTTGCGCAGGAAGCCCAGCACGCGGTCGCGCATGCGCGCCGACAGCCGTCGCAACAACCACAGCGCGACCAGCAGCCCCACGAACGCCACTGCGCCCGCGATCAGCCAGCTACGCGCGTCCAGGCTGACGAGCACGTGTTGCGCCGCCAGCAGCTGCAGCAGGCGATCGTGATCGAAGATCACGTACACGAGCCCGGCCAGGACCAGCAGCGTGAAGCCGCTGACCCGGTACAACAGCAGCAGCATGAACGGCGTGCCCCAGTTGTCGGCGCGCAGGCTCTTCAGGTACATCAGCCGGATCGCGTCGCCGCCGATGTTGCTCGGCAAGACGTTGTTGAACAACGCGCCCACGTAGAAGATCTTGAGCGAGGTCGCGATGCCGTCGGTGTAGCCCTTGATCAACAGATGCAGCCGCGACCACTGGAAATACAGCATGGCCACGAGCAGGCTACCCACGCCCAGCACGAGGTTCAGCGGATCGCCCTGGCTGGCCAGCGTGCGCAACTCGTCCAGCCGGATGCCCGAGACGATCCAGCCGAGGATGCCCAGACCGAAGGCGACCTTCAGCAAATTCTTGATGCGTTTGGGCACGATGCGACTCTACCCCGCCTTTGACCAGGCAGGAAAACTCGAGTAGACGCCCTGGCATCCATGGTCCCGACCGCCAAGCAGCTGCGCACCACGTCGTGGCTGCTCGCCGCGAGCGCTTGGTTGTTCGTTCAACTGGGCTATTCGTTCGAGACCAACGATCAAGTGCAATACCTGTTGCTGCCCTACCGGCAGATGTACGCGGATTTTTTGCCCGGCGATTGGTTCACCTGGCAGACGTCACATTACCACGTCACGTTCGCCTGGTTGGTGCGCGCGCTGCACGCGGTCTGGGGCGATGCGCTCATGCGGTACGGCATGCTGGCCGCGCACCTGGCCAGCCTGAGCTTGCTCAGCTACGGGTTTTTGCGGCTTTCGCGCGCCCTGGGCGGCGGCATGCTCGAGGCCAGCCTGCCGCTGCTGGTGTTCGGGTGTGCGCGCGAGTCGGGCCTGGGTGGTGCCCTGCTGAACCACGGCTGCCTCTTGCCTTCGGATCTCGCGCTTGGGCCGTTCCTGTTGGCCTGTGCGGCGGCGATCGACGGGAGCCGCCGCGCAGCGCCGGCGACCGATAATCAGCGGACGGGTCGTGCCCATCAGGCGCGAGCCTTCCGCCGGCCGCTCTCGACCGGGGTCTGGCTCGGGCTGTCGGGCTTCATCCACGCCAATTTTGCGGTGCTCGGGCCGGTGGTGGTCGTGCCGCTCTGGCTGCTGACCGCCGCCGCCGAGCTGCGCGCCCAGGAGACCCGCACGACGGCGCTGCGAGGGCTGGGGCAGTTGCTCGGCAGCTATCTGCTGCTCGCCTCGCCCAGCCTGTCGCTGCTGATCGGCTCGTTCCTGGCCGGCGATCACCAGCCCGAGGCCGTGGCGATCACCTTGTTCGTGCGCTCGCCGCATCACTACGACCTTACGTACATGCTGCCGCTCGATTTCTGGTGGGTGGGCCTGCTCGGGCTCCTCACGTTGCCGGCATTCATCGGGCCGTACGCCTTGCCGCACAGGGCGGCGCGAACACAGCTGTGCCTCTTGCTGCTCGCGCTGGTCGGCCTGGGCGTGCTCGGCGCGGGGCGGCAGATCGTGCCCCTGTCGCGGCTGTTCACCTTCCGCATGTCGATCCCGCTGCTCGCGCTGTGGTGGATCAGCCTGGCTCAGCTCGGAAGGCAGCTGATCTCCCGGCGCGAGCTCGGCGGCTGCGTCTGGCTGGCCGGCGCACTCGCCGTGCTGGCCGTGTTCGCGCGCGAAGACGTGCTGCGCATGACGGTGCCGTGGGCTGCCCCGCCGCTCGACCCAAACCCGCTCGCGCCGCCGCTCTGGCTGTGCGCTGCAGTACTCGTGCCGATCGGCCTGTCCACGCTGGCGTTGATCGCCTGGCGCCAGCTCACCCCAAGGGTATTTGCTGCGCGGCACCAGCAGCTCGTGGTGGGCGCGCTGGCCGTGATCCCGCTGGCCCTGTGCGCAGGGCTGTCCCTCGTGCCGCTCGGGGAGACGTGGACCGGGGCCCGGTTGCGCGCCGCTCGCAGCTTCCACTTCGCCGATCGCCGCATCGAGCTCGATGCCCCCGACCGCGACGTGTACAAGAAGGCGCGCGAGTCGACGCCCCCCAACGCGAGCTTCCTGATCGCGCCGGGCATGTTCGAATTTCGCATGCGCGCCCGGCGCAGCGTGTTCGTGGACTGGAAGTGCGCGCCGATGAAGGGCGACGAGGCCTTCGAGTGGAAGCGCCGCATGCTGGCCGCCATGGGCACGAGCGACTTCCCCGCGCGCGGCTACGCGCTGCCGGGCCGCGCCGACGCGGCGTATTACGCGCGCCCGCTGTCCGATCTGGTCGAGCTGGCGCGCCAAGAAAAGCTCACACACCTGCTCGTGCGCAAGTCGCAGCTGACCAAGTCGCTGTCGGGTGCACACGTCGTGTTCACATCCGGGCCGTTCGTCGGCTTGGAGCTGTGACCGAGCGGTTTTGCCCGTTATCATGCGCGGTCGGAACGAGCGAGAACGGGTAAAACCGCTCGGTCACGACTCTAAAGCTGTAGCTGCACGACTTCGAGGCCCGCGGCTTCGCCGATGACTTTGCCGTGCTCGTGGGTCCAGCGGTAAATGCGCCGAAGGTGCCGAGACTCGAACACCACCAGCGACAACCCGTAGCGCTTGAGCAACTCCACGCGTTGATCCCAGGGCGTGCTGAGCCCGTTCATCAACACCAGCTGATCGCGGCGTTCCTGCGAGAACGACACGTAGGTGTGCCCGCGGTCGGCGATGATCACGTAACAGTCACACAGCATCACCACGGTGCGAGCAAAGCGCGCGGTGGTGAGCACGGTCGTGCCGGGCGGGACGACGCGCTCGAGCATCTGGCGGCGCGCTTCGAGCATCTCGAGCGTGGCGTAGCGCTGCTCGCGCGGCGCGCGCGCCATTTGCACCAGCTCGCCGAAGAACAGCGGCGCGTGCCCGGTCAGGCGCGTGGCGGCGCCGATCGCGAAGAGCAAGACGAGCGCCTCGCTCACGCGGCGCGGCTTGCCGGACGGAGTCAGCTCGATCAGCGCGCCCACACCCGCGCAGGCCCCGAGCAACAGCAAGCTCGACAACACGGTCGACAGGCGCGCGACCGTGAACGCCTGTTGCAAGACGTCGAGCGCGAGCGTGGTCCACTTGGGGATGAAGAGCACCAGCGACAGCGGCAGGGCCCCGAACGCTGCAGCCATGAGCGGCCCCCGGCGTAGCGGTTGATCCAGCCGGCGCATGCCGGCGCCGATCAACGCCAGCAAGAATCCGGCACAGCCCAGAGCGATGAAGCCGGTGCCGCCCATCTTGTCCGGCCCGAAGTAGACCAGCCCGGTCTGCTCGTTCAGCTCGAGACCCTTCTCGAGGTGGCCGCCGCCGGCTGCGACCGCGGGCGTCGGCACGGCGGCCTTGCCCTTGCCGACGTCGGCGGCGAGATCTCGCTCGCGCGGCGCGGGCGGAGCTGCAGGTGCGGGTGCGGGCGCCGCCGCTGGCTGCGCGACCACTGCGGCGGGCGGATCGGTCTTGGGCTGCGGCCGAAACCCGAACTGCGACACGAGCAGAAACGGCGCCGCCAGCAAGGTGCCGAGCAAACCGAACGCGATCAGCGAGCGGCGCACGGGCAAGCGCGGCCAGAGCAGCGCGGCCTGCAACCCCGGCGCGAGCGCCAGCCCGGCGTAGACCGCGTACAGCGCATGCACCTGGCCCAGCACCAGCGCCGCAGCCGCGACCGCCCACGCCTGACGAGGCGGCGGATCGGGGGTGAGCAGCGAAAAGCCCGAACCGAGCAGCAACGGCAGGAGCCAGCCCACGGCCAGCATGTTCGGATAAGCGGTGTAGGTCTCACCGGCGTTCGCGGTGATCATCGTCAGCGCCAGCAGCCAGGCCACGAAACGCCGGCGCGTGACACCCCAGCCCAGCGCGTAGTGGCCCGCCGCGACCAGCAACTTCGCCCACGCCTGCGAGTAGAACCAGGCCTCGAGGAAGGTCTGACCCGTCAGCTGACTCAGGCTCGCGTAGAGCGGGTACAGCAGGTTGGTGTGATAGATGTGCTGAAAGTGATAGTCCGCGAGGTAGATGTCGCGGTTGGTGAAGCCGTGCTGCAGGAGCACGCGGACGCGGCCGAGGTGAAAGGTCGCGTCGCCTGAGAAATACGACCCGACGCGCGCCTGGAGCCAGAGCAGTGCGAACAGCGCGAGCCAGCCGACGACGGGCTCGCGCCGCAGGCAGGCGAGCAGCTCGCGGTCGGCACGCGCGCGGACCAGGAACGCGCCTCCTGCCACCACGGTCAGCGCCAGCGCACCGCTGAACAGACCGACGGGTGCGCCCAGCGCGTAGCCCAGCATGCTGACCGGCGACATCACCAGGAAGCCGCCGAGCACGCTGAACGCGATCACCGAGAGCAGGCCCGCCTCGTGGATCGCGGGCCATAGCCGCCGCGCCAGCGCGTAGCCGGGCAAGCACAAGCAGATCCAGAACAGGTCGGTCAGCAACACGAGCGCGGAATCTTCTGCAGCAAGCGGCCCAGATGCGCAAGAGCGCGCGGGCTGATGCTATACCAGCCACCAGAGTGCTCTGACCGAGGGGTTTTGATGCCGGATCGCGCAGGGCCGGGCGCGCAGGGCAAGGCGCGACGACGAGGAATAGTAGAGGCTATTTTGAGGAGGAGCAACGTAGCCATGCGCGTCCGGAACAAGCGAGGCGGTATCAAAACCCCTCGGTCAGAGCACTAGATGGCGGCTGAACCTCGCGTGACGGTGATGATGCCCGTGCATAACGCGCAGGCCTATCTGCGCGAGGCGCTCGACAGTGTACTGGGCCAGAGCTACCCGCACTGGGAGCTGGTGGCGATCGACGACAGCTCGAGCGACGACTCCTTCGCACTGCTGCAGGAGTACGCCGCGCGCGAGCCGCGCCTGCGCGTGTTCCGCCAACCCGAACAGCGCGGCATCGTCGCGGCGCGCAACCGCGCGCTGGAAAACGCCGACCCGCAGAGCCGGTACCTCGCCATCCTGGACGCCGACGACGTGGCCCTGCCCGACCGGCTCGCCGCCCAGGTCGCGTTCCTCGAAGCCCACCCCGACCACGCCCTGGTCGGGGGTCAAACCCTGATCATCGACGAACACTCGCGACCGCTCGGCATCCGGCGCTACCCGCTGGACTACGCGCAGATCTGCCGCGTGATCACGCGCTGGAACCCGATCGCCCAATCGGCAGCCATGCTCCGCCGCAGCCAACAGCTGCAGGTCGGTGGCTACGACCCCAACTTCCCGCGCTGCCAGGACTACGACCTCTGGCTGCGCATCGCCGCGCGTTTCCCCGTCGCGAACCTGGACCGCCCGGTGATCCGCTACCGCATCAGCGCCGCCCAGGGCAAGCGCACCCACCTGCGCCAAACCCTCGCGCTCACGCTTCAGCTCCAGCGCCGCTGGCTGCTGCACCCGCGCTTCTTCCAGGCGTACAACGCCGCCTACGTGGCGGCCGAGCACCTGCTGCCGCTGTTACCCGACGCAGCCATCCTCGCGCTGTTCAAGCGCGTGCGCTACCAGGACAGCGGGCAGGCTCAGACGAGCGAGCGGTAGAGCTCCAGCGTCTTCTCCGCGTGCGCGCCCCAGCTGGCGTCCGACTCCAGCATGAAGCGGCGGCCGGCTTCACCCATGCGGGCGAGCTGGGGGCGGTCTCGACAGAGCTCGAGCACCGCCTGGGCAAGCGAGGCCCGCGATTCGGGCGAGAACAGCCGGCCGTGTTCGGGGCGAACGACCTCGGGGATGCCGCCGACAGCTGCAGCTGCGACGGGCGTGCCGGAGGCCAAGGCCTCGGGGATGACATTGCTGCGGGCCTCGGAGCGCGAGGGCAGCACCAGGAGATCGGCCGCGCTCATGTAGCGCGCGACCTCGCGCTGGCGCTGAGCGCCGGCGAAGATCACGTCGCGCGACGCGACCCAGCGCGAGAGTGACGAACGCAGCTGCGGCTCGAGCTCGCCGCTGCCCACGAACAGGAATTGCAGGTTGGGCTCCAGGCACATCATCTCGGGGATGGCATCGGACAGCAGGTCGACGCCTTTGACGTGCCGCAAGTTGCCGCAATAGAGCACCAGCACCCTGCCCGCATCCAGGCCGAGCTCGCGCTTGGCCTGAGCCTTGTCGTGCGGAGTGAACAGCTCCGTGTCCACGCCGTTCGGGATCACGTGCAGCTTGTGCGCCGGCACGCCCAGGCCGAGGCAATCGTCACGCAGCGCCTGGCTGTTGGCGATGACTGCGTCGGCAGCCAAGAGCGGCGTCTGCACCAGTAGCCGTGAGCGGCGGCTCTCCTGCGCGATCACGCGCTCGAGCGTGCCGCGCGCGTGCACGATCAGCGGGACCTTGAACAGGTCGCGCAACGCCAGCGCGCCTTCGCCGTCCGGGTACGCCCAGTGCGCGTGTATCACGTCGGGCCGCACCAACTGCCGCGCGTAGCTGCGCACGCTGGACGCGAACGCCGGCCCGACCAGTGGATACAGCCAGCGCTTGGGCACCAGGTATACGTAGTGCGGCCGGTGCACGCGATAGCCGTGGTCCTGGCTCTGCGTGGGCAGGCGCGCCAGCTGCCCGAACGGGAAACCCGGCACGGGCAGCGTGTACGGCCGCGGCGCGAGCACCTCGACGCGCACGCCGCTCAACTTGGCCTGCGCGCGGACGGCGTTCTGCACCATCACGCCCAGGGCAGGATACTCGCGCGACGGATACTGCTGACTGACGTGCAGCGCCTGGATCGTGACCCCAGGAGCAGCATGGCGTTGGTAGTCGGGAGCCGCACTCGCCATTTCCACCAGTCTAGCGCATGCCGCGAGGAGTGCGAGGAATGCACACATCTACGACACGAAATCCCGCCAGGGCTCGATTTATCGGTTGGCGCGGTCTTGGCGAGTAGCTTCCGCCGCCAAGAGCGGCAGTCAGCGTACGCGTAGCTTGCTTCGGATCGGCAACTCACTCGCGTACACGCGCTTCACGCCGTCCCCAAATGCGCGTTCCACGACGCGGATATCGCGCACCAGACGGTGCAAGCCCGCTGGCTCCACGGAGGCGGCCTGGTCGGTGCCCCACATCGCGCGGTCGAGCGTGATGTGGCGCTCGATCACGCACGCGCCGAGCGCGACGGCCGCGACCGTGGTCTGCAACCCGGTCTCGTGACCCGAGTAACCCACCGGCACGTTGTAGCGATTGCGCAGGCTGTTGATGACGCGCAGGTTGAGCTCGTCCGGCGAGCACGGATACGTGCTGGTGGCGTGCGTGATCAGCAGGCGGCTCTTGTCGAACAGCGAGACCGCGCGTTCGATCTCTTCCAGCGTCGACATGCCCGTCGACAAGATCACCGGCTTGCCCTTGCTCGCGACGTGGCGCAGCAGCACGTCGTCGGTCAGCGAGGCCGACGCGATCTTGTAGGCGACCGGATCGTAGCGATCGATGAAGTCGACCGACGGCATGTCCCAGCACGACGCGAACCAGTGCAGGCCCTTGCTCTTGGCGTAGCGATCGATCTCCGAGTACTGATCCTGGTTGAGCTCGATGCGATGCCGGTACTCGAGGTACGTCATGATGCCCCACGGCGTCTCGCGCGTGATCGACTTTTGCGCCTCGGGTACGCACAGCTCGGGCGTGCGCTTCTGAAACTTGACCGCGTTGCAGCCAGCAGCGGCAGCCACGTCGATCAACTTCCGCACGTTCTCCATCTCGCCGTTATGGTTGATGCCGATCTCGCCGATGATGTACACCGGCTGGCCGGCACCGACCTTCGTTCCACCGATCTCGACCACGTCAGTCATGGTGCCCGCCTTTGTCGTTCGAGGATGAGTTCACACAGCTCGCGCAGCGCGCCCTGGCCGCCCGGCCGCTCCAGCACGAAGCGCGCGCGCGCCTTGGCCTCGGGGTGGGCGTCGGCCACGGCCACGCCGCAGCCCACGGCTGCCAGACATTCGATGTCGTTGACGTCGTTGCCCACATACACGGTATTTGCCAGCGCGACCTGCTGCTCCGCGCACCAGCGCTGAAGCGCCGGCAACTTGGCGTCGATGCCGGAGAGGCAAGGCAGGCCGAGCTTCTTGCAGCGCGCCTGCACCACCGCGTTCTGCTCCTTGGAGAGCACCAGCAACTTCAAGTCGGTCTTGCGCAGCTGCTCCAGGCCCAGCCCGTCGCGGCGGTTGCAGAACACGGCTTCGCGGCCGTCCTGGTCGACGAGCACGCGGTCGTCGGTGTGCACGCCGTCGAAGTCCATCACCAGCGCCTGAATGGCGGTGGGCAGCGCGTCGGCGCGCGCGGCCTGGGCCCGCTGCCGGAGCCGTAGCTCGGCCAGCTCGAGATCGACCAGCTCGTCGATCTCGCACACGCGCTCGAGCGGCATCTCGTGCACGACTGTCTTGCCGAAGAAGCGGTGCTTGGCTTGCAGGAAGCCCGCCGTGCGCATGACGTAGACTGCACCGGTCTCCAGGTACTCGGGCTCGCGATCCTGCCGGCGCAGCCGCACGCGCTTGTCGTGGTTCACGCCCTGGGCCTCGGCCCCGGCGCGCTTCCAGAGGAAGTAGTGGAACGCGGCCACGCTCAGCGCGCTGTCCGCCCGCTCCTCGATCAGCTTGTCGATCGTGCCGTCGATATCCTCGGCCAACGTCAGCGGCGAGGTACACTGCAAGAACACCGTCAGCTCGGGCTCGTAGCGCTGCTCGCTCAGGCTGGCCAGGGCGTGGAGCAAGGCCGACTCCGAGGAGGCCGTGTCCGAGGCCAGCTCGGCCGGGCGGAAGACCACATCCGCCCCATAGCTGCGCGCCACCTCGGCGATGCTCGGATCGTCGGTGCTCACGACCACCTTGTCGATGCGGCGGGCTGCACGCGCCGCCAGCACCATGTGCGCCAGCAGCGGCCTTCCGCCCAACATCCGTACATTCTTGCCAGCGATGCCCTTGGACCCGCCGCGAGCGGGGATGATGGCACAGCAACGCGGGTCAGCTTCGCCCAACCTTCACCTCGAGTCTCAAAAGCATAGACTTATCGCGCAGCTGGCGCCACTGTTCGCCCCGGGCATGCAGCAGGTCGCCGAGCTCCTTTCCGCGTTCATCGCCTACGAAGAGCGCGCGCACTTGTTCGAGCGCTCGGCGATGGGCGTTCGCTACTGGCAGTACATCCGCCACGACGTCTTCCAGGAGACGCTGCAGGCCCTGGGGCTCGCCGAGCGCGCGCACCTGCGCGTGGAAGAATTACCGATTTCGAGCTGGCTGCCGGAGCAGCTGCGCACGCTGCCTGGCACGCTGCAACGCTCGCTGTGGCCGCGGCTGCCGCGCGCCGAGTTGCTGGTCGCCAATCATCCGCGCCACGTGATGCACGAGGGGCGCAGCATCTGCCCCTACACGCAGCCGCTGCTCGACGCCGGCTCGCACACGCGCGTGGTGCTCGAGGGCCAGTTCCAGGGTCGCTATGCACCGGCCCTCCCCGGCCAGCCCACCGTGTACATGGACCTCTCGCTGATCGCCGGCCACTTGCAGCTGCGAGCGGCAGACGTGGCCGGTAGCGGCATTAGCGCGCTGGAGCTGGCCGAGCTGGAGGAGATCCGCGGTGGCCTCACGCAGGCGCTCGGGGCAGCGCCGCCGTCAGCTGCACTCGCGCGCCGCCAGCGTACGGCGGTGGCGGCCTGGCGCGGCCTGTCCGATCGCTACGCGTGGCTGCTCGATCGCGTGCAGCCGCGGCTCGTACTGGTCGTGATCGGCTACCGCCTGCTGCACCAGGTGTTGACCGTGGTCGCCCACTCGCGCGGCCTGCGCGTGGCCGAGCTGCAGCATGGCGCGCTCGGAGCGAGCCACCCCGCCTACAACTTCGCACCTGGTCGCAGGCCCGAGAGCTTCCCGGACCAGCTGCTGCTGTTCGGCTCGCTGTGGCGCGCGGCGACGCCTGGGCTGCCCCTACCTCCCGAGGCGACCCCGGCGATCGGCTACGCCTGGCTCGAGCTGCAGAAGCAGCGCTTTGCGCGCCAAAGTCCAACGGAGCCGCGACGCGTGTTGTTCATCTCGCAGCGAAGCATCGGCAACACGCTCGCCAAGCTGGCGGTGCGCGTGCGCGAGCTGTGCCCGAAGCACGAGCTGCACATCAGCTATCGATTGCATCCGAGCGAGCACACCGGCTGGCGCGAGGCCTATCCGGAGCTCGCGCGAGCCGACATCGACGTCGAAGCGGCCGACAGCCGTCCACTGTACGCAGCGCAGCGCGACAGCGACGCGCAGGTCGGCGTGTACTCGACTGCGTTGCTCGAGGGCCTGGCGTTCGGCCTGCCAACCTACGTGGTGCCACTGCCGGGCCACGAGCAGCTGGGATCGATCCTCGCCGCTGGGTTGGCGCACCGCATCCCCGACGCCATCTCCTTGGTCAGCGCGCTGCGCAAGCCGCTGCTGGCGGCGAATGCGAATCAGGACTCACTCTGGGCGCCCGGGGCGACGACGGCGTTCGAACGGATCCTGGCGGAAATCCGCTGACCCGGGCACTGCGGTAGAGGTTACTACCCTGGCGACCCCGCATGTTGCGCCGCACCCGCAAACCGTCTTCTCGTCCACCGGTCGAGTTCCTGGCTGGGGACATGGCCTCAATTTCGACGGCCTCGGCCGTCTTTGCCGGTCTGCTGCTCCTGGCCGCATGCTCCTCGGGTGAAGTCGACTCGGGGTACGTGGCGCCCGGAGCGGGTGGACCCGCGATACCGGGAAGCGCCGGCAGCGCGCCAGTCGGAGC
>DATEOF010000462.1:0-30114 GCA_035274465.1 Polyangiales bacterium
CAGGCACGCTGCTCTTCGGCCTCACGCTCGGCGTGTGCGCGCGCCTCGCGCCAGGCACGCTCCTCGGCATGGGCTCGGGCCTGCTCGGCGGCGCGCGCCTGCGTCTCGCGTCGCGCACGCTCCTCCTGCCGGGCTGCACGCGCCTGGGACGCGAGCCACGCCCGCTGCTCCTCGAGCGCGGCGTTGTGCTGTGCCCGAAGCTGCGCCTCGTCCCACTCGCGCTCTTCTTCGTAGGCGCGCAGCTGCGCCTCGTCATCTGCTCGCAGCCGCGCCTGTTCCCACTCGCGGTCTTCGGCGCGCCCCAGATCGTCGCGCACGGCGCGATTGCGTGTCCCCGACTGGGAGCTCTGCGGCCGCTCTGAGGTCGGTTGCGCACGCGGGACGGTGCCCGAGCGCGTGCGCGCACGTGGCGCCGGCCGCGGCTGCACCGCGTTCAACTGCGGGTCGGTCTTCATCCGCGCTCGCGGCCTGGCCTGGATGATCGATTGCCGGCTGCTCGGTGGCTCCGCGTCCGGGTCCGGGGGCAACATCGGCAGGCCGATGGCATCGGCCATCTGCGAGGGATTGTAGGTGCATGTGGTGGACTCGTCCTCGTCCCAATCCATGTTCAGATCGGTCGCCGAGTCCACGGTGCGCGCTAGATCGTGCGCAGACAGCTTGCGCGTTGCCTCTTCCGGGTCGTCCCAAACTGCAGACTCATCTCGTACCGGCTCAGTCGAGCGTTGGGGCCCTGGGATGCCGAGCGCCTCGGAAGGAACCCAGGTGGACGTGGTGTGATCGTCGAAAGACCAAGTGCCACGCTGCATCGACGAGCCTCCTACCGCTTGACGCCAAGAACGAGTGAACGCGTTACAACTTCTACTAGTACTGTGCAGGGATCAAGCACCAACCGTCAGCTATTCGTGTAGTCGTGTTCGATCGCGAAATCTTTCGCGGCGCGACTCGATAGTTCGGTTGCTCAACAAGAACGTTAGTAGGTGCGGCGCCAAACCAGACGCGCCTGACGGGTGGTGTTGAGCCTTGTTTGCTCGAGGGTTATACCGCCTGTGTGCTGGCACAAAGCAAGCGCGCGCTCGTATGTCTGCTGCTGCTGGCTGCGGCGGGGCGCGCTGACGCCGAGGACGCCCGCTTGCTCGAGCTGCGCTACACGCCCGTGGCGCGCGCCCAGGTCGCGATCTGGATGGAGGACGGCACCGGGCGCTTCCTGGCGACGCTGGCGCTGACCGAGGCGGTCGCCTATCGGGGCATCGGCAATCGCCCCGGCGCTTCGCAGATGAACAGCGGCTATCGCTGGCCGTACGGCCGGCGCGAGGGCGTCCTGCCGATCTGGGCCCACCGCCGCGCGGCCGCGCCCGGTGCCGCGCTCTTCCCGCGCGTGATCTACCAGAGCCGCCGCGAAGGCTACGCATCCCGGATCACCAACGATCAGTCGCCGGACGATTACTATTGTCTGCAGTTCGATCCGACGCACTCGAAGCGCGATCAGCTCGACGCCATCAGCTGCGCGACCATGTTCAGCAGCGACAAGGGCCGCTACCTGACCGAGGCCGACGTGCGTGCCAACTACGTCGAGCCCTGGGAGGAGCCGGACCAGGCTGCGATGATGCAGCGGTTGCCGATGCAGTCGCTGTACCCGCCGCGCATGGACGCCGTGCGCTGTATCACGCCCGAGTGCTTCGATAGCCTCGACGTCGAACGCTACGCCGCGGATGCGCGGCAGGTGATGCCCGAGATCGACGCGGTGACGCGCGCCACGGCGCCGGGCGACGCACCTCAAACGTTGCTGTTCAACGTGCCCTCGGCCTGGCCGGCGGGCGACTACGTCGCGCTGATCGAGGTCAACGTCGAAGGCGACTACAACGAGCACTGGAGCAGCGCTGCGTACGCGACGCCAGAGCTCCCGGACGGCGCCTGGGATTCGTTCGCGGTCGACTACGGCTATCCGTACCGCGGACAACCTTCGATCGTGTACGCGCTGCCGTTCCGGCTGGGCGACCCCTCGCGCACCAGCTTCTCCGCCACGGCGCCGGTCGGGCGTTCCTCCTGGGAGCACTGGAGCGGCGACTACGGCAAGCTCGAGCCCGTGAGCGTGGCCGGCGGCGATCCGAACGGCATGGCAGATCGCGATGGCAGCGGTGCGGATCGCTTGCGGCGCGACGCGACCGGTGCGCGGTTCGCGCTGCAGGTGAAGACGGTCGCCGGCGGTGATGGTCGACTCGGTGAGGTCGGCGTCGCCGGTAGGCCGGGTGAGCTCGCCCAACCTCCCGTCGGAGCGGTCGAGCAACTCGCGCTGCGGCCGCACCCGAATCCGCTGCGCTCACACACCTGGGTGCTGCTCGACTTTCTGGCGGCGCGCTCCGAGCGGGCGATCCACGCCTACGATGTGCGCGTCGCGACCGAGCCCATCGCCGACGAGGCCACGTTCATCTTGAATGGCAGGCCGGCGAAGAACGCGACCGACGACGCCGAAGGTGCGACCGCGCTGGTGGTTCCGGTCGCGGCGCCGGGCGGTACGTTTGTCGAAGTCGCGATCGGCGATCTGGTCGCGCAGACCCACTACTACGTGGCAGTGCGTGCGACCGACGAGCTGAACCGCTCGGGCCCGATCCGCGTGGCCGAGATCGATACCACCGCCCGCAGCTTCGCGACCGTATCGGCCTGCTTCATCGCCAGCGCCGCCTACGGCACGCCGCTGGCGAGCGAGGTCGGGGTCCTGCGGCGGCTGCGCGATCGCTACCTGTCCAGCATCGCTCCCGGCCGTGCCGTGGTCGCCGCGTACTACCGCATAGGCAAACGGGCGGCGGCCATCGTGGACCGCCGCCCGCAGCTGCGTGGGCTGGTGCGCGCCTGCCTGTCGCCGCTGGTGGCGGCGACGAGCTGGCTCACCCGCTGAGCGTCACTTGACGTTGGTCGCGAACTTGTTGGTCGTGATCGACGGCTTGGGCGCGGTCAAGAACTGCTTGTAGCGCTGGTCGCCTTCCATGAAGACCTTCCACCACGACAGGCCGTACAGGCCGATGATGCCCGAACTGTTGCGCGGGCTGTTGGCCACGTTGTGGCTGCCACCGGACACCTCGAACAGCATCTTCGGCACATCGTTGGACGTGCCGGCGTAGAAGCTGTCCGACATGCCGGCCGCGAGCGGATCCGCGGTGGCCTCGAACATCAACACGGGCACCTTGTTCTGGCTGCCGCCGGTCGGACCCCAGGCGGCGAACGACACCGCAGCCTTCAGCTTCGGGTTGCCGGACGCAGCGATCAACGTGCCGCCGCCGCCCATCGACCAGCCGGATACACCCTGGTGATCCGTGGCGAGCTTGCCCATCAGCGGACTGCCCATGCGATCGTTCTCTGCTGCGCAGGTCATCAAGGCGTCCATCAACGCCATCGCGCGCGTTTGCGGAGGATCGCTCGTGGTGTTGGTGTCGATGGTCATGGTCACGATGCCGTGCGAGGCCAGGAACGGGCCCCAATCACGGATCGACGACTGCAAGGCCGTGAAGCCCGGCACGACCGTCACGCAGCCAAACGGCGGCTTCGCATCGCCCGTCGGGTAGTACATGGTCGCGGCGCCGTAGCTCGGCCCGTTACGCATGCCCGAGGTGTAACTCATCGTGGCGTAGGGACCCTTGGCGGTGCCGAGCGCGCTCGCCATGGTCGGTGCGGGGCCGCGACAGGCCCACGCGTCCTTGCCGCAATCGCCGCTGCCGGGATCGCCGCCACCAGCTGCACCGGCTGCACCCGCGGCTCCAGCTGCACCGGCTGAGCCGCCCGAACCACCGCCGCCGCTGCCAGCGGTGGTCGCTCCAGCTGCACCAGCTGAGCCAGCCGCGCCCGCGGCTCCGCTTCCGGCTGCCATCATTCCTGCCGTTCCGGCTCCGCCGCTACCAGCTGCGGTCGAGCCTGCGCCACCGCGTCCGGCCGCGGTGCTGCCAGCGCCGCCTCTACCGGCAGCAGTCGATCCGGCGCTCGGCTGGCCAGCCATGGGTGCTGCGCCGGCCAAGCCACCTCCACTTGTCCCGGCTCCGGTGCCGGGATTCTGCGTCATGCTGTCCGAGCCGCAGGCTATCGCCAGACATGCCAGAGGCAGCAAATACGAACACTTGAATGCATATTGGTAACGGGTTGGCATAGATGATGTCATGAGCGATGCCACAAACCCGGACACGCAGCCAGGTAAACAAGTAAACAATGTGCGCAATTTGCACAGGCATCGTACGCCAAACGGACACAGCCGTCGCTTTCACGGACAGGCGTTAACCTTTGAGGTCACGAACTAAACGAGTCGCGTCGCGTGAGTCGAGATGCTAATCGTCGGCAATCGCCGCCTGCGCCGCGGTCAGCCGATTCAAAAACGTGCCGCCCGGTTCGTCTCCAAAGCAGATCCCCACATCGCGGCCCGTCGCGACCGTGTCACCTGCTAGCTCGACACCGCGGATGCCGCCGACGATTTCTTCCAGGGGTACGAGCTTCATCTCGCCGCCGACCTCGGCCACCATCCCGCTCGACGACGTCTCGGCCAGGTAGCGGACCGCGGCGCAGCCCATGCGCTGCGCGAGCAGTCGATCCACTCCGACCGGCGTGCCGCCGCGCTGCAGGTGCCCGAGCACCACGGACCGGGATTCGCAACCCGTCGCGCTCTCGATCTGTCTCGCAAGCCGCTCGCCGATGCCGCCCAGGACTGCGTGCTCTTTGAACGCGTCCTTGCCCATCTTGTAGACCTCGTCTTGGCCCGCTTCCTTGGCGCCTTCCGAGACCACGACGATGGCGAACTCGCTCCCGCGGCGGTAGCGCTCCTTGATCTTCTCGCACACGCGCTCGAGCTGGTACGGGATCTCCGGGATCAAGATCGCGTCGGCGCCGCCCGCGATCCCGGCGTGCAACGCGATCCAACCCGCGTGCCGGCCCATCACCTCGACGACCATCACGCGACGGTGCGCCTGCGCGGTCGAGTGCAGGCGATCGAGCGCCTCGGTGGTGATCTCCACCGCCGTCGCGAAGCCGAACGTGGTGTTGGTGCCGCGCAGGTCGTTGTCGATCGTCTTCGGAACCCCGATCACGCGCGGCAGTCCGCGCTCCATCAGCTTGCGCGCGAGCGTCATCGAGCCGTCTCCGCCCAGGGCGACGAGCGCCTCCAGACCGAGCTCGCGGAAGCGCGTCACGATCCGTTGTGAGACATCGAACGCGACCTTCGTCCCATCGGGTTGCAGCATCGGATAGTTGAAGGGATCGCCGCGGTTGGTGGTGCCGAGGATGGTGCCGCCGAGGTGGACGATGCCGCGCACCGCGTTCCGATCGAGCGGGATCAGCGAGTCGGGCTGATCGTAGATGAGTCCTTCGTAGCCGCGCTTGATACCGAACACCTCCCAACCGCGATTGAGCGCGCTCAGCGCGACCGAGCGGATGACCGCGTTGAGTCCGGGCGCATCTCCGCCCCCGGTGTTGATTGCGATGCGGCGCATAAGTTGTGTTTTCCTTGGTGAGAGATTGGCTGCGTCGTTGGGGATTACGATCGTATGCGTCGCGTATTACCGACACTTGTGGGACGCGCGCGCTGTTAGTTGGTCTGCTAGAAAGTCGGCACTTCTTTTCGAGGAAACATGCACAGACGGAGAATGGGGTACTGCTGGTTCGCTTGGTTGAGCGTGCTCGCCGCTTGCGCCGACAGCGGTTTCGAGCTCACTGCAGATGGCGCGTTGGGAGCAGGGGCGGGGCTCTCCGATGGGGCTCCCGAGTTGTCGTTGGTCTCGACCGAACACGTCGGCCAGTTTACCGGGGCGGCGCCGAATGTGTACGACAGGAGCCTCGGTTTGATCGGCACCGACCTGGGCGTGAGTTTTCAGCGTGGTAACAAGCTGTATTTTCTGTTCGGTGACGGCTGGACGCCGGCCTGGTTTCTGAACGGAAACCAGGACCTGGACACCATCGGCTGGACCGACGCGGCGCGTCCCGAGGGGGTTCCGCGCTTGAACTGGTTCACGCGGCCGAACAGCCGGGAGTTCTTGGCGTTCGGCCTGCCCGGGTACAAGCCGCTGCGCCTGATGAGCGTGCCGGTCGACGGCGTCGCGATCGGTGATCGCAACTATATCTTCTTCTACAACACCACCGGTAAGCCGGGTGAGTTCGTCTCGCCTCCGACGAGGTCGATCCTCGCGCACGCCGAGGGCGAAGACTTTGCGCACCTGACGATCGATCATGAAGTCGAGAGCGAGAAGTTCCAGAGCGTGAGCGTCGTGCAGGAAGGCGAGGTGCTCTGGATCTACGGCGCCGGTCCTTACCGCAAGAGTCCCGTGTACCTCGCGCGCGTGCCGGCGGCGACGCTCGCCGATCGCGCGAGCTGGACGTACTTCGGCGCGGGCGGCGCGTTCGTGCCCGGCGAAGACCATGCAGAGCCGCTCGTCGACGGCAAGGACGAGGTGGACCCGAACTGCGTCGGCGAGCTGTCCGTGCGCAAGTTCGAAGCCAAAGCGCTGTACTTCATGGCCTACAACTGCGGCCCCAAGAACCCCGACGGCACGGACAAGATGCCGCACTACATCCAGCTGCGCACCGCGGCCAAGCCGGAAGGTCCGTGGTCCAAGCCGCTCACCATCCTGACTGCGGCCGAGGGCTACGGTCGCTTCATCCACGGCAAGGAACCGCCGGACGATGGCCTCGGCGAACGGCACCTCACGGGCCGTGCGGATGCGCAGGGTGATCTATACGGCCCGTACCTGATCCCGGCCTGGTTCAGCGAGCCCGCGCCCGGCCGGTACGAGATCGTCTACACGGTTTCGTCCTGGAACCCGTACCAGGTGCACCTGATGCGGACCGTGCTCGATCAGACGAACTAACTACCCCAGGTCCGTTAGTTTGATCCGGCGCTTGCCGACGAGGACTGCGATCTCGAGCTCGCCGCCCATGGCTTCGACGTACCGCCGCAGCGTCGAGATGCGGTGGTCGGCGCGGCTCTCCAGCCGTGATAGCTCGGATTGTGTCATGTCGGCCCGATCGGCCACCTGTTGTTGGGTCAGCTCCAAGCCCTGACGTAGCTCGCGCAGCGTCAGGGCTTGCAGCTCGGCCTCCGCGCGCTTGCTGACGCGTTCGATCGCTTCGGCCGAGAGCCGGGCGCTGCGGACTGTCTTCCAGCTCTTCGTCTTCACCACACTCGCTCCCGTACTGCCGGCTTCGAATCCGACAGGAATTCTCGCCACAAGCCGAGGGCTTTGCGTACCGACGGGCCATAGGCCGTGCGGTCGAGGTGCTCGCCGAGCACGATCAGTGCTCGCTGGTTCACGGCATCGACGCCGTACAGCACGCGGATGTGGGGCTCGCGAGCGCGCAGGTTGAGCTCGCGAAGGCTGGACGTCGCGGCGGGGGGCGGGGGCGGTTCGGGGATGCCGATCGAGTCGAGGATCGCGAGGTACTGACGCTCGACTTCCTGCAGAGCTTGTCGCACGTTGCCCAGCTTGCCGATGACATAGCGCTGAAGGCGCGCCTGCTTCAGGATCGACTCGACGGCCGCGCTCGCCCGCTCGGCGTTCGTGTCGCGCAGCCCGCGCTGCACGGGTTCGGAGCTCAAGTGCTGCACGAACTGGTGCACGCGGCGCGAGAACGCGAGGAAGTCGTCGTCGAAACGGCCGTCGATCCGCGGGTTACCCGAGCTGCTCTCGAACCACAGCAGAATATCGCGGCTACCCGGAGGCTCGCGATCGGGCAAGAGCTCTTGCAGAAGCTCGAGGCCGGTCGCGACCTCTTCGGCGTCCTCGTCGCCGAGTGCTCGATACCACGCGGAGAAGTTCTCGGTCGTGAGCAGCGTGAGCATACGGTCGACTATGCTATCGCAGCTATATGTCGTCAAGTGCATATGCGCGCGGCCGGCGGCGGTGCGTGATATAGGCAGCGACCATGCCCCGCACCCGAGCCTCCAAGCCCGAGAAAGCCCCGAGCAGCTGGGCGCGATTCTACCGCGTGATCGAGCGCATCCCCCGCGGGCGAGTGGCCACCTACGGGCAGATCGCCGAGCTGGCTGGCATGCCGCGGGCCGCGCGCCAGGTGGGCTACGCGCTGGCCGCCCTGCGCGACTCGCAACGCAAGGTCCCCTGGCAGCGCGTGGTGAACGCGCGCGGCGAGATCAGCGCGCGCTCCGAGCCCACGTTCGAAGGGCTCCAGCGCGCGATGCTGGAAAAGGAGGGGGTGACGTTCGATGCCGCCGGCCGCATCTCACTCAAGCGTTTCCTGTGGCGTCCGGGTGTCAGAAGTAGCCGCTGACGAGTGCGAGTTGGTCCTGCGGCGCCGCGGCCTGTAGCTGGTCCGCCTCCACGCGGTAGACGCGCAGGCCTTCGGCGCGCGCGAGCAATGCCAGCTGGTCGGCGAACGAGCTCTGGTCTTCGCTCGCGAGCAGGAGGCTGTCGCGCAGCGCGTCGTCGGAGCCCTCCGAGGGGACTTGTCCCGCGGTGTCGCGCGCGGCGCGCAGTCGCTCGTCAGCGGCGAGCTCATCCAGGCGCTCGTTCTGCACGCGCTCGGCGTCGGCGCGTCCGGTGCGCAGTCGCTCGTCAGCGGCGAGCTCATCCAGGCGCTCGTTCTGCACGCGCTCGGCGTCGATGCGTTCGGTGCGGGCCTCGTCGAACCGGGTACGCTCGAGCTTTGCTCGCTCGAGCCGTGCGGTGAGGGCGCGTTCTGCGACGGAGCGCGTACGTTCGACCGCTGCGACTGTGTCTACTGCTGCCACCGTGCCACCTCGTCCAGAGGTATACGCCCGCGCGTGCCGCCTGAAAACGGCCTGAAAGGGTGTGGTCGAAAACGCCACTCTTGCAGCCGTCAGCTGCGTCTGGGTGCGACATGCGGGCACACCCCGAACGGCGCTCGCCTCACGTGGCCCGCTCCGTGAGCTCGCGCAGCTCGCGTCCGAGCGCCAGCTGGATCAGCGTGCGCAGCGCGACTATCGCGGCCAGCTTGCCCAGCTCGTCCCAGCTCGGGTCCACCAACGAGTCCACGATGTCCTTGGCGACCAGGAATTCGAGGCTCAACGCCAGGTGCTTGCCGAGCTGGATGCGCGCCGCGGCGTAGCCGTCTCGCTCGCGCGTCGAGCGGGCCATCAGCGCCAGCGCTCGGATGGCACCCCAGACCAGCGTGCCCGTGCCGAGATAGCCGAAGATCGCGCCCGCGCCTTCACACAGTTGGCGCAGCGTGAGCCACAACCAGTGTTGGAGCGCGAGTTCCATCAGCGCTCCACGCGGATCGCCTGGCCGTGTATGCGCGAGGCCGCGTCGGATACCAGAAACGCGAGCGTGCTCGCGACCTCCGAGGGCGAGACCCATTGCCGGGGGTCGGCATCCGGCAGCGCGGCGCGGTTCTGCGGAGTATCCATCGTGCTCGGGAGCACCGCGTTGATGGTGATCCCGCTGCCACGCAGCTCTTGTGCGGCGCTCTCGATCACCCGCAGCTGGGCCGCCTTCGACGCGCCGTACGCGGCCACCCGGGCGCGACCCGCCAGGGCATCCAGGCTCGCGACCACGGCGATCCGCCCGCGCTGCGCGCGGAGCATCAGCGGCAAGGCTGCCTGGATGACGTGCACGGTCGTCATCACGTTGGTCTGGAACAGCTCGACGAAGTCCGCGTCGGGTGTCTCGGGCAGGCTGTGGCCGCTGCGGAACACGCCGACCGTGTGCACGATCGCAGCGAGCGACACGCCGGTCTCGACCAGCGCGCCGAACGCGCGCCGCACGCTCGTCGGGTCGCCGAGGTCGATCTCTGCCAGTGCTGCAGCGTCGATGAACAGCTTGCCGCTCTCGACGCGTGCCACGCGGAGTCCACTGCTCTCGAGGTGTTGGACGACCGCGCGGCCGAGGTTGCCGTTGGCTCCGGTGACCAGGGTGATCGAGGGTTCTTGCATCTCAGCAGCTCGTACGCCGGAGCAGGCGGAACGTTTCAGCGTAACCAACCGGAACGTTGGGGCGTAACGCTGGTAGCCAAGGAGGTTCGACCATGTTTCGTTGGATGCAGAGTGTGGCGTTCGGCCTGTTGCTTTCGTTGGCGCTGGCGCCGGCGGCGCACACCCAAGGCAAGCCGAACAAGATCAATTCGAATGACAGCGCGTACGCCATCGGCGGCTACGATCCGGTCGCGTACTTCGAGGAAGGTAAGCCGGTGCGCGGCAAGCCCGAGCTCGGTTCCGACTACAGGGGTGCACGTTGGTTGTTCTCGAGTGAGGCGCGGCTGAAGAAGTTCGCCAAGAACCCCGCGGCCTGGGTCCCGCAGTACGATGGCTACTGCGCGTACGGCGTGTCGCGGGGCTACCTGGTGAACATCGATCCCGCAGCCTTCACGGTGCGCGACGGCAAGCTGTACCTCAACTACTCGCTGGACATCCGCAAGCAGTGGCTCGCGGATGTCCAGGCGCGCATCGTGAAGGCCGACGAGCTCTTCCCCTCGCTCTCTCACTGACAGCTATGCGGCGGCGCGGACGTTCATTCGCTCGATCAGGTGGTCACCGACGCGCAGGGCGTTGGCCATGATGGTGAGCGAAGGATTGACCGCGCCGCTGCTCGGGAAGAAGCTGGCGTCGACCACGTACAGGTTGTCGAGCTCGTGCGCGCGGCAGTCGAGGTCCAGTACGCTGTTGCGCGCGTCGACGCCGAAGCGCAGGGTTCCACACTGGTGGCTGACGCCGCTGACGTCGAGTCGATAGCCCGTGAAGACCAGCTCGGGGCCGAGCACGCGCGCCAGCAGGTCGCGCAGCGTGCGTTCGAGCAGCTCGTACGCGGTCAAGTTGGTGGGACGGTAGCTGAGCTTGATCGCTCCGTCGCGCGACAGCGTGACCCGGTTGTCGGCGTTCGGGACATCCTCCGCGGTCAGCCAGAAGTCGATGCTGTTCGCGGCGGCGAGCTCGGGCGACAGTGAGGGCAGCTGATCGGAGAGCAACCCGACCAGATCCCCCGGAGTCGAGCGGCCCATCAGCTGGACGGTGCCGAGCGGCAGCTCCGAGCCTGGCCCGTGCCGGTAGAAGTCGGTCATCGCCAGCGTCTTCTGAAAGGGCGACGGGTTCGGCTCGCGCGTGATGGCGATCAGCGCCCCGTTGTGATGGCTCATGTAGTTGCGACCGACCAGGTCGGAGCCGTTCGCGAGCCCGCGGGGGTGCTGTTCGGTCGCCGACCGCAGCATCAGCGCGGCCGACTCGATCGCGCCGCAGGCGACGACGACCAGATCGGCATCGAAGGTCTCGGTCCCGCCCGCGTGTGAGGCGACCACGCGTTGGACGGCGCGACCGCTGGGGTTCGTGACGAGGCGCTCGACGAAGTGGCCGGTGCGCAGCTCGACGTTCGGCTGTGCCAGCGCCGGTGCGACTGCGATCACGTGCGAGTCTGCCTTGCTCTCGGTCGGGTCCGGATAGCCGTCGAAGAGCGTGAGCTTGACCGGGTTGCTCGCACCGGACGGACGGATCGCAAGCGGCAGCGGGAAGGGCCGCAAGCCTTCGGCGCGCAGGTCGCGCTCGAGCTGCGCGATGCGCGGTTCGTGTGCGAGCGCAGGATGCCGGTACGCGGTGCTCGCTGCGGGCTCGTAGGGGTCGCTGCCTCGCGTGCCGTGCACGTGGTAGAGCCACTCGGCTTGGCCGTAGTAACGTTCGAGATCGGCGTAGCGGATCGGCCAGGCCGGCGAAGTGCCGCCGTGGTGTCGCACCTCGCCGAAGTCGTCCTCGCGCAGGCGCAGCAACGCGCCGCCGTAGAACTTGGTGTTGCCGCCGACGCAGTGGTGCGTGAACGGCCGGAATGTCTGGTCCTGCGCGTCGTGCCACAGCTGCTGCGGCCGATAGTGACCGGTGCGGATCGCCTCGGGATCCCAGTTCTCCCGCTCGCGTGCGATGTACGAGCCGCGCTCGAGCACGAGGATGCGCTTGCCGGTCGGTGCGAGGCGCGACAGCAGCGTGCCTCCGCCCGCGCCGGTGCCGATGATGATCACGTCGTAGTGCTCGCTCATGATCAACCTCCCGCCTCGAAGCCCGGGTAGAGCGTCATGCCGCCGTCGACGTACAGGTTGAGGCCCGTGATGTAGTCGGCCTCGTCCGAGACCAGCCAGCTGACCGCGCGTCCGATGTCGTCGGGTTCGCCGATGCGACCGATCGGGATCAGCTTGAGCAGCGACTGGTACGCCTCGGGTGTCTCCCAGGCCGAGCGGTTGATCGGCGTGCGGATCGCCCCCGGACACACGCTGTTGACGCGGATGCGCTGCGGCGCCAGCTCCTGCGCCAGCGTCTTCATGAACATCATCAAGCCGCCCTTGCTCGCCGCGTAGTTGGCGTGTCCCGCCCACGGGATCACGTCGTGCACCGAGCTGATGCACACTATCTTGCCGATCGAACGCGAGCGACTCTCGCTGGCCGGACGGCGCTTGAACGCGCGCACGGCAGCACGCGTGACCAGAAACTGTCCGGTGAGGTTCACGGCGATCACCTGGTTCCAGTCCGCGAGCGTCATCTGGTCGATCGCGGCGTCGCGCTGCAGTCCGGCATTAGAGATCACGATGTCCAGCCGGCCGAGTGTGCCCAGCGTGCGCTCGAACATGACCTCGACCGCGGCTTCGTCCGCGACGTTCGCGCCGATGGCCAGGCTGCGCCGCCCGAGTTGCTCGATCGAACCGACGACACCTTGCGCGGCATCGGGGTTGCTGGAGTAGTTGACGGCGACGTCGGCGCCGGCGCGCGCGAGCGCGAGCGCGACGCCCTTGCCGATGCCGGAGCTGCTGCCCGTGACGAGTGCGGTTTGTCCGAGTAGCGGTTGGGTCGCGAGTGGTGGCATGAGAGGTGTCGTGTCGGGCATGTGCGGGATCTCCTCAGAGCGGTTTCGTGAACAAGAGCTCGGCGACCAGGCCGGTCCAACCGGTCTGGTGGGATGCGCCGACACCGCGTCCGGTGTCGCCGTGGAAGTACTCGTAGAACTGCACGTGATCTCGGAAGTGCGGGTCGCGCTGCATGCGCGGCGCGTGTGCGTAGACCGGGCGCCGGCCTGCCGCGTCGGGCAAGAAGATCCGCGACAGGCGGCGCGCAATCTCGTCCGCGACTTCGTCGAGCGAGCAGTACTTGCCGCTGCCGGTCGGGCACTCGACCTTGAAGTCGGGCCCGTAGTAGCGGTGGAACTTGCGTAGCGCTTCGACGATCAAGTAGTTGACTGGAAACCAGATCGGTCCGCGCCAGTTGGAGTTGCCGCCGAACAGTCCACTGTCACTCTCGGCCGGTTGATACTGCACGTCGATCTCGAGGTCACCGTGACGAAACATGTACGGGTACGCCTCGTGGTGCTTCGACAGCGCGCGGATCCCGAACGGCGACAGAAACTCTTTCTCGTCCAGCATGCGGCGCAGCACGCGCTTCATGCGGTGTCCGCGCAGCAGTGCGAGCAGGCGCCGGTCGCCGCGCCCAGGCTCGTTCCAGCGCGACACCAGGCCGGCGAGGTCGGGGCGGTAACGCAGGAACCAGCGCAGGCGCTCGTCGAACTCGCCGAGCTTGCTCAGCGTCTCGGGCTCCAGCGCCTCGACTGCGAACAGCGGGATCAACCCGACCATGCTACGCAGCTCGATCGCACGGCTCTGACCGTCGGGCAGCGCCAGCACGTCGTAGAAGAAGCCGTCGGCTTCGTGCCACAACCCGATGCCTGCGCCGGCGAGGTTGCTCATGGCCTCTGCGATGTGCAGGAAGTGCTCGAAGAACTTGGTCGCGATGTCCTGGTACACCGGGTTATGGGGCGCCAGCTCGAGCGCGATGCGCATCAGGTTGAGCGCGTACATCGCCATCCAGCTGGTGCCGTCGGCTTGATCCAGGTGGCCGCCGGTCGGTAGCGGCGCGCTGCGATCGAACACGCCGATGTTGTCGAGCCCCAGGAAGCCACCCTGGAACACGTTGCGGCCCTGTGCGTCCTTGCGGTTCACCCACCAGGTGAAGTTCAGCATCAGCTTGTGGAACACGCGCTCGAGGAACGCTCGATCGGCCTTGCCGTTGGCCTGCTTGTCGATCTCGTACACCTTGAGCGCGGCCCAGGCGTGTACGGGCGGGTTCACGTCGCCGAACGCCCATTCGTACGCGGGCAGTTGGCCGTTCGGATGCATGTACCACTCGCGCGTCAGCAGCACGAGCTGCTGCTTCGCGAACTCGGCGTCCACGCGCGCCAGGGCGACGGTGTGAAACGCCAGATCCCAGGCCGCGAACCACGGGTACTCCCACTTGTCCGGCATGCTGATCACGTCGGCGTTGTTGAGGTGCGTCCAGCCGTTGTTGCGTCCCGTCTGACGTTCGGCCGGAGGCGCGGGCTGCGCGGGATCGCCGCGTAACCACTCGCGCACGTCGAAGTAGAAGAACTGCTTGCTCCAGAGCATGCCGGCCCAGGCTTGCCGCTGAACGCTGCGGACCTCGGGCGTGCTGTCGGCTCCCGAGAGCTCGGCGTAGAACTCGTCGGCCTCCTCGATCGCCTCGTCCAGCGCGGCGTCGAAGTCCCGAAAAGGATCCGCCGGCAGCGCGTCGGACAGGCGCAAGCGCAGCACGCTCGAGCCGCCGGCAGGCACGCTGCGTACCACGTGGAACGCGCCCTTGGTACCGCGCGCGTTGGAGCACACGGCGCGCGCGCCAGCACCGATGACGTACTCGTGAAAAGCGTCCTTCTTGAGCTCGCCCGAACCGAAGCCCCACAGGCGCCGATCGTTCGTCTCGTTCTCGGTGAGGAGCGCGTCGCCCTCCTCGCACGCCAGCTGGTAGCGGCCGAGCGTCGCGTGCTCGGCGAGGAGCGCGCCGGCAGCGCGCGTGATGACGGGCTTGGTCGTGCCGTCCTCCCACGACCAGGTGTTGCGAAACCACAGTTGCGGCAGCAGGTGAATGTCCGCCGCCTCGGGGCCGCGATTGTCGACGCGGATGCGGATGCGCAGATCGGTCGGTGACGCCTTGGCGTACTCGATCGTCACGTCGAAGTAGCGTTCATCGCTGAAGGCTTCGGTGTCGATCAGCTCGTACTCCGGCGCGTTCCTGCCGCGTTGCTGGCTCTCGTGGATCAACTCCGCGTAAGGGAAGGTCCGCTGCGGATACTTGTAGAGCGCCTTGAGGTAGGCGTGACTCGGCGTGGCGTCCAGGTAGTAGTAGAGCTCCTTGACGTCCTCACCGTGGTTGCCCTCCGAGTTCGTGAGACCGAACAGGCGCTCTTTGAGGATCGGATCACGCCCGTTCCAGAACGCCGGTGCGAAGCACAACAGGCCTTGCTCGTCGCACAGCCCGAGCAGGCCGTCTTCTCCCCAGCGGTAGGCACGCGAACGAGCGTGGTCGTGCGGGAAGGCTTCCCATGCCGAGCCATTCTCGCTGTAGTCCTCCCGCACGGTCCCCCACTGGCGTTCGGCCAGGTACGGACCCCACAGGTTCCAGCGAGCCCTGCCGTCGCGCTGCTCGGCCAGCCGCGCTCGTTCGGCGTCAAGTTTTTCTGCGTCCATGTGACCCCTTGCTACGCGGCTCGGCCGCGCGGCGTTTCATTGTGCGCTCGCGCGTAACAACCGGCGCGGCACGGCGTACGGGTTGTGCATGAATGCCTACCTGCTCATGACGGCCGGCACCTGGTATCTGTTGCTGGGCCTGGTAATCGCAGTGCTTTTCGCTGTCTTCGTGCAGCGCCTCGAGCCCAGCGCCAAGGGCGGCTCGATCCTGTTTCGGCTGTTGATCGTGCCGGGCGCCACGCTGCTCTGGCCGGTGATCCTCGCGCGCGTGCTGCGGAGGGTGTCGTGATCCGCGCCCAGCGCCGGCTGCATGCCCGCGCCTTCTACGTATTGACCCCGCTGCTGCTCGTGGCACTGGCCTTCGCGTTGTTGCAGCGCCAGCACGCGGCCGAGCAGCTGACCGCTGCCCCGGCCTCGGAGAAGGTGCGATGAGCGTTCGCTACGTCGGCGTGCAGTGGAATCGCTTCAAGCTGGTCTACGATGCGCTGATCCTGCTCTCGATCGGCGGCTTCATCTGGCTGTTCGAGCACGCGGTCCGCGCGCAGCTCGCCGGCAACGATCAAATCAGCGAGCCCGTACGCAACATGCGCGCGTTCGGCAGCGCGGCGTTCTTGTTGTTGAGCGCGATCCTGTGCATCGGTCCGCTGGCGCGCCTGAACAAGCGCTTCGTGCCGTTGCTCTACAACCGCCGGCACCTGGGCGTGATGATGTGCGGGATCGCGATCGTCCATGCCCAGCACGTGCTCGGCCACTATCACGCCTACTCGAACGTGCCGAAGCTGGTGTCGCTGTTCAGCTTCGATGCGGCCATCACGCGCGCCTCGATCCCGTTTCAAATCGCGGGCGCGCTGGCGCTCGGGATCCTGATGCTGATGGCTGCGACCAGCCACGACTTCTGGCAACGGTTCCTCGGGGCGAAGCTCTGGAAGAGCCTGCACATGTCGGTCTACCTGGCCTACGCGCTGGTGGTGATCCACGTCGGCTTCGGAGCGCTACAGATCGAGACGCATCCGTTGTTCAGCGGCTTGATCATCGGCAGCGTCGCCCTCGTGTGCGGGCTGCACCTCGCGGCGGCGCGAGTCTCGTCCGCGCCCGATCGCAAGACGCCGGTCTGGGTGGAGATCGCCGGCACGCGCTACCTCGACGCCGGCGCCGCGCTCGAGCTGCCGCGAGATCGGGCGACTCCGCTGTGTGTACCCGGCGCGGAGCGCATCGCCGTCATCCGCCACAACGACCAGTTCTCCGCGATCCACGGCGTGTGCGCACACCAGGGCGGCCCGCTCTACGAGGGCAAGGTCATCGACGGCTGTCTGACCTGCCCGTGGCATGGCTGGCAATACCGGCCGGAGGATGGCTGCGCACCTGCGCCGTTCACCGAGCGCGTGATCACCTACCAGATCCGCCTGAAGGGCGGCCGCGTGCTGGTCGATCCCCGGCCATTGCCGCCGGGCACTCAGGTCACTCCCGCACGGCTCGAACAGGAGGACGGACATGAATCCGCAGCCTGAAGACGTGGAGTTCTTCGTCGGCTATCTGCCCATGTCTGCCAGCTTCAAGCGCGTCGTGTTGGGCATCGGTCTGGGCGGGCTCTTGCTGCTGTTGGCGGCGGGCTTCGCGCTCGCCAGCACGACGCACGGCGCGGGGCCAGCGAAGTTCGCCTTCGGCAAGAGTGAGGGTACGCTTGGCGTGCTCACCACCGAGCCGAGTGCCGTGTTGTGGACGCTCGATCCGAACGTGGCCGGCGGCGTGCGCGGCACGTTGCTGGTGCGCAGCGGCAAGTTCGGGCTCTCGGCGCGCGCTCGCGAGCTCGCGGGCCGCCCCGTGCGCGTGAGCGGTCAGAGCATCGAGCGCGACGGTCTACGCATGCTGGAGCTCTCGGACGAGCCCAAGCCGGCCGACGGCGAGCTGAGCGACGCGGAAGGCGCACGTCTCGCGGGTCGCGCCCTGCGCTCGCTGGGTGAGGTCAAGCTGCGCGGCGAGATCGAAGACTCGAAGTGCTACCTCGGACGCATGCGTCCGGGTGACAAGCGCACCCACCGCGCCTGCGCGCAGCTGTGCATCAGCGGCGGCATTCCAGGGTTGTTCGTGGCGCGTGACGGCACAGGCGCCCCGCGCCACCTGCTGCTCGCCGACCGCCAAGGCCGCTCGATCGATCAGGCGTTGCTGCCCTACGTCGCGGAGCCGATCGAGATCTCGGGTGAGCTCAGCCAGCTCGGCAACTTGTTCCTGCTCAGGACGTCGCCAGACGGCGTGAAGAGGCTGTGAGACCGATGAAAGATCCGAAGCCACGCCTGCACTTCGTCGACGTGTTGCGCCTGATCGCGCTGTTACAGATGGTGAACGGCCACACCCTGCACGCGCTGCTGACGACCCGCGTCCGGCACGGTGCTGGCTACGACGCGTACCTCTACTTTCGCGGGCTGGTCTCGGTGGCGTTCATGCTCGCGGCCGGCTTGGCGTTCTACGTCACGGTGTTGCTGCGCGAGCCCGCGGCAAATCCGCGGGCCGAACGTCGCCGGCGCGTCGTGCGAGCTCTCGAGATCATCGCCATCGGCTTCCTGTTGCGCTTACCGCTGTCGGCGTTGTTGAGCTTCGATCTGCACTCCGCGCGTGGCGCGTTGCACCAGCTCGTCGCGGTCGACGTGCTGCCGTGCATCGGCGTCTCGCTGTTCGTGCTCGAGCTGCTGGCGCGGGCACGGGATCGGCGGCTGGTGGTGCTCGGCAGTGGTCTGCTGGCATGCGGAGCCGCGCTGCTCACGCCCTGGGCTTCGACGCTATCCCCGGCGCTCCCCTACGGCTTGGTCACCGCCTGGCTCGGGCCGCAGACGGGCTCGTCATTTCCGCTGCTGCCGTACGCCGGATTCGTGTTCGCGGGCGTGGTGCTCGGTGGGATCGCGTTGCCTCGCGGCGTCGCCACCCAGCCGCGGACAATCGCCGGCCGGCTTTTGTGCGCGGGTGCGCTGGTCTTCGCCGCCAGCCTGCTCGTCAGCGACATTCGCGCGCGACCTGGCGTGCACACGCCGAGCTTCTTTCTGGTCAAGCTCGCGATCGTGACCGTCGTCTGCGCCGCGCTGGTGCTCGGGTTGAGCCGCATGCGTGGCTTGCCGCGGCCGCTCTCGATCCTGACGCGCGAGACTCTGTGCATCTACGTGTTCCACCTGCTGGTGCTCTACGGCTTCCCGCTGGCGCTTGCGCGCCGCGTCGGCCAGCAGCTGAGCTTGCCGTCCGCGCTCGCCGCCAGCGGCTGCATGATCGTGGCCAGCGCTGGCTTTGCTCTGCTCTGGCATCACGCGAAGTCACTGCAGCTGGGCCAGCGATTGTGGCCCGCGGTGCGGCTGACGAGTGAAACGTTTCCGGTGCGGCGCGCGTAGTACGGCGCATGCAACGCGTTTCGCCTCTATCGGGCCTGCGTGTGCTCGACCTCAGCCGCGTGCTGGCCGGGCCGACTGCCACGCAGATGTTGGGCGATCTGGGCGCCGATGTGGTCAAGGTCGAGCGTCCCATCCGCGGAGACGATACCCGGGGCTACGGCCCGCCGTTCTTGCCCGCGGCCGAGGCGGACGAACGCGACGTCTCCGCCTATTTCATCGCTGCAAATCGCAACAAGCGCTCGATCGCCATCGACCTCGCCAGCGCCGAAGGAGCGCGGCTGGTGCGTCGCCTGGCCGGCCAGGCCGACGTGCTGGTCGAGAATTTCCGCTCCGGGGATCTCGACAGTAAAGGCCTGGGTTACGAGGCGTTGCGCGTGCAAAATCCGCGGCTGATCTACTGCTCGATCAGCGGCTTCGGTCGCACCGGCCCGCGCGCCCGTGAGGCGGGCTACGATCTCATCGCGCAAGCCATGAGCGGCCTGATGCAATTGACCGGACCGATCGATGGGTCGCCGGCCAAGGTCGGTCTGGGGATCGCCGATCTCATATGTGGCTACCACGCGGTGATCGCGATCCTGGCTGCCCTCGCGCGGCGCGAGCAGAGCGGGCGCGGACAACACATCGATGTCGCGCTGTACGACACGCAACTCGCCGCCCTCAGCACCGTCGCGGTCGACGCCTTCGCCACCGGCAAGGACCCGGCGCGCCTCGGCAATGGCCATCCGCACATCGTACCGTATGGCGTGTTCGAGACCCGCGACGGTCACATGGCACTGACCCTGGGCAACGACGCGCAATTCGAGCGCTTCGCGGGCCTGGCGCAGGCCCCGGAGTGGCGATCGGATCCACGTTTCGCGCACAACGCGGCGCGCGTGGGGCATCGCGCCGAGGTCGACGCCGCGGTGACCGAGGTATTGCGCCGGCGCACCACCGCCGAGTGGTGCGAGCTGCTCGCGGCCGCCGGCTTGCCCTGCGGACCGGTGCGCTCCGTGCTTTCGGCGTTTGCGGACGCCGATGCCAACGAGCGCAGCATGCGTGTTGCGCTGCCAACCTCACAGCTCAGCGCGGGAAGTGTCGACTTGGTTGCCAATCCCGTACGCTTTTCAGAATCACCCGTGAGTTACCGCTTGCCGCCGCCGAAGCTGGATGAGCACGCCGCGGAAATCAAGCGGGATTGGTTGGGTGACGTGGATCGAAGTCAGTACGCGGCCGGGCGCATGTGTTAGGGTCCAGCCACGCGTGCATCATGGCCGAGTTTTCCGTACCTGCGAGCACCAGCAACGAGCACGAGGCAGAGTTCCTCGCCTCGTTGCGTGCCGGGGACGAGGCGGCCTTCTGTTCGCTGGTGGACACCTATCACCTCGCACTGGTGCGGTTGGCAAGGCAATACGTCGCGAATCCAGCGGTGGCCGAGGAAGTTGCGCAGGAGACCTGGGTCGCGTTCGTCGAGGGTCTCGCGCGCTTCGAGGGCCGTTCGAGCCTGAAGACATGGCTGTTTCGCACGCTGCTCAACTGTGCTCGCAGTCGCAAGCGCAAGGAGGTGCGGAGCGTGCCATTCTCGGCGCTCTCTGATCCGGACTCGCCGGAGGGGCCGGCGGTGGATCCGACGCGCTTTCGTCCGGACGGAGTCTGGGCCGGCCACTGGGCGGTGATCCCACGCAGCTTCGCCGCGGATGGCGAGAGTAAGCTCCTGACCGGCGAGCTTCGCGAGCGCGTGCAGGCCGCGATCGACGCGCTGCCTGATGCGCAGCGCGAGGTGCTGACGCTGCGCGACGTGGAAGGTTTCGCCGCGGACGAGGTGTGTGAGGTACTCGGGGTGAGCGAGGTTCATCAGCGCGTACTCTTACACCGCGCGCGTGCCAAAGTGCGCGCGTCAATCGAGGCCTACGTCGAGCGGGAGGGTTGCTCGTGAGCGACCATCATCCCGATCTGAAGTGCAGCCGCGTGGTGGAGATGGTCACCGACTATCTCGAGCACGCGCTCTCGATCGAAGACCGCAACCAGCTCGAGCAACACCTGTTGATCTGCGGCGCTTGTGAGACGTTCATCGATCAACACACGACGATGGTGCGCGCGCTCGCCGCGCTGGCCGCCGATCCACCTGCGCCGGCGCCCACAGCCCGGGCGGAGGCGCTCGCAACCTTTCGCCGGCAGCACGACAAGGACGAGCCATGATCGCCCACAAATTCATGCGCAGCGGAGCGCGAGCGTTGTTCGCGAACCAGGCTTGGTCCAGCGGCGCGTGGCTGGAAGCCGAGCCAGGTCCGCTCGTGCCGTGTCGCAACGGGCTGCATGCCTGCCGCACCGAGGACCTGGCGTTTTGGATCGCGGACGAGCTGTGGGAAGTCGAGCTCGACGGTGAGTGGCTGCGCGCGCCCGACGCTCTGGTGGCGCGGCGCGCGCGACTCTCGCGCAAGATCGAGCGCTGGGATGCGAGCGAAGTCCGCGCGCAGTTTGCCGGCGTGTGCGTGGCTCGTGCAGCTGATGGCTGCAGGCGCGCCGGCGTGGCTGGAGCTCAGAAGGCGGCCCAGTATCTGGAGCAGGCCGAAGGCTTCGCGGCTGCGGGCAATACGGCAGTGGCCGCGTATGCCGCCGCGCTGGTGTTTGGCGCGCTCGGTCCCGCGCACGACGCCATGAGTGCGTTTCGAGCGGAGCGTCGCGAGCAGGGCCCCTTGCTAGCAAGCATCCTCGGGCTCGCTTGACTCACGCCGCCTCGCCGCTGCCACCTTCGAGCATGGTGCGCAACAGCGCGCAGGCGCGGTGCGCGCGCACGCGTAGCGTACCGGCGTGCTGGCCATCGCGCTTGGCGATCTCGATCCAGCTGCGCTCCTCGAACCAGTGATCACGGAGCAGGCCGCGATGCGGCGCCGGCAGCTGCTCGAGCGCCTGGCCCAGCGCGCGCGTGCGCTCGGTGTGGATCAGCGACCCGTGGGTCGGCTCGTGCGCCTCATAGCTGTCGACGTCACAGAACGTCTCGGGGCGCCGCTGCTGCCGGCGACCGTGGTCGTGGCAGGCATTGCGCGCGATGGTGAAGAGCCACGGGCGCAGCGGCTCACCGTCGCGGAAGTCCGCGCGGCTGCGATGCAGGTGCAAGAACGTCTGCTGCACGAGATCCTGGGCGTCGTGCGGGCGCTTGCCTTGACGCATGAAGTAGCGGAGCAACATCGCGGCGTAGGCGCGAAACAAGGCGTCGAACGCGCGCTTGTCCCCCTGGATGTACGCCCTCATCAGTTGCTCGTCAGTCATCGAGGCGGTGGTGTCGGTGGTGATGCACATGGAGGTACCCTCGTCCGCACGGCTGTGCGGGGATGATGGCGGCGCTGAACCCCCTGGGTCAGGCGCACGCCTCGGTGAATGCTCTACCGTGTCGCTCGGCCCCCGGGCGTTACAGGGGCCGAGCAAAAAAAAGTCGCCGGCCCGGTGGGTGAAACGCCGGCATGCCAGGCGACGTAATCCGGGCATGGCAACCCTGCGCTCGCATGCCCAGTCCACGCGTCACGACTGCCGTGGCGTCCCCATCACGACGTCGAGCCAGCTCGCGGTCGAGCTCTTCGACTGTGCGGTGCAGGGCTTCGTCGCTCACCGCAAGGATACCGCGCAGCGCCTCGAGCGCGCGCTGGCCGAGGACCCAGGGCTGGTTCCGGCGCTGTGCCTGCGCGGCTTCGCTTACAAGGCGCTGCAGAGCCGGCAGTTCGAGGCCGAGGCGGGGCAGTGCCTCGCCGCGGCGGAGGTGGCGTTGGCTGTCCGCGGTGGCTGTGCCCGAGAACGGCTGCTGGTCGGCGCGCTCGAACGTTGGTGCGCCCACGCGCCGCTGGCTGCGATCGAGCTGCTCGACGCGATCCTGCGCGAGCATCCGCGCGACCTTTTGAGTTTCAAGCTGCAGCACGCCATCAACTTCATTCACGGCCGTTCGTCGGCGTTACGGAGCAGCGCCGAGCGTTGCCTGCCGAGCTGGGACGACTCGGTGCCGGGTCACGGCTACGTCCTGGGCTGCTATGCGTTCTCGCTCGAGGAGACGGGATCCCTTTCGAGCGCCGAGCGGGTAGGGCGACGTGCCATCGAGCTGCAGCCGGACGACGCGTGGGGAGCCCACGCGGTGGCGCACGTGCTCGAGACGCAGGATCGCGCGCGCGAAGGCCTGCTGTTCCTGGATGCGGCGGAGCCGGCGCTCGCGAACTGCAACAACTTCGGCGGTCACATCGCCTGGCACCGCAGCCTGTTTCATCTGCAGCTCGAGGACCACGCCGCGGCGCTCACGCTCCACGACGAGTCCATCGCGCCGCACCTGGGCCGCGACTACCGCGACGTGTGCAACGCGTCGAGCTTGCTCTGGCGCCTCGAGGCCGCAGGGGTGCAGGTCGGCGAGCGCTGGCGGCCGCTGGTAGAGCTCGCTCGCGCGCACCAGGGCGATCACCGGCTCGCGTTCGCCGATGCGCACTACGTGTTGTCGCTGGCGGCGGCTGGCGAGTTGCAAGAAGCCGCGGCGTTCACCGCCTCGATGCAGGGCGGCAACGCCGTGATGCGCGAGATCGGCGCGCCCCTGGCGAGCGGGATCGTGGCGCTGTGCGCAGGGCGAGCGGGCCTCGCGCTCGAGCGAATGCTGCCGATCGCCGCCAGGCTCTCGCCGCTGGGCGGAAGCAACGCGCAGCGCGACCTGTTCGAGCTGATGCTGATCGAGGCTGCGCTGCGCGCGGAGCGGCGCGACGTGTCTCGCGCGCTGCTCGAACGCCGGCTGCGCGCCCGCCCCGACAATCGCTGGGCCCGCCAGCGCCTGCAATACCAGAGGAGCGCCGCCTGAGCCGTGCGACCCGCGGGCAACGAGCGAGCATTTCTGGCGCTGGTCGATCGCCACCACGCGAGCCTGACTCGCGTGGCCACCTCGCACACGCGAACGCATCATGAAAATTCCAAGCTTCGTCGAGCTGACCTGCAAGCAAGTGACCGAGCTGGTCACCGACTACATGCACGGCGCGCTGTGCACCGAGGACCACGTGCGCTTCGAGCAACACCTGCACGCCTGCACCTGGTGTATGACGTATCTCCAGCAGATGCGCCGCACCGTGGAGTGGACGCGCCAGCTGTCGGCGCGCAACTCCACCAGTTCCCGCGCCGAGCTACTGGAGTTGTTTCGCCGTTGTCATCGGGAGGGACCTTGAGCCAGTACGCATTCAAATTCCTCGCGCGCGGAGCGATCGGTGCAGTCTCCGAGTTCGCCTGGCCCACGCCGCGAGACGGCCAGCCGGGCGAGTGGGTCGAGGCGGACGGGCCGCTGCAGGCCTGCGCGAACGGCGTGCACGTGTGCCGCGCCGAGGATCTCGCGCACTGGCTGCACGAAGAGCTGTGGGTCGTCGAGGCCGACGGCGAGCTCATCGAGAGCGTGGACTGCGTGCTTTCGGCGCGCGGCCGCTTGGTGCGTCAGGTGGACGCCTGGTCGAGCGGGGGTGCCGCGCGTTTCGCACATGCCGCGCGCGAACATGCCGCGCAGCTGGTGGCTGCGGACGCGAGCGCGGATCGAGTGCAGCTGCAGAGGTTGCTGTCGGATGCGGGCAAGCACCTGCCCAGGGGAGCGATCGCGCTGAGTGCTTTCTGCTCGGCGATGACCGTGGCCTTCTTGCACGGCGGCGACCACTTCGACGAAGCGGGCTACCGGCAGGAGCGGGCCTGGCAATCGAGCTTCATCGCCCGGGACCTCTCGCTCGGAGCAGGTTGATGCGCGGCGATGCAGGGCTCGGCACGCGCGTCGCAGACAGCTTGGCCCGGCAGCTGGCGGCGGCGGGCATCCGTCACGCCTTCGGCATCCCCGGCGGAGAAGTCCTGAGCTTGATCGACGCGCTCGGCGCAGCCGGCATCGAGTACGTGACCGCCCGGCACGAGACGGCCGCGGGCTTGATGGCCGAGGGGGCTTCGGCCGCGAGCGATGCGCCGGGTTTGCTGGTGCTGACCGTCGGTCCGGGAGTCTCGAACGCGGTCAACGCCATCGCCAACGCCTTCCTCGATCGCGTGCCGCTGATCGTGCTGAGCGGCGCGGTCGACGTCGAACGCCCCGGCAGTTACACGCACCAGGTCTTCGATCAACGCGCGTTACTGCGCCCGATCGTCAAGGCCAGCTTCGTCGCGGCGCCCGAGACGATCGCGCGCACCACCTGCGAGGCGCTGGCGCTGGCGCAGCGCCATCCCCGCGGGCCCGTGCACATCGAAGTGCCGATGGCGATCGCCTCGAGCCTCGTCTCTTCCCTCGAGCCCGAGCCCGCGCCCGCGCCCGAGTCCGTTGTGCTCCACCGCGCGACCCTGCACGAGGCGGCGGCCTGGCTCGCGCGCGCGGAGCGGCCCCTCGTGATCGCAGGCCTCGAGGCGGTCGACTCGCAGGTCGCATTCGCGCTCGCCGAGCTCGTGCGTACACAGCAGCTCCCGCTCCTGACCACGTACAAAGCAAAGGGCGTCCTCGACGAGGCCGATCCGCTGTGCATCGGCGCGATCGCGCTTTCGCCCCGGGCCGATGCGCTCGTCCGGCCGCTGATCCAGGCAGCCGACGTGGTGTTGCTCGTCGGCTACGACCCGGTCGAGATGCGCGCCAGCTACGCCCGCCCGTTTTCGGCGCACACACACGTCGTCGAGCTTTCGCCCGTGCGGCGAGAGCACGCGATGCACGAAGCCCAGCTGCCGATCGTCGGCGACCTGGCGGCGAGCCTGCGTGAGCTGACCGGCCGCTGCAGCCCTCCGCGGCCGCGCTGGTTGGCCAGCGAACCGACCGGCGTGCGGACGGCGCTGCGCGATGCGTTCGCCCCCGACGCGCGGGCCCGCTTCTGCCCGCTCGCGGTGAGCGAGGTGCTCTCGCGCGTACTGCCCGACACCGCGCGGCTCACCATCGACACTGGCGCGCACCGCATCGTGCTCTCGCAGGCCCTGCGCGCGCGGTGGCCGGGGCAGGTCTTGCAGAGCAATGGCCTGTGTACGATGGGCTATGCGTTGCCCTGTGCGATCGGCCTGGCGCGCGCCTCCGGGCGAAAGGTGATTGCAGCGATGGGCGACGGCGGCTTCGAGATGGTGGCGGGCGAGCTCGCGACCGTGCGCGACCTCGGATTGCCGCTGATCCTCGTCGTGTTCGACGACCGCTCGCTCGCACTGATCGACCAGAAGCAGCAAGCTGCCGGGCTCGTGCGCCGCGGCGTCTGGCTGGGCGCGACCGATCACGTCGCGCTGGCGCAAGCGTTCGGCGGCCGGGGGGTGCGCGTCGAGGACTCGGGTGCGTTGGAGCAGGCGCTGCTCGAAGCACTGCAGATCGAGGACAGCTTCAGCGTGGTCTCGTGCGCCCTGCCGCGCGGCGCCTACGAAAACATCCTCTAGTAACGGGTCGAGGAACGACGTTCCGTCGTCGGTCACGCCAATCCGCTGAGGGCACCGGCCGTCCTGGGGGTGCCACAACCAAGGAAAATCTCCATGAAGAAGACAAAGTGGCTGCTGGTCGGGTTGTGCGTGTCCTTATTCGCGGTGGCGGTGCAGGCCGAACCGAAACCTGCGAGCGCGCCCCCCAGCGAGGCCGCCGCCACCCGCGCGGAGATCGAGCGCATGATCGGCTTCGTCCCGGGGTTCTTGAAGGTCGTCCCCGACTCCGCACTGCCCGGGGCGTGGGCGGAGATGAAGACGCTGCAGATCAGCGACAAGACTGCGCTGCCTTGCAAGGTCAAGGAGCTGATCGGCCTGGCAGTCGCCGCTCAGGTGCCTTGTAAGTACTGCACGTACGGCCACACCGAGTTCGCCAAGATGAGCGGCGCCAGCCAGCAGGAGCTCGGCGAGGCGGTGGTGATCGCCGGTCTGGCGCGCCACTGGAGCACATTCATGAACGGCATCCAGCTGGACGAGGCCAAGTTCAAGAAGGAGCTCGACGAGGTGATCGTGCGCCTCAAGTCGGGTCCGCCGCCCACAGCTGCAGGTGCGCCCGCCGCTGTCAGCGACGCCAAGAGCGCGCGCGCCCAGGCGCAGCAGATGTTCGGCGCGGTACCCGAGTTCCTGAAGAAGTTCCCGGACTCCGGTGTGGCCGGCGCCTGGCGGGAATGGCGCGACGTCGAGCTGTCGCCGGCGACCGCGCTCTCGGGCAAGCACAAGAGCCTGATCTCGCTGGCCGTGGCCTCGCAGATCCCCTGCAAGTACTGCACCTATGCCGACACCGAATTCGCCAAGCTCGAGGGCGCGAGCGAGGCGGAGATCGCGGAGGCCATCGGCATGGCGAGCCTGGTGCGGCACTGGAGCACGCTGCTCAACGGCCTGCAGGTCGACGAGAACGGCTATCGCAAGGACATCGACCGCATCGTGGCGGGCGTCAAGGCGCAGCAAAAGAAGACCGAAGGGCACGCCGCGGCCGACAACACCAAGCGCTAGAGAGCCGAACCGCAAGGCGGTCCGCCTCTCTAGGTAATGACATACCAGGCGGTTAGAAAGCGCTTGTCTTTTGCTCGCGCGAGCGCGACCAAAAGGCGCTTTCAACCGCCTGAGCCCGAGCTCCCCGGCCGGTACGCACAATACACGCCCGTCTGCAGGTCGTGGTCGAGCTGCCGGCCGAGCTCGGGGCAGGTCTTGGCGATATGCTCGAGCGCCAGGCTCAAGCGCCGGCGGACGTTGACCCGGGCGCGTTCGACGGCCGAACCGGCGCGCCGCTCCCGGCTGCCGAGCCCGAAGGCGCGCGACAGCTCGGCGCACAGCTGCTCGTACTCGCCTTGCAACCGCTCGCGGCGGCCGGCGTCGTTGGCAGCGTCGGCCTCGTCGAGCTCGGCCTGCAGCTCGCGCAGTCGGTTCTCATAGGCGCTGCGGGCGGTCGGATCGAGCAGTGCGCCTGCGTCGCCGCCGTCGACGGCTCCTTGGCCTCCCGAGAGGTCGAGCACGTGCAGCTCGCGCCCGGGGGCTGCGATCAGCTGGGCGAGCATGCGCATGCCTCGGTTGTCGCGTACGCGGCAGAACTCGCCGTAGCCGCGCACCGTCCAGTACTCGCCTTCCAGTACGAGCTGCACGCCCGCTGCTGGCGGCTGCGGCGACGGCGCGACGGCGACGCTGGTCTGTAGCGCAGCGCGGCAGCGCTCGGCCAGGTGCGGCATGGGCAGCGCTTCGGCGGTCGCCAGGGCCTGGCGCAGCAATGGCTCGGCTCGCTCGAGTGCCGCCGTGTCTCCGCGCTCCCGCAGCGCGATGGCCCAGTCGTAGCGTACCCGCGCGGCGATCGGACGTGATCCGATGCGCGCGCACAGGTCCAGCGCGGCCAGCGCGTAGCGATCGGCTTCGGCGTCTCGGCGCAACACGGAGCAGATCTGCATGAGCACGTGATCCACCGCGCCGTGGACGGTGTAGGCGATTCCAGACATGGTCAGCAGCTGGCCGCGGTAACGCTCGAGTCTGGGCAAGATTCGCTCGGCGAGCGCGGCGTCGCGCAGACGCCAAACCACATCGCTCACCAGCTCTACCACGTGCACGTCGCCCAACACGTCGGGGAAACGTGCCATCCCGGACGCGATCATCTCGCGCGCCTGCTGGCCGCCCCCGCGACGCGCCTCGACAAAGGCCTCGAAGAGCACGCCGAAGGCCAGATCGGCCGCGTAGGTCACGTGCAGCTCGCGTCCGCAGCGTTCGAGCGCGGCGTCGTCGGCGCGCAGGATGGCATTGCCGAATCCGCGCGCGGGCAAGAGTGGCGGGCCGTCACCGGCCGCGCGCTCGTGCATCGCGCGCGCCTCCCGTTCCAGGCGATCACCTTCGGCGAAGTCGCCTTGCCAGTTCGCGCGCATGGAGCGAAACATCAACGGCACCCAGCCGTAGCGAGGTTGATCGACGTCGCGGAGCAACGCCTCGTATCCGGCCAGCGCGATCTCGAACTCCAGCACGTCGCCCAGCTGAGCACAGTCGAACATCCAGCGCGTTCGCGCGCGCAGCTCGCGCACGCGGTCGTTCGCCGCCGCTGCCAGCGCGACGGCTTCACGGTTGAGCGCGGCGCGTTCGGCCGGGGGCGCGAAGTCTGTCAGCGCGCCGAGCGCGGAATGCAGGGTGTGCAGCAGCACCTGCGGATCACCGAGCCGGCGCGCCATCGCGATCGCTTCGCGCGCGAGCTGCATGGGCTGTTCGGGATCGTTCTCCGGTTGACGGGCGCTGGCGAGTCGCGCCATCACGCGTGCGCGCCAGGCACCGTCACCGGGCGCGAGCTGGCACAGCGCGCGCTCGAGCAGACGCACCAGCGTGGCGTCCACGTAGCCCGCGGTGACGTCCGCGCCCAGCGCGAGCGCCGCGCGAGCCAGCAACGTCCCGTCGTCCAGCGCTGCTGCGATGTTTGCGGCGGCGTTGCACGCGCTCTCGGCCCGCGAGCGCTCGCCCGCGCGCACGAACGCTTCGCTCTGCGCGATCAACAGCTCTGCGCGGCGGCGCGCGCTGTCGGGTGCGTCCGCGCCGAGCGCACCCAGCGCGCGCTCGTAGCCGGCGGCAGCGTCCGCGAATGCCAGGCGCATCGCTGCGGCATCGGCCGCACGCGTCGCCGCGGCCACGGCCTGTTCAGCTGCGTCGCTGCCGGCGTTGAGGAAGTGGTAGGCGATCTCGTCGAGCGAGACCGCGCCCGGGTCATCCGCGCGCCAGCGTTCGAGCGCGTCCGCGGCACGCCGGTGCAGGCGCGTGCGAACGGCAGCCGGTAGATCGGCCGCCAGCGTCTCGGCGACCAGCGCGTGTGAAAAGCGCCAACGACCCGGCCGCTGCTCGGCCAGTAGCTCCGCGGACTGTGCCTCGGCAGCCGCTTCGTCCAGCGCGGCGGATGTGACCCCCGCGACCTCTGCCGCCAAGCGCAGCGAGAACTCTCGCCCGCACACCGCGGCCGCTTGCAAGAGCGCGACGCTCGCCGGAGTGAGCAGCGACAGACGCTCGCGGATCACGGCGCGCACACCCGCCGGCACGCCGCCGCCGCCAGCTGCCCCGCGCGCCGCGATCAGCCGCAGCAGCTCGCGCACGAACAACGGATTGCCCTCGGTGGCGTCGTGGATCATGCGCGCCGCCTGCTGATCTTCGCGGCCGGTCTCGGCGCGCACCAGGCATGCCACCTCATCGACGGCCAGGCGCGCCAGAGGGTAGCGCTCGCCGGCGCGCGCCAGCCGCGACAACGCGGCATCGATCTCGGGGGCGCGGCGCGCCTCGAAGTCGCGGTGGCTGCCGAGCAGACACAGTCGGGCACCGCGCAGTGAGCGCGAGACGAACTGCGCCAGCTGCAGCGAGGACGTATCGGCCGCGTGTAGATCGTCGAGCACGACCAGGAGCGGCGCCCGCCGGCTGCTGGCCAGTAGATAGGCCGCGA
>DATEOF010000463.1:0-17519 GCA_035274465.1 Polyangiales bacterium
CCGCCTCCGCCCGAAGGCGTCGAGCGCGCTGCGCCGCTACCTGCGCCGGCCGCGCTCGATTGACCGCCCTCACCGCTTCCCGCGGGCGTCTCGGTCATCGGCTGATCGGGGCTGGTTTCGTCCGAACTGCAGGCGTTACCGAGGGCGACTGCGCCTACGGTCGCGCCGGCCTGCTCCAGAAACTTCCTGCGGCTGATCGAGTCGTCGTCGTTGCCCATGCCGCAGGGCATACAGCGAGCGAGGGCTCGAAGAAAGGGGGCCGCTGCGACTGGCGCGCGTTTGGCTCAAATCCCAGCCCATTTCAGTACAATGCTACTAATTGAGGCTGACGCGTGCTTGCTCTTCGCTGCGCGGGCGGATGCGCGAAAACTCCTGCGCTGCACGAATGAAATTCGTGAACAGCGGGTGTGGCGCATGAGGCTTACTCTTGAACTCGGGATGGAACTGACACCCGATGAAGTACGGGTGGTCGGGCAGCTCGATCATCTCGACGAGCAATTGATCGGGTGAGACACCGGACAGCCGCAAGCCCGAGCGCTCGAGCTCGCCGCGGTACTCGTTGTTGACCTCGAAGCGATGGCGATGGCGCTCGCTGATGGCTGCGGCGCCGTAGACGCGCTGTGCGAGCGAGCCGTCGCTGAGGTGACACGGATACGCGCCCAGGCGCATGGTCGCGCCCTTGTCTTGAATGCCGCGCTGGCCGGGCATCAAGTGGATGAGCGGGTGCTTGCACTGCGGATCGGCTTCGACCGTGTTCGCGCCGTCCAGACCGCAGACGTGGCGCGCGAACTCGACCACCGCCATCTGCATGCCAAGACAGATGCCGAAGAACGGCACGTTGTTCTCGCGCGCGTAGCGGATGGCTTTGATCTTGCCCTCGAGGCCGCGATCGCCGAAGCCACCGGGCACCAGGATCGCGTCGTAGACGCCGAGCATCTTGTGCATGTCGTCGGAGCGCTGGAGCTCCTCGCTGTCGACGTAGTGCAGCTCGACGTTCAAGTCGTTCGCCAAGCCGCCGTGCACCAGCGACTCGTGAAGCGACTTGTACGCGTCGCGCAAGTGCACGTACTTGCCGATCAGCGCGATCGACACCTTGCCCTTGTTCGGATCGCGCATGCGCTCCGCGGTGCGCTTCCACTGCGACAGATCGGGCTGGCGCGACCAGATGTTCAAGCGTTCGACCAGCTGCTGATCGAGGCCTTCCTTGTGCAGGCAGATCGGCAGCTCGTAGATGCACGACACGTCGGCAGCCGCGATCACGGCGTCCGTCGGCACGTTGGTGAAGTGGCCGATCTTGCGCTTCACGTCCATCGACAGCTCGCGATCGACGCGGCAGATCAAGATCTCGGGCTGGATGCCCAGGCCGAGCAGCTCTTTCACCGAGTGTTGGGTGGGCTTGGTCTTGAGCTCGCCCGCCGCACCGATCCAGGGCACGAGCGTGACGTGTACCGACACCGTGTTCTGTGCACCGAGCTCGATACGCAGCTGGCGTACGGCTTCCAGGAATGGCAGCGATTCGATGTCGCCAACCGTGCCGCCGATCTCGACGATCGCCACGTCCACGCCGGCCGCGACCTCGCGCACCCGCGCCTTGATCTCGTCGGTGATGTGCGGAATCACCTGCACGGTCGCGCCCAGATACTCGCCGCGACGTTCCTTGCTGATGACCGCGTCGTAGATGCGGCCCGTCGTGAAGTTGTTTGCACGGGTCAAACGTGCAGACGTAAAGCGCTCGTAGTGACCCAGATCGAGATCAGTCTCCGCGCCATCATCGGTGACGTAGACCTCACCGTGCTGGTACGGCGACATCGTTCCAGGATCCACGTTGATGTACGGATCCAGCTTGATGTGCGTGACGCGCAACCCACGCGCTTCCATCAGTGCGCCGATCGAGGCTGCCGCGAGGCCCTTGCCGATGGAGCTCACGACCCCGCCGGTCACGAACACGAATTTTGTGCGTTGCGAAATCATGGCGCAGTCCCATCCTCGAGGAAGCCCTCGTCGTTCATCTCAGCTGTCACGCCCCGAAGCAGCCCAGTGCGACCCGAGCACATGGCATTTTCGGTTGTGGTAGTCGGACGTACTTCCGTGCGTGCGACTGCGTGCTGAACTCGCAAAGGACAGGAGGAGCGCTAATTTGGCCTACTGCACGCGCCGTAGAGCGCCCTGCGAGCACGGCCGTCACTGTAGGGGGACGACATTGCACTGTCAACGCGATGTGCGCTGGCAAACCTGAAACCTGCGTAGAAGTGGCTGGAAATCTCGACCTGACCGCGCGCTCGGCATCTGTTACGGTCCGCCACGCGATCGCCACCGGCCATGTCGTACACCGTTCTCGCACGCAAGTACCGCCCCCAAGCCTTCAAGGACCTGGTGGGACAGGAGCATGTCAGCCGCACGCTCGGCAACGCGATTACCAGCGCGCGCGTAGCACATGCGTTTCTGTTCACGGGTGCCCGCGGGGTCGGCAAGACGACCACGGCCCGACTGCTGGCCAAGGCGCTCAACTGCGAGCACGGGCCGACGCCCGAGCCCGATAACACATGCGATGCCTGCCGCGAGATCGCGCTCGGCACCGACATCGACGTGCTCGAGATCGACGGCGCCTCCAATAATAGCGTCGATGACGTTCGGCGACTGCAAGAGACGTTGCCATTTCGACCGGCGCGCGATCGCTTCAAGGTCGTGATCGTCGACGAAGTTCACATGCTCTCGGCGGGCGCGTTCAACGCGTTCCTGAAGACGCTCGAGGAGCCGCCCGAGCACGTGAAGTTCGTGTTCGCTACAACCGAGATCCACAAAGTACCGATCACGATTCGCTCGCGCTGCCAGCGCTACGACTTTCGCCTGATACCCCACGCGATCATCAGCGCGCGGCTGCGCGAGATCTTGGCCACCGAAGGCATCACGGCCGATGACGACGCGATTGCACTCGTGGCGCGCGAGGCCGCGGGCTCGATGCGCGACGCGCTGACGGTGCTCGATCAAGTGCTCGCGCTGGGTGGCCAACACCTGCAGGGCGACACGGTGGCACAGGGCCTGGGCGTGGCCGGGCGCAAGTACGTCTGGGGCACGCTGCAGGCCGTGCTCGAGGGCGACGCCGCGAGCGTGCTGCGCAACGTCAACGAGATCGGCGAGCAGGGTCTCGACATGCTGCACTTCACGCGGCAGTTGCTCGAGTGCTCGCGCGATCTGGTGGTGCTGAAGGTGGTGAACGCCGAGCAAGAGCTGCTCGAGTTGTCGCCGGAAGAGCGCGAACAGGCGAAGGGGCTGGCGGATGGCCACGGGCAGCAAGAGCTCGAGCGGCTGTTCGCGGGGCTGAACGCGCTGATGGAAGAGGTCGCGCTGGCCGGGATGCCGAAGCTGGCGCTGGAGATGGGGTTGGTGAGGCTGTCGGATCGGCCGCCGCTGCTGCCGCTCGGCGAGTTGATCGAGAGACTCGCCGGGTTGGAGTCGCGGTTGGGGGCCGGTGGCGGGGCTGGTGGTGCCGGCAGTCGAGGGCCCAAGCCGAGTCCCGAGCGCAGCGGGCCCCCACCCAGTGGGCCGAGGGCGAGCGAAGCGCCGAAAGCTGCACCGGTTCCAGTGCCAGCCGCGGTCGTCGCGCCGCCACCAGCTGCCGCGCCCGCTCCGCCGAAGCCGGAAGCTGCTCCCGTCGCCGTCGCGGTGAAGGTCGAGCAGCCTGCGGAGATCGTCGCCGCGCAGCCGAGCATCGCGCCAGCGCCCGTCGCAACGCCCTCCCCCTCGCTCCCCGAGCCCGCGGGCATTCTCGGCGGCGAATGGTTCAAGCTCGTCAGCCTGTTGAAGGGCACCCAACCCGCCCTGGCCGCGGTGCTCGACCACGGCACGCCGATCGAAGTCACCCCTGCCCGCCTCAAGATCGGCTTTCCCGACGGGTCGTTCTTCGGTCGTCAGGCGCAGAGCACGAACGCGCGCGATGGTATCCTGCGTGCGGCCGAGCAGGTGTTCGGGGCGCGGCCCGAGCTGCAGATCGTGCGCAGCGATGATCAGCCTGTCGGTCAGACGCTGGCAGCTGCGGAAGCCAGCCACAAAAAGGCGCGGCAGGACGGACGGCGCGAAGCTGCTTTGAAGCATCCGCGCGTTCAGGAAGCGCTGGAAGTCTTCGGCGAGTCCGAGCAGAGTGTAGAGATTCACGTCGACATGGAGTGATAGGAGAACGGATCACATGAAGTTTCGCGGTGGAATGAGCGAGCTCATGCGTCAGGCCAGCCGGTTGCAGCGCAAGGTCGCCCAGCGCAAAGAGGAACTGAAGACCGAGACGGTCGAGGCCAGCGCGGGGAACGATCGCGTGAAGGTGGTGGTCAACGGCGGCAAAGAGCTGGTGAGCATCGCCATCGACCCTGCCCTGCTCAAGGAAGAAGACTTGTCCATGGTGCAGGATCTGATCGTGGCCGCGGTCAACGCGGGCATGACCAAGAGCAACGAGATGGTCGAGGCCGAGATCGAGAAGGTCACTGGCGGCGTGTCGATCCCGGGCCTCGTCTGAGGCCGAGATGTCGGACCCGATCGCCGAGTTGATGGGCCTGTTGGCACGGCTGCCGGGCATCGGCGAGCGCACCGCGTTGCGCCTGGCCTATCACGTGCTCGGCAGCTCACCCGAGTACGCCCAGGCGCTCGGCAAGAGCCTGTCGGACCTGCACTCGCGCGTACGCCGCTGTGATCGCTGCCGCAACTACACCACCGAGAGTCTGTGCCGGATCTGCCAGGACACGCACCGCGATGCCACGCTCCTGTGCGTGGTGGCGCGGCCGCAGGACCTGGCCGCGCTCGAGCGAAGCAGCGTGTTTCGCGGGCGCTACTACGTGCTGCACGGCATGCTCTCGCCGCTCGACGGCATGGGGCCCGAGACCCTGCAGCTCGAACCACTCGCGCGGCGGATCCGGGAGGACGACGTGCGCGAAGTCATCGTCGCCACGCCGCTGAGCGTGGAAGGCGAAGCCACGGCCCTGTACCTGAGCCAGGAGCTGCGCCCGCTCGGCGTACGCGTCAGCCGCATCGCGAGCGGCTTGCCGCACGGGGGTGAGCTCGAATACACCGACCAAGTCACCCTGGCGCGAGCGCTCGACGGTCGTCGCGAGCTCTGAGCCGGGCTGTGCTGGGAGGGGGAGATGCCGAATCAGCTCGCGCGTACGCTGCGGATCTCGGTCGCAGACGTGGGCCTGTTCCTGCTGGTGATGGCGATCGTCGGCATGCTGATCGTGCCGCTGCCGACGCCGCTGCTCGACCTGCTGTTGGCCTCGAACCTTGCGCTCTCGATGTTGCTGATGATCACCGCGCTGCGCGTACCCGCGGGGCTGGCGTTCAGCACGTTGCCCACCGTGCTGTTGATCACCACGCTGTATCGGCTGGCGCTGAACGTCTCGTCGACGCGCTTGATCCTGGCGCAGGCGGATGCCGGGCGCGTGATCCGCGCCTTCGGGGACTTCGTGGTGCGCGGGAACTACGCGGTCGGCGCCGTGGTGTTCGCCATCATCACCATCATCCAGTACCTGGTGGTGGCCAAGGGCAGCGAGCGCATCGCCGAGGTCGGCGCGCGCTTCACGCTGGACGCGCTGCCCGGCAAGCAGCTGGCGATCGACGCCGATCTGCGCGCGGGAGCCATGTCGCCGGAAGCCGCACGCAACCGGCGCGCGCTGCTCGAACGCGAGAGTCAGTTCTACGGCGCGATGGACGGCGCGATGAAGTTCGTGAAGGGCGACGCGATCGCGGGCATGTTGATCGCGGTGCTGTGCTTCGCGGGCGGCAGCGCCGTGGGCGTGTTCATGCACGGCCGCGAGCTGTCGGACAGCCTGCGCGTCTACGGCCTGCTCAGCATCGGCGACGCGCTGGTGGCGCAGATCCCTTCGCTCGTGATCTCGACCGCGGCCGGCCTGGTGGTCACGCGCGTGGCCGAGCACCAGCAGCAGCGCTCGCTCGGGCAGGAGATCGCGTCCCAGCTGCTGGCCTCGCCGGCGGTGCTGGCCGGTGCCGGCCTGTTCGTGTTCGCGCTCGGGCTCACGCCGGGCCTGCCGTTCGTTCCGTTCGCGCTCGCGGCGCTGCTGCTGGCAGCGGCGGCCTGGGCACGCCAGCGTAGCTTCGCAGCCACCAGCGGCAGCGAAAAGCCGGCGCGCGTGGTGCTCGAGCTCGGCAGTGAACCAGCCCCCGCGGCGCGTGAGCGGCTGGAACAGGCGCTGCGCCTCGCTGCTGATGGCTGCAGCCGGCGCCTGGCCCTACCCGCACCCAGCGTGCGCGTGTCGCACGACCCCGAGCTGGCGGCCAGCGCCTATGTCCTGTGCCTGCGCGAGGCGCCGGTGCTGCGCGGCGTGGTCAGTGAACTGGATAGCCTGGTCGCGCGAGACATCGGCCCTGCGCTGGCCCGCCACGCGCGCGAGCTCCTGGACATGCGCGACGTGCAGACCAAGCTGGACGAGCTGGCGCCGATCGGCCGCTCGCTGACCCTGCCCGCGCTCACCGGCCTGTTGCGCCAGCTGCTGGACGAGGCGGTCAGCCTGCGCGCCTGGGAGCGCATCGTGGAAGCGGTGAGCGCCGCCGCCGATCGGCCGGCCCACCAGCAACTCGAGCTGGTGCGGCGCGCGCTGCGCGAGCAGATCGTGCACGATCTCGAGAAACGATCGGAGCTGCACGTCCGCCGGCTCGATCCCCTGATCGAAGACGCGGTGCGCGAGGCCATCGTGACGCGCGGCGATCAGCGCTCCCTCGCACTGGCGCCCGAGCTGGCGCGCAACATCGTGGGCGCGGTGCGCGGCGCGTTCGACGGCGAGCACAGCCAGAACCTCCTCACGCAGTCCGATATCCGGCGCAGCGTCTTCGAGCTGCTCGCACCGGAGTTGCCCAAAGTGTGCGTGCTCAGCTACGACGAGCTGCCGCCGCTGGTCCAGGTCGACGAGCTCGAGCCCATCCACGTATGAGCGAACCCACGACCGACATCGCCGCAAATCCCCTGCCGGGTTGGCTCGGGCGCTTCTGCAGACGCTGGCCCGGGTTCTCCGAGCGGTACCTGTCGCTCGACCCGCGCAGCCTGGGCCTCGTGCGCATCTACCTCGGGTGCCTGCTGCTCGCCGATCTACTGCGCCGCGTGCCGCTCATCAGCACCTTCTACAGCAACGACGGGCCGCTGCCGAACCATGTGATGCTCTGGCGTCCGGTCGGCGACTACCACTTCTCGCTGTTCTTCCTCGCCTCGCTACCGGGCGAGGCGGCCTTTCTGTTCGTGCTGTGTGGCGTGTGCTTCCTGCTGTTCGCGCTCGGCTGGAAGACGCGCCTCATGCACCTGCTGTCGCTGATCGCGATCTGCAGCCTGCACAATCGACAGCCCCTGTTCGAGGACGGCAGCGAGGTCACCACCCGACTGCTCACGTTCTGGACCGTGTTCTTGCCCATGGGCGCGCGCTTCTCGCTCGACGCGCTGCGCAGCGACCGCGACCACGAGCCCGAGACGCGACCCGCGATCTCGTTGGCCGTGGCGGCGATCCTGCTGCAGATCTCGCTGCTCTATACCTTCAACGTGCTGCACAAGTCGGGCGAGACCTGGCGCAACGGCACCGCAGTCCACTACGCGTTGCACCAGGACCGGATCGTCAGCTGGCTCGGCTGGAAGCTGCGCCCCTACGTGACCCCATTCGCCAGCCAGCTGATGTCGTACTCGGCGGTCGTCACCGAAGCACTCTTGCCGCCACTGCTCCTGTCGCCGATCGCGACCAAGCTCACGCGCCGCGTCGCGATCGTGCTCGCGATCGGCCTGCACCTGAACTTCTACGCGCTGCTCAACCTGGGCATGTTCTCGTTCAACATGATCGGGTTCTACCTGCTGCTCCTCTCGGATCGCGACTGGCTCCTGTTCGCGCGCCTGCCCCGACCCGGGCTGTTCGACAAGCTCGAGAACCTCGGTCGCAACGTGCTGCGCGTGCTCGGCCCCGGCCCCACCGCGGCGCCACCCAATCGCCTGCGGCAGCGCATGGCGGCGCTCGCCCTGCAGGCGCGCGAGGCAGTGGTGGTCCTGTTTGCGGTTGCGCTCGGCAGCCAGATGATGGTCGAGAACCAGGCCCTGCCCGATGCGCTGCGCGTCAGGCACCAGCCGCTGTTTCTTCGCCTGCTGGTGGAGTACCCGCGCTTTTACGAAGGCTGGAGCATGTTCGCGCCCGAAGCGCCCACGGGCGATGCCATGCTGTATGTCGACGCGGTGACCATCGATGGCCGCCACGTCGATCCGATCAACGAGCTCGCCAGCCGCGTCTCGAAGCTGCCGCTCGATGGGATCCCCGAGTACCTCAACCAAGGCGACAGCTGGTGCGACTACACGATGTCAGTCTTCGACCGCGAGGAGTATCAGGGCACGCTCGCCGACTTCATCCGCGCCTACCCGCGGCGTACGCACAAGCGGGCCGACCGCATCGTCTCGTTCGAAGTCTGGCTGCTGGAAGACGACAGCCCAGCGCCAGGACACACGCAACCCACCAATACGAGGCGACGGCTGATCTTCAAGGAGTAGCCTGGGAGCGCAGCACGAGCCAGATCACCAGCGCGATCGGGCCGAGCACGCAACACAGGCCGGCCAGCAGCAGACCGACGACGGACACCCAGTAGGCGAGCGTCGCGCGCCGGGGCATGTCGCCCCGGTGCGACTGGAGAAGATCGAAGTTCAACTCGTTGGCCTTCCAACCGAAGTCGAACACGTCGCCGACCACCGGGATGCTGCCGACGGCGGCGTCGACCGCGACGTTGAAGACCATGCGCGCGATGACCTTGCTCGGCACGCGATACTGCACGGCCAGGAACATCATGCTGAGCGAGACCATGCCGGCGACGGCATCGCCACCAGCCGGAAACAGCAGACCGAGCAAGGGATCGAGCCCGACTCGTACACGCGTGCCCGGGATCGGGATCGCGCTGTCGAGCAGGTGCACCATGCCCTCGACGCGGCGCGCGGCCGGAGTCAATGCCGGCCAGCGCGGCCCGCGCGCGGGGCGCAACACCCAGCGAAACCTGGCGACGAGCCAGCTCCGCGCGTCTCGCAGCACTTCCATCCTGGGTTCAAGTGGCCACGCGCGAGGATCTGTCAAGCGCGCGGAGTTTGTGCGCGAAGCGTTCCGCGCTCTCGCGCACGACCTCCGGCTTCAGCAACGCTGGATACAGTGCAAGACAGCCCCAGGGAAAGATGCCGAGCTGCGTGAAGAGCGCGAGCGCCACGTGGAAGAAGATGCCGGTCGCCATCCACAGCTCGAAGACGCGGGCGCGGCGCACGAGCTCGCCCCAGCGTCCGGGTCGACCGCGCAGCCAGAGCCAGAGCGGCAACAAGATCGCCGTGCGCTCGAAGAGCAGCGTGCCGATGGTCGCCGCTTGCAGCAGCGGGTAGATCGCGACGAGCTGCTCGTGGCTGAGCGCGAAGCGAGCGTAGTGCGGCTTGCTGAGCACGCTGAAGAGCGCGCTGTAGCCGTCGAGCGAGCTCCAGGCCGCGCTCTGCTTGAGTACGCCGGCCCAGAAGTACAGGAGCACGAGCTGCGCGATCAGCAGGTAGCGCGGCCAGGCTGGAACTTCGACGGGCACGCGGCCGCGCGCGTCGAGCGACCAGGCCGAGCCCGCGCCCGAGAGCGCGAGCACCACGAGGGCATTGCGCAGCAGCGCGTCGATGCCTCGATCGGCGTCCGGCGCGAGCGCGGATAGCTGCGCCGAGCAGAACAGCAACGTCAGCGCGCTCGAACGGCTGAACCAGCCCAGCGTGAGCGCCAGTGCCGAGCCGAGAGTCACGCCGAACAGCAGGTAGGCACTGCCCGCCGAGGCGCCGAACCAGGTGTAGAACCACACCCGCGGGTGGACGCCGATCCCTCCCTGTTCGAGCGGAGCCCACAGCGGCAGGATCAACCCGAGCCGCGCGACCTGCAGCAAGTCGTACAGCATCACCAGACCGATGCCGATGCGCACCGCGGCCAGCGCGTGCGCGGGCTCACGCCGATCCCAGAACGCAACGTAGCGTGCGAGCGCATTCATCGCTGCACCGAGCGCTGGCGTTCGAACACGTCTTCGAGGCCCAGGCTCTGGTTGGGCTGCTCGCGCGTGGCGAGCGAGAGCCGCTCCATGCTGGCACGAAGCGCGCTGTACTCCGGGTGGTCGCGCAGGATCCTGGAGGCCAACCAATCGACCAGCGCAGGATACTGCTGGCGCGTGCCAGAGCTACCCGACGGCGAGTACAGGCCGCGCAGGCGCCGATAGCGCAGCCACGGACCGAGGCCGAGCACGTCTTCGCCGTTGGCGCGGTAGATCAACTGCCAGTCGCCCGCCGCGCGCTGCGCTTCGAGCCGCAGGCGAAACGCGAACGGGCTCGAGACCGAGAACAGGCTCCATTGCTGGCGCATCGCCGTCGCGCGCTCGATCGGCTTCAGTGGTGCGAGCAGGGCGTTGCGAACCTGGCGCACGCGCGCCGACGCAGCCAGGAGACCTCGTTCGATGCGCCGCGGATCCGGATCGGCGCCCAGCGCGTCGAACACCCGCGCGATGAAGCCCACGACGCGCTGGCCTTCCGGACGCTGCAGCATCTTCGCGCGCAAGGGCTGGTCGGGGATGGCGCTGACGCACTGACTGGCGAGCACCAGGCTGATCAAGCCCGCGCGGACGTAGGCCCAGCTGCGGCTCGGCTCGCGGAGCATGCGAGCTCAGTACCACGGATCAGGGCACTGCCGCTCGAACAGCGCTGCAGGTCGCGGAGTCGGCGACCTTGACCATCGTGTAGCTCAGGCTGTTGGTCTGGAAGTTGGGCGCGGCGGACTCGAGGTGCCCGTACTCGCTGCTGTTGCAGTCGCGCGAGCCCGTGCGACAACCGACGATGTGCACGTCGACGTCGCTGACCGTGCCTCCGCCCGAGGCCTGCGTGCAGCTGCTGAACGTGCCGTTGAGCGCGAAGCGCACGCGCGAGCCGACGTAGCCGCTCGAAGCGCGCGCGGTGCCGAAGTCGTTCACCGGCGGGTTGGAGTAGCCGCTGCCGCTGCGGTAGGTCCCGGTCACCGCGGGCTTGCCGTCCCCATCCGAGTCGAGGGTCTGCAGCGATCCCGCGCTCGGCCATCCGCCGTCGTTGGGGTCACCCATCATGACGCCGAACAACAGACCCGTGCGCGAGAGCATGAAGCTCGAGCCCGGAGTGACGCCGCCCAGTGAGCCGCTGCTGGCCGTGGCGGGCAGCAGCGGCGTGCGGTCGAAGATCGTGTTCGGGTACGACAGCGAGTAGCGCTCGTTGATCAGCGGGATGGAGTCCTGCGCCGGCACGCTCTGGCCACAGGGAGCCGCCATCGAGCTCAGCGACGTGCCGCTCTGCACCAACTGCAGCTTGGCCCAGATCGTGAACTGGCCGTTGCCGGACTGCAGGTACGTATTGCCGTTCCAGCTGGCGTTGAACGTGATCTTGAGCGCGAAGCTGCCCGTCAGATCGCAGGCGGTGCTGCACACGCCCGACATGCACTGGGGCGTGCCGCCGTTCGCCGGGCAGACGCGGCCGCACATGCCGCAGTTGCCGACCGTGTTCACCTGCGTCTCGCAGCCATTGTCGGGCAGCGTGTCGCAGTCGCCCCAGCCGCTGCTGCACACCGGCACGCAGCTGCTGGCGGCGCAGCTGGTCGTGCCGTGCGGGTTGCTGCAGGCGTTGCCGCAGCTGCCGCAATGGGTCGTGCTGGTGGCGAGCGGCGTCTCGCAGCCGTTGGTTGGCGTGCCGTCGCAGTCGTCGTAGCCGCCGTTACACCCGGCGACGATGCAGCTGCTGGCGGCGCAGGCCGCGCTGCCGTTGGCGATGGAGCAGGTGTTGCCGCAGAAGCCGCAGTCGTCCAGCGAGCCGTCCAGATCAGTCTCACACACGGTGCCGAGGTCCGAGTCACACTCGCCGCTGCCCGGCGCGCACGCCGAGTTCTGGCAGCTGCCGGCTTCGCAGATCTGGCTGCCAGGCGCACAGGCGCGCGTGCAGCTGCCGCAGTGATGCGGATCGCGCTCGAGGTTGGTCTCGCAGCCGTTGCTGGCGAGGCCGTCGCAGTCGCCCCAACCTGCGTCGCAGCTCGGACGACAGCTGCCGGAGACGCAACTCACACCGCCGTGCGCGTTCTCGCAGCGCGAACCACATCCACCGCAATCGTTCGCGGTGGACACGTCGGTCTCGCAGCCGTTGTCGGCGAGAGCGTCACAGTCGGCGAAGTTCGTGGCGCAGACGGGTTTGCACAGGCCTTCGGAGCAGCTTGTCGCGCCGTTGGGGTTCTCACACGCGGTCTGACAACTGCCGCAGCTCATACCGTCGTCGACCGTGCTGGTCTCGCAGCCATTGCCCGGATCGGAGTCGCAGTCGGCGTGGCCGATCTCACACGTGACCACGCAGCTGCCGCCGCTGCAGTCTGCCGAGCCGTGGGCGTTCTCGCAGGCGGTCGGGCAGGTCACGATGACTTCGCCGCCATCAGCGGCCGGGCCCGAGTCGACTGGCGGCGGAGGTGGTGGTCCTGCATCCGTAGCCTGCAGACGCACACCGATCCGACCACAACCGCTGACCAAGATAAGTACTAAACCCACATAGCAGACGAGCTTGGCTGGCACGTTCGGTGCCGGACACCCCATAACCAATCGTCGCGCAATCAATGGCTTATGTGAATAGTGTCAGGCCACGAAGCCTGGCGCCATCGCACTTACACCGCAGCATACCTGCATGTAGCGCCCTTCGCATACGTATTGATTACGTATGTATTCGATGGCTGATCACGCAAAAGCATTAGCAATGCCAGACATACGCGCTGCAAATGGCCAATTCCTCGTGCGTCCCTAAATTTCCCGCGCTCGGAAAATATCGATTCGCCGCGGGTCTGATCTCTGGCAATGAGGCAGGCAGCTGTGTACGTTAGTTGCAGCTCGCAACAGCAGTAGCGACAGGTACGCTCCCGACTGGGGACACTCGCCCCAAGCACCCGTCCGCCGAGGACAGAGACTGAGAGGCTCTATGAAGACCAATGCCAGCGTCTACGCGGCCATCGTTCTGGCAGCATGTGCGGCAGCATGTGGTGAGGCAGAACCCAGCCAAACCGGCGAACCGGCAGCGATGAATCCATCGACCGGGACGCCCGCGGCCATGTCGCCAGCGAATCCGGTGGTGCCCGCGGGGGCAGCCGGCACTGCGTCCCCGGCGACACCAAACAACCCGAGCACGCCGGTCAATACGAAGCCGGTGATGGATCCGCAGAAACCGACGACCCCGGTGACGCCGGACAAGACGCCCGAGCAGACCCCCGGGCAGCCGACCGCACCCATGATGGGGGCCGGCGGCGCGCGTTTCCCGGATGCGTGCTCGGAGCGCCGCGCTTCGTGGGGCAAGCCGTGCAGCACCAACCCCGACCCCTGCAACCTGAAGAGCGGGTACCCGGGCGATGAGTACTGCCTGCTGCCGCCGCCCGAGGGCAAAGGCATCCAGATCCACTTCGGCCCGAAGGACTACAAGAACATGGCCGAGGTCGCGAAGTACCTGATCAAGCCCGGCGAGGAGTTCAACCAGTACGCGGTCGTGAACGTACCGGACTCTGCGGGCAGCACGGGCCCGCGCTACTTCCAGTACATGAAGGTCAGCATGCGGCCCGGCTCGCATCACCTCATCAACAACCTGATCACGGGCAAGCCCGCCGAGGGCTTCGTGGCCGGCCGCGCTGGCTGCGAAGGCACGAGCATGGGCAGCTTCCCGGGCACGCAGAACCTGATCACCGAGTCGCCGCCGCAAGGTATCCCCGCGCCGGAGAACGAGGGCCTCGGCCGCACGCTGCCGCAGAACGTCAGCATCTGCCAGAACTACCACCGCTACAACACGACCGATAAGCCGGCGATCAGCGAGATTTGGTACAACATCTGGTGGATCGACGAGGCCGAGATCAAGCAGAAGACCTCGGGCGTGACCGTCAACGCGCCGGTCGTCGCGATCGCGCCGGGCGCGAAGCAAGTGATCACCACCACCACGACCACGCAGGGTGCGGGCCGCATCGTCACGCTGTTCGGTCACCGCCACGCGCACACCGAGCGCTTCGCCGCCTGGTTGAACGACAAGCTGGTCTACGACTCGTGGGATTGGCAGGAGTCGCGCGTGTTCAACTACGACAGCATCACGATGAATCCGCCGACCAACCCGCCGGCCAAGCTGGACGGCGCTGTCAGCGGCGTCCTCGACTTCAAGCAGGGCGACAAGATCAAGATCGAGTGCCACGTCAACAACACGAGTGACGTGACGCTGCGCTTCGCGAACGAGCTCATGACCGGAGAGATGTGCATCTTGTTCGGCTCGACGGTCGGCTCGGGCATCGGCGGCGGATTCTGAGCTGGTTCGGGTGTAGAATGCTGGCGTGATGGCCAGCACTCTGCACATCGTCCGCGGCGACATCACGGCGCTCGCCCTCGACGCGATCGTCAACGCCGCAAACGAACGCATGCTCGGCGGTGGCGGGGTCGATGGCGCGATTCACCGCGCCGCCGGCCCGCAGCTGCTTCAAGCCTGCCGCGCGGTCCCCGAAGTCAGCCCGGGCGTGCGCTGCCCCACCGGGCAAGCGCGCATCACCGCGGGCTTCCAGTTGCCTGCGCGCTACGTGATCCACACCGTGGGTCCGATCTGGCAAGGCGGTGCGAGCGGAGAGCCCGAGCTGTTGGCCGCCTGCTACCGCAACAGCCTGCAACTCGCAGTCGACCACGGCGTCGCCAGCATCGCCTTCCCTGCGATCAGCTGCGGCGTCTACGGCTACCCGCTCGATCGCGCCGCACGCATCGCCGTGGCCACGCTGCGCGCGCATCCCGCCTCGCTGGAGATCTCCCTGGTCGCCTTCAGCGAGGAGATCCACCAGCAGCTGTCGCGCGCAGTCGAGGGCTGATCAGCCCCCGAACATGCGGTAGGTCCACGAGGCGTGGAGGTAGTCGCGCACGAGCGTGCCGTCGTGGGCCCAGTAGGCCAGGCGGCCCAGGTGGTAGAGGATCACGCTCGCGGCCACCGTGCGGCCGAGGGCGGCGGAGTAGAGGTAGGGGCGGTAGAACTGCCAGGCGCGGCCACGCATGAGCTCCGCGAGCGCCAGCGCGCTGGCGAGGAGCATCAGCAGCGCGAGCGGCAGGGCGAAGGCGTGGAAGTTCAGGGCCGACAGCAGATCGCCCCGGCTGAGCGCGCAGAACGCGCGGGTCAGGCCGCAGCCGGGGCACGGCAGCCCGACCAGGCCGCGCAGGGGGCACAGGATCGGGCCGTGCTCGGCGTGATCGGCGTAGGCGCGCGCCGCCGCGAACGTGAACGCGCTGACGCCGATCACCAACGCGCGATCGCGCACGAAGGTGGACGGCGCTGACTCAACTGCCTGACTTCTCGTAGAGCTCATTGATGTGTCCCTGCAAAATCATCGCGGACACCATCGGGACGAAGATGCCGAGGATCACCAGTATCGTCGACTTGTCTTGCACCTCACGGTTGCCGGTCAGCTCGCCAAGCGCCGGCAGGGCCTGGCCGCAGACATAGTAAAAATAGACGTTGATCGGCATGCAGCAACCCGACGCGAGCGCCACGGGTTGCGAGATCACCGGGCGCCCGACGACCGCGTTGATCACCTCGGCCGTCTTGATGTTCCAGTAGATCAAGTACAGCCCGCACGTCAGGAACCCCAACGCGAGCACCATGATCGGCTCGTTCTTGAAGACCGGGATGGACCCGCGCGCAGTCGAAGGAAGCTCGGGAGAAGTCATCCCCGAAGTCTTACAAGATTCGACTCTTTGGACAACCATGCGCGCACGCCGTCGTCGTGGGCTAAAAGCACGACAAACATGGCTGTCAGTGCCGCAAACAACGTGACTGTCGAGTAGTAGAAATGAAGCGCCCAGTCGTGCTCGAGCGTGGTGAAGTACTGCAGGGCACACATCAGCAGCAGGATCATCCACAGCCACCCGTCGCGCACACACAGCGCAGGTGCGCCGGCGGTGCGCTGCTCCGTCGCCAGGAGCGGCAACAGGAACACCAGGTGGAGGTAGTAGTTCGCCGGGTAGAGCACCACCGGGACCAGGCAGAGCCCGAGTAACGCGGCTTGCTCGGGCCGCGCGTTCCTGCTGAGCAGCGCGGCCGCACCGCAGTACGCGGCGATCGAGCCGGCATACAGCGGCCAGCGCGCATGCAGCAGCCGCGCCTGATCTTCGCTGCCTGCAATCAAGTTGCGCAAGGCCACGGACGCCGGGTGCGGATCGCTCTCGATCTTGGCCACCTTGGCCACCCAGTCGCTCCAGGCCGCGGGGCCGAGGATCAACACCGACAGTGCGGCAGTGGCCAGACACATCAGCAGCGCGCCTTGCGCCACGCGCACGATCGCGCGTTCGCGCTGCAAGAGCTCGGTGAGTCGCGGCAAGCGTCGCGTGCGCAACAGTTCACCAAGCGCCCGCAACACCGCCGGCGTCCCGATGCCGAGCAGCGCCAGCGCGGGAAAGGCCCGGATCATCGTCGCCAGGCCGAGCCAGGCGCCCGCGCGCAGCCAGTGCTCGCGCCGCAGCGCGCAGACGCCGAGGCCCAGGTACGCGAGCCAGTCGTGACGCAAGGTCGCGCCGGACCAGTTGGTCCCGTACATGACGAAGTCGTTGGCGCCGAAGACCAGCGCGCACGCCAGCATGCTGCGCAAGCCAAACGTGCGCAGGATGGCCGCGAAGCACAGCGCGAGCAGCGCCAGATCGATCAGTCCGCAGAGCGTGAACGCGGCCTCGCTCGGCGCGATCCACGTGAAGAGTACGTGCACGATCGCCATCCACACCGGCGTGGCGTTGCCGCCGTAGTCGATCAGCGTGTCGAGATACTGGGCATCGCCCATCGAACGCCGAAACCACTCGGCGTCGGCCTTGTACGCAGCCCAGCGCTCGGGCGTGAAGCGGCTCTGAATCGCACGGATCTGCGGCAGCCGATCGCGCACGCTCACCACCTCGAAGTCTTCGAGCTCGCGCACCGGCAGGTCCAGCAGTCGTTCGAGCGGTCGCGTCTCGGCGTAGGCGGCGATGTCGGCGTCGTAGATGCGGAAGTAGCTGAGCTCGCGGAAGTACTTCGCGGTCGGGTAGTACTGGCGCAAGTCGAGCGCGTGCGCGAAGGACCACCGGCCCTGGTGGTAGTTCCAGAACTGTGCGTGGCCGAGGTTGTAGAACGCGAGCACGCCCAGCAGCGCGCATGCGCCGAGCACCGCGACACAGATCCCGCGCACCGCCGGCCAGCGCGCAGGCGAGAACACCTCGCGTGCCACCGCGGCCGCACCCACGAAGCCGATCGTGCCGCGCAGAAAAGCCACCTCGCGTGACCCGACCGGCCAAGCGTCCCAGATTCCCTGCGCCAGACTCCAGCAGCCCCAAGCTGCGGCCGCGAGACCGGCAGCCCACAGCCAGCGCTTCGCCGCCACCGGCACCAGCAGCAGCGCGAGCATGCCGAGCCCGAAGCTCAGCGTGCGATCGCGCATGCGGTCGTTCAGCGACGTCGCGCGCGCGCGCGCGATCGGCGGCAGCTCCGCGGCCTCACCTGCGAA
>DATEOF010000464.1:0-6740 GCA_035274465.1 Polyangiales bacterium
ACGGTCCGAACGCCGATCACGTCGTAGTAGTCGGGATGAAGCCACAGGTTGTCTTCGGTAAAGCGCAGCTCGGGGAGGCGATCGGGATCGCGCAGTCCAGCGCGGTCGCGCGCATCCAGGAGCTCGGCACAAGCCAGCGTGCGTCCGGTGGCAGAGCCGATCAGGTGGAAGTGGTGGTCGTGGGGCGCCCCGCGCACACCGTCCCGCGTCGCCGAACGCAACAAGGCGCGCGCGCGCCGCACGAGCATCACAGTCGGATCGCCTTCATCGCGAGCGGAGTTGATCCACGCCATGAACGCGTAGGGTTGTGAGTCGCGATAGTCGCCGCCGATGAAGCGCGCGAGGCACCCCGACATCAGCACGCAGAGCGCGGCGACGATCGAGGTCGAAATACGCGTCACCGCGCTAGCATCGCACGCCGTTACGCAATCCGGGCGCCTCTAAAGCAAGACGACGGGCGGGCAGCCGAATTCCACGACCACGCTGGTGCGGCGGTTGGTCTTGAATGCCGTGCACGAGTCGCCGTACAGCTCGATGGTCGTGCGCGCGGCGTCGGCCCAGTTCCACCCGTTCTGCTTCAAGCTCATCTTGTCGAAGGGCAGTGCTTCGCCGTTCAAGAACAGGTTGGCGTTGTCTCTGCCCATCTCGGGCAAGCCGGTCAGCGTGAAGGTGCAGGTGGCCAGTCGATCCGAGATCGCGGCCAGGCCGGCGATCAGCTCGTCCGGGGTCGTGGCGTCCAGGTACGGCTTGCGGTTCGGGTTCGCCGGATCCACCACTGCCGTGCCACCGTTGTTGACGATCGCTCGCAGCTGCGCTTCACCCTCGGGCGTGCGGCCAGCTTCGGAACCGTAGCGCACGGCGTAGGTCTTCACGCCCGCGTCGAGGAGCTTCTTGGCCGCCGCTCCCAGCCGCGAGACGATCTCCGGCCCTTCTGCGCCGGAACAGTTGTCGCCGCCGTCGCTCAACAAGACCACCGCGCCGAGCACGCTGGGATCCGCGAGCTTGCCCGGGGCTGCGGCGACGTTCTCCATGATCTGAACGACCGGGCTGAGCCCGAGCGGCAGCTTCTGGAACATCTGCCGCATGATCGTGATCTCGGTTCCGGGGGCGGGCGGGATCTCCGGAGCGGTCAGCACGTCGCAGGCGAAGGCGCTGGCGTTCTTGCTCGGAAAGAACTGCAGCCCGAAGTCGACGTCGTCGTTGATCGGCGCGGTGAGCGAGAGACCGACCGAATGTTCGACGACCTCCCAGAACGCCAGCGGACGATCCCCACCAGCCGTGTTGGGCAGGTTCAAGATGCAGTCGGCCGAGCCATCGACGCACTCGATGCGCGAGGCCGAGCCATCCAGCAAGAGCAACACCGAGCGCGGCTTGGTCTCCACCTTGACGGCTGCGGTGCCGCAGATATCGGTCGCGCAGGACTTGCTCGCCTTGAGCATCTGTCCGGCTTGGATGGCCTGACAGCCCTGGCCGAACAGCTCGACCTGATTGGTCGAGCCATTGACGAAGTTCCAGCCGTTTTCGTTGTGCCGATCGCGCGCCAGCACCACGCCGTTGATGCTGAAGCTGAGCTCGAACGGGTTGACGTTCGCGGTGGGATCGAGCGTGGCAGGGATCGCGAAGCGGCAGCTGCGGACGTTTTGCCCGACCTTCGTGACGACCTCCGCAAGCTTCGTGGGATCGTCGACCTTCGGCACGTCCTTCAGGCCGGAGCTGCCGTATTTGAGCAGCGTGCCGAGCACGTCGAGGTCGCTCTTCGGCTGGACCGTGCCGAACGTGCCGTCCGACATCGGCATGCTCGCCGCATCGAAGCCGATCGGAATGGTCCGGATGTTGATCTTGCTCAGCTCGATGGCGAGCTTCTGATAAGCGAGCAGCTTGTCCGACTTGGTCGTGAAGAACGAGCCGAAGCAGTTGTCGTTACCGTCCGTGATCACCAACAAATAGTTGGTGCGCGTCGGATCGCTCAGCTTACTCGCGTTCGTGAGGTAGTAGTTGATGGGTTCGATGACCGGTGAGACTTCGTAGTAGCCCAGCGGCGACGACGGGCCGGGCGGCGCAGTGCCGAGGAAGCTGGTCAGCTCCTGCTCGGTGTGGTTGCCGATGTCGAGCACCTTGTTGTGAATCTCGCCACAGATGTTGTTGGTACCGGCGCCGGGCGCGTCCATCATTCCGAAGAAGTCTCGAAAATCTCCCCAAAACACCTGCACCCCGAACGAAGCCTCCGGATGGTTCTTGCGCAGGCTCGCGATCGCGGTTTGCACGCGCGACCAGTGCATGCCCATCGATGCCGAGCCGTCGACGGCGACCATGATGTTGACGCCCGTCGGTGTGAGATCGATCGGCAGCTCACTGCACGCGGTCGAAGTGGTGTTGGTCGGTGTCGCGGTGGCCGTCGCCACCATCCCCGGCTGCTGACAGAACGGGTTGTCCGGTGGACAGATCGGCATCTCTGGAGCCGTCGTGACCGGCTGCTCCATCGGTCCGGTACCGGCGGTTCCCGTGGTTCGCGGTGGATCCGGCGGGACAGCACCGCAGGACGCGATGCCCAGAGCGAGGAGCGCGAGCCACCCCTTGGAGGTCTTCGAGTTCATGAAAGGCGTTCCCTGCCTGATCTATACAGCGTATAAATACACGTGCAGAAAGCAAAACGTCAGTAGGGTTTCGTAGCCGAATGCGGTTTTTTTCGCCATTCGCATGGCGCGCCGCGCGACCCAGACTGGATGCATGCACGGGATGCGTCGCGGCTGGCCGGCTCAACGCCCGGCCATCAATTCGAGCTTCGCGCATCGGACCCGAACAGTTTCGGTGGCCCCCGCAGTCTTATGAGACAGAGGTGGCCGCGGTGGCCGCCTCCACCCGGAGACGCCCATGAAACTCTACGATTTCGCCTTTTCCCCAAACTGCCGCAAGGTTCGCGCCGTGGCCTACGAGCTCGGCATCCGCCTCGAGTCAGTCCACGTCGACCTGCTGAACGGTGCGCAGAAAGCGCCCGCATTCCTGGGCCTGAACCCGAATGGCCGCGTGCCCGTGCTCGTCGACGGCGACTTCGTGCTCTTCGAGTCGACCGCCATCATGCGCTACCTCTCGGCCCAGCAAGGTGGGGCGCTCGTGCCGGAGAGCCTGCAGGCCCGGGCCGACGTCGACCGCTGGCTCGCCTGGCAACTCGCGCACCTCGGCCCGGCGATGAGCAAGGTCGCCTTCGAGCGCATCGTCAAGCGACTCACCGGCCAGGGCGCGCCCGACGAGGCGGCCGTCGCAGCCGGCAGCGCCGAGTTTGCGAAGCTCAGTGCGCTTCTGGATGGCGCCCTCGGGTCGCGCGACTATCTCGCTGGGACGCTGTCGCTGGCCGACTTCGCGCTCGCGTCGCACTACAGCCTGGCCCCGATGTGCGGCCTGCCGCTGACGGCGTATCCTCGTGTCGAGGCCTGGCTTGACCGCATGCTCGCCCGCGACAGCATGAAACGCGCGCTCGCCGACGCGCAGGCAGTGACGAGGCCCCATGCCGCCTAGAGACGAAGCCACGTTCCTGCAGTCGATCGAGCCACTGCGCGCGGGGATCCGCCTGCACTGTTACCGCATGCTCGGCTCGTCGCACGACGGCGACGATGTGCTGCAGGAGACGCTGCTGCGGGCCTGGCGCGCGAAGGACTCGCTCGCGGACGAGGCGCTGCTCAAGCCCTGGCTGTACCGGATCGCGACCAACGTCTGCATCGACGAGCTGAAGCGGCGCCCGCCGCGGCTGCTCGCCGTCGATGCTTATCCGCCCAGCGAAGATGCGCGACCGCCCTTCCCGCGCATCGAGGAGCCCGTCTGGCTCGAGCCGATGCCCAACAGCTGGCTCGAAGGCGCGGACCAGCGCGATCCGCAAGCGCGCTACGCGTTGAAGGAGAGCGTGGCGCTGGCGTTCGTGGCCGCGCTTCAATGCCTGTCGCCCATGCAGCGAGCCACGCTGCTCCTGCGCGACGTGGTGGGGCTCTCGGCCGACGAGACCGCGAACGCGCTCGACGCGAGCGTCGACGCGGCAAACAGCGCGCTGTTTCGCGCGCGCAACGCCATCGACAAGAAGCTCGGAGGCAGCGACCCTGCGGACATCGCGGCGCATGCGCAGGTCGATGCCAGGCTGCTCGAGCAGTACGTGCGCGCGTTCGAAGACGCCGACCTCGACGCGCTCGTCGCGCTGTTCCACGACGACATGCGCACCACCATGCCCCCGGCGCCGACCTGGGTGCTCGGCCGCGCGGCGAACGAACGCTTCTATCGCGCGATGTTCGGCAACCTGGTTCCAGGACAGTTTAGACACCTGCACATCGGGGCCAACGGTCAGATCGCGCTGGCTTTCTACCGGCCTGCGGCGCGGGGCGCTCCGCTCACGTTGTCAGCGATCCAACTGGTCGTTACGCGTGAGAGTAAGATCTTGGCAGTCGACCACTTCATGCTGACCGAGGTGTTTGGACTGTTCGAAGTCCCGCGTGAGTGGGCGGCACCTGTCGACTAACCGGTATCCTTGGTCATGCGTGCCGCTCGCGGCTGCTGCGACGCTGCTCTCTCGCGCGACGAGACGCGGGGCTTACGCGTCGCGGGAGCCGCCGCGGTGGCTGCAGGCGCCGAGACGCTGCTGCGGACGAAGAGATGCGCGACGTCTTCTTCGGTCAGCAGCAGCTGCGCGGCTGGCGACACCTCGACGCGTGCATCGGACTGCACGATCTCCAGCAAGGGTTGGCAGCACTGCTCCCAGTCCGTGGGGATCCACCAGGCGTCGTCCCAGTACGCGTCCGGTAGCGCGCTCACCTGGTGACGTAACTCGTCGTCGTCGCCCGTCTTGCAGATGAACCAGGCCGCGCCGTGGTTGTCGTGCACGACATCCAACAGGTATTCGAGTGACTCGCTCTGCTCCCGGACTTCACGCTGCGCTTCGCGCGCCTCAGCGCTGATCTGAAAGCCCAGGTCGGCTGCGATGTGTAAGAGGCGACGGACACTCGGCCAGTGTGGCTCGACGATCCACGCCGCCTTGTCAGGGTTCCAACGACGCCGCTGGATGTCCTTGAGCTTGGCGACCACCACCGGATCACCATTGATGCGAACGACGAAGCTTGCGTCCTCGAAGTCGACATACCCGCGATGGCCAACCAGCATGGATCGTCACGTTCCGGCCAGCGCGCGCATCTCGCAAGAAATAGTCGCTCAGCCTGGGTGTTGTTCGACGAGGGGCCGCGAAAATCGCCGCAATTCTGCCGGTAAATTTTCGTGGGAACTGAGCGCGGGACGATCCGTCGGATTGACAAACATCAAGGCGAGCGAGCTCGTCCGCCTGCAGACTTGAAGACATGTACACCGACGCCATGCCCACCCCTCGACGTCTCTCACTCGCCAGCGCTGAACCGCGTCGGACGGTCGCGGTCCTCGGAGTCGAGCTGGCGATCCACGACACCGATCCCGGAGCGACCAAGCCGGCGATCGTGTGCCTGCACGCGATCGGTCACGGCGGCTCGGACTTCGCCGCGTTCGCGCGCGCCTTCGCCGATCGCTATCGCATCATCACGGTCGATTGGCCCGGTCAGGGCGCATCCGGCCCGGACACCCAGCCCGCCAGCGCGCAACGCTACGCCGAGCTGCTCGACGCGCTGCTGCTCAGACTCGGCATCGAGTCGCTGGTGCTGCTCGGAAACTCGATCGGGGGCGCGGTCGCGATCCGCCATGCGGCCGCACATCCCGATACGGTCCGGGCCGTGATGCTCACGGACAGCGCAGGGCTCGATGCGAGCCCGGGTGGCTTCCTGCCGTCGCTCGTCATCGGCTACTACGAGCGCAAGTTCCGCAGCGGCGCACGCCAGACCCCGGAGTTTCAGCGCTGGTTCGGCGGCTTCTACGCGAACGTGTTGATCACGCCCGAGGCCCGTGCGCAACGCGACGCGATCGTCGCCTCCGCCTACGAGATAGCACCCGTCCTGGTCGAGGCCTGGGCGAGCTTCAAGCGCCGAGACAACGACGTGCGCGCGCTGGCGAAGACCCTGCCTATGCCGGTGTTCGTGGCCTGGGTGAAGCACGACGGCGTGATCCGCTGGTCGCGCAACCGCGCTGCCGTCGAGCAGATACCCCATGTGGAGGTGCAGCTGTTCGACGCAGGTCATGCGGCATTCCTCGAACTGCCGGACGAATTCAACGCTTCGGCGGCGCGCTTCCTCGCACGGGTGTCTTGATGTTCGCCCTGGGTCGAGGTTTGCAAGCCAGCTCACAGCCTTGCGTACGGACATCCCCACTGCGGGTTGTGCTAAGTACCTGCCTCTGCAGTAGAACTTGCGTGGGGGAGTGTCGGCGGAGTGGACAAACCGCGATACGCAGTTCAGCTCGAGAGTGTTCCGCCGGGCGGTTCGGCGCAGGCATCCCTGGCCTCGACCGATCTGCTCTCGCTCGCGATCGAGCATTCTCCCGCGGCCGTCGCGGTACTCGATCGCAGCGCGCGCTACTTGATGACCAGTGAGCGCTGGCTGTCGGACTTCGGGCTGACTGCGAGCGCGCTGCTCGGCCGCGAGCACTTCGAGATCTGGCCGCACACGTCGAAGGAGTGGGCTGCAGCGTTTCTGCGTTCTCTGGGTGGCAGCGTCGAACAGCTCGAGGAAGCAGCCGATGGCAGCGCCGATCCGGTTCGCTGGGTGCTTCGGCCCTGGCACTCCGCTGCGGGCGATGTGGCCGGGACGATGGTGATCGCGGAGAAGTTCGGCGAGCAACTCCGCATCCAG
>DATEOF010000465.1:0-3539 GCA_035274465.1 Polyangiales bacterium
CGCTGCAGGCGGCAGCCGGCGTGTCCGCGAGTCCCAGCGTTGCCCCCGCGTCCGCGAAGGCAGCGCCCAGCGCGCGCCCGTCCGCGCCGAGTCCGAGCAGCCCGCCGGTCGAGCGTGGCTGGACCCCCCAACGCGAACCGACGCCGCCTGACGACGAAGCGGATCCCGGGCCCTTCCTGAGCGAGAGCCAGCTGCTGCGCAGCCAGTTCCCCGGCCCGCCCAGCCGCGCGCCGCTGCTGCTGGACGTCACCCCGCACACGCTCGCGGTCGAGACCACCGGCGGCTTTTGCGAGCCGATCATCGAGCGCAACGCGCCCATCCCGACCGAGCAAACCCGCGTCTTTTCGACCAGTCAGGACGACCAGGTCACCGTCAACGTCCGGGTCTGCCAGGGCGAATCGCGGCGCACCGACGAGAATCAGGTGCTCGGTCAGATCGCCCTGATCGGCCTGCGCGCCGCTCGGCGCGGCGAAGTCAGTATCGCGGTCACCTTCATGATCGACGCGGACGGCACGCTCAACGTGAAGGCCGTCGACCGCACGACGGGTCAGGGTCAGGCCATCCGGGTCGACCTGGTAGGTGCCATCGGTGAGCCGGACCTGGAGCGCATGCGCGCCCGCCAACGGTCCTCGCGCCCGCGCAGCTGATTGTCAGGTTAACTACCCACAACTACCGAGCTTACCCCACCTCAAGACTAGCCACTCCTGCTGGTCCGAATGGTGTACGCTACGGGTTGTGTCGAAGTCGCTCGACGACATGGACTACTACAGCCTGCTGGGTGTCGCGTCCGATGCCAGTGCAGACGCCATCAAGCAAGGCTTCCGGGCCTTCGCGAGGCGCTTCCACCCGGACCGCTTCGCCGGCCACCCAGAGCACGTGGCCGAGGCCTCTTCGGTGTATCGCCGCGCGACCGAGGCGTATCGCGTGCTGACCAACCTCGAGCAGCGCCGGCTCTACGACGAGCAGCGCAGCCAGGGCCGACTGCGCTTCGATCCTGCGCTGGTGCGGCGCAGCGTGCGGCCGAGCGGCATTCCGGGCCACCCCGAGTCGTATTCGGCGCGGGCCAGACCTTTCGTGGCGCAAGCCGAGCAGGCGCTCAAGGCCAAGAACTACAAGCAGGCCAAGCTCAACCTGCAGATCGCGCTGCAGCACGACGCGGGCAACGAGGCGCTCGCGCGCAAGCTGAGCGACGTCACCAGCCTGCTCGCTGGCCCCGGCCCTGCCGAGCCCTGAACCCAAAGGGATTCCAGCAGTTGCACATGCGCCACGCGTGCTAGACTCGGCGCGATGTCCCGTAGGGCGACCGTCGAGCGCGAAACCCGCGAAACCAAAATCCGAGTTGAAATCGACTTGGACGGCAGTGGTGTACACGAGATCAACACCCCGCTGCCCTTCCTGTCTCACATGCTCGATCAGCTCGGCCGTCACGGCATGTTCGACCTGAAGGTGCACGCCACGGGCGATACCGAGATCGATGGTCACCACACCACCGAGGATCTCGCGATCGTGTTGGGACAGGCGGTAGCACGTGCGCTCGGTGACAAGCGCGGCATCCGCCGCTACGGCTCCGCGACGTTACCGATGGATGAAGCTTGCGTGACCTGTGCCTTGGACCTTTCGGGCCGGCCTTTCTTCGTCTGGCGCGTGCCCATGCCCAAGGCAAAAGTGGGCGAGTTCGATACCGAGCTCGCCGAAGTGTTCTTCGAAGGCTTTGCGCGTGGTGCCAACGCGAACCTGCACATGCACCTCGTCGAGGGCCAGGTGTTGCACCACATCATCGAGATTTGCTTCAAGGCGTTCGCGCGAGCGTTGCGCGACGCGGTGGAGCTAGACCCACGATCCAGCAGCGTGCCATCGACGAAGGGCACGTTGAGCGACTGAGGCAGCGAGATGGAGCTCATTCCCGCAATCGACTTGCTAGGCGGCAAAGTCGTGCGCTTGACACGTGGCCGCTATGACCAAGTGACGGTGTACTCGGAACGGCCCGTGGAACAAGCGCGGCTGTTCTACGATGCGGGCGCACGCCGCCTGCACATCGTGGATCTCGACGGAGCGCGCGCCGGCGAACCCAAGAACCTGGCCGTGATCGAAGCGATCTTGCGCGCCGTGCCCGTGGGCATTCAGGTCGGCGGCGGCATCCGCGACAAGAGCATCGCCGACCGCTGGTTTGCTGCGGGCGCAGAGCGCGTCGTGTTGGGGACTGCGGCGGTCAAGCAGCCGCAACTCGTCCAGGACTTGTGTCGCGAGCGGCCGAACGGCGTGGTCGTGGCGGTCGACGAGCGGGACGGTGAGGTCGCGATCGAAGGCTGGCTCGAAGGCAGCGGCGTCACGGCCAGCGAGTTGGCTGCGCGCGTCGACGGTTGGGGGGTCGCCGCTGTGCTCCACACGGTGATCGCGCGCGATGGCACGCGTGAGGGACCGGACATCGACGCCACACTCGCGCTGCAACAGAAGGTACGCGCGACGGTGATCGCTTCGGGCGGTATCGGTGACTTGGGGCACATCCGCAGCCTGGCCGAGCGAGGTGTGCGCGCAGCCGTATGCGGCAGGGCTTTGCTGTCCGGGGCGTTCTCGGTCGAAGCGGCGTTTGAAGCAGCGAAGAGCTGATCGTCAGGGTCGTTGGAGGGCGGGTTGTTGGCGCGGGAAGGCGTCGCGCGCACGTGCGTCCGCGCTGCTCGCGAGCACGAGCACGAGCACGAGTTGGAGGCGGATTGCCTCTGCGTGCGCACGAGTCCGTCGTACTCCTGGCCGTGCGCGTCCGTGTCCTTGCGGTCGTCCGCGTACTCGCCCACGCGCATGCACTCGTACTCGTACTCGTGCTCGTGCTCGCCAGTCCGGCTACGACGAGGGTGCGCGCGACCTAGGCGGTTCTGGCTGCGCAGGCGTGATCGCGCGCGAAGCCTCCCCGCCGCGGACGACCGACGTCAATCTGGTCCCCCATGTGCTGATTGCTAACCCCCGCGCCTACCTGCACCTGCCGACTGCGAAACCTGGTCAATCCCTGCCCAGTCTTGCGATACTTGTCCCCCTAGCAGAGGTGCGGTGGAGCAAGTCGAGGTCAGCGTCGAAGATCTGCTGAGTGGCTTGAAGCGAAAGGGCATCCCGCTGCCGTTCGAGATCGGTGCCTTCATCGCGCTCGAAGCCTGTGAACAGATCATCGATCGACCCGTGCGCATGGGTGCGCGGGATGTCGGCATCGGCGACATCGGCGAGGTGCTGTGCGTCCCGCAGAAGGCGCAGGTGAGCGAAGAGAGCGCCGTGCGTTCGCTGATGCTGCTGCTCTCCGAGCTGCTCGTCTGCTCGCCACCGGGCGTACCCCCGATGCTGCTCGAGCTGGTGGAGCGCGGGCCCAGCAGCGGCGAGTGGCGGCTCGATCAGCTGCGTGACGATCTCGAGGCCAGCCTCTTGCCGCTGAACCGCGGGGCCACGCGCCGCGTGCTGTCGCGGCTGACCCGCGAGGCGCGCAAGGCTGCGGCCGAGCGCGCCAGCCGCCCGAGCGTGGTCCCGGGGCCCACCGAGATCGACGCGCAGTTCGATGC
>DATEOF010000466.1:0-23970 GCA_035274465.1 Polyangiales bacterium
GCCGAGCGTGGCCGCAACGCCGGCTACGACATCGAGACCGGCACGCTCGAGACGATGGACATCGCGCGGCATCGCGGCAAGTACGACGTGGTCTCGATGAACCACGTGCTCGAGCACGTGCTCGAGCCGACGGAGGTCGTAACGCGAGCGTTCGCGCTACTGCGCCCCGACGGCTATTTGATCGGTCAGCTGCCCACCAACAGCGCGTGGGAAGCGGGCTTCGGAGGCACCTGGGCCGGCTACCACTACCCTCGCCACCTCCAGGTCTTCTCGCGACGAGGCCTCGCGAGCTTGATCGCGAGCGCCGGCTTTCGCAGCGTGAAGATCACCTCTGCGCCGCACTGCCAGACCGCCATCTCCATGCAGAACGAGCTGCTGGCGCGTGGCGTGCGCCTGCCGCGGAAGCACGGTCGCACGCCCGTGTACGGCGCGCTGCTGGCTGCGAGCTTGCCGTTCGAAGGCGTGGCGTGGGCCTTCAATCGCTCGGGCACCGTCGACTTCCTGGCGCAGAAGCCAGCCTAGCGCGGCGGATCGGCGCACAGCGAGTAGGTATCGAAGAGCCGCTGGAAGAGCAGCGGATTCATCTGCCTGAAGTTATCGAAGTGGCCGCTGAAGCCGAGGCACACGGCGACCACGACGGTGTGTAAGACCACGGAGATCACCAGCAGGCGCGCGAGTGCGCGCGGGACCGGGCGCTGTGCGCGTCGCAGCAGCCAAAAGCAAGCGATGGTCGCGATGATCAGCACGCCGCCCGCGGGATCTTCCAGGTAGCGCATCGAGCCCATGAAGACGAACAGCGAAGGGGCGATGGAGACCACGCTGCAGAGCGAGACGCTGACCAACCACAGCGCAGGATCCCCGAGGCCCAGCGTGACCGCCTGCGGCCCGGAACGAACGAAGCGCGCGGCGGCCTTGAGCGTAGGCCAGACCCACACGGCGATCAGCCAGCTCCACGATGTCGTCACCAGCAGGCCCGCGACGCGTTCGCCGGCCTCGTATGCGCCGACGTCGTAGGTCACCGGCCACTCGATCCAGCTCGTGAGCTGGCGCAGCATCGGGAGCCGCGCGAACGGGAAACGGCAGCTCCACTCCAGCTCGGCGAACAGATACGACACGATGTTGGGCAAGATGTACGCGCTGCTGCCGCCCCCGAACTGCCGCCCTGTGAGTTGATAGGTCAGACCGAACTCGGTCGGACTGCCGAAGCGCACATAGTTGTAGGCGAAGCAGGCAACCAATCCGAGCCCGACGGGAATGCCCAAGCTGAAGAGCGCGCGCAGCCCCTGCCCCCAAGCGTATCCGCTGCGGCGCCAGGCAAACGCCGCGGTGATCACGACGAGGATCGGCGCGACCACGATCATGTTCGTGCGCGAGTTCAGCGCCAGCGCCCAGCACAGCCCCGCGAAGATGAACGCCGGCAACTGGTAGCGGCGATGGAGCAGCCCCACCAACGCGGCCCAAAGACCCCAGAACAAAAAGCACTGTCCTGCCCCGATGCTGGCCTCGTAGATGTGCGGCCGCGCGACCACGAAGGTGGTGGGGCTGGCCACACCGAAGATCAGGATCGAGCAGAACACCGCCCAGTACGGAGGCCGCTCGCTCAAGCTACGCGCGAAGGTCCAGATCAGCGCTGCGCCGCCGTACAGCCGCCCGAGCATGAAGAACAGCGCCGGCCACTGATCGGAGACCGAGCCGTGGAAGCCGGTGAGCAGCTTGAAGGCCAGCAGCAAGAGTGCCGGGACCGGCCCCCAGTAGATGTAGTAGTGGCGCTGGAACAACACCGCATCCCAGAACCAAAGCGGGCGCCACGTTTGCGAGGCCGGATCGGGCTGCGCCAGGAGCAGAGCCTGCGGCTCCACCGGAATGTACAGGTGCCCGTTCCGAAATCCCTCCGCCGCGAGGTCATAGAAATCAGTGCGGATGCGGATCGTATCGAACGTCCCCGACGTCGACACGAACAGGTAATACGCCGAGAGACCCAGGAGCAGCAGAGTCGTGAGCAGAGGCGGTCCGCAGACGCGTCGAAATACAGCGACCAAGGTCATCGATTGGGGAGGGGATTGGCCGCGCTAGGCTGGGTGAGCGCGACGGCCTTGTCAACCGCGCCTCGGCTCTGGAGGGCCTCAGGGCGCCTACACCTGGTAATTCCCACTCGCGTTCGGCTGCCGGGCACTACCCGAACAGAGCCGTGCAGTCCCACTCGGTCTCGGCGCAACGCGGCGAAGGGTCGGCGACCACGGCGCAACCAAACGTCAATCCTCGCGCACGCCCGAAACATCCCCTCGTGTGAACCCGCCAACATCGAACTTCCCGGCGACCTGCGTATGCTGCGGCGCATCTCTCACGGAATAGATACCTACCAATCCTCAGGGGGTTCATGCCGGCGGGCACTGATCAGCACGGGGAAGCTCGGCTTCGGCGCGATGATCGGTTTGATTGGTGGCAAAACGCTGTGAGTGGCAAGGTCGGCCCGCTCTTCACCCCGGCATATACTAAGCGGCTCGCGTCGCTTCCGGTCTGGTACTCTTCGGACTCAGTCGCCAGCATGCTGAACGGCAGCACAATGGTCATGATCGCCGGGCTGGTGTTGGTGGCGACAACTGCTTGCCTCTTGAGCGCGAGCGTGAACGATCCCGTAGACAAGCTGTCCGCGCAGCTGAGAACGCTCCGAGTCCTGCTGTACACCTCATCCGCCGCGCTGACTTGTGGCGTGCTCGAGGTCTACACATTTCATCGAATGCCCGCGGCTCTGCTGAGCGACCTGAAAGTTGCCAAGCAGATGCATTCTGGACGATCACGTCCGCAGCACGATTTGCAGCCCGTGCGGCACACCCATGCGATGTCGTTGCACAGCGCGACTGGCTGATGAAGCACGGACTCGACAACACCACGCTCGCCGACATCAAGTCGATCGTGTCGTATCTGAGTCCAGTGCTCTCGAGTGAAGCAACCTATTTTCTGGCCATTCCCTGAAGACGTTGCCGTGCGAGCGCCGGAGCGAGCTTGTCAGCTTTGGGCGTGTGGTGGCTCTCGGCACGCGTTCCGGATCAAGCTTGCTCCGTCACTTGTCCACATTGAGGCCCTGCGCTAGTCGACTCGGAAGTCCGAAGTCCGTTCACGAAGGAAGGTCGACTGCACATGGCCAAACAGTCCGCTCGCAAGCCTGCGAAACGTAAACCAGCGAAACGTAAACCAGCGAAGCGCAAACCAGCGAAGCGCAAACCAGCGAAGCGCAAGACCGTCCGAGCGGCCGCACGGAACATGTCGCAGGTGCGTCGATTCCTCGTCCAGCTCTCGACACACGCACCCGGATACGAAAAGCCGGAAGATGACCGCTCCGAGCTCAGACAGTTCGTGTTCATCGTGCAAGCCGCACGTGTCGAGGACATCGAAGAGCCGCTCGGGGACGCAATCGCCGAGGCACGCAAAGACGACACTGGGATGCTCAAGCTCGTCAAGGATCTACATATTGACTGGATCATCGACCCGGACAAGCCGCAGCCCGGTCTCGTGTGGGAGTGCTCGACGATGACTGAGATGAAGCGCGGCACTGCCCAAATCACGCGCGCGAGCGGCGCCTACTCGTGGAACCGGAACGATGACGAGGACAGCAACCTGTTCGCCAAGTACGAACAGGACGCGGTGGACAAGAGGGACGAGGACGAAGAGGCACCCGCAACGACCTGAGCGCTCTCCGGATGTGCAGGCGCTCGCGCGCGAGGCGCCTCCCGCGGGCGAGCACCGCCAACGACGGTGGGGCCAAGCGTGGCATTTTGCCCGCGTTGCAGTGCGCGATAGAACGCGCTTTTCTAGCGCGATGCGCTCGACGTTTGAGACCGATATCCCGTCGCGCTTGGATAACCTTGCCTGGAGCGGGTGGCACTGGCGCGTGGTGCTGGCGCTCGGCATCACTTGGGTGCTGGATGGGCTCGAGGTGACTATCGTCGGCGCGCTTGGCAGCGTGTTGCAGGAGCCCGAGACGCTCGGCCTCACTGCAACGCAGGTGGGATTGTCCGGTAGCGTGTATATCGCCGGCGCGATCATCGGCGCGTTGATCTTCGGGCACCTCGCCGATCGCTACGGGCGCAAGCGGTTGTTCCTCGTCACGCTCGCCGTGTACGTGGTCGCCACCCTGGCCACGGCCGCATCTATCGGCTTCACCACCTTCGCCATCTGCCGCTTCTTCACTGGCATGGGCATCGGCGGAGAGTACTCCGCGATCAACTCTGCGATCGACGAGCTGATCCCCGCCCGCGTGCGCGGCTCGGTGGATCTGACAATCAACGGCAGCTACTGGATCGGCACTGCGCTCGGCGCGATCATGAGCTCTGTCCTACTCGATCCGAACGTGCTCGGTCACGAATGGGGGTTCCGCGCCGCCTTCGGGCTCGGTGCGTTGCTCGCGGTCGCGATCCTGATCGTTCGCCGCTACGTCCCCGAATCCCCGCGCTGGTTGATGGTCCGCGAACGCCACGCGGAGGCCATCGAGATCGTGCAGGGTATCGAGCGCGAGTGCCGGCCGCACGATCCCAACCACACGCCGCGCCGCATTCGCATCGCACTCGGCGAGCACATCGGCCTCGCGCGCGTGGCTCGCGTGATCCTGCAGCAGTACCGCTCGCGCGCGTTGCTCGGCGTGGCGCTGATGCTGGCGCAGGCGTTCTTCTACAACGCCATCTTCTTCACGTACTCGCTGACACTGACCCAGTTCTACGACGTGCCCCCCGAGCACATCGGGCACTATCTTCTCCCGTTCGCCGCCGGCAACTTCCTCGGACCGCTCATCCTCGGCCGGCTTTTCGACACACTCGGACGCCGGCAGATGATCGCCTTCACGTATATCGTCAGCGGCTTGATGCTCCTGCTGACGGGCGTCCTCTTCCAGAAGCAACTGCTCGACGCCGGCACGCACACGCTGCTCTGGTCGATCTCGTTCTTCTTCGCTTCCGCCGCAGCCAGCTCCGCGTACCTGACCGTCAGCGAGGTCTTCCCCCTCGAGCTGCGCGCCCTCGCCATCGCGCTCTTCTACGCCGTCGGCACGGGCGCCGGTGGCCTGATCGCCCCCGCGATGTTCGGCGCGCTGATCGAGTCCGGCAGCCGCACCGAGCTGTTCTACGGCTACGCGCTCGCAGCCGCCCTGATGGTCGGCGCAGGCTTGATCGCTTACCGCTTCGGCGTCGCCGCCGAACGCCGCGCGCTCGAGGACATCGCCCCACCGCTGAGCGAAGCCAGCTGATCTAGCGCGCAGCCACGGGGATCACGTACTTGTCCGCGGTCAGTTCTTCCGAGAACGCGACCACCTTCAAGTCGACGAGCCCTACCCCCTTGGCCGCCTTTCGCACGTCCCCCTCTTTCACCGGCGCGCTCTTCCCCTTCTCGCGCACCACCCAGATCGCGCCGTGGCTCGCCAGCCGCTCGCGCAATCCCGACAGCCGCTCCAGATCCTTCACCGTCTTCACGCGCAGAAACACCAGCTCGGCATCCGCGATCGGCTTCTTGTACAGCCTGGGGACGCGCGTCAGCAGCTCTGCCTCGAAGTCCGGATCCTCGAAGTTGATCAACGCCACCCGCGCATCCCCGGCCTTGACACCGAGCTTGTCGAGCACACTTTTTGGGTTCTTGATCTTCGTCGCCCAGCGCTCCGCCGCCGCACCCAGCTGCAGCACCAGCGGGCTACCGTCGACCCGCATGCGCAGCTCACCGTTGCCGACCTCGATCCCCCGCATCTCGCTGAATGGCACGTGCAGGGCCGGCTTCAGGTACACGTCCAGCTTGTTCGAGTCGAGGTGGACGCGCACCTGCGCGGTCTTGTTCTGCCACCCGACTTTGATCTTCGCTTCGAGGCCCATGTCTCGCCCCCCTGCGCGGCATACGTTACTCTCCGCCCGAGGATTGAACCATGCACAGTAGCTTCGTGTTTCGTACTTTCTGCGCGACCCTCGCGCTCTGCTGCCTGTCCGCCTGCGCCCACGGCCGCAGCTTCACCATGGCCACGACCGAGCGCGGTATCGGGGCTACCGGCACCGGCAAGGCCACCGCCGCCCCGGATATCGCTCGCACGAGTATCGGCGTCGAGGTGCGGGGGGCCGACGTGCAAGCTGCCGTGGCCGATGCCACCGCTCGCATGACGGCAGTGACGGGCGCCATCAAGGCGCTCGGTATCGCCGACAAGGATTTGCGTACGCACAGCTTCTCCGTGGGCTTCGAGCAGGAGCCGTCGCCCCCGCCTCCGCAACCCATGCCCCAGCAGCGCGGCGCCGCCACTGCTACCGCAGAGCCCGCTCCGGCTGGTCCGCGCGGCTACTATCGCGTGAGCAACACGCTCGAGGTGACCATCCGCGACCTCGGCTCGGTCGGTAAGGTGCTGCAGGCAGCCACTGCCGCCGGTGCCAACAACATTTGGGGCATCAACTTCGAGCTCGAGAATACCGAGCCGCTCAAGGTGCAGGCTCGCGCACAAGCAGTCGAACGCGCCAAGCAGTCCGCGACCGAGCTCGCTCAGCTGAGCGGCGTCAAGCTCGGCAAGCTGCTCGCCATCAACGAAGGCGACGGCCAGGGTCAGCCCGGCGGTCCCGTGTACATGAGCATGCGTGCCGCGAATGCGGACGTGCCCATCGAGCGCGGCGAGATTGCGGTCAGCTACAGCGTGCGCGTGCTGTACGACGTGCGCGAGCACGACGATCATTGAGCCGCAGCGGTGCGCGGCCCTTCCACACAGACTCAATCGTACGCGAATCGTCACAGCCGGCTCGCGCGTGATCCGCTACAAGGTTCGCCAGGCGGGACAGGCGCATCGAGCAGCGGCTCGATGAGACTTCCGGACCGGTCCTTTCCTGTCTCGCCACCAATTAATCTCGGCGCATGGTGCTTGGCGCTGCTGTGTTCCCTCCTCGCGTCCCGCGCGTGGGCCGAGGAGGTACGCGTCAAGTTGCTCGGACTGAACGATTTTCACGGCCAGCTTTCGCCACGCCGTGAAGCCGGTCGGCCGATCGGCGGCGCTGCCGTGCTGGTCTCGTATCTCAAAGCCGCTGCCGCCGGCGCCGAGAACGTTTTCTTCGTGCACGCCGGCGATCACGTGGGCGCTTCACCCGCGAACTCTTCGCTCTTGCAGGACGAGCCTTCGATCTCGATGCTGAACTTGCTGGCCAACCCGAGCTGCGTCTACGGGCGCTCGCGCCAGCCGAAGTGCAACGTGATCGGGACGTTCGGCAACCACGAGTTCGACGAGGGGCAATCCGAGCTGATGCGACTGATCAAGGGCGGCGATCACCCGAGCGGTCCGTTCCTCGAGCCTCACTGGCGCGGCGCTCGCTTCGGGTACGTGAACGCCAACGTGGTGCAGACGAAGTCCAGGCTACCTCTCGTCGATCCATTCACGGTGCAGCGAGTGCCGGGTGCCGCCATCGGCTTCATCGGCGCCGTGCTGCGCGGCGCACCGGCGGTCGTGACCCCGAGCGGCGTGGCCAAGCTGACGTTCCTCGACGAGGCCGAGTCGATCAACCGCGCCGTGAAGCAGCTGAAACAGAGCGGCGTGCGGGCCATCGTGGTGCTGATCCATCAGGGCCTGGAGCAGGAGCCTTACCTCGGCCCGACGCGCTCCAACCTTGCCGTTCCCACCGGCGCGCTGGCCGAGATCCTGCCGAAGCTGGATGGCGAGGTCGACGTGGTCGTCTCGGGCCATACCCACGAGTTCACCAACGTGCTGATGCCGAACGCGCACGGCATTCCGATCCTGGTCACACAAGGGTTCTACGCCGGCATGGGCTTCCACGAGATCGATCTCGTGATCGACAAGCGGTCCGGCGACGTGGTGTCCAAGAACGCGCGCATCGTCAGCACCTGGGGCGACGACGGTCCCGGCCTGACTCCCGACGCCGAGGCAGCCGCGCTGGTCGCTCAGGCCGATGCCCGCGTCGCCGACAAGGTCAACATCGCCATCGGCAGCGCCGCCGCCGCCATCCGCCGCAAGCAAAACGACGCCGGCGAATCCGCGCTCGGGAACCTGATCGCCGACGCGCTGCGCGCGACCATGGGCTCGGACTTCGCGATCATCAACCCGGGCGGGATCCGCGCCGACTTCGACGCCGGTCCTGTCAGCTGGGGCCAGGTGTTCACGGTGCAACCGTTTCGCAACAAGCTGATCGAGCTCACCCTCACCGGTCAGCAGCTCTACGATCTGCTGAACCAACAGTGGGGCGGCGAGCAGCCCGCCGGCGGGCGCATGCTGCAGATCTCCGGCTTCGGCTACACCTGGGACTCGAGCGTGCCCGAAGGAGGCCAGCGCGTGCTCGAGGTGCACGACGCGCGCGGGAAGATCTCGCGCGAGGCGAGCTACCGGCTGACCGCCAACGCCTTCCTCGCCGAAGGCGGCGATGGATTTCGCGTGCTGACCTCCGGGACCTATCCGCGCGGTGGCGGTATCGACCTCGACGTCCTCGCCGCGTACCTGAAGAACCTGCCGCAGCCGTTCAACGCACGCATCGAAGGCCGCATCCAACGGCGTTAGCTCGCCCTCGTTGGCACAGGCTGGCCCACCACTCGCCACCCCGATCGCGCGGAATTGCGGCGGAAACCCGCTTGGCACGCTAGCTGCTGTTGCCGCTTACGGCTGCGCGTGCGCTGTCCGGAATGGATCTGCGCCATGGCCGGGGATGGAACCATGATCACACGAACACGCTCGGGTTGGCTCTCATGCTTGTGCGCTCTGGCGCTGAGCTGCAGCCACTCTCCACACGAGGACGAAGCGAAGCGGCCCGTCTCCACTCCGGACGCCAAGACCCGACGCGATCAAGCCAGCAACGGCGCAGTCGAGATCGACGAGAGCGGTCTGCATGCCGTGACTCGCGGCTCGGAGATCGAGCTCTCGATCCCCGTGCTGGGCTTGAAGGCCGGCAGCGGCTCGGTGATCGCGGAGCTGATAGCCGTCGACCACAGCAGCGTGAAGGCCAGCGCCACGGTCGACTACGAGCTGGAGAAGGACGAGCGGCGCAACCTGAGCGTGCGCCTGGCCCTGCCGGATGACGTGAAGCAGCAGGCGGATCGCGTGGCGTATTCGGTGCAGGTACGCGACTCCTCCGCGAGCCTGCGCGTGACGCGCAGCCTGTTCTACGTGCTGTCACCTTACGATCTGCGGCTCGAGGGGCCCGCCGCGCTGCGCGAGGACAAGCCGGGCAGCTACCGCGTCCGCGCACAGGATCCGATGACGCGCGAGCCCGTGGCCGACGTGCCGGTGTCTCTGGATCTGAAGCGCGGCAACGAGACGCTGCGCACGCTGAAGGGCGAGACCGACGAGAACGGTTCGGCGATCTTCGAGGTCGAGGTCGAGGAGGCCGGCGCGTATGCCATCGCAGCCTCGAGCGAGGGCGACCAGCAGGTGCTGAGCGGCACGATCAACGTGGCCGCCGCGGGACAGAAGATCCTGCTGACCAGCGACAAGCCGATCTACCAGCCGGGGCAGACGATGCACTTGCGCGCGATGGCGCTCAAGAACCCCGGCAACGCACCGCTCGCCAAGAGCGCGCTCACCTTCGAGGTGTCCGACGGCAAGGGCAACAAGGTGTTCAAGAAGCAGCGCACGACCGATGACTACGGCATCGCATCGGTCGACTTCAAGCTGGCCACGCTGGTCAACATGGGCGGCTACAAGCTCGAGGTCTCAGGCGAAGGCAAGGCCGAGAAGACAGTCCAGGTCGCGCGCTACGTATTGCCGAAGTTCGAGCTGAAGGTTGCAACCGAGAAGCCGTGGTACGAACCCGGTCGCGAGCTCACAGGCACGGTCGACGGACGCTACTTCTTCAGCAAACCCGTCGGCGGCGCCGACGTGACCATCCAGGCGATGACGCTGGACGCCGGCAGTCAGGTGTTCCAGCGCGTGATGGGCAAGACGGACGATCAGGGGCACTGGTCGTTCACGATCAAGCTACCCGAGGTGCTGGCCGGCATCCCGCTGCAGGATGGTAACGCGCTGGTGACGCTGCGCGCGAGCATGACTGACTCCGCGGGCCAAGTCGTCGAGAAGGACACGCCGGTGACCGTGGCTGCTGCGGGCACTCGTATCGCGCTGGTGCCCGAGGCCTCGCAGCTGGTGGTCGGGCTCGAGAACCGCTTCCACGTATTCGCGACAGATCCCCTCGGCACGCCGGTCACCGACGCCGAGTTGTGGATCTCGGCAACCAACCCCCCGCTGACCGCGCGCACCGACGCGTTCGGCCACGCCGAGCTGCGCTGGAAGGTCGAGAATCAGTCCTCGCCCATCACAGTGCAGCTGACCACGCGCGAAGGCGAGAAGGCCTCCGGCAACTTCACTTTCACCGCGCAGACCGGCCTCGAGCACGTGCTCGTGCGCACCGACAAGTCGCTGTACTCGCTGGGCGAGAGCGTGAAGGTGCAAGTGCTGGCCACACGCGGCGAAGGTCGCGCCTACCTCGACTGGCTGAACGACGGCCAGATCGTCGACATGCGCACGCTCGAGCTGAAGGACGGCGTGGCCAGCCTGGATGTTGCGCTGGACGACAAGCTCGCGGGTGAGAACCGCATCGAGGCCTACGTGGTCGATGACGGCGGAAACGCGGTGCGCGCCGGCCGCACGATCGTCGTCAGCCGCGAGGGCGGCCTCAAGGTCTCCTTCAGCCAGGACAAGAGCGACTACCGGCCGGGTGAGCCCGCCAAGCTGAGCTTCAACGTGACCGATGCGGAAGGTAAGCCGGCGCCGGCTGCGCTGGGCGTGCAGATCGTCGACGAAGCCGTGTTCGGGCTGATCGACGCGCGCCCGGGCCTTTTGCGCACGTTCTTCGAGCTCGAGGATTCTTTCGCCAAGCCGAACTACGAGATCCACGTGCCGCCCGTGAACTTCGAGAAGCTTCTGTTCGAAGACGCGCTGGCGTCCGATCCCGACCAGAAGCGCGCGGCACAGGCGCAGGCCGAGGCGCAGCTGAGCGCGCTGCGCGGCTCGCGCATGATGGGCCTGGCGCTCACCAGCTGGGCGACCACGCAGAGTGCCCTCCCCATCAAGCTGATGCCGTTCTTCACCAAGGAACGCACGCGCATCGTCGACGTGCTGAAGCAGCCGGCCCAGGATGCCGTGACCAGCCTCGCCGCCAAGGGCTGCAACGCCCAAACGGCCATCTGCAACGCCAAGAGCTTCTCCGAGGCGCTGATCGCCGAGATCACCCGGAGCACCACGCTCGTCGACTTCTGGGGCAACGCCTATCGTTCTACGCCGACCTTCGCACTCACGTTGACATCCTCGGGTCCGGATGAGCGCAGCGGCAGCAGCGACGACACGCCGATCACCATCGCTCTCAGCGAGCTCGGGGTGACGACCGTACCCACCACCTCCTCGAACGATGCTCGCGGCTTCTTCGGCGGTGCGGGGTCGGCTGCCTCGGCGCCGCAACAAGCCGCCCCGCCGCCGCCAGCTGCAGGGCTACCCGGAGGGGGCCTGCCCTCGGCGCCGAACGCATCCAATGCGCCGCCCGCCGTCACGCCACCCGCGATGACGGCGCCGACCACTGGCGCAGCCGAAGCCGCGGCGGACAACGACGGCCCGCGCGTGCGCAGCGAGTTCCCCGAGACGCTGTACGTGAACCCCGCGCTGATCACCGACGGCGAGGGCAAGGCCAGCGTGGAGTTGAACATGGCCGACAGCATCACCAGCTGGCGCGTGTCGGCGCTGGCGAACGCGAAGAACGGCGGGCTCGGCGGCGGCCAAGCGGGCGTGAAGGTGTTCCAGGACTTCTTCGTCGACATCGACTTCCCGGCCGAGCTCACGCGCGGCGATCAGGTCGAGTTCCCCGTGGTCGTCTACAACTACCTGAAGGCCGAGCAGACCGTGCGGCTCGAGCTCGAGACGGCCAACTGGTACAGCGCGCTCGGCTCGACCACGACCAGCATCACGCTCGCTCCGGACCAGGTGAAGAGCGCGCGCATCCCCGTCCGCGTGGAGAAGGTCGGCACGCAGACGCTGACCGTGCGCGCGTTCGGCACGAACGCCTCCGACGCGGTCGCGCGCAGCGTGCGCGTGGTGCCGGACGGTGTGCCCGTCGAGCAAGCGCGCTCCGGAGCACTGCAACCCGCGGAGGGCACTTCGTTCACGGTGAGCGTGCCGAACAACGCGGTCGCGAACTCCGCGCAGCTCTACCTCGACGTGTACCCGGCGTTCACCTCGCAGGCGGTGCAGGGGCTCGACAGCATGCTGCGCGTGCCAGGCGGCTGCTTCGAGCAGACCACGTCGACCACCTGGCCCAACGTGCTGGTGACCAGCTACCTCGAGCAAACCAAGCAGAACACGCCGGAGATCCAGCTCAAGGCCGAGTCGTTGATCTCGGCCGGCTACCAGCGCCTGTTGACCTTCGAGCACCAGGGCGGCGGCTACTCGTGGTTCGGCGAGCGCGACGGGCAAGCCAACGTCTCGGTGACCGCGTTCGGCCTGATGGAGTTCGCGGACATGGCGAAGGTGGCGCAGGTCGACCAGGCGATGATCACGCGCACGCAAAACTGGCTGGCGTCCCAGCAGGCGGCCGACGGCTCGTGGATGGGCGCACAGACCGAGTTCTTCACCTTCCAGACCAGCGGGCTGCGCAACACGGCGTTCGTCGTCTGGGCGCTGGCCGACAGCGGCTACAAGGGCCAGCAGCTGGCGCGCGGCCTCGAGTACGTGCGCACCAACGCAGCAGGGAGCATGGACACGTTCACGCTGGCGCTCGCCGCCAACGCGCTCGCGGCCGCAGCTCCGGACGACGCGGCGTTGCCACCGCTGCTCGATCGACTGGAGGAAGCGAAGCAGGGCGATGCCGCGAAGTCGTACTGGCCGAGCGGGACGCAGCAGACCACGTTCTACAGCGCGGGCCGCGACTCGGACATCGCCACCACGGCGCTGATCGCGCACGCGTTGATCCGCACGAACAGCCACGCGCCGACGGCCACGTCCGCGCTGCAGTACATCATCAGCGCCAAGGACGCGGCCGGCAACTTCGGCTCCACGCAGGCCAGCATCTGGTCGCTGAAGGCGTTGATGTTGGCCGCCAGCCGCGGCAACGAAGGCGCCGAGGGCGCGCTCAACGTGAGCGTGGATGGGCAGACGTTCAAGACGATCCAGCTCGAGAAGGATCAGTGGGACGTCAACACGCGCCTGGACATGAGCACGCTCGCCACCAGTGGAAATCACCAGGTCGCGCTGGCGTTCGAGGGCAAGGGCCAGGTCAGCTACAACCTGGTCAACAGTCATTACATGCCCTGGGCGCTCGCGCCGCGACCGGCGCTCTCGACCATGAGCGTGGGCGTCAGCTACGACCGCACGTCGCTGGTAGTGGACGAGACCGTGACGGCCACGTTGCGCGTCGAGAACCTGACGCGCGGGACCCAGAACATGCTGCTGGTGAGCGTCGGGATCCCACCCGGCTTCGAGCTCGCCAGCGAAGATCTGGATGCGTACGTGCGCAACCGGACGATCTCACAGTACGAGCGCACGGCAAAGCAGCTGATCCTGTACATCACCGCGCTGCCTGCGAATGCGAAGCAGGAGCTCAAGTACCGCCTCAAGGCCACCATGCCCGTGCGCGCGCAGGACGGCGGCAGCCTCGTGTACCTGTACTATCAGCCGGAGCAACGCGCACAGGGGGCAGCCTCGACCCTGGTGGTGACCGGCAGCTGAAGCTCTGGCAGACTGCGGGCCATGACGACCACAGACCTCGAAGTTCGCTGCCGTTGCGGGCAAATGCGCGGCAAGGCGCTGGGTATGTCCGCAGACACCAGCGCGCGGATAATCTGCTACTGCCGTGATTGCCAGGCGTTCGCGCGCTATCTCGGCACGCCGGACATCCTCGACGCCCACGGCGGCAGCGAAGTCATCCAACTGACACAATCACAGCTGCGCATCGAGACGGGTCTCGACAAGCTCGCCTGCGTGCGCCTGTCCGAGACCGGTCTCGCGCGCTTCTACGCGAGCTGCTGTCGCACACCCATCGGCAACACCATGGCGCGGGCGCGCTCGCCCTTCTTCGGCGTCATCCAACCGTTCCTGCAGCCACCCGCAGGCGGCAGCCTCGACCAAGCCCTGGGCCCGGTGCGGCTGTACCTGCAGACCAAGTCCGCGAGCAGTCCGGTGCCGCCCCACCCCGATGCGCCGAGCGCCTTCCTGGGCTTCGCACACGTGGCAGCGGTGATCTTCAAGGGCATGTTTCGCGGTGCACACAAGCCCAGCGTGCTGTTCACGCCCGACGGCAAGCTCTCGGTCACGCCGGAGATCCTGGGACCCGAGCGGCATCAAGCCTTGCGGGCGGGAACAGCCTAGGCAAGACCTTCGCCTCTTGCGCCGTCGCTCGCCGCCGGGCCGCGGACGGAAGCCGCGATGTGCTCGCGCCACAGACCCTGCCCGAACATGCGCGCGGGCAGCGCACGCACGCGTGGAAAGCGCAGCACGAAGCGCAGCCCCAGAGGCAACGGGATGGGCGTCGGGTCGTCCGAGGCAGCGAGCGCCGGGGCGATGATGACTCGCTGCAGCAGCTGCTGAATTGCCTGAATCCATGCTGCGGGCAACTGCCGGCGCAGCTGAACTGCAGCGAGATGAAGCGCAGACGGGGTTTGGCCGCGAAGAAGCGGCGCCGTGACTAAGTTCGCGGCTGCCACGGCGTCTTGAACCGCCAAGTTGATGCCGACTGCGCCGACGGGCGACATCGCGTGCGCGGCGTCGCCGATCACGAGCAAACCGGGCCGATGCCAGCGCAGCAACTGATCGACGCGCACCTCGAGCAGGCGCACGGCGTCCCAGCTCGCAAGCGCCGCCGTGCGATCGCCGAATAGTGGAAGGCGCCGCGCAACTTCGTCGCGAAACACTGCGATCGGTTCTCGCTGCAGAACCGGCGCGTGGCCTTTCGGAATGGCATACGCGATCTGCCAGTAGTCGGTGCGATTGAGCAGCACGAGGAAGCGCCCGCGTTGCGCGACAGCGAACGAATCCTCAGGATCGCTCGGCACCCGTGGCAACCCAAACCACAGCACGTCCATCGGCGCGCCGAAATTGAACGCTGCCAGGCCCGCCGCTTTGCGCATCTCCGAGTTGCGTCCATCGCATGCGACCGTGAGCTTGGCCTCGATCTGCACGGTTGCTCCGTCGCGCGTGCGCGCGCGCACGCCGGCGATGCGGCCGTTGCGCCAAATCAAGTCGACCGCTTCGTGGTGCATCCGCAGATCGAACCCTCGCGACGCTCGCCTGGCCTCGCTGGCGAGGAAGTCGAGGAAATCCCACTGCGGAACGAACGAGAGATAGGGAAAGGGTTCGAGCGATCGAAAATCAAAGACACCGTGCAGCCCGTCCTTGAACAGGATCTTCATCTCGTTCGTGCGCGTTTGCGGCAAGGCATCGAAGCGCTGCTTGATGCCGAGCTCGTCGAGCAGCTCCAACGTGGACGGATGCACTGTGTCTCCGCGAAAATCGCGCAGAAAGTCTCCGTGCTTTTCGAGCACGACCACACGCAGGCCTGCGCGCCCGAGCAGCAGCGCGAGCATCATTCCCGCGGGTCCGCCACCTACGATGACACAGTCGCACTCCGTATCCCGAGCAGTTCGCCGAGTTTCCATGACAGCCTCACTCCGTTCGACTGGGTCAGCTCGCCCGAGCCTCGATGATCGACAGCGGACCGGCGGTGCCCATCACGCGTTCGAGCGAGAGTCCCACGCTCGCGAACAGCGCGCGGTACTCGTCGACGGTTCGCTCTCGCCCACCCGCGTGCACGAGCATCTGGAGGTCGAGGAACTTGGCGAACGATGCGGTGTTGCGCGGCGACACGACCGACTCGTAGAGTAGCACTCGTGCGGCGGGGGTCATGGCATTGCGAATGTTCTGGAGGATCTTGCGCGCGTCATCGTCGCTCCAGTCGTGGATGACCGTCTTGGCGACGTAGCAGTCGGCGCCGGCCGGCACCTTCTGAAAGAAATCACCGGAGACGATCTCGACGCGTTGCGCCACGCCGAGCGACTCGAGATTCGACCGTGCGCCACTGACGACGTTCGGCAGATCGAACAAGATGCCGCGTGCATTGGGCGCTTTTTGCAGGATCGAAGCCAAGAGCCTGCCCTGTCCGCCGCCGACATCGACCACCGTGGCAGCGAACGAAAAGTCGTACACGGCGACGAACGCTTCGCACGAGATGACGCTCGTGGCCGTCATCGCGCGATTGAAGTCCTCCGCGACACTCGGATCGCCCGTCCAGTAGTCGAATGGCTTCTGACCGGTCTCGAGCTCGACCGCGGTCTTCCCCTGCCGAATGCAGTCCGGTAGGCGACGCCAGAAGCGCGTGCCGTGTCGCCCCATGAAGACGACGAAGTCTCGAAACGAGCCCTGCGGCTCGCTGCACAAGGCGCGACCCATCGGCTTGAGTGCGAATACCCGATCGGGCAACTCCTCGCACAACCCGATCATCGTCGCCGCGCGCAATACGCGGTACAGCGCGTCCACATCCAAGCTCAGCTCACGCGCCACGTCCCCGCTCGATCGAGCACGGTCGCGCAATGCTTCGGGCACCTGCAACTCAGCCAGCGAATACGCGACGTGAAACGCCCAAAAATCGCTCACCAGGTCCACGACGGCGATCGACGGCGGCACTAGATTTCGTTTCAGAATATCCAGCCCGGCTCGGGCCACACCGGTGACGGAAACGACTGCGGGTGGTGGAGTCTTGGCCATGGTCTATCGATGCGCTCAGGTGGTCAGAATTTCGATGCGTGTGTTCGAGGGGTCGACTACGCGGAACCTGCGATCCCCCTCCGCACAGATGATGATCTTCAGACGATCCGCAGCCGCGAGGATGTGATCGAAGGTGTCGCGATCGACTTCCAGCGAGACCTGCGACGGATTGGGTAGGAGCCAATCGTCGTATGGGTGCACGACGATCTCGAACACCTCGTCGTAGTCGGCCGAATAGAGCACCATCGTTCTGGCACCTTCGGCATGTGGGTTCTCGCCCAGGTCTTTGAACCCAAACAGACTCGCGTAGAAAGCCGCGGAAGTCGCGACGTCATGCGCACCGACGATGAGGTGATTGACTCGCAATGTCGTGACCGGAGCCGATTGCGAGGATGTACGAGTCATGAGCTCGTGATAGACGAGCGTCGGATCCACGAACAGAAAGCGACGGTACTCGGTCCCGCGCACCGCCAGCTCGCCGTATCCTCCCGTGTTGGGCTGGGGTGGTGGCGCAGAGAGCACTTTGGCGCCCCGTCGCTTCAAGGTGGCGTAGACGTCCTCGAAGTAGCTCGGATCCGATTCGAGGGCGAAGTGGTACGGGTTGGGAAGCTTCCAGCCAACGCTGTTGGGGACGAGATCGAGCTCGAGCTGACCCCGACCATCCGGCGTTCGGCTCACCAAGGCTCGCGCCCCGGGCGTGCGGGTCGACTCACCCATCTCTGCGAAACCGAGCACGTCGCGGTAGAATGCGGCAGATTCCTCCATGTCGTACGCGTGGATGACGAGGTGGGCCACCCGCATCATCGTGGCGGCCGAGCGCTGCGACACGACGGGCGCGTTCGCGACCACGCCGTCTGCCGGCGTGATGTTGTGGTTCCGATGGAAGATGTTCTGCGGATCGTACTTGGCCTTGAGCAGCTGTAGCTTGCGGTACTTGTCCGCACCGTAGACCGTTTGCAGCCTCTGCTCGTCACCGTGCAGATCGAAGTTGTTGTACGTTCCCTGGGCGAACTTCTCGGTCGCGCTCCAGACGCGGCGTACCCACTCCACACAGCGATCGCGTTTGGAGTCGTCCTTCCACTCTGCCTCGAACATCATCGCCATGGCCGCCTTGCGCCCGGTGAACGCCATCGCGTCGTCACTGACTCGCGCGACCGCGCCTCCCATCTGCAACGAGAAGACCTTCGTTTCGTGAGAGGGCAGATCGGCGAACTGCTCTTGCAGGGTCAGCAGCAGCTCTTCGCTGATCTCATGGAAGAAGTGGCTCTTCCCGTACAACTTGGTTCCGTAGGGCTCGATGTCATCCAGCGAGCTTTGAATGGCCAGATAGGGCATGGGCTGAATGGCGTCGAACAGCGGTGGCCCGCACTTACGCAACTCTGCGAGCGCGGCTTCGCACTTGTCGCGGTCGATCCCGCAAACTGACACCATCCAGCCCGGCTTACCGCGGTGGGCGCGCGGCACGAACGGCAAGGGCGGCAGGTCGAGATAGATCAGCGTGGTCATGAGCTCGTCAGGACAGTTCGCGAGGAACTCGACATAGCCGCGAAAGAACTCCGGCCCCTGATCGCGAGACCAACCCAACTCGCCGCCCAGCACGATGGGGCCGACCGGGTGGAGCTGGAACTCGAACTCGGTCACGATGCCGAAGTTGCCGCCGCCGCCGCGAAGCCCGAAGAACAGGTCTTCGTTTTCCCCGGCGCTGGCACGCACGACGCGGCCGTCGGCCGTCACGACTTCGGCCGAGACGAGATGGTCGATCGTCAGGCCGTGGGCGCGCATCAGGTACCCCAACCCTCCCCCCAGCGTGAGCCCAGCGACGCCCGTGTGAGACACCTGGCCCGCGGTGACCGCCAGGCCATGGGCTTGAGCAGCTCGATCGACTTGGCTCCAGTTGGCGCCGCCCTGCACGCGGGCGCGTCGTGCTTCAGGATCCACGCTCACGCGGTCCATGCGGCGAAGGTCGATCATCAACGCGCCGTCTGCGACCGACTGCCCAGAGAAACTGTGACCGCAACCGCGCACGGTGATCTCGAAACCATTCGCCCGTGCGAACGCCAGCGCGACGACCACATCCTCCACGCAGCTCGCGCGCACGATCATGGCCGGACGACAGTCGAAGTCGCCGTTCCATACCTTGCGCCGCTGTTCGTAGCCTGGATCGTCGGGCGCCAACACTTCGCCAGCGACATCAGCGCGCAGGGCTGCAGTTCGGGTAGCCAGGTTGACTTGAACCTTACGAGGCGAGGTTTCGAGCTGAGCTGAGTCGAGCATGCGGCGTCACGCGAGCAACCAACGTGCCAGCGTGCGGGCCGTGCGAGGCGAGGTAGAGCGACCACTTTGCGGAGGTGCAGCAGTGGCACCCGCGATCAACACGTGTTGCAGGGCAAGGGCTAGACGTCCTTGCGGTAGACCCAGGCGTACAGCGACGGCAGGACGAACAGTGTCAGGAACGTGGCCGAGAGCAGGCCTCCGATCACCACCGTGGCGAGCGGACGCTGGACTTCGGCGCCGGCGCTGGTCGAGATCGCCATCGGCATGAAGCCGAGGGCTGCGACCGTGGCAGTCATAAGCACGGGTCGCAGCCGACGTTCCGCGCCCTGCTTCGCGGCTTCGAACGGACCGTGGCCCTCGGCACGCAGGTGCTTGACCGTCGTGAGCAGGACCACGCCGTTGAGCACCGCGATGCCGAACAACGCGATGAAGCCCACGCCCGCGCTGATCGAGAACGGTAGTTGCCGCGCCCAGAGCAGGAGCACGCCGCCGACGGCTGCGAACGGTACGTTGAGGAAGATCAGCAACGCCGGCCGGAGCCCGCCGAACGCCATGTAGAGCAGGATGAAGATCAACCCCAGAGCGAGCGGCACCGCGAACGCCAGGCGCTGCGAGGCGGCGCTGAGGTTCTCGAACTGTCCGCCCCAGGCCACGACGTAGCCGGCCGGCAGCTTGACCTCGTCACGCACCCGCGCCTGGGCCTCTGCAGCGAAGCTCGCCAGGTCGCGGCCGCGCACGTTCACCTCCACGCTGGTTCGGCGGCGCACGGCTTCGCGGCTGACGCTGGCGGGCGAGTCGGTGATGCGAATGCTGGCGATCTGACCGAGCGGCACCAGCGGTCCCTTGGCGCCGCTGACCGGCAGGTTGCGGATCTGATCGGTGTCGTCGCGCAGGTTGGCAGGGATCCGCGCCTGCAGCGCATAGCGGCGCTCGCCCTCGTAGACCTCGCCGACCCGCCGGCCGCCGACCGCCTCGATCGCGTCCAGCGCATCGCGCACCGCCACGCCGTAGCGCGAGGCCGCGCTGCGATCGACCGTCACCTCGAGCGTCGGCAACCCGGCGAGCTGCTCGCCGCGCACGTCGCTCGCTCCCGCGACTCGCCGCACGACCGACTGCACCTTCAAGCTGAGCTGCTCGAGCATGCCCAGGTCGTCGCCGTAGATGGTGATCGCCACGTCGGAGCGCGTGCCGCTGATCAGCTCGGCCATGCGCAGCTCGATCGGCTGCGAGAACGAGAAGCCGAGCCCGGGAAGCGCTTCGGCCAGCCGGCGCGAGATCTTCTCGATCAGCTCGTCACGATTGTGGGCGGTTCGCCACTCGGCCTGCGGCGCGAGCATGACCAGCGCGTCCGAGAGCTCGACACCCATGGGATCGGTGGCGATCTCGGCGCGCCCGGTCTTCGTCACGACCGTCTTTACCTCCGGGAACTCGCGCATCACCTTCTCGAAGCGCGTGGCCCCGCGGACGCTCTCTTCGAGCGACACGCTCGGCAGTCGCAGCACCTGAATCGCCAGCGCACCCTCGTCGAGCCGCGGAATGAACTCGGCGCCCATACGCGAGCCGATCCACACGGCGAGCGCAAGCAGGAGGGCCGAGATCGCGACCACGCTCCCCGGAGCATGCATCACCGGACCGAGCACGCGCACGTAGCCGCGGTGCAGCATGCGCACGATCCAGGGCTCGCGCTCTTCGGTGTGCTGGCGCATGAGCGTGGCGATCAGCACCGGCACGAACGTCAACGAGGCGACGAACGCACCGGCCAGCGCGAACAGCACGGTGATGGCCATCGGCTTGAACATCCGGCCTTCGATGCCCGCCAGCGTCAGGATCGGCACGTACACGAGCGCGATGATCGCGCCGCCGAAGACCGCCGCGCGGCTGACCTCGAGCGTGCCGGCGAACACCACGTCGGCCGCTTCGCGGTAGCTCATCGGGCGCGACTGGCCGCGCGCCGCGGCCGCCAGGTGGACGACGGCGTTCTCCACCACGATCACCGAGCCGTCGACGACGATGCCGAAGTCGATCGCGCCCAGGCTCATCAGGTTTCCACTCAGCCCGAGCGCGCGCATTCCTGTGAAGGCCACGAGCATCGCGAACGGGATGGCCGCCGCGACGATCAGGCCGCCGCGCACGCTGCCCAGCAACACGAACAGCACGGCCACCACGAACAACGCACCCTCCGCGAGGTTCGTGGCCACGGTGCGGATCGTGCGCTTGACGAGCTCGGCGCGATCGTAGAACGGTTCGATGCTCACACCTTCGGGTAGCGAGGGCTCGAGCTGCGCGAGCTTCTTCTTCACGTCTCGCACCACCTCGCGGCCATTGGCACCGATCAGCATCATGACGATGCCGGTCACGACCTCGCCGCGGCCGTCGCGTGTGACCGCGCCCTGGCGGATCATCGGCGCGAACTGCACGCGCGCCACGTCGCGCACGCGGACGGGCAGCCCGTCTTCGCGGGTGTCGATCAGCACGTCGCCGATCTCCTCGAGCGTTTGGATGCGGCCTTCGCCACGCACCAGCAGCTGCTCGCCCGAGCGCACGAGGTAGCCGCCGCCGGCCGTGCCGTTGTTGCGCTCCAGCGCCTCGAACAGCTCGTTCAGCGACACGTCCAGCCCGCGCAGCCGATCCGGCAGGATCTCGACCTCGTAGGTCTTGAGCTCGCCGCCGAACGAGTTGACCTCGACCACGCCGCGCACGGCGCGCAGCTCGTAAGCGATGAACCAATCGAGCAGCGAGCGCAGCTCCATCGGCGTGTGACATCGTTCGGTGTCCGGCGCGCCTGCTGCGCACATGCGCGAGCTCTCAACCTCGAACTGGAAGACCTCACCCAGGCCGCTGCTCAGCGGGCCGAGCTCGGGCGACACGCCGGCCGGCAACTCCTCGCGCGCCGCGGCGAGCCGCTCGAAGATCAGCTGGCGCGCGCGCAAGAGATCGGTGCCGTCCTCGAACACGACCGTGACGGCCGAGATGCCGAAGCGCGAGACGCTGCGGATCTGCTCGACGCCGGGCAGACCGCTCATCGCCGACTCGACCGGAAAGGTGATCGTGCGTTCGACGTCGACCGGGCCGAGCGCCGGCGCGTTCGTCAGCACCTGCACCTGGACGTTGGTGATGTCCGGCACCGCGTCGATCGGCAGCAGCAGCGCGCTGCGCGTGCCGACCACGACGATCGCCACCACGAACGCCAGCACCAGGAGCGGCCACTTCAAACACAGCTCGACCAGCTTCTTCACGATCGGGCCCTGTCCTCCGCCCGGGGGATTTCGACCGATTCTCGATTGTTCCGGACGCGCATGGCTGCGTTGCTCCTCCTCAAAATAGTCGCCGCTATTCCTCGTCGTCGCGCCTTGCCCTGCGCGCCCGGCCCTGCGCGATAATCGGCCAAAATCCCTCGGGCGGAGGACTAGTGCTCATGGCCCGCGAGCTCTCCACTCTTCAGCGCGCTCTTGAGCGTGAACGCGCCGCTCACCACCAGCGGCTGCCCCTCCTTCAAGCCTGCGAGCACCTCGTAGTACGCGCCGCCGCGCCGGCCGAGCAGCAGCGCCTGGGGCTTGAAGGTGTTGGGCTCGTCCGCGGGCACGAACACGACCTGCTGGCCATCGAGGGTGGCCAGCGCGTCGGTCGGAACCACCAGCACGCGCTCGTCGCGCGCGCCACCGACGAGCTCGATGTCGGCCACCAACCCGCTGCGCAGGCGCGGATCGGGCTGATCGAGCGTGACGCGGATCGGTAGCGAGCGCGTGCGCTCCTCGAGTGCCGGCGCGATGTACGTGACGCTGCCCGAGAGCGCCGCGTCGGGGAACGCGTGCAGGCGCACCAACACGACCATGCCCATTTTCACGCGCTCGATCTCGAGCTCCGGGACGTTGCCCCGCACCCAGACGCGCGTGGGATCGGTCACGACGAAGGCGGCTTGATCGGCGCTCGCCGTCTCGCCCAGGGTCGCGAGCAGCTCGACCACGATGCCCTCGATGGGCGAGACCAGCTTGAGATCTCCCGAGCTGCCGGAGCCGAAGACCGAGAGTTGCTGGCGCAGGCCGTTCACCTCGGCGCGCTGCTCACCCACCTGTGCCTGTGCCTCGACCAACGCGCGCTGGGCGCCGATGCCCTCGCTCGTCAGCTGCTGCTGGCGGCGCAGCCCGGCCTCGGCCGCAGCGAGCCGCGACTGCGCTTGATCGAGCCGCGCACGCGCCACCGAGACGTCGCTCGACGCGACCACCCCTAGCAGCTGGTTCTTGCGCACCTTGTCTCCCTGGGCGACGGCGATCTGCGTGAAGCGCCCGGGAACCAGCGGCCCGACGTGCGCGGTGCTCGTCGCCTCGAACTGAACCTCGGCCGGGATCGCCGCGCCAGCACCGAGCGCGCGGCGCTCCACAGACTCAACCCGGATGCCCGCGAGCTTCACCGCGTCCGCACTGAGCTTCACCTCGCCGGCGTGGGCGCGATGCTCGCCTTCCTCGCGATGCTCGTCGTGATCCGGAGCGCCTACCTTCTCCGCACAGCTCGTGGCTGCAAGCAGCAGCAGCACGTTCGCACGTATGCGCTTCATGGGTTGTGCTCCTCGTGCTGCTCGTCGCGCCACAGGTCGGCCCCCACCGCGCGCTCCAGGCCGGCGAGCGCGACGAAGTAGTCGAGGTGGCCGACCAGCGCGTCGCTCTGGATGCGCAGGAAGCGCTCGCGGCCGATGGAGAGCTCCATGAGATCGATCTCACCGAGCTCGAACGAGCGCCGCAACAGGCTGAGGTTCTCGACCAGGCGCGGCAGGATCTCCGTGCCGTAGGCGCGGACGCGCGCGGCAGCTGCCGCCACCTCGCTCCGCGCGCGGGCGACCTGGCTCGTGAGCAGCGAGCGCGCGGCATCGAGCTCGGCGCGGGCCACGTACAGATCGGCGCGTGCTGCGGCTCGCGCGCCCTGGTTGTGCTCGACGGCGGGGACCGGAACCGAGAGCGTGCCGAGCACGATGTGGTTGGGCCCCTCCACGCGGTTGTCTTCGCGCGTGTACTGCGCGCCGA
>DATEOF010000467.1:0-84851 GCA_035274465.1 Polyangiales bacterium
GCCGCTGGCGGCGGGGGCGGGGCCTGCAGCTGCTCGGCCGTGGGAGCGCTCGGCACACTGCTCGCGCTCCGCAGGAGCTCTGTCACCACCTCTCGCACCTTGAGCGCCAGAGTGCGCTCGAGGGCCGGCCCGCGCTCACCCGGCACGCGCACCACCTCGACCAGTGCGCGACCCTCGCGCTCTCCGACCACGTACAGGAGCACCACGCCCGAGGGGCGGTTCAGCGGCGGATCGAGCCAGACGCTCGCGAGGGCGTGCTGGCTGCGCGCCAGGGCGGTTCCAGCCTCGATTTGCGCGGACGGGGTCGCCGCCAACGGCTGCACGATGCGCTCCGGCTCGGCCAGGCCGATGAGCTGAATGCGGAGCGCGCTCAGGAAGCCGCCGTGGGAGCCCGGCGGCTCCACCACCAGGAGCCGCGGATCGGCGGCGTGGGCCCCACGCGCCCACAGTCCCACCAGGCAGCATGCCAGCGCCCATCCCCGGAGGACGGCTCGAATTTTTTTCATCCCAAGCACGCGGACGTTCCACAATTCAGGTCAATGGGCCGCGTCGTCAACCTGCTTCCCGAGTTCTCGGCGCAGGAACTAGACCAGATCGAGGCGTGTCGCCAGGGCGACCGCCGCGCGCTGCAGGCCGTGTTCGTCGCCCACGCTCCCTACCTGGAGCGATTGCTGGGGCGCATGGTGGGATCGGCGGTCGAAGTGGAAGATCTACTGCAGAGCACGTTTCTGGCCGCCATCCACGCCTTCCCGCGTTTCCGTGGCGAGGCCCAGGTGCGTACCTGGTTGGCACGCATCGCCATCCGCACCGCCCAGGACCGCCTGCGCAGTGCGAGCCACCGCCGCCGCTCGCAGCTGCCGGAGCTCGAGGACAGTCCCGACCCGCGCGGCATGCTCGGGGCTCCCGAGTTGGAGCTGGATACGCAGCGGCGCGTGCAACGGCTTCAGGCCCACCTCGAGCGCATCGCCCCGAAGAAGCGTGTGGCGTTCGTGCTACACGTGTTCGAGGGCATGCCGATCGAAGACGTCGCCGCGTTGACCGGAGCCAGCTTGACCGCGACCAAGTCGCGCGTCTTCTGGGCCCGGCGCGAGCTGATGAAACGCGCGCAGCGAGATCCGCTGCTGCGAGAGTATGTGACGGAGGTCGAGTCATGATCCGCGTTGCGTGTCTGCAGGCCACGGGTTGGCTGGCCGGACGCCGCGCCGGCTTGTCCGATGCGATTGCGCTCCGGCTCGAGGAGCACCTGGCGCACTGCGCCGACTGCTCGGCGGAGGCGATGCTCCTGGATGGGCTGCGCGAGATCAGCGACGCCGGCGCCGCGTCCTTGCCGGCGAGCGCGCGCCAGCGAGCGGTTTTGCACGCACTCGCGCAAGCCCAGCGGCCGCTGCAGCGGTCAGCGGCGCAGCGGAGCTGGCTGATGCCGAGCGCGTTCGGCGCGCTGAGCGCGGTGGCGCTGGTGGTCTTGGCGGTGGTGCTGCGCGCGGGCTCGCCGATGGGCGACCGCGTGTTGTCGGGCGAGCTCGAGAGTGCGGGGCGTAGCCTGCAGAGTGGTGCCGCGCTGGCAGCGGAAGCTCGGCTGCAGACGCACAACGGCGCGCGCGTCGCGCTGGCACACGCCAAGGTCGAGTTGAGCAAAGAGACGCAGGCGCGCTGGGACTCGCGCACGCGCCTCGTGCACCTCGAGCGCGGCAGCCTGGCCGCCGACGTGGATCCGACGCTCCACCAATCGTTCGGCGTCGTCACAGCACGCTTCAGCGTGCACGTGCTCGGCACCAGCTTCCAGGTCTCGCGCGAGCAGGTGAAGGTGGCGCGCGGGCGCGTGGAGGTGGTCTCGCCCCAGGGTCAGCGCCTGGCGCTGCTCGGCGCGGGCGAGAGCTGGCGCCTGCCGACGCAGGTCGCGAGCAAGCCTGTTCCCCCGGCGCCCGTCACCGCGCCGGAGCCGGTCGCGCAAGTGGCGCCCGAGGTCGCCGTGGAGCGCGTGCAGCCGAGCACGCTCGACGTCGACGCACAGCTCGAGCGTGCGCGTCAGGCGCTCGGTCAGCGCGAGGTCGGCCGCGCACAAAAGCTCCTCGGCCCGGTGCTCACAGCATCGCTTTCCGCCAAGCAGCGTGCCGAGGCCTGGACCCTTCAGGCAGAGTGTGCGCTCGTGGCTGGTGATTCGCGTGCCGCCGAGGCGGCATACGCGCGGGTGGCCCAGCGCTTCGCAGCGCTGCCCGCAGGCGAGAACGCTGCCTTCGCGGCGGCGCGGCTCTCGGCGGACCGCAACTCGGAGCGCGGCCTGGTGCGCTACCTGGCGCGCTATCCACACGGTCGCTTCGTCAAGGAAGCCAACGCACGCTTGCGCGAGCTGCGCGGAGCCGTACCCCCGCAGCCATGAGCGGCGGGCACCAGGTCGTTCTTCGAAGCTTCGTGCTCTGGCTGCTGGTCGCGGCCTGTGAGCCGGGCACGTGGGTCGACCTGGGCCACGACACGACCGATACCCGTCCGCGCGACGCACAGGTCGACGCGCGTGCGCCCGAAGACTCCGGCGCGGATGCCAGTACGGACGCGCAACGGGCCGACGGCGCGGTCGCGCCGGTCGCGCGCTGCGGCAAGGGCCCGTGTGCCTGCGACGACGGCCTGGACAACGACGGCGACGGCTTGATCGACGGCCTCGACCCCGAGTGCACGGGTGTGCTCGACGAAGACGAGTCGAGCTTCGCCACCGGCAGGCAGAGCAAGACCAAGAGCTGCCGCGATTGCTTCTGGGACGAGGACATGGGTACGGGCAACGACGCCTGCCGCTACGCGAGCGCGTGCCTCCGCGGCGCCTCGCCGGCCGGCAACGGCAGCTGTTCGAGCTGTCAGGTCAGCACCGCGTGCGTCGATACCTGCGCCGCGCGTACCCCGAGCGGCTGTGACTGCTTCGGCTGCTGCGACATCACGAAGCCCGACGGCAGCATGGTGACGATCGAGCTGAACGAGCACTGTTCGCTGGCACCGGACAAGCTGACCGACCCCAAGGCGTGTCCGCCCTGCAAGAAGAGCTCGCAGTGCGGCAACCCGTGTGGCCGCTGCGAGCTCTGCCCGGGCCGGACGCTGGCCGATCTACCCGCCGATTGCGCCATGAGCACCGAGTTTCGCTGCGAAGAGGGCCAGAAGCCCTGCGGCAGCTCGAGCGACTGCACAGTGGATCAATATTGTCAGCAAGGCTGCTGCTACGGGCTGTTGCTCTGAGACGGGTGGTCCGCTGCGGCACGAGCAATTGCTCGGTCGCACAAACCCGTACCCCCGGGTTTGCGCGCGGCCCCGCGGATGGGCTACAGGTCACGTGACCGTTTCTGCGCAAGGAGACCCGTCATGCAACAGCAGCCCGCCTTTTACGATGCTGCGCCTGTCGTAGCGCAGGCGACCCCCGACGAACGCGCCGCGTTCATCACGCGGACGTATCTGCACCTGGTCGGTGCGATCATCCTGTTCGTCGTGCTCGAGACCGCGTGGTTCGTCACTCCGGTGGCGGGTGCGGTGTTTCAGTTCCTGTCACTCAGCAAGTACATGTGGCTGCTGATCATGGCCGGCTTCGTCGGCGTCAGCTACGTCGCGGACCGCTGGGCGCAGAACTCGACTTCGCGGCCGCTCCAATATGCCGGCCTGGGTCTGTACACGGTCCTGCAGTCGTTCCTGTTCTTGCCGTTGATCGGCATGGCGCTGATGCTCGGCGCGCAGGGCGAAGAGAACATCCTGTCCAAGGCAGCGATGATCACGCTGATGCTGTTCGTCTCGCTGACCGGCATCGTGTTCGTCACGCGCAAAGACTTCTCGTTCCTGCGCGGCATCTTGATGTTCGGTGGCCTGGCGGCGATGGGCCTGATCGTGGCGTCGATCCTGTTCGGGTTCACGCTAGGCATGTTCTTCAGCTACGTAATGGTCGCCTTCGCCTGCGGCTACATCCTCTACGACACCTCGAACGTGATGCTGCGCTACCGCACCAGCCAGCACGTCGCCGCGGCGCTCGCGCTGTTCGCCTCGGTCATGCTGCTCTTCTGGTACGTGCTGCGGATCCTCGTCGACCGCCGTCGCTAATACGGCACCGCCACCCTGCCGTCGTCGAGCCAGACCCCGGCTTGATGCAGCAGCCTGACCAGCGTGTCGGGCGCGAGCGTCACGCCGGTGCGTTCGGTGTGCGCTTGCGGCAACCACTCGACGATCTCGACCGGCGAGGCGTGCAGCCGCATCTCGAAGGTGCCCGGCGCGAGCATGCGCATGTTCGTAATGGCGCTGCGCATGGTGCTCGCCCAGAAGCCAGTCCCTCCGACCACCACCGCGCAGTTGGCGATGCCCTCGTCATGGTCGCGCATGATCTTCACGAGGGTGTTGCGAGCCGCGGAGCTCGGGAGACCCGCGAGATTCTTGAGCAGGTGGATGTGGCTGACCTTTTCGGGGTGCGTCTCGCGCATGCGCGCCGTGACGCGGGCCAGCTGTTCGGCCGCGGGTCCGTTGCCCGCCGTCCACCACACGATGACCACCACGTTTTGCCACGTGCCTATCGCGCACACGCCGCGTTCCGCAGCGGCTGGGGACAGGAGCTCCTCGGGAGGACTGCTGGTAATCATCTCAATCGAGATGAAATGCTAGCCGGGCCTCGCTGGCGGGCTCAATGTGCGCGCCGGCCCGCCATGTCCTGACAGACTTCGCCGATCCCCGTCGCGCGCGCGACGCGCGAGGCGATCGAAGGGAAGGCCGTGAGCAGCAGCACGATCGGCTTGACCGGCAGCGAATTCACCACGACTTCCGGCTGATCGCGCTGGATGGCTCGAATCACGGCGCGCGCGACCGACGCTGCCGTCGCCAGCCCGAAGCGCGCGGGCATGGTCGCGCCGCTGGCTCGCATGTTGTCGTGAAACATGCCCGTGTCGGGCACGAAGCCCGGGCACACGACCGAAGCCCCCACCGCATGACCCTCGGCGTGCAAGGTCAGGCGCAGCGAACGCGTGAAGCCCACCAGCGCGTGCTTGGTGGCGGAGTAGGACTCGGTGTAGGCCGCGCCGCCCAGACCTGCGACGGACGAGATGTTGACGATGTGTCCTTCGCCGCGCGCGATCATGCCGGGCAACACGCGGCGCGCGAGTAGCATCGGTGCTCGCAGGTTCACGCGGATGGTCTCGTCGATCGCCTCGGGGTCGAGCTCGGCGAACGCCTCGGTATGCAGGACGCCGGCGTTGTTGATCAACAGATCGATGCGGCCGAACGCCTGCTCGGCGCGCTCTACCAGGTGCTCGAGTGAGTCCGTCGCCCCGAGATCGACGGGCACCGGCAGCGCGCGCACGCCGTGGGCTTCGGCGCCGCGACAGGCCTCGGACAGCGCGCCGACGCTACGTGCGGCGAGCACCAGGTGGACGCCTTGCCGGGCGAGCGCGTGGGCGATATGCACGCCGAGCCCCTTCGAGGCGCCGGTGACCAGCGCGACCTTGCCGTGCAAGTGCTTCATGACCGGGCTCCTTCGGCGACGCCACTTCGCTGCCTGCGGGTGTGGACGTCGCCGCCGCGGGCTGCGAAGCGCAGGCGCACGCCGACGGGTTGCATGGTGAAGTCGAAGCTCTCGGTTACCGAGGCTTCGTCGTAGTCTGCGCGGATCTCGAACTTGCGCAGGACCATCGACAGCACGAGCGCGCACTCCACCAGCGCGAGCGCGCGGCCGGGACAGGTCCGCTGGCCGCCTCCAAACGCGAAGCTCGCGCGCGCATTGTGCGCGCGGCCGGGACACAGGCCGGCTTCTGCCGGCGAGAGCCAGCGCTCGGGCTCGAAGCGCTCGGGGTCCGTGAAGTTGCTCGGCTGCATGGCGCAGCGGCGCGTGAGCAAGAACAGCGCGGTGCCCGCGGGGACCTGCAGGTCGCCGAGCGCAACGTCGCTGCGCGCTTCCATGAACTGCACCGGCAACACGGCGCGCAGGCGCAGCGTCTCGTGCACGATCGCCGTGATGTAGCGCAGCCTGGAGATGTCTTCGAAGGTCGTCGCGAGCTCGGCGTCGCCCAGCACTGCGTCGGCTTCCAGCTGCGCCCGCTGGCGAATCTCCGGCCGGTGCGCGAGGTAGTGCAGCGCCCACCCCAGCGTGTTGGCGGTGGTGTCTTCGCCGGCCAGCAAGAAGGTGGCGACGTTGGCTGCGACCTCGTCGTCGCTCATGCGGCTCGCCGGATCGGTGCTGTCGCGCGCTGCGAGCATCGCTTCGAGGAGCGTGCGAGGTGCCGCAGCCCGCGCGGGCTCGCACCGGAGGAGCGCCTCGGCCTCGTGGATCATCTCGAACATCACCTCGCGCACCCGGCGCTTGGAACGTTCGATGCGGTAGTCGCGCGGCAGCTTCAGGTAGCGCCAGTGAGGAAAGACGGCGTTGATGCGCTGGTTGATCGCGGCGAACAGGCAGGCCAGGTGCGCTTGCAGATCGCTGTCCGGCCGCTCGAGCGTGTTCAGATCGCGCCCGAACGCCACCTGCGACGTGACGTCGACCGTGTAGCGCTTGAGCGCATCGAGTGGATCCACGGCTTGTCGCCGGCTCGCCGCCGCTTGCCACGAGCGTCCGAGGCGCTGCGTGATGCGCACGAGATCGGGGTGAAAATCGCGCAGCTGTCGCAGGCTGAAGCCGGGCAGGACCAGCTTGCGCATGCGCCGCCAATCGTCGCCCTCCGCGGAGAAGAGGCCGTAGCCTTCGATCTCGCGCGTGACCGTCTCGATCGGCGAGAAGCGTCGAAACGTGTCGGGTCGTTCCTGAAGCACGCGCTGAACGTGTTCGGTCTCGGCCAGCACGAGCAGTGGCTTCTTGCCCAGGCGCACCACGAAGGCGTTCCCGTACTGCTGCTGCCAGGCCTCGAGCTGGCGGTGCAACTGTCGCGGGTCGAGCTGATGGGCATTGCCGAGCAGTGGCAGCCTGGGAGGTCCGGGCAAGCTGGCGAGCGAGCGCGACATCAGCCTGGCTCGCTACCCGCAGGCACGCCATCCAGGACGAATTTCGCGCTGGCCACTTCGGCGCCTTCGAGCAGGCACGCGCGCATCTGCATCGCGACGCCGTCCGGCACGTCTTCGAGCACTTCGCCGTGGATCACGATCGATTGCCCCGCGAACACCAGCCGGGACGCATGGACGTCGGCGCTGCGAACGCGATAGCGAAGCTCCGGTGCGCCGCGATGGGTGCGTAGCAGCGCGCCGCCTGCGTTGGAGAACGCCTCCATCAGCACCGCCACGGGCACCGCGGGATAGAGCGGGAAGTGGCCGGCGCAGGCTTCGACCGACACGCTGGGAACCTCGCAGCGGATGCGCTGCCGATCGAGCTCGGCGACCGTCAGCTGCAGGCGCTGCCGGTAGGGGTTCTTGCGCAGGTACTCGACGGGCTCCGAGGCTGCACCTGCAGTGCGGACCGTTCGCCGCATGTCGACGCGAAACGCCGCGAACAAGCGCTGGAAGATCTTCTCGGGGACGAGCTTGTACGTTACGTCCAGTCCGAACAGTAACGTCCCGTCTCCTCGGCGGATCTCACATTCCGCTCGCGCCTGACGCCTGCCTGACTGTACACAGTGCGCATCGAGGCGCAGCGGGCTCATCTTCGAGGCTGCGCCCAGCGACTCGGATGAGCGGAGCACCGCGCGCTCCGCGAGATAGTACGAGCGGCGCTCTCGATCGCGTCGGTGCGTCGCACAGGCGACGCTGCCGAGGATCGCCATGTGCCGCCCTGCTTCGGCGGCTGCGATCTCGCCTAATTCCAGATCCACCGACTGCTCGGGGATTACCAGCGCCGAGACTCGACCTGGTTGCACGGCCTGCACGTCGCGCAGGGCGCAGTACGGCGCGCGCACCTCGATCAGGTCCACGGGTGCCGGATCAGCGGCCGATAAGTGAATGGATCCCGCCGCTTCGGTCACGGCCGAAGACGAGGCGGGGAGAGCGTCGCCCGATACTCGCATGCGATCCCCTGTGGGTGAGTGAGCGCTGGGCTCACACGTTATCTCTGGAGTCGGTTAGGTAGCATACAACCCGGTGACTGCCAGGGAGAATCATATGGCTCATTCAGCCATATCGTTGGGGCACCGCGAGTCAGCCTCGTCGATCGGTCCGAATCCGGCATCTGATTGTTAGAGGCGTGCGAGTTGGCTTGCAGCCGACAGCTGCATCGCGCTTGTGAGCGCACCTGAACCAGAGCATGATGCGGCCACTCGGGGCGGTCATCGTACAAGGGGACAGTCATGTTGCGTCAGGTGCTGACAGCTGCGCTTCTGGGATCCTTATTGCTTTGCATACCCACGGGCTCGCGGATCGCGACGGCGGCCGAGACCCAGTTCATCCGCGTCGCGGTGATCGCGCCGCGTGACTCCGATCTGTCGAAGACGTTCCTCAGGCTCGACAAGAGTCTACGCACGGCGACTCAGAACGGTTGGGGTGTGCGGCTCTACGCGGGCGGGGTGGCCGGCGATGAGACGGATGTCTTGCGCAAGATCAAGGTCGGGCAGATGGACTGTACGACCATCACCAGCATCGGCCTCAGTCAGATCGTGCGCGAGACGACGCTGCTGAACCTGCCGGGTACGATCCGCGGCTACAAACAGCTGGAAGCCGTCCAGGCGGTGATGAACAAGGAGTGGGAAGCCGGCTTCGACAAGGCGGGCTACAAGTTGTTGCGCTGGGGTGAGACGGGTCAGCTGCGCTGGTTCGCGAAGACGCCGATCACGCGCCCGACGTCGATCCGCACCATGCGGCCGTGGGTCTGGCCCGCGAGCAGCTCGTCCAAGGGCATCATGGCGGCGACCGGTGCGACCGGTGTGCCGCTCGGCGTGCCGGAGGTGTTCGGCGCGCTCTCGACGGGCATGATCGACATGGTGATCTCCACGCCGGTCGCGCTGGTCGCGCTGCAGTGGCACAGCAACCTGAAGAACATGACCAAGATCACGACTGGCGTGCTGGTAGGCGCGGTGATCGTCGAGTCCAGCAAGTGGAAGCAGATGCCGGCCCCGGTGCAGGAGCACGTGAACTCCGAGCTCACCAAGAACAACCAGGCGGACCGCGACGAGATCCGCGCGGCCGACGAGCGCTCCTATCAGAACCTGCTCAAGCGCGGCTACGCCGCCAACGAGTGGAACGCCGACGCCATGAAGGAGTACGAGCAGATGGTCGTGACCATCCAGAACAGCCTGTCCGGGCGCATGTATCCGCCCGCCACGCTGGCTCGCGTCAAGGAGCTGGCCGCGAGCGCGAAGTGATCACTTCACCGCGCCGGCGGTGAAGCCGTGGATGAAGCGATCCAGGAACTGGTTGTAGAGCAGCGCGGTCGGCAGGCTCGTGATCAGGCAGGCCGCCATCAGCGAGCCCCAGAAGTAGACGTCGCCGCGGATCAGGAACGTCGGCACGCCCACGCTCAGCATTTGCTGCGTCTCGGTCGAGATGAACGTGAGCGCGTAGATGAACTCCTGCGTGACGAGCGTGAACGAGAAGATCACCACGCTCACGATGCCCGAGGTCGACATCGGGACCATCACGCGCAGGAAGGTTTGAAAGCGCGTCAGACCGTCGACCAGCGCGGCGTCTTCGAGCTCCTTCGGGATGGCCTTGAAGAAACCCGTGAGGAGCCAGATCGAGAACGGCAGGGTGAAGGTCGGGTAGACCACGATCAGCGACCAGAGCGAGTCCTGCAGATCGAGCCACGACACCACGCGGGAGAGCGGGATGAACAGCAGCGTGGGCGGGACCAGGTAGGTGAGAAAGATGGCGATGCCCAGGCGCCGGCCCCAGGCGCCGCTGAGCCGTGCGAGCGAGTAGGCCGCGGGTAGGCCGAGCAGCAAGGTGATCGCGACCACGCTGGCGCCCACCAGTAGCGTGTTGCCGACCCAGCGCAGGTAGCGCGTCTGTTCGAACAGGAAGACGATGTGCTCGAACGTCGGCGGTTCGTTGAACAGGAACGGATTGTGCTCGGTGTTGTACAGGTCGCTGGTGCGCTTGAAGGCAGTGATGGCCATCCACAGGAAAGGAAAGGCCAGCGAGGCGACCAGGCTCAGCAGCAAGCAGGCGCGTGCGATTCGGCTGCGCAGGCTCATCAAGTCAGCTCCGCACGGTGCGCGGCTCGCAGCATCGCGAAGGCGACGACCAGCAAGAGCGGCACGATGAACAGCGCGATCGCTGCGCCTGCGGCCAGATCGCCGCCCAGGATGCCCGTCGCAAAGGCGAGCGACGGCAGCACCTGCGTCGAGTCGAACGGTCCGCCTTGCGTGAGCAGGTAAACCACGGTCATGTCCGTGAACGTAAACACGATGCCGAAGAGCTGCGCGACGTTCAGGATCGGGCGCAGCATCGGCAACGTGATCTGGAACAGCACGCGCCAGAAGCCCGCGCCGTCGATGGCTGCAGCCTCCGGAATGTCCTTCGGGATGGCGGTCAGCCCGGCCAGGATGATCACGGTCGAGAACGGGATCAGCCGCCAGCTGTGCACCAGGATCACTGCGGTCATGGCCAACTCGGGTTCGCCGAGCCACATCGGCGCGTCGAACGGCTTGACCAGGTGCAGCGCGATCAACACCCAGTTGATCACGCTGTAGATCGAGTCGAACATCCACTTCCAGCCGATCGCGCCGATCGACATCGGCGCCACCCAGGGCAGGAGCACCAGCAAGCGCACCAGGCGCCGCCCGCGAAAGGGTCGGTCGAGCAGGAGCGCGAGCGTCAGCGAGCCCGTCAGCGACAGCAGCTGTGAGGCTACGGTGAAGATCAGCGAGTTCTTCAGGGCCTGCGTGAAGCTCGGGCTCTCGAAGATGCTCGCGAAGTTCTCGAAGCCGACGAAGCGATAGCCCTCGCTGCCCACCTTGACGTCGCCGAACGCGTACAGAAACGCGAGCACGAACGGCAAGCCCACCAGGAGCACGATGTAGAGCAGGGCGGGGGCGAACATGCCGATGCCCAGCAGCGATGCCGAAACCCCGCGTGCGTCGCGAGCTACGGCCACGCGGGCCTCGCGGCCAGGCGCGTCTGCTTGGCCTTGTCGAAGAAGTGCAGGTGCTCGGTCGCGACGGAGAAGTCGTGGCTCTGACCGACGCCATAGCCCGAGGCGCCGGCCGGCAGGCGAGCGATCACCTCGCGCTGCGCAAAGCGCCCCTCTTCGATCTTCGCGTACAGGATCCACTCCGAGCCCAGGTACTCGAGGTTTTGCACGCGCAGCGCGAAGCTGAGCGCGCCTGGGTTCGCTGCCGCCGTGGGCTGCAGGTGCTCCGGCCGAAAGCCGACCAGGAACTCGCCGTCTTCGAACAGGTTCATCGGCGGCGAGCCGAGGAACGAGGCGACGAAGGCATCGGCGGGTTCGTCGTAGACCTCGCGGGGCGTGCCGATCTGGCGCACCGTGCCCTGGTGCAGCACGACGATCCGATCGCCCATCGCCATGGCCTCGACCTGGTCGTGCGTGACGTAGATCGTGGTGGTGCCGATGCGGCGATGGAAGTGCTCGAGCTCTTCGCGCGCGGAGAGCCGCAGCTTGGCGTCGAGGTTGGACAGCGGCTCGTCCAGCAGGAACACCGCGGGTTCGCGCACGATCGCGCGCGCCAGCGCCACGCGTTGTCGCTCGCCGCCCGAGAGCTCGCGCGGCTTGCGCGCGAACAGGCGCTCGAGGCCGAGCAGGCCCGCGGCCCACTTCACCTTGTCCGCGTGCTGCGCCCTGGGCACGCCCTGCGCCTTGAGCGGGAAGGCGATGTTTTCGTACACGCTCAGGTGCGGGTACAGCGCGTAGCTCTGGAACACCATGGCGATGCGTCGCTCGCGCGGCGACTGCGCGTTGACCACTTGTCCGCCGATCAGGATCTCGCCGGCGCTCGGCGCCTCGAGCCCGGCGATCATGCGCAGCAGGGTGCTCTTGCCCGAGCCCGAAGGGCCGAGGAACACCAGGAACTCGCCCTCCTTGGTTTGCAGATCGATGCCGTTGACGGCTGCCGTCTCTGCGTTTGCGAAGACTTTGCGAAGCCCTCTGGTCTCGACGATCGCCATCGCTGGGCTACTTCCAGCGTGCGAAGATGCGCCGGTATTCCTTGTCCGCCGCTGCCGCTGCGTTCTCGGGCGTCTCGGCGCCGCGCGCCACCTTGGCGAACATGGTCGGGATCACCCAGGTGCGGAAGGCCTCGTCGATCCCGGCGCTGGCAAAGCCCGGGTAGCCGACGTTCGTCGCCCAGTCGAGTACGTCGCTCAGCACGGCGTACTTGTCCGGTGGATCGGCCGTCGGATCCTTGGCGATCTGCTGCTGCAGGTCGGGCACGGTCTGCGGGAAACACGGGAAGTTGTAGAACTTGCTGGCCATGAAGGCGTCTCGGAACGCGGCCATGTAGTCGATCAGGAACTGCTGCGCGCCCTCTTTGTTCTCGGCGAAGTTCCAGACCACGTAGCAATCCATCACGTGCTCGGCGGCGATGCGTCGCACCGGCCCCTTGAGGGCCTTGCAGAGCATGATCTTGCTGCCGATGGGCTGCTTCTCGCGTTCGGCCTGGCGCGTGATCGAGATGGCGTTCGCCACGTACGAGGTCTTGCCCGCCAGCATGGCGCGGTTGTTGGCCGCGGGATCCCAGGTGAACACCTCGGCGGTCTGCGCGTCCTTGTGCAGCGAGCGCATGAACTTCAGCGCCTCGATCGTCTGCTTGGAATTGATGCAGATCTGCCCGTCGGCAGTTTGTTCGGAGGCGCCGAACGACCAGAGCAGCCCGCGCAAGATCATGCTGCTGTCCAGCTCCTGCGACATGCCGATGCCGCAGGGATTCCCGGACGTCTCGCGGATCTTCTTGGCGCCGACGCGCAGGTCCTCCCAGGTATCGGGGCCCTTCGGAAAGCCCGCCGCAGTCCACAGGTCCTTGTGATAGTTCCCGGGATCCGGCACGTACGAGTCGGAGAACGCGAAGTACTTCTTGGTCTTCGGGTTGTAGGTCGACTTGTGGGCCAGCTCGATCTTCTTGCCGTGCTTCTGTTCGACGGCTGAATAGACATTGGTCAGATCGAGCACCTGGTTCTCGAACGCTGCGGGTGGGGACAGAAACCCGAACAGGTCGTGTCCCTTCTTGGCGGCGACCTCTGCGGCTGCGCGCGCCGGAAGCTCGTTGACCGCGATGTGGTCCACCGTCACGTCGGTGTTGTTCTTGTCGCCCCACTGCTTGCAGAACACCGTGTCGAACCACTTGTCGTACTCGGGTACGAAGTGGCTCCACTGAGCGATCTTGAGCTTTTTGCGCTGGGCTTGGCCGAACACGCGGCGCGTCAGCAACGGCGCGCTGCCGGTCACGGCTGCGGCGACCCCCAGCTTCTTGACGAAGTCTCGGCGCGTCACGCCACGAACGGGCTTATTCATCGGCATCCTCCCTCCGACAACCAGCGAGCTTCGGCTGCATACCACGGGGCGTGCGCGCGTGTCACACACGGACAAACGGCTCTGGGAGTGCGGCACGTCACTCAGGTTTGCCGCGCTGGCCGCGAACGCCTCTCCACGCGTCCGTGCTCGGGCGTGAGGAGGCGAAAATGCGACACGCAAGACGAACGATACTGGGGGTGGGGCTCGCGACGATGTTGTTTGGCTGCGCGACCGAGGTCGTGGGCAGCGAGCCAGCGGAAGTCGAGGGCGAGGGCGCGGCGCTGATCGCTCCGGACGGGGACCTTAACGACTTCCCTCCCTGGGCCTGGCCGTACATCCGTCCGGCAGCGATCTTCACGCGCGCGCTGAGTGGAGCGATCTCGATCAAGGAGGCGCGGGTGGCGATGGAGACGGCTGCGAAGGATTGTGGCTGCGCGCTGGCGGCGAGTCGGCCGAAGGTCCAGACGGTGCTCGCGGCGGTCGGCGCGACGTTCGACACCCAGTACGCGGCTGCCAGGCTGGCGATCGCCGGGGGCGGCAGCGAGGCGAAGTTCTACGAGGGCGACGGCTACTGCGGCAACGGCATCCCGCCGTTCCCCGGGCCCCGCCCGCGAGGCCTGTTCGACTTGCTGCAGTGGGAGCGCGAGCTGATGGGAGACGCGATCCTCGGCAGCGCGGACCTGGACGAGCGCGGTGCTGCAGCCGTGAACGCCGAGCTCGATCGGCAGCTCGAGCGCTTCAAGGCGCTGGAGATGTAGTGGATGGGCTCGGGTCTGCAGCTTGCGGCTGCGGGCCCGAGCTTGGCATGTGCCTTGCTCGAGGCAGGGCCATGGCCAAGCCCCGGTACTCCGCAGGCAAGCTCCTCATGCCGCATCCGGTCGGCCACACGCTGCGGGCGCTCGCTCGCTGGGCGGTGGCCGCTTCACTCGGTGCTCCGGCCGCTTGCGCGAACGGCTCCGAGGCCCCGGACATGAGCCAAGCTGTGCCGCGCCCCGGCGAGACCCGTCGCGCTCAGCCGGCGACGCGCGAGGAGCCCGCATCGCCGACCATGGAGATGGCGGGGACAGTCGCGCAGCCACCGCCTGATGCATCGCGTTGGCAGCCGATCACCGAGGATGCGGGACAACCCGGCGACGACGCAGGGTCGGTGCCGGACCCCGGTGCGTGGATGCCGATCCCCTGCGATCCGGGCAACCCGGAGCTGTTTGGCAAGGCGATCAACCTGACGCGCAAGGTCGACTACTTCGGTGTCTATCGCATGCGTCCCATCCACTTCAGCGCGATCGCCGAACCTGCGGATGTCTTCCGGCAGGACGCGATGGGCACCGAGTGCGCGACCAGCAGCGATGTGGACGCGTGCAAGGCACGCTTGAACGCGCTGCTGGTGCCGAGTGAGGGATGCAAGACCGGGAAGGGCGACTGCACATCGTTCGGCGTGACCACCTTCGGCGACGAGGTCAAACGCTTCGACGGCACGGACGAATTGATGGAGCTGCTCGGCACGATCGACCGGCCCCACAAGGCCGTGCTGGTCGCGTTCTGGGAAGAGATGGTGATCGCCTGCCGCCGCGCGAACGGACCATCCGGCACGCAATACGCCCATCCGGGCAACTGGCGCGTGCAAACCATCTGGGACAGTTGCGCGCCCAACCTCGAACGCACTCTGGAGTTCGACGCCGCAGGCAAGATCGTATCCGACGAGACGAAGAAGATCGGAGACAGACCACCGTGCGCGAGCGGTCGCCGCCCCGCAGGCTTGTTGCCGGCGCGCAGCCACGAGCCGCAATCGGCACTCGGCGACCACTTCGCGCGCCTTGCGCACCTCGAAGCCGCCAGTGTCTGTGCGTTCGAACGCATTGCCGACGAACTGCGCGCCTTCGCCGCGCCACTGCAGCTCATAGCGGCAGCCGAAGCAGCTGCCTGCGATGAGGTTCGCCACGCGCGAGCGATGACGGCACTCGCGCGCAGCTTCGGCGCGAAACCCCGGGCGCCGCAGATCCAGCCACAACCGCGCCGCGCACGATTCGAGTTTGCGCTCGATAACGCGGTGGAGGGTTGTGTGCGAGAAACCTTCGGCGCGCTGCTCGCACATCACCAGGCGGCACTTGCCGGCGATCCCGCGGTGGCCGTCCAGATGGCCCGCATCGCCGAAGACGAAACCCGTCACGCCGAGTTGTCCTGGAACATCGCGGTGTGGCTCGAGCCGCAGCTCTCGGCTGCGGAGCGAGCGGAGCTTCAGGGGGCACGCCTGGCTGAGCGCGAGCAACTCCACCGCGAGTCCTGGGTGGACGCGCTGGATCCGGCGGATCGGGTGGCCGTGGGTTTGCCGAGCGCGCAAGTCGCTCGCGCGCTGCTGGAAGAATTCGGTTGCAGGTTTGAGTCGCTTGGCAGCAACGTGCCGGTCCTGTGAGGATCGACGGAGGCCCCGCACAGCGGCCGCGAGCCTGCGGGCTACGCGTTGCGGCCCACGTGACGGGCGAGGTTGTCGAGCGATGCGCGCAGCCCGGCGTCGTGGTCTTGCGGGCGGATGCCGCTCGGCACTCCGGTCGCTCGGATCCTGACGCGGGTTCCGCCCGCGACCGGCTCCAAGTGCCAGCTCATGATCATCTCCCCCGCGAACGCAGGATCGTCGGATTCGAACTCGACGGACCACACGATGCGCTCGCCTGGCTCGAGCGCGAGGAACCGTCCTGTGCTCAGGTCGCTGCGCTCGCTGCTCTTGCCCACATCGCCCGTCGCGTCATTTGGGTACGTAAGCTCGATGCGGTAGCGACCTCCCAGGCGGAAGTCGTACTCGAGCGCGCGACCCGTCATGTTCCCAGGAGGCAACCACTGCATCAACGTCTCGGCATCCGCGAATGCAGCATAGACCTCGCACGGATCGGCCTCGACCACGCGCGATGCACTGTCGGTGCGGGTTTGCGGTTCAGACCGGGACATCTGCGCCGCTCAGTATCCCGCATGACGGCCAGTGCGTCCATCGACGCTAGATGGTTAGCGCGGCTGGGCGGCGCTCGGGGTCAATCCGAGCTCACGCCGATAGACGGCAGTGAAGTGGCTCTGGCTGCAAATCCACCGCAAGTGCTGCCTGCGCGATGGACTGCCCGCGAGCCAGCAGAATCGCTCCACGCGCGATTCCACGCTGTAAACATAGCGATGCTGCGAGATGCCGAAGCTGGCGCGGAAGCAGTCGGAGAACTGCCGCCGCCGCAGACCGACTAGTCCCGCCAGACCGTCGATCGAAATGGCGGCGTCGAAATGGTCTTCGACGCAGTTGCGAATGCGAGTGCATTCGGGCCGCGTCAGTCTGTGCGCGGCAGGTCTCAGATCGGTCCGCGCCTGGGAAGCTCGACGCGCGCGGAATGCCTCAGCTCTCTGGTAGGGCCGCAAGTCCTCGCTTGAACGATGCCGGTGCACTCAGCTTGCCCAGCACTGCGTCGCGCACGGCGCGCTGTGCGTCCGGGGCGTCTTCGACTGCGGCCCCGTCGCGGTAGCAGATCTGGTTGTTGCGTAGCGCCGGCACCTTGGGGCCCGGAACGATGATACCGACGAGGTTGAGGGGGTCGGAGCCCGAGAGGCGAACGAGCTGTCCGTCGTGGGGTTGGCGACGGACTTGGCGTAAGAGGTCCACGCACTCGGGGAGGGCGAATTGCTCGCCGACGAAGCCGTTCACGAAGCGGCCGCCGCGCACTCGGCCGCGATCTTCGAGGCGGCGCAGGGCCCAGATGACATCGCGCCAGGGTAGGGCCAGGGTCTCGCGCGCGAGTAGGTCGCGGAAGACCACGCCGTAGCGAGCGAGCAGTTGTTCGGCGACGGCTTCGGCGAGCTCTTCGCGATCTGCCGCTGCCGTGGCCGGCGGCAGCAGCGCCCAGCGGCCTTCGTTGGCCACCGCGCCGCGTGCACCTCGGCGCAGCCCAGAGCGGCGGGCCGGTATGCTTCCGCCGCCGTGAGCTGCAGGCGCCAACAGGCTTCGCATGGCTTGCCAGCCGTCTGCAGTGACCAGGCCTTCGGCGACCGCCTCCCACAGCGCCTCGCGTACTCGCGACTCGGGCAGGGCCGTGTAGCCGGCGAGCTGTGCCAGGAACAACGCGCCGTACTGGCGCAGGGCGGCGAGCACGAGCTCGGTGTCGGGTGAGCACTCGGCCGGCGCATTGCGCTCGGTCGCGCCGCGGCTGGCTTCGAGCAGCCACGGGAGATCCGCCCGGATCACCAGCGACAGAGGCGTGGCCCGGTTGGGCAGCGCACGTGGAGTAGCTTGCTCGTCGTCCGCGGGGCGCGCGAGCAGGCGCGGGCTTCGCAGCTCCAGGCGGCCCCAGGTGACTTGACCGGAGAGGCACAGGGCATCCAGCCACTCGGGTCGGTACACCTCCATGCGCGCGGCGAGCACCGATTTCTCCCACGCAGCCGCCGCCAGCTCGAAGCCCTGCAGCTGCTCGATCAGCGCGCTGAGTCCCTTGGTGCCGCTCAGCTGGCTGCCCGGTTGCACGTGCTGGAAGCGCAGCAAGAAGCGCATGAAGTCCTGCGGAGTCACCGGCTCGATCTCGCGCCGCAGCCGCTCCTGCGTGTAGCCGTGGATGCGGCTCAGCAGCCGTCGAGCGCAGAACTGCTCGGAGGGTTCACTCGGATCGAAGCGGCCGCGCATGGCGAAGCCCTGGCCCTCGAGCGCGGCCAGTGCGGCCTCGATCGGGTCGTGCTCCAATCCGGTCGCAGCCATCAGCTGCTGGATGGTGCTCGGGCCGAGGTGCTCGAGGTGACCGCGCACCAGCTCGCGCGCGGTGGTCTCGGGATCTTCCGGCTCGCCTGCCGCTGGCAGCTGCAGGTTGGGCTCGAAGCTGGCAGCTGCGAACAGCTTCTCCAGTGCGGCCCTTCGCTCACTCGCGCACCACAGCTCGAGCCCTGCACTGCGCAGCGACAGCGCCCGCTGCTGGCCCACCAGCTCGGCGAAGAAGCCCTGCCAGGCGGCCCCCGGGCGCAGCACGCCCAGCCAGAGCAAGAGGTCGTGCAGCTCGTCGGCATCGCGCGGCTGTGGCGCCGCCTCCGCGCGCACGCGTGCGATCGCGCCCGGATCGAGCGCCGCCAGCTCGCGACCGAGCCGCGGCAGGCCGCGCCGCAATTGCACCGCGCGCGTGCGCCGCTCCTCGAGCGGAGCGTCGTCCAGGAACGTGTAGGGTCGGCTGTTCAGGATCTCGTGGGCCAGCGGCGAGGGCTCGGTGGTCTCGCGGAAGTGCACTGTCACCTCGCCCGCGGCGATCTGCGCGAGCAGGGCCTCCAGCGCGGGCAGGTCCATCGCTTCGTGCATGCAGTCGTCCAGCGTCTGGCGCACCAGCACGTGGTCCGGGATCTCGCGCGGACCGGTGGCGTTGTCCTGACAGGCTGCCAGCGCCGGGAACACGGCCACCATCACGTCGTCCGCCTCCATGCGCTGCAGCGGTGGCGGGTTCTTCTTGCCACCGCGGTAGCGCAGGACGACCAGCGCTCGGTTCAGGTTCCAGCGCCAGCGCGCACCGAACATCGGCGTCACGATCACGGCATTGGTCAGCGACTCGCGCACGTGTCCGGTGCGCAGGAAGCCGGGGACGTCCGACAGCGCGAAGCTGTGCTGCGGGCCGAGCGAGAGCACCACCGCGTCGTCGTTGGCAGCCGCCTGCAGCTCGAAGTCGAAGCTGGTGCAGAAGCGTTTGCGCATCAACAACCCGAGCGCGCGGTTGATGCGCCCGCCGAACGGCGCGTGCACCACCAGCTGCATGCCGCCCGTGTCGTCGAAGAAGCGCTCGATCACCAGCTGGCGCTGGCTGGGCAAGATGCCCAACGCCTCGCGCGAAGCGGCCAGGTACGCGAGCAGCTCGCGCGCGACCACGTCGTCGACGCCGATCTCGCCCATCAACCAGGAGACCGCGTCGCGCTCTTCACCCGCCTGCAGCTGCGCATCCAGCGCCTCGCGCAGCGCCGACACGGCCGCCGACAGCTCGGCCGTGCGCGCGGGCGCTTCACCCAACCAGAACGGCACGGTCGGCGCGGCGCCCTTGGCGTCGACTACGCGCACCGTGCCTGCGCTCACGCGGCGGATGCGCCACGACGTGCTGCCCAGCAAGAACACGTCACCGGCCATGCTCTCGATGGCGAAGTCCTCGTTGACCGTGCCGACGAAGGTCTCGTCCGGCTCGGCGATCACGCGGTAGTCGGCCATCTCGGGGATCGCCCCGCCCGACATCAGCGCCGACAAGCGCGCGCCGCGCCGCGCGTGCAACCGCGACTGCACGCGGTCATGCTGGACGTACGCCGCACGCCGTCCGCGCCCGGTCATCACGCCCTCGCTCACCAGCTCGAGCGTGTCGTCGAACGCCTCGCGTGTGAGCGACGCATACGGCGCCGCGCCACGCATCAGCTCGAAGAGCCCGTCCTCGGGCCAATCTTCGGCCGCGCACTCGGCGACGATCTGCTGCGCCAGGATATCCAGCGGCGCTTCGGGCAGCGTGATCGAGTCCAGCTCGCCCGCGCGCAGCGCACGCAGCAGCGCCGCGCACTCCACCAGCTCATCGCGCGTCAGCGGGTACAGCTTGCCCACGGGCGTACCGAAGCGCGTGTGACCCGAGCGACCGACGCGCTGCAACAAGGTCGCGATGCTGCGCGGCGAACCGATCTGACACACCAGCTCGACCGGCCCGATGTCGATGCCGAGCTCGAGCGAGGCGGTCGCGACCACTGCCTGCAGATCGCCCGCGCGCAAGCGCTCTTCCACGCGCTGCCGCCGCTCCTTGGACAGGCTGCCGTGGTGCGCCGCAACCTTGTCTTCACCGAGCCGTTCGGCGAGCAAGTGCGCCAGCCGCTCGGAGAGGCGGCGCGTGTTCACGAACACCAGCGTGGTGCGCCGCTGCTGCACGTGCGCGGCGATCTTGTCCAGCACGTCGGCCACTTGCTCGGCCGAGGCCACCGCCTCCATCTCGCTGTCGGGCAGCTCGATGCTGAGATCCAGCTTGCGGCTGTGCCCCGTGTCCACGATCGAGCAGCTGCTGGCTGCAGAGCCCACCAGCAAGCGCGCGATGCGATCGATCGGCCGCTGCGTCGCCGACAGACCGATACGCACCAACCCGTGCTGCGTCACGTGCGCCAGCCGCTCGAGCGTCAGCGCCAGGTGCGCGCCGCGCTTGTCGCGAGCCAGGGCGTGGATCTCGTCGACGATGACGCTGCGCACCCCGGCCAGTCCCTCGCGGCTGCGCCTGGATGTCAGCAGCAGGTACAGCGACTCCGGCGTGGTGATCAGCACGTGCGGCGGCCGCTTCAACATCGCGGCCCGACTGCGCGCCGGCGTGTCCCCCGTGCGCACGCCCACGCGGATGCCGGGCGCGGGCATGCCCAGCTCGGCGGCGACCTCTGCGATCTCCGCCAGCGGCAGCTCCAGGTTCTGATGCACGTCGACCGCCAGCGCCTTGAGCGGCGACACGTACACCAGCTGCGTGCCCGCACCCTCGAGCTCGCCGCTGACAGCTGCGCGGTACAGCCGATCGATCCAGACCAGGAACGCGCTCAGCGTCTTGCCCGAACCGGTCGGTGCCGCGATCAACGTGTGCCGCTCGGCCGCGATCTCGGGCCAACCCTGCAGCTGAGCAGGCGTTGGCCCGTGCGGGAACTTCCGCTCGAACCACGTCCGCACCGGCAGCGAGAACAGTTCCAGGGACATAGGGCCGCACGATATCCCGGCGGCGCACCACGCGCCATATGTTCAGCTATCGATGCGGACAGTGGCTGACCGCTACTTGACCTTGCCCTCTTTCCAGGCCGTCAGCAGCGTCTCGTACGGCACGGTCTCGCCCTTCGGCTTCTCGTTCGCGAGCTTCGGCTTGGGCGCACCCGGCTGGTCGTACCAGTACTTGGCGGGCTTCTCTTCGTTCAGCTTGGGGGGGCAGTTGGCCATGCCGGTGCGCGCGAGGCGCCCCATCACGTCGTCCATCTGCAACGCCAGGTTGTCCATCGCCTGTTGCGGCGTCTTCTCGCCGGTGACTGCGAGGCTCACGTTCTGCCACCACAGCTGCGCGAGCTTCGGGTAGTCGGGCACGTTGGTACCGGTGGGCGTCCACGCGACGCGCGCCGGGCTGCGGTAGAACTCGACCAAGCCGCCGAGCTTCGCCGCGATCTCCGTGGTGTGCGCCGAGTCGATGTCCGTCTTGCGTATCGGCGTGAGGCCGGTGAAGAACTTCTTCATCGAGGTCGACTTGGCCAGCGTGAACTGCGCGTACAGCCACGCCATCTTGCGGCGCTCGAGCGGCGTGCTCTTGAGCATTGTCCATGAGCCCGCGTCCTGGTAGCCGAGCTTCATGCCTTCTTCCCAGTACGGTCCGTGCGGCGAGGGCGCCATGCGCCACTTCGGCGTGCCGTCCGCATTCACGACCGGCAAACCCGGCTTGGTGAGCGCCGCGGTGAAGGCCGTGTACCAGAAGATCTGTTGCGCGATCTGACCCTGGCCCGGCACCGGTCCGGCTTCGGAGAACGTCATGCCTGGGGCCTCGGGTGGTGCGTACTTCTTCAGCCACTCGAGGTACTTGGTCAGCGCGTACACGCCGGCAGGGCCGTTCACGTCGCCACCGCGCGTGACCGAGCTGCCCGCGGGGTTACAGCCTTCGACGCGGATGCCCCACTCGTCGACCGGCTTGCCGTTCGGGATGCCCTTGTCGCCGACGCCTGCCATCGACAGCCACGCGTCCGTGAAGCGCCAGCCGAGCGATGGATCCTTCTTGCCGTAGTCCATGTGGCCGTAGACGCGCACGCCGTCGATCTCCTTGACCGTGTTGGTGAAGAAGTCGGCGATGTCTTCGTACGCAGACCAGTTGACCGGCACGCCCAGCTCGTAGCCGTACTTGTCCTTGAACTTCTTCTGCAGCTCGGGCTTTTGGAACCAGTCGTAGCGGAACCAGTACAGGTTCGCGAACTGTTGATCGGGCAGCTGGTACAGCTTGCCGTCCGGTGCCGTGCCGAAGCTCTTGCCGATGAAGTCGTCGACGTCGAGCGTGGGTAGGGTGACGTCCTTGCCCTCGCCAGTCATGAAGTCGGACAGCGGGACCGCAAACCCGTAGCGGAAGTGCGTGCCGATCAAGTCGCTGTCGTTCACGTACATGTCGTAGATGCTGCGGCCCGACTGCATCTGGGTCTGCAGCTTCTCGATCACGTCGCCTTCCTGAATCAGGTCGTGCTTGACCTTGACCCCGGTGATCTCCTCGAAGGCCTTGGCCATCGTCTTGGATTCATAGGCGTGCGTGTCGATGGTCTCCGACACTACGTTGATGGTCTGTCCGCGGTACGGCTTGGCCGCGTCGCGAAACCACTTCATCTCGGCGAGTTGTTGCTCGCGGGTCAGCGTGCTGGGCTTGAATTCCTGATCGATCCATTTCTCGGCGGCCTTCTCCAGCTCCGCCGTGGGATCCGGCTCGGCCGTGGCAGTCGCTGGCGCCGGCGCTTCGGCTGGCTTCGGTTCCTCTTTCTTGCTGCAGCCCAGCGCTGCAACCACGACGAACATCCCGATCCATAATGGTTTTGTCATGTAACCCCCAATCTATGCTCGGTTAACCCCAACGTCCCACAACCAACATCACCGGTATCCAAATCAACATCGCCCACCACTGCGGCGCGGTGGTCACGCCTGCCCAGGCCAGGTTCAAGTAGGCACTGAAGAGCAGACCGACGAACAAACGATCGCCTCGCGTGGTCGGCATCGGCAAGAGCCCGCGGCGCGGCAGCGAAGGCGATACGACTCCCCAGACCGTGTACACGGCGAGCGTGAGTGCGATGCCCACGAAAAACAGTGCAGTCGGCAGTGTCCATGCCATCCATTCCATTCGGGGATCTCACACGGTCAAACACGCCCGAGCGCAAAGCCCTTGGCGATGTAGTTGCGCACGAAGCCGATCACGATCGCGCCCGGCACGATCGTCAGCACGCCTGCCGCTGCCAGGACCCCCCAGTCCATGCCAGCGGCGCTGACCGTGCGTGTCATGGTAGCCGCGATCGGCTTGGCGTCCACGGAGGTCAGCGTGCGCGCCAAGAGTAGCTCGACCCAGCTGAACATGAAGCAGAAGAACGCGGTCACGCCGATGCCGGCGCGGATCAGCGGCACGAAGATCTGCAAGAAGAAACGCCCAAAGCCGTAGCCATCGAGGTACGCCGTCTCGTCGATCTCGCGCGGGATACCGGACATGAAGCCTTCGAGGATCCACACCGCCAGCGGCACCGTGAACAGCGTGTGCGAGAGCGCGACCGCCCACGGCGTGTCGAACAGTCCGATGCTCGAGTAGAGCTGGAAGAACGGAAGCAAGAACACGGCGGGTGGCGACATGCGATTGGTCAGCAGCCAGAAGAACAGGTGCTTGTCACCCATGAAGCGGTAGCGCGAGAACGCGTAGGCACCCGGCAGCGCGACCAGCACCGACACCACCGTGTTGATCGAGACGTAGCTGATCGAGTTGACATAACCGCCGTACCAATCCGGATCGGTGAGGATGGTCGCGAAATTGCTCCAGGTGATCTCGCTGGGGAACAATTGGAAGCTGCCGAGGATCGCTTCGTTGGTCTTGAGCGACATCGCCAGCAGCCAGTAGATGGGTGCGAGCGATACGACTAGATACACGCACAGCAGAGCGGCGGGCATATCAGTGTTCTCGAGTCATTGCCGTATAGAACACGTAGCTGAACAAGAGAATCACCAAAAAGTAGATGATTGAAAATGCCGACGCGGGACCCAAATCGAACTGTCCCACTGCAAGCCTCGTCAAATACTGGCTGAGAAACGTCGTCGAGTTACCCGGGCCACCACCGGTCAGCACGAACGGCTCCGTGTAGATCATGAAGCTGTCCATGAAGCGCAAAAGAATGGCGATGGTGAGCACACCCTTGAGCTTGGGCAGCTCGATGTATCGGAAAATGGCCAGGCGCGAGGCGCCGTCGATGTGTGCCGCTTGATAATACGCGTCGGGAATCGCGCGCAGGCCGGCGTAAGCCAATAGCGCCACGAGTGGCGTCCAATGCCAAACATCCATGACCACGACGGTCACCCAGGCGGCGACAGGGTCCGCGGTATAGTTGTAGTTGAATCCGAGCTTGTTGATAGCCACGCCCAACAGGCCGATGTCGCCGCGCGCGAAGATCTGCCAGATGGTCCCAACGACATTCCAGGGGATCAATAGCGGCAACGCGAGGATGATCAGGCTCAACGATGCCCGGATTCCGGCCAGCGGTAGACACAACGCGATGCCAACTCCGAGCGGAAGCTCGAGCAATAACACCACGCCCGAGAAGATGAGCTGGCGCAGCAACGCGCCGTGCAGCTCCGGATCGTTCAGCACCTTGTGATACCACTCGCTGCCGACGAACACGCGCTGTTCGGGACCGAGGATGTCCTGCACCGAATAGTTCACGACCGTCATCAGCGGGACCACGGCGCTGAAGGCCACGATCAGCAGCACCGGCAGGACCAGGAACCATGCGCGCGGATTCTCGGGCTTCGTCATGATGCGAGCTCGACCCGGTGGCCAGCGCGGTACAGATGCGTCTGGTGTGCCGGAAAAGCCAGCCAGTACTCGGCGCCCTGCTCGGGCAGCTCGTCGGCAGGCGTCTTGATGTTCACCGTCAGCTCACCGAGCTGAGCCGAGATGATGTTGAAGCCGCCGAGCTGAGCGATCTGTCGGATGCGTACGCGCAGGCGCGTCGGAGAGGGTTCGGCCTCCAGCCGCAAGAACTCGGGTCGAACGCCGATCTCGAATTCGCCCGACAGCGCAGCCCACGTCGCCGGGGCCGCCATGCGTTGTCCGGCGACGCTCACCTGCTGGGACTCGAGCGTGCACGGCATCAGGTTCATGCCCGGGCTGCCGATGAAATGTCCGACGAAGGTGTGCTCGGGTTGCTCGAACAGCGCCTGTGGCGTGCCGCGTTGCAGCACGTGCCCATCGCGCATCACCACGACTTGTTCAGCCAAGGTCAGGGCCTCGAGCTGATCGTGAGTCACGTAGACCAGTGTCACGCGCAGCTCGGTATGGATCTCCATCAGCTTGCGGCGCAGGAGCCAGCGCAGATGCGGATCGATCACCGTGAGCGGCTCATCGAGCAGGATCGCCGCGACGTCCTTGCGGACCAGGCCGCGGCCCAGTGAGATGCGCTGTTTGAGATCGCCGGGCAAGCCACTGGCCGTGCGGGACAGCTCCCCGCTCAGCTCGAGCAGCTCGGCGATGCGCTCGACGCGGGTGCGCGCTTCGGCTGCGCTCGCGCCGCGGTTGCGCAGCGGGAACGCCAGGTTGTCGAACACGGTCATGGTGTCGTAGATGACCGGGAACTGAAAGACCTGGGCCACGTTGCGCTGCCCGGGCGGCAACTGCGTCACGTCGCGGCCATCCATCCAGACCGTGCCCTGACTGGGTTTCAACAGACCTGACATGATGCCGAGCACTGTCGTCTTGCCACAGCCGGACGGCCCAAGCAGCGCGTAGGCCCCGCCGTCTTCCCAGATCAAGTCGAGCTGCTTGACCGCGAAATCTCGCTCAGACTTGGCGTGCGCGCCGTAGCTATGCGCGACAGCGCGCAACTCAATCCGGGCCATGGTGACTCGCTGAATCGAAGATAAGTAGTCGCTCGGGCGAGATGAAGAGCTCGACCGCTGCGCCAAGTGCGTGTCGTTGCACGCCATGCAGCTGACATGTCCACTGCAGCTCGCCGCTCTTGGCGCGCAGTAAGGTCTCCGAACCGTGGATCTCTTCCAGCGTGACCACGGCGGACACACGGATGTCGTGCTCGCTGCGCTGCGCCACCCGCACGTCGTGCGCGCGCACGCCCACGCGATGCGGACCGGGCGCAAGCCGCGACAGCGGCCCGCGTGGCTCGAACTGCAGCTCGGGATGACGCGGCGCGTGTGCGCGGGCGCCCGCGAGCTCCAATTCGAACACGTTCAGCTCGGGGTCGCTGTACACCTGAGCCACCAGCTCCGTTTGCGGTGCAGCGTACACTTCGCGCGCCGGGCCGACCTGCAACAGCTTGCCCTCGTGCAGCACCGCCGTGGTCCCACCGAGCCAGAGCGCCTCGTTGGGCTCCGAGGTCGCGTACACCACGCTGGTGTCGCCGTCGGCAAACAATCCCCGCAGCTCGCCTCGCAATTCCTCGCGCAACTTGTAGTCCAGGTTGGCGAGTGGCTCGTCGAGCAACATCAGCTTGGCCGACTTGGCCAACGCACGTGCGATCGCGCAGCGCTGCTGCTGCCCGCCGCTCAGCTCGGCAGGCAGGCGATCGAGCAGATCTTCGATGCGCAGGCGGGCCGCGGTATCGCGCACGCGCCGGTCGATCTCGGCGCGTGTGTGGCGCTTTTGAATCCGCAGCGGCGACGCGATGTTGTCGTACACACGTAGGGACGGATAGTTGACGAACTGTTGATACACCATGGCCACGTCACGCGTGCGCACCGACTGGTGTGTCACATCGCGGCCGTTCCACAGCACTTGACCGCCATCCGGACGCTCCAGCCCTGCCATCGAGCGCAGCAGCGTGGTCTTGCCGGAGCGCACGTGACCGAGCAGCACGGTGAAGCTGCCCGGGGCGCAGTGCAGGTCGACGTCTTCGAGATAACGCTCCCTGCCGACGAACTTACGAATACCCCGAAGCTCGAGTCCTGTACTCATGGTGCCGGTCGACCAGCGGTAGACGCGGCGTAGGTTAGGCCCGTGCAGGCCAGCGGTGTCAAGCCCGAGGTTACTGGTCCATCATCTTACGCATCGTGGTCCAGGTCGCGGTGTCCTTGCACACACTGCACTCGCCATAAAACATCGGGCGCAGCGCCGTGTCGTTCATCAGTTGCACGCGGAACCACGCGGTGGTGATCACGTGGAACGGGTTGGGATTACCCCCGGCCGAGAAGATCCAGTTGGTGTGATCGGCGGACTTGAGCTCGGCGTACATCACCGGTTGATCCGAGATGTTCATGAACGACCGCATGTTGCCGCTGCACGGTACGGTCGTGTCCATTCCGCCACACAGGCCGAGTACGGGCCCGTGCAGGCCGCGGCTGGCGCCCAGGGTTTCAATCGGCGCGATCGTCTTGATGCGCGGGTCGGTGCCGGCGCTGCTGGCCGCGAAGGCGCCTTGCGAGTGGCCGGTGGCACCGATGCGATCGCGGTCGACGTGCTGGTACAGCGCGGTGCCCTCGGTCATGTCTTGCGCGAGCACCCAGGTGACGCCATCGAGCATCGGCGGTGGATTGCCCTGCGCGACGTTCATGCTGTTCGACGCGATCACGATGAAGCCATGTGACGCGTAGAGGTTCAGCAGCCCGCGGTAGGTAGGCGGCGTGGTGCCGGTGCCGTTGCCCCAGGTGATCACCGGATGACGCTGGGTGAGATCCTTGGGACGAAACATCGTGAACGCCATGTTGGGCCCGACCATGTTCTCGGTGACCGTCGCGAACGGACCGGTCTTGGCGGGATCGGCTGCCGGCCAGGTGCCGGGTGGTCCGGGAGGCGGTGGGGGCGTGGTCATCCCGCCGCTGCCAGCTGCGGGTGGCATCCCGCGGCCGGCCATCGCCATCGCACCTGCGCCACCGGGTGCTGGCGCTGGCGTACCGGCGCCGCCGCTCGGAGCGGCGGGCGAGCCTGCGCGACCGGGGCTGATCGGTGTACCTGCCGCTCCGGTGCTGGGGGTCGCGCCGGCCTGTCCCGCGAGGGAGCCCGCCGTCGCGACGTTGCCGCTTCCTGCCACGTTCGTGGGAAGCGTGCTGCGCGCGCCGTCGTCGACAGAGCTGCAAGCCGCGAGCGAAGCCAGTGCAAACAGGCCAGAATTTCGGAGCAACGTTCCCATGTGTACCTCCAGTACCGCGGCTACACACGATCGGCTCTATGCGGGATCCTGATAGCCCTCAAGCCCAGGCTCGGGACCGATCTGGCGCAAACTGCACCTACAAAGGCACAGCGTGACCTGCATGCGCCAGGCCGACTAAACGACTGCAGCCAAGCCACGGTGTGACCAGCTACCAGCCTTCGCGTGTGCGTCGCAGGCGCAGATCGAGCAGATCTTTTCCCACGCCCGCGATGCGCTTCCAGCCGGTCGACTTGGAGCTGCCCGCGCGCCGCGGCCGGCACTCGATCACCACGTTGCGCGTGCGGCGGTGTGCGGCGAGCACGCGGATCGGGAACTCGAAGTTCAAGAAGAACGTGTCGGGTCGCAGCTGCTCGGGCACGAACAGCTCGCGGCGGAACAGGTACGGACCGTCGCTGCGCATGCGCACGCCGTGCACGCAGAAGATCAGCGCGCGCACGCCGAACGAGAGCAGCTTGCGGTGCAGGCCGTCGTCGCGCGCCGCGTAGGTCGACATGACCACGTCGACGTCGCCGCCGCTGGCAGCTGCACGCAGCGTGGCGATCGCGTGCGGCGCGATCTGCCCGTCCGCGGGCAGGAACGTGACCCAGGGCGCCTCGCAGGCACGCACCGCGGTCTTGAGCGCGGCGCCGATGCCGCGGTTGGTCTCGTGGCGCAGGAACTTGGCGCGCGCGCTGCTGAGCGCTGCGCGCGCGGATTCGAGCGTGTCGTCGCGGCTGCCGTCGTCCACGAACACCAGCTCGGCCTCCGGCTCGTTCGCGCGTAACCAGTCGTGCAACTCGCCCAACACCGGCGCGATGTTCTCGGCCTCGTTGTAGGCGAACACGATCACCGACAGGCTGGGGGCGCCGGTACTCATGCCGGGCGCTCGCGCAGCACGCGGGCAGGTGAGCCTGCCGCGACGCTGTACGCCGGGATGTCGCGCGTCACGACCGCGCCGGCGCCGATCCGCGCGCCGCGTCCGATGCGTACGCCCGGGAGCACGATGCAGCCGACGCCGAGGTTCACCTCGTCCTCGATGTACACCGGCGCCATGTCCACGGGCGCGAGCAGCGGCGGCACCGCCCGGCCCAGCTCCTGATGCTCCGAGGTCAGGATCATCACGCCCGGGCCGATGCCCACATGCGCCCCGATCTCGATGCCGCCCGCGCTGTGGAAGAAGCACATCTGGCCGATCCAGGTTTCATCGCCGATCCGCAGCTGGTTCTTGTAGTAGCCCTTGAGGATCGTGCGATGGCCGACGTAGACGTTCCTGCCCAGGAACACGTTCTCCGGGTGGAACACCATCACGCCGGCCTCGAGCACGCAGGCCGCGCCCAGCGCGCCGAGCTGCTCGGGCGTGAACTCGCCGCTGCCGTGGCTGCGATTACGCATCGCACGAGCATACATCGAGACGGCGCTCGATCGCGTACGACATGGCCGCCTCCTTCGCGGCGCCTCGCTTGTTCCCGGTTTCCACAGCGCCCGCGCGCTCCTCGAAAGGGGGGCTACCATTCCTTCGTCGCCCGCGTGCCCTGTGAAAACCGGGCCCTGCGCGATCCGCCACGAAGGAGGCGACCATGTCGTACGAAATGCATGTTGGCGGCGCCGCTCGGCTCGGGGGATCTGCGAGCGGCGCCGCCAACGGCGGCGATGTAGGCTGACTTGCTCGAGCACACGTCCCGAGCAGGCAGGAACGGGGTTACGGTTCAGTCGGGCCGGAACACCTCGCACGGGAACATCGCATAAACAGATGAGGCGCTACTCAGGAAGTCGCTGCACGCCTTGCCGGTCAGCTGGATGGTATCGGCATCGATCAGGCGCCAGCCGTTGTCCGAGTTGCACGTCAAGTCCTTGTCGTTGAGCATGACCTTGCCGCTGCAGGCTGCGCCTTCGTCGACCATGCCCTTGAGGTCGATCTGACAGCTCGCGCCGTTGACGATCTTTTGAAACGTCGCGATCAGATCGTTCTGCGTGGCGGGAACGAACGGCTTGGTCTTTGTCGCAGTGGCCGCGGCCACCTGCTCGAGGTGACTCTGCAGCCGTTGGTCGCCACCGGCCATGCTGATCACGTACATGTTCATGCCGTTCTCGGTGCCGCGCTTCGTGATGTCGATGACGTTCTTCTCGACCTGCGCGTCGCTGCCACCCGAGAGATCGCCGCAGCCGATGTTGGGCTGGCCGTCGGTGGCGAGCACCACGTAGATCGGTCCAGCTTCGCGATCCGGGTTGGCCTGGTTCGCGACGGGCAACTCCTTGACCACGTAGTCGAGCGCGCGGTCGGTCGGCGTGCCGCTGGCCACGGGATCCGCCGGGTACTTCGCCGAGATCGCGGCGTGGTTGTTGAGCGCGGGGTCGACCGTGATCAGCTGCACGCACTGCGCGGGGTCGGGGCCGCTGCCGGCGTAGATCACCAGGCCGAACTTTGCGACGTCCTGCAGCGTCTCCACGATGCCGCCAGGATCCATCAAGGTCGAGCGCAGCGTCTGCCAGCGGTTTCTGCCGTTGGCGAAGGCATTGGTCATGCTGCTGCTGCCGTCGACCACCAGCCAGATGGTCGGGGTGACCGGCGCGGTATCTGCCAGGCCCTTCGCGCACGTGGCGCTCGGCAAGCCTGCCGCTCCCGGCTGCGAACCTTTACCGCCCGAGCCGCCCTTGCCGCCGTTCTTACCCCCCTGGCCGGACGGGGTACCCACGCCCGAGGCCCCGAACAGGCCTCCCTTGCCGGCGAAGCCCTTGGGGGTCGGGTAGTCATTGGTGTCGTCCCCGGCGCAGCCCGTCGAAAGCCAGCCGACCGCGCCGACCACGACGAGCGCAAGCCAGGGCTGCGCGGTCCAACGCCTGCCAGAGCGCCGCAACTGGTTATGCTGCTTCATGTGTGTATCCACCGCGCCCCGAGGCGCGTGCGTGTGAAATTTAGTTCCAAAGCGCGTCGCGATCGGCTCAGAAAACCCTGCGCATGCGAGATCTTGAGCCGTGGCTCGCGCGGCCAGGGCGTGGGGCCCAGGCGGAGCCGCCGCGCAGCGCCGGCGACCGATTGTCATCGGAAGGGTCGCGCCGCTCAGGCGCGAGGCTTCCGGCCTGGTGCAGCCCAGAGCGGCGGCTCACGTCTTGGCCGCCGCTGGGAGCGACGCCTGTCAGATCGACAAGCGCAGCGCGATGCCCGAATCGAACAGCGCGGCGGGAATCACCGTCTTGCCTTCCAGCTCGATGCGCAGCCGGAACTCTCCGGTCGGTCGGCCGTAGCGCGCCGCGATGTAGGCCTCGAGGCGCAGGTGCGTCAGCAAGACCAGTGAGTACTGGAGTTGTGTCACGAACGACCGATCGGACAAGTTGCCGAGCGTCGACAGCGTGAAGCTGTGCAGGTCGAGCGAGAAGGGCGAGGGCATGCTCACGACCAGCGCGGCGTAGTGACGGCCGAGATAGAAGTAGTTGGCCGGGTCCGTGAGCGGTCGGCTGCGCGGTGCGAGCAAGCCCGGATAGACGTCCGAGTTGTCATAGCCGAGCGGGTTGTAGAAGTATTCGGCGCTGAACGTCAGCACGTCGTTGTCGTTGTACTTGACGGAGTACGCCACGCCGGCGACCAGCTGCGGGCGATAGCCCTCGGCGCGATAGCTCGGGTAGCGAACGTCGGTGTATTGCTGCTGCACCTGCATCCGGTACTCGGTGTCGCTCTGCCACGGCTCCTGGGCATCGGGCATCGGCAGCTCCGCGTCCGGATCGTAGTGCACGCGATCCACGTCCTTCAGGTTGCGCAACGCCGCTTCCAAAAAGATGTCGAAGTCGCCGATGCCGGTGGAGGCATCGGCGGCGAACTTGGGCGCGATGCCCTTCTGGGCGTAGGCGCCCAGGCCGATCTCGGTGGTTCCGAACACCAGCTCGGCGCGCGCGGCTCCGCCCAGGTACTCGAGCGAGGGCACGCCGTCGGGGCCTTCGGCGACGCCATAGGCGTAGAAGTTCCAGGCGTTGCTCTCGATCGGCAGGTGCACCTTGACCATGCTGCTGCCGGTGCGCGCGTCGAATACCTCGAGTGGGTTGCGCGGCCGCACGTGCAGGTAGTCGGTGGGCGACCAGACGTGCCCGGTGCCCCAGCGCACGTGTTGTTTGCCGGCCGTGATGAACACGGTGTGTGCGATGTCGAAGCGCAGCCAGAGCTGATCGAGCCTGACCTGTGGCCCGGTCGCCGGGACCCCGTAGAGGTTGGCCAGGGTGCCGCTGCCGCTCGCCGACTCGCCCGCCAACAGCTGCCTGCCCGCGACGTCTGAGGTCGGGTCGTAGATCATGCGCCCGAGCACGTAGCCACGGACGCGATCGTTGGGCCGCGCATCGAAGTAGAGGTCGACGAGCGCGGGCAGGTTGAACGACGCCTCGCCCAGCGAGCTGTCCTCGAAGACGCGCGTCTGCGCCCGGATGTAGATCTGCCCGCCCAGCGTCAGCGGATCCTCGGGCGCGACCGGCTGATCGAACATCGGCGTGCTGCTACCGCCGAGGATCGAGTCGTCGCGGGTGCTGGCTGGTGGGAGCTCCGGGGCGACCTTCGCTGGCTCGGCCGCGGCGGGCACTGCCGGTTGGGTGGTGTCGACGACCGCGCCCGGAGCTGGCTCGCTCGGCGCTGGTTCGCTCGGCGTCGCCGCGGGTGGCTCGGTCGTGCCGCCCTCAGCGGCAGGTGCGCCGAACATCTCGGCCTCGTCCGGCCGATCTTGCGCTCGCGCGCCGGCGGCAAGCGCGCCGGCGCAGATCAACTGGACGCACAGCGCGCGCAGCAGCTTCGGCATGACTCGCTCCCGTCGCTCAGCGCGAGCGGCTCTCCAACCAGGCCTTGGTGAAGAGGTTCGGCTCCAGCGCCTTCAGATCGACGCTCTTGATCAAGACCAGCGTGGAGTTCTCCTTCTCGACCTCGTCGTAGAAGCGGATCTCCTGCGGGAACCATACGTCGGCCTTCTTCGATTCGCTGAAGACCTTCTTCCACTTGGGATAGTACGACGTGCGCAACAGGCGCCCGGACAGCGCGAACTCCTGGCGCTTGAGCACGTTCTTGGTGTCCTTGTCGACCCAGAGCTTGATCACCGGGAACGCGAGATCGAGCCCTGACTTGCCCTTCAGGGTCAGCTTCTGCGCCTGGTAGACGCCCAGCTTCTCTTCGCCGTCGTCGGTCGGGTCGTACTCCTCGGCCAGGCGCGACTCGTCGAAGTCGGAGCGACGCGAGTTGGTGCCGCCGATGCGCTCGCGCTCGGTGCGGCGCTCCCACTTGCCGACGGAGGGATCGTAGAACCACAGGTTCTTGTCCACGCGCAGGTAGCCCTGACCGGCCACGTTCTTGGGCGCGGTGAACACGATCATGAAGCGAGCGTCGGCGCTGCGGCGGAAGACCAGCGCGTTGTAGACGACCGCGACTTTGCCCTTCTCCTTCTGCTCGATGTACGCCTCGGAGCGCCAGTCGCCCGAGTTGCGCTGGCGATCGTCGATCACCTTGAGCAGCGCGACGAGCTCTTCTTTGCTCTTCTGCTTGGCCGCGGGTTGCGCCGCCGCGGGTGCGGGGTCGGCAGCCTTGGCTTGCGCGTCGACGCGTGCGGCGCCGAGCAGGCACAACGTTGCGATTGTCAGTGCTCGTAGATGCATCGTGGACCTCAGCCGAAGTGTGCCATCGCGTCCACCGGCTTGAGCCGGGTGGCGCGCAGCGAGGGGTAGAACGCGGCGGCCGCGGTGATCACCGTGATCGTGATCACCGAGCTGAGCAGCGCTCCGGGTAGCAGGGCCAGGTGAACCGTGTCGCGCATCAAGAACAGCTGCACCGAGATCGGTACGTGGATCTGTGCCGCGTTGATCAGCAGGCACACGCCCGAGCCGAGCGCGACGCCCGCTGCAGCGCCACACAACCCGAGCAGCGTGGTCTCGAACAGGAACATGCGCAGGATGCCGCCGCGGTGCATGCCGATCGCGCGCAGCGTGCCGATCTCGCGCGTGCGCTCGCGGATGGCGATCCAGAGCGTGTTCATGATCCCGGTCACCACGATCGCGAGCAAGATCAGCAAGAGCAAGCCGCTCAAGCCCTGCAGCGCGTTCATGGTCCACATCATGAACGACAGCTCGTCCTGCCAGGTGGTCACGTCGAGCTTTTGTCCCGTCCAGCCTTCGCGCGAGACGGTCTGGAACTTGAAGAAGAACGCGCGCGGGTCGGGCTCCATCATCGCGTAGCCCTTCTCCTCGAGCGTCTTGCGCAGCCGGGCGGCGATCGTCGACAGGTCGTCGACGTAGCGCGGCTTGAGGTGCAGCTGGATCACACCGGCGGTGCGGTCGTTCAGCTGGTAGAGCGTGCGCAGCGCGGCGTTGGACACGAATACGTTCCAGGTGCTGAGCAGCCCGATGTCGCGCGCGATCGCGACCACCTGGCAGTCGACGGTGTTGGCCACGCCGCGCGTGGTCTGCGCCGAGATGGTCAGCGCATCGCCGACGCGCAGGCTCAGGCGCTTGGCTTGACCCTCGAACAGCAAGATGGCGTTGGGTTGTGCCAGGTCTTCGATGTTACCGCTGGTGATCTTGAGCGCCGAGCGGAAGTTGGGTTCCTTCGCGATGTCGATGCCGCCCAGGCCGGCCTGCATCGAGCCCTGATCCGAGACCAGCTTGCCCCAGCCGCGCCCGCGCACCACCGCGTAGTCGAGCTCGGGCATGGACTCCTTCACGATCTGGAGCGCCTTCGGGAAGTCGGAGACCAGCGGCGCGGCTTGCCCCGCCGTGACCTTGTAGAAGCCGCCGACGTTCAGGTGACCGCTGACCAGCGTGGTGGCGCTGTCGATCAGCGTGCTCGAGAGCCCGTTCGAGAGCGCGCCGAGGAACACGAACATGGCCGTGACCACCGCGATCGCGCCGCCCAGGAAGGCGGTGCGCTTGCTGTGTTCGATCAGGTTCATCACGGCGATGCGAAAATCGAGCAGCAGGGCGGTCATGTCATTCCTCCGCCGACATGGCTTCGCGCGGGCTCACGCGCATTGCGAGCCAGGCGGGGTAGATGCTCGACAGCAGACTCACCAGCAGCACCAGTACCAGTGCGATGCCGAGCTGCGGCGCGAGCACCTGTGGGTACAGGCGCGGACCGGAGAAAAAGAAGGTCATCACGTCGCTGAACGCCGGGATGCCCCGCTGGCCGAGCACTGCCAGGATGGCGGCGCCGAGCAGGGCGCCGAGCGCACCGGCGATCGCGCCGATCACCACCGCCTCCACCAGCAGCATGCCCAGCACGAAGCGCTTCTGCGCGCCGATCGCCCGCAGCGTGCCGATCTGACCCACGCGTTCGAGCGTGGCCATGACGAGCGCGTTGTTGATCACCACCAGCGCGACGACGAAGATGATCAGCACGGCGGCGAACAGCACCGCGCGCATCAAGACTGCAAACTGCCCGATGATGCCCGCGGCCTTCTGCCAGGAGATCGCCTTGAGCGGCAGGCCTGCCTGCTTGCCGGCTTGCTCGATGGCCTGCATGGTCTGCGGGAGCAGGCGATCGTCCTTGACGATCACGGCGACGTTCAGCACCACGCCGGTCTCGAGCTGGCGCGGATCGTAGCTCGTGTCCGCGCTGCGGCGTTCCGCGCGGCTGCGGCCGTGCAGACCGGCGAGCGGGTCGGCAGCTGCTGGCTGCGCTTCCGCCTGCGGCTGCGGGGTCTCCTCCGCGGTCTCCTCGCGTGTGCCGAACAGCTCGGCCTCGGCGTGCTCGCGATCGACCTCGCGCGCGCCGGAGGCCTCGCGCAGCGCCTTGATCTCGCGCTCGCGATCCGCCGTCATGAACCCGTACAGCTCGCGGAACGACACCAGGTCCATCATGTTGAGCGCGCCGGCCTGCGGCGACTTCTCGAGGCCTTTGAACGCGAACGTGCCGTACACCTTGACGTTTGCCGACTGCACGTAGCCGCTGCGCGTGAAGGCCTTGATGGTCAGCTCGTCGCCGACGCGCACGCGGTAGAGCTCGAGCTGCGGCGCGAGCTCGGCGTAGAAGAACTTGTAGCGCTGATCGAGGTTGTCGTCGGTGGTGGCGAAGAACGTGGCGAGCAGCTTGCCGAGGTCGGCCTCGCTCGAGCCCAGGAACTTCTGCAGCTTCTCGCGAAACTGCTCGCTCTTGACCGGGTCCAGCTGCAAGAGCAGCTCGCGCACGCCGGTGGTGTTCTCGCGCACGATGCGCTGCAAGTCGGGATCCTCGGCGATCTTCTGCTTGCGGTTGTCGCGCGCCAGCTTGAGCTTGTCGAGGCCGCGCGCAGCCTTCAGCTTCACCTGTTCCTCGTAGACGTACTTCGAGAACAGGAAGCCGCGCTTGCCCGGAGGGATCGCCTGGCCGTCGACGATCTGCATGCGATCGAAGCTCTCGGCGAACACCTTGGGGTCGGTGCCGAAGTAGCGCAGCATCAGCATGTCGGCGTCGGCGGAGAGCGGCGCCACGCGGTTCTCGAGGAACTCCAGGTGCTCGTAGGGATCCGCGTCGAACGTCGACCAGAACTCCCGCGACGAGACCCGGCGCATCACTTCGACGTCCTCGGTGGCGAGCGCCCGCTCGTCGGCGATCACGCGCGTGTGCTCGGCGTCGCCCGCGAGCACGCCGACGATCTGCTGCACGTGCGCCTTCTGAGCCGTGTAGAGCTGACCGAGCTCGGGCGAGTGGTCCCCCGCCTCGCGCTTGCTGACCGTCTCGCGCAGCCGGGCGAGCGCCAGGTCGACCGTGTTGCCCGAGGTCACGAGCGCGCTGTTGATGCCCATCGGCACGGCGGCCTTGACGTTGGGCACCTGGAGCAGGACGTCGCGCACCTTGGCGAAGTCCGGCAGCTCGGTGATGTCTTGCGAGTCCGCGCCGAGCCCGCCCATGATCTCGAGCTCGTCCTTTGACTTGGCGTTGAAGACCTGGAGGTGGCCGGCCACGCTGCCGGTGATGCTGCCGCGCATCGCGCGATCCACGCCGTCGAGCAGCGAGCTGCCGACGACCACGAGCAGCGCGCCGAACGCGATGATGCCGCCGACGATCAGCGTCTTCCAGCGGCTCGCCAGCAGGTTGCGCAGCGCCATCTGCAGGACCAGGCCGAGTGTGGCCGAGGCGCCCATCAGTGCCCCTCCGCGGAATGCGCGACGGGCGGCGGCAACGAGTCGCGGGCGGCCGGATCATTCGCAGATACCAGCTTGCCGTCCGCCAGACGCACGATGCGGTTGGCGTGGGCCATCACGCGCGCGTCGTGCGTGGAGAACACGAACGTCGTGTCCTCCTTGCGATTCAGCTCCTTCATCAGGTCGAGGATGGTCTCGCCGGTCACGGAGTCGAGGTTCGCGGTCGGTTCGTCGGCCAACACCAGCTTCGGCTTGCTGACCAGCGCGCGCGCGATCGCCACGCGCTGGCGCTGGCCGCCCGAGAGCTCGGTCGGCCGATGCTTCACGAAGTCGCGCAGGCCGACCTTGGCCAGCAGATCCATCACGCGCGCCTTGCGCTCCGCGGCGCTGTGCACGCGCTGCAAGAGGAGCGGCAGCTCGACGTTGCGATACACGTCGAGCACGTTCACCAGGTTGAAGCTCTGGAAGATGAAGCCGATGGTGTGCAGGCGCAGATCGGTCAGCTGGCGTTCGCTGAGCTTGGCGATGTCGTGGCCGTCGACGCGCACCGAGCCGCCAGTGGGCACGTCCACGCAGCCGATCAGGTTCAGCAGCGTGGTCTTGCCGCTGCCCGAGGGGCCTGCGATCGACATGAACTCACCCGCTTCAATCTCGAGGCTCACTCCGCGCAGCGCGGGCACGACCACCTTGCCGAGGTGATAGGTCTTGGTGGCGTCGCGGATCGACACGATGCTCGGCATGAATCTGTTCCTCGATGCTGGTTGCCGTTATAGACGTCAACGATGTAGTTGCAAAATATCTTAGTTCGCGTGATATTTGGATCGCGAGATATTCGATGTCAAGGACGCAATCCACGCGGCAAGAGGTCGTGGCGGCGATCATCGCTCAAGGCAGGTCCAGCAGCACCAGTACCGTGCTGATGCACGCTGCCATTGCAGAACGCCTGGGGCTCAACCCCTCTGACCTCAAGTGTGCGGATCTGATGTATGCGCAGTCCGAGCCCTGCACACCTGGGTTTCTGGCCGAGCTGACGGGGCTTTCGAGCGGGGCGATCACGGGGGTGATCGACCGGCTGGAGCGGGCGGGGTTCCTGGTGCGCGAGCACGATTCGAAGGATCGCCGGCGCGTGCTGCTGCGCCTGACGCATACGCGAGAACCGGAGGTGCAGGCGCTGTTCGAGCCCCTGGCGCGGGGGATCGAGGGGGTGTGCGAGAGCTTCAAACATGCGGAGTTGGCGCTCGTGCTCCGGTTCATGCGCGAGGTGCAGTTCGTGGTGGAGGGCGTGGCGGACGGGTTGCGCCGGGAGGTCGAGGAGGGGGGACCGGCGGTGGAACGGCCGCGGCGGCGCGGACGGCGGGGTGCCGCCGGGTGATTTGGTTTCGTCGGGGGAAGGGTTCGCGGTAGAAGTTTGGGGGAGGACGCTCAATGGCGCTGACCAAGTTCGTGCGCAATGTCGAGGATCTCTCCGACGACGGCGGCTACAAATTTCGCTTTCGCTGCGACTCGTGCTCGGACGGCTACGAGAGCCAGTACGTGTCGTCGAGTGCGAACCTGCTGAAGACCGCGCTGGACGTGTTCTCGATCTTCACGCGGTTCGGCTACGGGGCGCGGAGTGCGGCCGAGAACATCGATCGCGGGTTGCGCGGCAAGGAACGCGACGCCGCCTACGAGCAGGCCGTGCACCAGGCGATGGCGCACTTCAAGAAGTGCTCGGTGTGCGGCAAGTGGGTGTGCCCGCAGCACTGCTGGAACGACGGCGCGGGGATGTGCGAGGGCTGTGCGCCGGACGCGCAGGAGGCCGCCGGCAAGCGCGCCGCCCAGCTGCGGGCCGAACAGGCGGTTCAGCGCGCAGCTGACGGCGGCGAGGTGGCCAGCGTCACCTGCGCCAGCTGCGGCTCCCAGATGCGCGGCGGTGGCAAGTTCTGCGAGAGCTGCGGCAGCGCCGTGGGCAAGCGCCAGTGCAAGCACTGTCAGGCCGAGCTCTCGCCCAGTGCGCGCTTCTGTGGGTCGTGCGGTGGGGCCCAGGCATGAACTGCCTGGTGTGCAGCGCGACCTGGGCCGACGAGCGCGGCTCGGTCTGCCCGCAGTGTCACTACGACGCTGCGGCGGAGGGCGCGCGCGACCCGCAAAAGATTCAGGCGGCGCGCCAGTCCTTTCGCGATCGCACCACCGCGTACGCGCCGGAGACGCGCGTCACGGCCCGGGATCGGGCGCAGCCGTGGGTGGCGCTCGGGCTCGGGTTCTTGATCTTCGTGTTCTGGCTTCGAGCATGTTCCAGCGGGGGCTTTCACTTGTGGTGAGTGGACGGCACAGGCGTTGGCAGTGGGTGGCGTTGCTGCTCGGCGGGCTCGGCCAGGTCGCGTTCGCCGAAGCGCAGTCCGTGCCTGCGCGCGTGATCGCGCCGCTGATGGCCGCGGAAGCCGCGTTGCACGATCAGACGCAGCGCGTGGTGCTCCTCGCGCCCAACATCGACGCGCACTGGTACTCCGAGCTGCGTGCGGCTCTGGCCGCCCTGGGCGTGCGTGCGGAGAGCGTCCGCGAAGCCAAGCTCGACGCCACGCTCGAGGCCTGCGCGACCTTCAGCTGCCTCGAGCGCGTGGCCGGCGCCGCGCGCGGGTGGGCCGCGCTGGTGAGCGTGAGCAGCGCCGACGACGGCAGCCACGTGCTGCTGCTCGCGCTGGTCGAGGCCGACGGTGGCAGCGCTCAGAGTCGCGCACGCGTCGGTCCGGCAGGCATCGGCGACGCCCTGGTGAACGCCTGGCAGGACGCCAGCCTCGCGATCTCGCTCGGTGGCGACTCGATGGTTCACGCCGAGAGCCGCCCGGCGGGCGCCAGTGTCTGGCTCGATGGTGCGGCGGTCGGCTCGACGCCGTTCGCGCGCCAGGCGCCGCCCGGCAAGCACAAGCTGCGGATCGAGCTCGATGGCTTCGTGGCGCAGGAGCAGACGATCGACGCGCGGGCTGGGCGGGCCGAGCGCGTGCAGATCGCGCTGCGCCGTGAACCCATGTTCGACAGTGCGGCGCCGATCGACAACGCCGAGCGCAGATCGGTCTGGAACTACATCCTTGGCGGCGCGCTGATGCTGGCCGCGATCCCGGCGCTGGTCGGCTCGGTCAACACGCTCGCGAACGACGGCCGCTGCCTGAAGGTCCACAGCTCGGACGCCACGGGCTGCGAGCACCGCGCGGAATTCGGCGACAAGAGCGCGTATACCTTCACCGCGGGCATCGTCGCGCTCGGCGCGGGCGGATCGATCTTCTTCGCACAGCCCATCCCGTAGTGCTGCGACCGCCCCGGTCGCAGCACTAATTGGTTCGCCACGACTTCACCTCCAGCGTGCGTCCATCGCTCGCGATCACGGTGCCGCCGACTCGACTCAACTCGACCACCCGCGCGCCGGATTGTTCCAGCCGTTGCACCACCGACGGGTGCGGATGTCCGAAGCGGTTGGCCGCGCCGGCGCTGATCACGGCCAGCTGCGGTGCGACCGCGCGGATGAACGCTGCGCCGCTCGACGTGGCCGATCCGTGGTGGGGCACCTTGAGTACCTGTGCGCGCAACGGGCCGGGCCTCGCGACCAGGGCCGCTTCGGCGGCAGCCTCGACATCGCCGGCGAACAGGAAGGCGTGCCGGCCGTAGGCGATGCGCAGCACGAACGAGTTGTCGTTCGGATCGTATCCTGCGTCGAAGCTCGGACACGGCCAGAGCACGTCGATCAGGGCTCCGCCCAGCTGCTGCGGGCGGCCGCACAGCTCGGGTGGCCCGCGGATCAGTGCGCCGCGTGCTCGTGCCCGATCGAGCCAGGCTGCGGCTTGCGCGGACGTGGTGGAGCGTTCGGCCTCGGCGTGCGCCTGCCCCGTGTCCCAGACCTCGCCGATCGGCAATGCATCCAGCAGCGCCGACAGGCCGAGGTAGTGATCGGGGTGCGGGTGCGAGAGCACGACCAGATCGATGCGGCTGCGCCGGCGTGCAGCCATCAGCGGCAGGATCGAGCGCGCGCCTGGATCCGCGCCGCCCTGTGGGTTGCCGCCGCCATCGATCAGCAGGCAGCGACCGTCGGGCAGATCGATCAGCGTCGCGTCTCCCTGGCCGACATCCAGGAAGCTCGCGCGCAGCTGGCCGCGCGGGCGTTCGGTGTAGCGTAGCCGCCACTCCTCGCCGGCCAGCGCGAGACAGCCCGCGAGCAGGACTGTCGTACGTAGCCGTCCGCTGCGCATGAACAGCAGGCAGCCGCTGAGGGCTGCGAGCAACACGCCCTGTGCATCCGATGGCGTCGGCCAGCGCCAGCCCGGATCGACCGATGCAAACCACTGACAGCCGCGCAGGAATGCCCGGCTGGTCAACGTGAGCGGCACCGCAGACAGCGGCAGCGCCCAGGAGAGCCCGAGGCAGGCCACCAGTGAGTGCACGACGGCCAGCACCAGCAGCAGCGAGCCGACGGGTACGAGCAGCAGGTTCGCCAGCACGCCCCACACCGGAAACGTGCCGAAGCTCCAGAGCACCACCGGCGCGGTCGCGATGCTCGTGCGCAGGCTCAGGCGCGCCGTTCCGGCCACGAGCTCGAGGAGCGAGCGGGCGCGCGGCTGCGGCTCGCTGATGATCGCCGCGGTGGCCGCCGCCGAGAGCAGGAAGGCGGGTCGCAGCGCTTCGCCCGGCGACAGCGCCGCGAACGACAGGCAGCCGAATGCCGTGACAGCGACAGGCTCCGGCCGCCGTCCGAGGGCCACCAGGCCCCAGCCGATCGCGCTGGTCAGCGCCGCGCGCATGCCGCTGGGAGCGGCGCCCGTGAAGCCGCCGATCAGCAGCGCCAGGGGAATGCCGAGCGCTGCCGACAAGCGGCCGGTGTCGTAGCGGGATACGATCGGATACGTGCGGCAGAACGCCTGGGCGAGCGCGAGCACCGACAGACCGGCGAGTAAGGTGACGTGCATGCCGGAGACCGCGAACACGTGGGCCAGGCCCGACGCGCGCACCTCCGCCTGATCACTCTCGGGCAACGCGTCCGGATCACCCAGCGTGAGCGCGCGGGCGACCGCAGCCACGTCGGCGGGAAGCGTGCCGTCCAGCCGCGCGCGCAGCCCACGGCGGCAGAGCCAGAGCAGGCGCGCGCCGAAGTCGTGCTCGGTCACCTGGAACGCACCGCGACCCGCGAGCACCGCGAACGCCTGACTCGTGCGCGTGCTCGGCAGCGTGCTGTGAGGGCTCGGGTTGCGAAACGGCAGCTGCGGACTGAGCTTGGCGAGCAGGCGCACCACGGCCCCTTCGGGCAGCGGATCGGGCACGACGTTCACGCGCAGACCACTCGGGATCGGTGCGCCGTCTTCGAGGCGCGCGCCCTCGACCACGCGCACGCGACTCAAGCCCCGGCCCGGCTCCAAATGACTCACCTCGTCGACGCGCACCGTCAGGCGAGCCAGCCCGGCAGGCGCCACCACGGGCGCTTCGTGCACGGGTATTCCGACAGCCATGCCGGTAACGAACGCGCTTGCCGCCAACAGCCACGGCCCGATCCGCGGCACGAGCCAGTGCACGCCGAGTCGGTGACTCCCGGCGAGAAGTAGACCTGCGGCTAGGCACACCAGCGCCAGGGCCGTGCGCAAGCCGCCTGGCAGGCCCACAGGCACCAGAAGTCCCAGGATAAAGCCGGTCGAAACCGCGACCAAACCGCGCATGCGCAGGGGTATGGCAATCTGCGTGCCGGCCTAAAACACAGCTAAGTACCGGAAAATACGTGAGGGGGACCGGCGGCCGCCGGCGGAGCCCGCTTGACACCGCCACGTCACGATCCTAGAAGGGAACGCAAGGGCTAACTCTTACGCGTACGTAAGGGTTAGAGTGTAGCTATGGCCATCCAGCTCCCAGTCGTCAACATCCACGGCAGGCACAACAAACCTGCCGGCAAGTTGCTGCTGCGAACCCTACGTGTAGGCGAGCTGGCACGGCTGTCGGGCAAGACCGTGCGGGCGCTCCATCTATATGAGGAGCGTGGGCTGCTCGACCCGGTGGAGCGCTCGAAGGGCGGCTACCGGCTGTACGGTCAAGACGCGCTCGTGCGCGTGCGCTGGATCTCCAAGCTGCAGGAGATGGGTTTCTCGCTGACCGACATCCAAAGCATGCTCCGCCAGTGGGAGCAGAGCGGTTCGGCGCCGGATGCGATGTTGCGTGTGGGCGAGTTGCTCAAGGTGAAGCTCGAAGAGACGCGCGAACAGATTTCGCGGCTGCAGGCGCTCGAAAATGAGTTGCGATCCAGCCTGGAGTACCTAGAGACGTGTCCGAAGTGCAGTCCGCAGCAGGAGCTCACTGCCTGTACCAGCTGCGAGTTGCACGAAGCGGGCGCGTCGGCCCCCGACCTGGTGGCCGGGTTCCACGCTCATTGATCCGAGGAAGAAGCAAGATGGCCCCCAAGCTACCGATCTACATGGACAACGCAGCCACGACGCCGGTCGATCCGCGCGTGGTCGAGGCCATGCTGCCGTACTTCACGGAGAAGTTCGGCAATGCCGCCAGCCGTTCGCATGCGTTCGGCTGGGTCGGTGAAGAAGCGGTCGAGTACGCGCGCGAACAGATCGCGAAGCTGATCGGTGCGTCGAGCGAGAAAGAGATCGCGTTCACCTCGGGTGCGACCGAGAGCGACAACCTGGCGATCAAGGGCGTCGCGAGCTTCTACGCCAGCAAGGGCAACCACATCATCACCGAGAAGACGGAGCACAAGGCCGTGCTCGACACCTGCAAGCGGCTCGAGAAGCAGGGCTTCTCGGTCACGTACTTGCAGACGGACTCGCGCGGCCTGGTCGATCCCGAAGCGGTGCGTGCGGCCATCACCGACAAGACCATCTTGGTCAGCATCATGCTGGCCAACAACGAGGTCGGTACGGTCCAGCCGATCGCCGAGATCGGCAAGATCACGCGAGCGAAGGGCGTACTGCTGCACTGCGACGCGGTGCAGGGTGTGGGCAAGGTCGACTTCGACGTCGAGAAGATGAACGTCGATCTGGCGAGCATCTCGGCGCACAAGATGCACGGGCCGAAGGGTGTGGGCGCGCTGTACGTGCGTCGCAGCAAGCCGCGTGTGCGCATCGTCGCGGAGCAGGATGGCGGCGGGCACGAGCGCGGTATGCGTTCCGGCACGCTCAACGTCCCGGGCATCGTCGGCTTCGGCAAGGCGTGCGAGCTCGCGTTGAAGGAGTGGCGTACCGACGCCGCATACATCTTCGCGCTGCGGCAGCGGCTGCGTCAGAAGATCTTCGGTGCGCTCGAGCAGGTGCACTTGAATGGTGCGGACGACCCGTATCGTTTGCCGGGCAACCTCAACGTCTCCTTCTCGTTCGTCGAGGGTGAGGCGATGATGATGGCGATCAAAGACGTCGCCGTGTCCTCGGGCAGCGCGTGCACCAGCGCGAGCCTCGAGCCCAGCTACGTGCTGCGTGCGCTGGGTGTGGATGAAGAGCTGGCGCACAGCTCGATCCGCTTCGGCTTGGGTAAATTCAACACCGAGCAAGAGGTCGACTACGTCGCCGACCTGGTGATCAAGCAGGTAGAGCGGCTGCGCGAGATGTCGCCGCTCTACGAGATGCACCGCGAGGGCATCGACATTAAATCCATTCAGTGGCAGGCGCACTGAAGGTTGGGAGAACCGCCATGGCCTACTCAGACAAAGTCATCGAACACTACGAGAAGCCCCGCAACGTGGGCACCCTGGACAAGGAAGACCCCAACGTGGGCACCGGTCTGGTCGGCGCACCGGCGTGCGGTGACGTGATGCGGCTGCAGATCCGCGTCAACCCCGAGACCAACGTGGTCGAGGATGCCAAGTTCAAGACCTTCGGTTGCGGCAGCGCGATTGCGTCCAGCTCGCTCGTGACCGAGTGGGTCAAGGGCAAGACGATCGACGAAGCGTTGAGCCTCAAGAACTCGCAGATCGTCGAAGAGCTCAACCTGCCGCCGGTGAAGATTCACTGCTCGGTGCTGGCGGAGGATGCGATCAAGAGCGCGATCGCCGACTTCCGCAAGAAGCAGCAGGAGCGTCGCGTCGAAGCGGCGCCCCAGCCTGAACAGCCCAGCCTGCAAGAGTAATCATGGCACTTACGCGGAGCACAGCCCCCAAGACCGATCCGAGCGAGCACGTGCCATTGATGGCGTCGAGCATCACCGACGAGCAGGCGGCAGTGCGCCTGACCCGGAAGGCGATCGAGATGGCCAAGCAAGCGCTGATCAAGCGCGGTACACCCGGGGCGTCGCTGCGACTGGGTGTGCGAGGTGGAGGCTGTTCGGGCGTGTCGTATGCGATCGAATTCTCGGACAAGGTGCGCGAGCGCGACCACAAGTTCGACTTCGACGGCCTGCAGGTGGTGGTGGATCCGAAGAGCCTGGTGTACCTGCGTGGCAGCGTGCTCGACTACGAAGTCAAGCTCATGCAGCACGGCTTCGCCTTCGTGAATCCGAACGAAAAGAGCCGCTGCGGTTGCGGCGAGTCGTTCCAGATCTGAGCGGCGCCGTGATCGATCCGTTCGCAACGTTGGGCCTCGCGCGTCGCTACGACCTCGATGTTGCCGAGCTGGAGCGTCGCTATCGCGACTTGCAGCGTGCGCTCCATCCCGACCGGCACACGGCCAAGCCAGCGTCCGAGCGGCGTATGAGCCTGCAGAAGGCGGTGGAGGTCAACGAGGCCTACCGAATCCTGCGAGACGACCAGCGGCGGGCGGAGGCGCTGCTCGCAGCCCTGGGCGGCGAGACCCGCGTCGAACCCGACCGGGCGGCAGACCCCGAGCTGCTGATGGAGATGATGGAGCTGCGCGAAGCGCTCAGCGAGGCCAAGGCTGCGGGCGATGCAGCGGCGGTAGCGCGTCTTGCCGAACGTGTCGGGCGAGAGCGCGCAGAAACCCGTGACGCGCTCGTCCGCAATTTCGCCGCGCTACCTGAACGGCCTGTGGCGACGGCGCTCGGCCCGGCGCGAGCGCTCGTCTCGAGGCTCAAGTATTACCAGCGCTTTCTCGACGAAGTTGCGGTGTTCGAAGACGAGGCGCGGTCTTAGGGATCTGACATGGCACTGATGCAAATCCACGATCCGGCTGCGCGGCCGCGGCCCATCGGCATCGATCTGGGGACCACCCACAGTCTGGTCGCCTATGTGCCGTCGGTCGGCGGAGCGACGTGCGTGCTCGACTGCGACAACGAGGCGTTGGTGCCGTCTGCGGTCTCGTACCGCGCGGATGGCGGCGTGATCGTGGGCAAGGCGGCGCTCGAGCGTGCGCGCGAGTTTCCGGAAGACACGATCGTCAGCGTGAAGCGCTTCATGGGTCGCGGGGCGGGTGACGCGGAGACCAAGCGCCTGGGTGCGTATCGGTTTGCTGCGGAGAGCGGGCCTGTCGTGAGGTTTCGCGTGGCGGGTGAGCGCGAGGTCACGCCGGTGGAGGTCAGCGCGGAGATTCTGCGCGAGCTCAAGAACAACGCCGAGGACGAGATCGGTAGCGTCGGCGGGGTCGTGATCACCGTGCCGGCGTACTTCGACGATGCGCAGCGGCAGGCGACCAAGGATGCTGGGCGGCTGGCGGGGCTCGAAGTGTTGCGGCTGCTGAACGAGCCGACTGCGGCGGCGCTCGCGTATGGGCTCGACAGCCGTACGAACGGTACGTTTGCGGTGTACGACCTCGGTGGGGGTACGTTCGACATCACGATCTTGGTGCTCGATGACGGCGTGTTCCAGGTGCGCAGCACGGGTGGCGACAGCCAGCTCGGCGGCGATGACATGGACCGGGCGCTGGCCGAGCGCGTGCTGCAGCGCATGGGTATTGCGGATTGGCGCAGCGCAACGCCGCAGCAGATCAGCATCGCGCGTACGAGTGCGCGGAGCATCAAGCATGCGTTGACCGAGCGCGAGAGCGTCGAGGCAGACATCGAGTTGCCTGGGGGCGGCAGCGTGCAGCTGCAGATCTCGCGCAGTGACTTCGAGGCGCTGATCCGCGCGTTGGTCGAACGCACCGGCGTCGCTTGCCGCCGTGCGCTGCGCGACGCGGGTTTGGGCGCGGGCGAGCTCGACGGCGTGATCCTCGTCGGGGGAGCCACGCGCGTGCCGCTGGTGCGGCGCTACGTGGAGGAGCTCTTCGGGCGTCCGCCGCTCACCAGCATCGACCCGGACCAGGTGGTCGCGGTGGGTGCGGCGATCCAGGCAGATCTGCTGGCAGGGCAGGGCGCGCGTGAAGACGTGTTGCTACTGGACGTGCTGCCGCTCTCGCTCGGTGTCGAAGCCATGGGCGGCGTGGTCGAGAAGATCTTGCCGCGCAACACGGCGATCCCGGCGTCGGCGGCGCAGGTGTTCACCACCTACGCGGACAACCAAACCGGCTTCACGCTGCACGTCGTGCAGGGCGAACGCGAGCTCGCGGCCGACAACCGCTCGCTGGCCCACTTCACGCTGCGAGGCATCCCGCCGCTGCCTGCAGGGCTCGCGCGCCTCGAAGTACGCTTCGACGTCGATGCGGACGGCCTGTTGAAGGTCTCGGCGCGCGAGCAAACCACGGGCATCGAGCAGCGCATCGAAGTCAAACCCAGCTACGGCCTCAGCGACGCGGACATCGAACGCATGCTGCTGGATGCCTACGACCACGCCGAGTCCGACATCGACGCGCGCAGCCTGCGCGAACAGCGGGTAGAGGCCGAACGCGTGTTGGCCGCCCTCCAGGGCGCATTGGCGACGGATGCCGAGTTGGTGACCGCGGAAGAGCGCCCGAGCATCGAAGCTGGAATCGCGGCGCTCCAGGCAGCTGCCAGCGGCAGCGACCACCGCTTGATTGCGGCGCGGATCGAAGAGCTGGACCACGCCAGCAAACCCTTCGCCGGCCGCCGCATGGACCGCAACATCGCCCGCGCGCTCGCTGGCCGAGCGGTAGGCGAACTCGAGCGCGAAACCGCGCACGCCCGAGGCATCGAACCCCACCTCGGCGGGACCAAGGAATGACATGGCCAAGGTCCGCTTCCTGAAAGAACAAATCGAAGTCGAAGTCCCCGAGGGCACCACGATCCTGGAAGCCGCCCGCAAGGCCGGAGCGCCGGAGGGAGATCGCTGCGGAGGCGTGTGCGCGTGCTCTACCTGCCACGTCTACGTGGTCAAGGGCTTCGACGACACGTCGGAGATCGAGGACGAGGAGTTCGACATCCTGGACAAGGCCCGCGACGTGCGCATGACCAGCAGGTTGGGCTGCCAGGCGAAGATCGGCGGGGACGTCGACATCGAGATCAGCGACGAAAGCTTCGAGGCGTTCTGTGACGAGCACCCGGAGAAGCGCGAGGACGCGAAGCGGCTGCGGGTCCTGCGATAGCCCGGGTAGGGGCGGGCCAGCCGCTAACCCCTTGCCCCGACCGGCCTGACGCGATACACCCCGTCTCCCTGCGCGATTAGCTCAGCTGGATAGAGCGTTGGCCTCCGGAGCCAAAGGTCACAGGTTCGAATCCTGTATCGCGCGCAGCTGAGATTTAGAGTAGTTGCGCGATTCCAGTCTCAAAGCGCGTGGCAGGTTTCGCGGCCCCTTCTGTCATTCTTCCGGGCAGCACACGGGCGTATCGCTCGGTTACCCAGGTCGTGCTGTGATCGAGGAGCGTCGCGATTTCGGCGATGGTCCATCCGCGGCCCGACGTGCCTGTGAGCAGGTGGGTCGCGCCGGGCCATGCGCGACGCAAGCGTTGACCGCCGTATTGCGTCCCACTCGCAGCAGATAGCGACGGCGACCATGGATGCGACGCGCATCCGTGGTCGCCGGTCTCCGATTGCTCGAGTCGACTAGGGCCAGTAGATGTCCCAGTCCTGCGGATCGGTCGGCTGCCAATTCGTGTTGTCGCCCACGGGCTGTGGTCCGGGCGCGGGCGTGCATGGTCGCACCACGGCTCCGGTTCCGTCCGCGAGCGCGTCGCTGGACCACGCCGCGCACTGGCCAAGCCCAACGACGTGGCCGGTCATGTGGAACTGCTCGTTCTGATACGCCGGAACGTTGTCACAGCCGTTCCACATGCCGACGAACTTACCCGGCTTGGCCTCGCCGCCGAGCACGTTGGCGCAGGTGCTCGATGAGCCGTCGCGCATCTGGTGTGCCTTCGAGAAGTCGAAGGACTGGAACGGCGAGCCCGCGCCGCACGTGCCGACCGTCAACACGTCGCCGACCGCCGACGGGTTGTGTTGCTTCGTCACGCACAGATTGGTGCCGCTGAGTTGAATCGACGTGCCGTTGGTCCAGAACGACCACAGCTCTTGCTTGCCGGGTGTCCCGCACGGCTGAATCTTGAGCTGTTGATCCACCTCCGCTTTGTCGACGGTGACGCACATATCACCGAGCGCCTTCCAGCGCATCGAGTTGAGCGGGAACTTCTGGTTCGCGTACTCGCCGAACGGCCATGCGATCAGATTCGTCGGGTTGGGGCCCACGGTGCCTCCGGAGATGTTCCAGGACACGCGCGACTTGCCGTTGTCGGGCGTCACGGTGATCTGGTTGAACCAGCTCAGCCAATACGAAGTCCAGGACGAGCCGCAGGTCGAGGAGATGACCGGAGTGCCCGCCGCAACCGAACCGCCGCGGAACTGCGCGCACCTGCCGCCATAGCCGACGAACGAGCCCGCCGGCTTCATGCCGTAGAGCCGCTGCACACCCATGATGTCGTCGGGACTCAAGCGATTGGGCCGGTTGTCGTAACACATGATGGAGTTCACATCCGGCCGAGGGGTCAGCAGATCGCCGCCGCTCGCAGGTCCCGTCTCTCCACTGAGCTTGCAAGTCGTCGCAGAGCCATTCGACCAGTTGTCGGGCCGCGCCTTCTCGTGCGGAAACCCGAGCGCATGACCGACCTCGTGAACCGCGTACGCGACGTAGCTTCCCTGCGTGACCTTGGTGGCGTTGATGTATACCTTGGAGCCGTGCGTCGATGACCGACCTACCGAGTCTGCATCGGTGTAGTCCCAGCCGGAATCGAGCGCGAACATGATCTTGCCCGGGTTGAGCGACTTGTCGTCGCCGGTCCCGTTGCCTGCGCAGGTCGTGTTCCAGCCGGTGAACGAGAGACCCGACGAGCGGCCCCAGCTATCTTCCACCGCTTCTTGCACCCATTGTTTGATGGTTTGGACATTGTTGGTTACGACCTGGCCGCGCTTTGGGTCGGCGACGTTGTCACTGATCATCGCCAGCGGATCGACTCTCCCCAGCGTCGCGGGATAGGTCCAACAGACCGGAACCGAGGCTCCGACACCGGGAATTGATCCGACCGCGTAGCCGTTCCAGTACGTATTGCCGGCCGACGGCAGTCCGTACAGCTCTTCGTTGGCAACGGCCACGTCTTCCTCTGTTTCGACCACTCCGGCGCATGCCTGGAGCGACGCGAAGATCAACAACCCGGCGAGCGCCGGCCGCCTTTGGGTTCGATGTGCAATAGTGGCAAGATTTCTTTGCATGAATCTTCTCATCTTTCCTTCCTCGTAAGTTCAGACCCGGTCGAAGCACCCGTCGTGCCAGCGCGCGCGCCTCGCCTTCGCACCGCTATCGCAGCCGTTTCGGTGCGAGCTCGGAGGCGCGCGCCACTCGTGGCACGCCAGTTTCGGCAGCGCGTGCCATTACTCGCCGTTCATCGCGCTGCGTACACGCGCATTTCGCGGTCATCGCCGCGATGTAAGAGCGAGAGGAGTCAGGCGCTCGCGATGAACGCGTATGGCGGTGCCTCCGGCGGCGCAACCCAGTACTCTTGAACAGGCACCTATCGAAACCCTAGCCTCCGCTAATCTTGAAGTTGGCGGAGGTCAGCCTGCGAGCCCGCCGCGCCGAAACTGATCCCACCGGCTGGAAACTGATCCAAACGACTTCATCGCTGACGAGACCGTCGGGGTCGTCGACGCCGTGACTCACAAGCTCTGCGTGTCGTGGCGCCGCGGCGGCTTGCCCGTGGGGGCGCTGGTGCTCAGCGAGGAAGGGCATGATCCACGAGCCGCCGTCAGCTGCGGCGTTGCGGCTGATGGGCGAGAGCTTGGCGAACGGTCATCCGTAACGCACCCAGGCTTGATCGCAAATCGCTACCAGGTCGCCGCATCGCTCGCTGCCTGAACGGGATATCTGAAGTTGCGCGACTGCGGCTATCAGCGGCAGTGTCGCCTTCGTGCCCACAGACGAGTCCGTTCGCGCGTGGTGCGCACACCAGTCCTTGCGGTTCAGCTCGCCCCAGCTATCGTAGTCAGCTGTGACAGGCCGCTCGACTGCTGCGCCCGAGCACACTGAAGTCGTGCCTTCTACGTCTGGCGTCTCCGTGCTCGACGTGTTGCGCGCGACGCAGGAGATCGTCGGCGAGCAGGTGTTCGCACAGGCGCGCGAGTGCTTGCCGCAGTCCGTCCGGGACGAGATCTCCGAGATCACGGCCGTCAGCTGGGTGCGCAATACCTTGCTGATTGAGGTCATGCGCGAGGTCGCTCGCATCACGGAACGCGATACCGAAGAGCTTGTCGCTGAAGCGATCCGCCGCGCGACGACGCGCACCTTTACGACCGTGTGGCGCACACTCCTGCGCTTCACCACGGACGAGGCGCTGATCAAGCGCGCGCCCGTGATCTACGCGCGCTCACGCAACTGCGGCAAGCTCAGCGCCCGGATGCTGTCGCCCGGCGTGGCTGAGGTGATGCTCACCGACTATCCGAATCTCACGCCGCCCGAGTTGCGCTCCCTGGGTGTTGGGATTCAGTGCATCCTCGAGCTCGCCGGCCGACGCCACGTGCAGGTCAGTTGCGAGCGCAGACCGGACGGTGGGCGCTACGTGTTCCGCTGGCGCACCTGACGCGGGCATTTTACGCGCCGCGCGCGGTGCGGTGCTGCGCACACAGGGCGAGAAGGGCTTGGCCGCCCTCGATGCGCGGCCAGAAGCGCTGTGGTCCTTCCCACTGGTTGGGCCACCGGCTCGTGGCATGCTCCGGTCTCCACGAAAGGGCTGATGCGATGAAAGACGTACACGGCAAGGTGGCAGTCGTCACAGGCGCTGCGAGCGGTATTGGGCGCGGCATGGCGGAAGCATTCAGTGCCGCCGGCATGAAGGTCGTGCTGAGCGACGTCGAGGAGCCGGCGCTCGAAGCTACCGCCAGCGCTCTGCGCGCTGCCGGCAACGATGTTCACGCGGTGCGCACCGACGTCTCGAAGCTCGAGCAGGTCGAGCACTTGGCTCGTGAGACGGTTCGCAAGTACGGTGCGGTGCATGTGCTTTGCAACAACGCCGGCATCGGGCTGAGCGGCGGCACCGCGAGCTGGGAGGCGACCATCGACGACTGGACGTGGGTCCTGAACGTCAACTTGATGGGTGTGATGTACGGGCAGCGCGCGTTCCTACCTATCATGCTCCAGCAGGGATGCGAGGCCCATATCGTGAACACGGCATCGATCGCCGGGCTCGTCGCGGGCGCAGACACGTTGTACGGAGTCACGAAAGCCGCTGTGGTCAGGCTCACCGAGGGCACATTCCTCGAGCTTCAAAACCGTCAGGCGAAAGTCGGCATGTCTGTCCTCTGCCCCGGCTTCGTCGACACGCACATCATGCAAGCGGAGCGCAACCGTCCTGCCGAGCTCAGCGACACGATCACAGCGGCCGACACACGCGTCAGTCGGGTGTTTCGCGAGTGGTTCGCCCAGCAGCTGAAAGAAGGTTTGAGCCCCCGCGCGGTTGGCGATCAAGTGCTCGCCGCCATCCTCGAAAACCGCTTCTACGTGCTCACGCATCCCGACTGGAACCACAACATCACCTATCGGACGCAGCGAATCATCTCCGGCGAGCATCCCAGCCCAGCACGCCCACCGAACCTCGAGTCGCTCACGAAGCAGCTCGACGCGCTGTTCCCGCGCAAAGCCTGACGTCTCCGCTCGGCGAGACGCGTACGTGACGCCGCCCATCCGGCCATGCCGAGGCTGGCGTGCCGAAGCTGGCAGTCGAGTGCTACTCGTGGCACGTCGCGTTTCGCCGCTCTGCCGACGAGGCCTAGCCAGGAAGGATCCGATCCCAGCGCTTCAGCTCGAGTTCTCGATCGCCGCAGCGAACTGCCGACCGACGGAACACTCCTTGCGTCGTCGCCAGGCGCGCGCTTCGAACCGCGCGGATCACTCGGAGGTCTCGAATGCGTTCTCGCCGTTCCGTGTCACCCGCCCGACGTCGCTCGACCATCGGGCTGTTGGCGTCGCTCTGGCTAGCGAGCACGGCGGCGTTCGCTGCCGCGCCCGCGCATGCGCAAAAGATCGGATATTTCGTCACTCGCTACACTTCGGCCGGCGCGCCCGATCCGAGCTTCGGAAGCAGCGGGGCGTTGCTCGGACAGCTGTCCGGCGATCCGAGCCTCGTCGTGGTCCGCAGCGTGGGCGCGAGTCCGTTCGGCGATGGTACGATCGTCGGAGCCGGGTATTTCGATCCGAGCAGCGCGAACACGACCGACGCTGGCGCCTACCGCATGGTCATCGGTCGCTTCAACGCGAACGGTTCGCCCGACTTCTCGTTCGGCTACGCTGGTGTCACCACCGCCCATTTTCAAGGCTCGGACCGCGCGCAAGCAGTTGGCTTTCAAACGTCGCGCACGATCGTGGTCGCGGGTACGAGCTGCTGCGGTAGCAGTCTGAATGACGCGCGTGTGTTCGTGACGCGCTTCAATTGGAACGGCGCTCAAGACAGCGCGTTCGGCGGCTCTGTCTTCAGTGGCCAGGCGGGCTTTGCCATCGCGCTGCGAAGCACGAGCACGGAGCTCGCGGGAATGGTCATCGACGCGCGCGACGCGATCTATGTCGTGGCTACATTCGAAGCCGGAATTGGGCTCGCCAAGTTCACTGCGACTGGCACGCTCGATACGAGCTTCGGTCCGAGTCGGAGCGGAACGGTATCTGTGGCGAAGGGCAGCCCTGCGACTGTCGCCACCGGCATCGCGCTCGATCGAGCTGGCAATGTCGTCGTTTCGGGAACGCGCCGCCAAGCACCCGCGCAAGGCTTCATTGTGCGCCTCACACCCGCAGGCGTGCTCGATCTGAGCTTCGGTAGCGGGGGGACTACAGTCATCCCGAACGCGACGGAGTGCCACGACGTGGCAGCCGATGCTAGCGGCAACGTCTTCGCATACTGCAACATGACCAACGGCATGGTGGGCGTTCAGCGCCTCAACGCCCGCGGTCAGATCGACTCGACGTTCGCCCGCACGTTCGCGTTCTCGGGACAACAAAGCCAATCTGCCGATCGCCTGCAGGTCGCGAGCGATGGCACGATCTTGTTGTCGGCGGATACCGTCGCAGCGAGCTCCGCGGCGTTCGGCGTCGGAGTCGCTCGGCTCACAGTCAACGGCGCGCTGGACGCTGGGTTCGGGACGCGCGGCCAAACCGTCACCACGTTCCCCGGCTTTCGTCCGTTTGCGTTCGGCGTGGCGCGGGACGGCTCCGGCAACGCGCTATTGTGTGGCGAAGCCGCCCCGACCCAGTGAGCTCGCGGTTACGCGCACGGGTGGTCCAGAGAAAGGAGCCGGGGCTCGGTTTCGCCCCTGCGCTCAGGCGGCAGTCACATCGAAGACGTGATAGCCCCTGCTGCTGCATCGTCCATTCGAGGTCCCAGTAGACCTCGGCCATGAAGCAGAAGCCTGGCGACCGTTCGCGCACGCTCTTCGTCGTATCCGGCCAGAAGAGCGGCGCGCGACGTCCCCAGGTGCGCTCGAACACCTCGGACAAAACCAGCATGGCCATGTCACACCGCACGCCGTCGCACTGCCCGGCAATTCGCAGGAGCTCACCGCGCATCGAGGCCTGCGTCGCCGCATTGCTGTAATCGAGCTGCAGTGTGTCGGGCCAACCGGCAAAGTACGGATCCCGGCCCAACGCCAGCACCCGCTCGCCGACGCGCGTGTAGTTCTCAGGCGCCCGCGCCAGGTCGGATTCGCTGCCGCCCACGTAGTATTCAGGATGTTCTCGAACCCAGGGATGATCCGGGGCCGTGGGATTGGGGACGAAGTCGAGCATCAGCCGCAGTCCGCGATCCCGAAGGCGTTGCCGAATGCGCGCGAGCGCGGCGTCGCCGCCCAGGCCGGGCTGTACGGTGTAGCCGCTGATGGCGAAGCCCGAACCGGCGATGTCTTCCTCGCGCAGGTCGGGCAACGTCTCCTGAAACTCGCGACGCCACTCCGGATTCGTTCGCGAAATCTGCTGCGCGACGGGACCGGTCCGCCACACGCTGAGCAGCCAGATCCAGTCGAACCCCATCCCGGCCAGACGATCCAGGTCGCTGTCCGGCATGTCGTCGAGCGTCGCCCTCCGACCGAGTGCTCTCGAGAGCTCCGTGAGCCAGACGCGCGTGTTGATCTGATAGAGCGATGGGTATCGTGGTTCTGGCATGGAGCCACATCGCAGCTACGCTGCTAGGTGGTGATCTGTTTCAACAGATCGACCGTGCGATGGCTGTAGCCCCACTCGTTGTCGTACCAGCTGACGAGCTTGAAGAAGTTCGGGTTGAGCTCGATGCCGCTGCCCGCGTCGAAGATCGACGAGTGCGCGTCGTGAATGAAGTCCGTGGAGACGACCTCGTCAGTCGTGTAGGCGAGGATGCCCTTCAGGTACGTCTCGCTGGCGTTCTTCATCGCCGCACAGATCGCGGCATAGCTCGTGCTCTTCTCGGTCTTGACCGTGAGGTCGACCACGGAGACCGTCGGCGTCGGAACGCGGAAGGACATGCCGGTGAGCTTGCCTTTCACTTCCGGGCAGACGAGGCCGACGGCCTTCGCCGCCCCGGTGGTCGAGGGGATGATGTTGATCGCAGCGCTGCGACCACCCTTCCAGTCCTTCTTGCTCGGTCCGTCGACCGTCTTCTGCGTCGCGGTGTAGCTGTGGATCGTGGTCATCAGGCCCTCGGCGACGCCGAAGCCTTCCTTGAGGAGCACGTGTACGACCGGCGCGAGGCAGTTCGTCGTGCAGCTGGCGTTCGAAATGATGTTGTGGGCCCTGGGGTCGTACTTGGTGTTGTTCACGCCCATCACGATCGTGATGTCCTCGCCCTTCGCCGGCGCCGAGATGATCACCTTCTTCGCGCCCGCGTCGATGTGCCCCTTCGCCTTTGCTGCCTCGGTGAACAACCCCGTGCTTTCGATCACGACCTCGACGCCGAGCTCCTTCCAGGGGAGTGCGGCCGGGCCTTCGCGCACGGCGAGGCACTTGATCTCGTGGCCATCGACCACGAGCGTGTCTTCTTCGCCGACCGCTGGGCTGGACTTCTTGCTCGCGACCGTGCCGGCGTATTTGCCCTGTGTGGAGTCGTATTTCAGCAGGTACGCGAGGTTGTCGGCCGGCACGAGGTCATTGACGGCGACCACGTCGATTCCCTTGCCCAGCAGCCCCTGTTCCGCGATGGCACGAAAAACCAGACGTCCGATCCGACCGAAACCACTGATGCCGATTCTTGTCATGACTTCCTCCCGGGTTGAGTCTGAGTTTGGGCTTCTGCTTTCTCAATCCTGAAACATCTTCCGCCCGTCGTCACGCCTTGCTTGGCACTTCGTAGATGAAGGCGGGCTTCATGGTGTCGATCTCCTCGACGCTGTGGAGGACGCCACGTAAACTGCGTGAACCTGAGCTTCTGCGGCGCGACGTCGATGATGGTGAAGCCGTTCTTCTCCGTCGGCTTCAATGCCTGCTCCATGGCGATCAGCTGGGAGGGAGTCGAGTCCGCCTTGCGAAAGCTGGACGGGAACCGCAGGTCCCCAGTCCGGATAGTAGAGCCTTTGCGTCTGCTCGGCGCCGAGAGTTCCGTAGCTGTCCGGCGGAAGCGTTGCGAGCGTCGCATCCAATTCGTCGTTCTCGAAGTTGTCGTGGTCGTCGGTCAAGAAGAAGGACGGTGTCGAGCGCAACGTGGTCCCGTAGAGGCCCGGGATCTGGTAGTCGCAGACAGATGTGGTCGCCGTTGGCGATCACAGCGTCCGGTCGAAATGACATGCCTCGCGCGAGCAGCCGACGGCGCGCGGTCATGTCGAGAAACCAGGTTTTACCGTCGAGCGGGGGGCCGTCGTAGCCACCCGCGCAGGTGTAGGCGAGGATTCGCAAGCGCTTTGCCGCGGCTTCGGGCGCCGGGAACGTCCGGAGCGGCCACGCATCGCAGAGTGGCGCGCCGCTGCCGTCGATGATCCGCAACTGGTACACCGTGGCGGGCTGGAGCGCTGGAACGTCGAAGCGAAAGAAGCGTCCTTGCGGGTCCGTTGGCACGCCAGCAATGTCTGTGCCGCCGATCGATCGCGTGCCATCGCTGATTGTCACTCAAGAAATCGCGAGTCGCGCTTGGTGCGTGTTGCGTTCAGCCGCCTTGCAGCTCCTTTGCGCGCATCGTGTGATACTCGCTGCCTTCTCGGCATCGGTCGCGAGCTTCTCTGCACCCTTCCAGAGTGCTTCGCAGTGTTTGGCCATCGCGCGTCGTCTTAACGCCAGCAAAACGGGCCATCCGTGGCGAGCGGCCAGGTGCTGCCTAATGCAACGGCACGCGTCCGGGCCGGGATTACCTTGCAGTCGAAGAAACTCTCGTGACTCATGGAGGAGAAGATGACGCGTTCGCTTCAAGCTCTGGTCCTTGTGTTCGCGATCACAATGCCGGCCTGGACGGTCGCGGCGCAAAAGGGCGGAGTCGCATGGGACACCGCGAGCATCGAGCAGTTGACGGGCGGCAAGGGGTCGCTCGATAGCGCGGAGAACGTCTTCAAGGTGTCGTTGCCGCGCAATGACATTCAAGCCACCATCGGGGGAGTTCGCATCACGCCGCCGCTCGGCCTCACGGCCTGGGCGGCATTCACGCGGGTCGGCAAGCAGACCATGGTCATGGGCGACATCGTGCTGCTCGAGAACCAGGTGAACCCGGTCATGAGCATCGCGCTGGACAACGGCCTCGAGGTGACCGCGCTACACAATCACTTTTTGGGCGACAATCCCAGGGTGATGTTCATGCACGTGGGCGGCATGGGCGAGGAGAAGGCGCTCGCCACGGCCATCGGTAAGATCTTTGGCCGGCTGAAGGATACGCAGGCCAAGGGCGAGGAGCTCAAAGCCGATATCGATCCGGCCAAGACCACGCTCGATCCCGCGAAGATCGAGGCCGCGCTGGGCGGCAGCTACAAGGGCGAGCTCGCCTCGGGGGTCTACAAGGTCGTGATCGGCCGCGAGACCAAGATGGGCAAACACGGGGTCGGCAAGGCGATGGGCGTGAATACGTGGGCAGCTTTCGCGGGCAGCGACGAGAAGGCAGTAGTGGACGGCGACTTCGCGATGCTCGAGACCGAGCTGCAAGACGTGCTCAAGGCATTGCGGGCGGGGGGCATCCAGGTGGTCGCAATCCACAATCACATGACCGGAGAATCGCCCCGCATCATGTTCTTGCACTACTGGGGTATCGGTCGCACCGAAGCGCTCGCCGGCACGCTCAAAGCTGCACTGGCCAAGACCAAACACGGCTCGGGATCGCGCTGAGTGATGGAGAGAAGATGACACCTCGGCCGAGCGCGTTGCTGCTCCTCTTGCAGTGTTGGCTCACTGCCTGCACTGCCACTGGCGCCGCGGCGTCTGCCGGGACGGCATTCACGATTCCGAATGGTGGTGCAGGCGCCGGCTTCGACGACCTGCGCTACTCGAAATCTCTCCATCGCGTCCTGGTCCCGGGTGGTCGGGCTGGCGTGCTGGCCCTGGTCGAACCCGAGACTGGCGCGATGACAGCGATCGAGGGCTTCAGCAAGGCTCGCTCGTTCGCGGGGGGACATGATTTCGGGGTGACCTCGGTCGATGAAGGACGCGGTCTGCTCTTCGCGACCGATCGCACGACGAGGACCGTGAACGTGATCAACCCGAGTGCCCGCACCATCATCGCGTCGTTCAAGCTCGGCGCAGAGCCTGACTACGTACGCTACGTCGAACCGACCCGGGAGCTCTGGATCAGCGAGCCCGCGGCTGAACAGCTCGAGATCGTCTCCATGTCGAACGACACGCCTCCCACACTCTCGCGTGCCGCAACCATCCATGTAGACAATGGTCCGGAGTCGCTGGTGATCGATGCGCTGCGCGGACGCGCCTATACGCACCGCTGGCAAGCCAGCACGCTGGCGATCGATGTGAAGACGCGAGAGGTCGTCGGCGACTGGCAGAACGGCTGCCGTGGCTCGCGCGGCATCGATCTCGAGCCGGAGCACGGGTTCGTCTTCGCCGCATGTAGTGAGGGGAGGTTGTCGCTCCTGGATCCCGAGCACGACGGCAAGATTGTCTCTTCCGTGTCGGCAGGGTCCGGCTACGACGTCATGGGCTACAACGCCAGCCTGCGACATGCTTATCTCGCAGGCGGCAAGTGTTCGTGCATGACGACAGTCGATGTGTCGAACGCGGGCGAGCTCTCGCTGCTCGGCCGAACCGCCGCCCCCAGGGACACGCACTGCGTGGTCGCAGACGACGTCGGCAGCGCATGGGTCTGTGAGCCGTCGAAGGGACAGGTTCGTAAGATCAGCGATCCATATCCGGCCACTCGCGAGTGATATGCGAGTGCGCGAATTTACCGCCGCTGCGCTCGTCTGGCTGGTGACGGGCAGGGCGTACGCGTATCGGCCGTTCACCGCGACCGACGCCGACGTGGCGGAGGTCGGTGAATTCGAGCTCGAGCTGGGGCCGTTGCAGTTCGTGCGCGAAGACGCGCGCAGTTACCTGCAGGTTCCCGCGACCGTGCTGAACCTCGGCATCCTGCCGCGTACGGAGCTGGTCGTCGACTTCGTGGGCACCATACCTCTGCAGCCGCTGCCTGGTGAGGGCAGCTACCAGCTGCGGGACACCGATCTACTGCTGAAGATCGTCTGCGTTCGAGGCTCGCTGCAGGATGCTGGGCCGGGACCCAGCGTCGCCCTTGAAGTCGGAGTGCTGACGCCGGAGATTCAACACGAGAAGGGCTTCGGGGCGTCCGCGAATCTGATCGTTTCGCAGCGCTGGGAGCCGTTCGCGGTGCACGTGAACAGTCAACTCGAGTTGAGCCGCAGCGAGCTCACTCCGATCTGGACCGAGTCTGTGATCGGCGAGCTACATGTCCACGAGACGTTCTGGCCCGTCGCAGAGCTGCTCTGGTCCCACGAGTTCTCCACCGGCGCGAACGAGTACTCGGCGCTCGCCGGCGTGATTTGGGGCGCGCGAGAGGGGCTCAGCCTCGACGCCGCCGCGATGGTCGCGAGCTCGAACGGCGCGTTGGCCATCGAAGGACGACTCGGATTTACCTGGGCGTTTCGGCTCTGGGAACAGCCCAGCTGACGGACCGGGGTTGTGTCACGTGGCGCAAACCTGTTGTGGCTAGAAAAGGCCTCGACGTTTCGAGTGAAGAGTTTTGCAACGCTTTGCTCGGCCGTTCCTTTCAAAGGCTTTCTGAATCGCTTTGCATTCTAAAAGCCGCTCCAGGCGGTGCGTCACGTGCTGGCATTTCGACATCGTGCGTGGCACGAGCTTGCCATGGAGGAATGGGTCATGGGTCGCACGCTGCACTACCGCGCGCTCGGTTTGAGCTTTGCTGTCGCTCTCGCGTGCGTCGCATGCAGAGACGGTGGCGCGACCTCGCCGGCTGGAGCTGCGGGGACTGGCACGGCCACGAGCCCCGCGACCGAGACTGCAGGAACCAGCGGAGCAGGAGCAGCAGGTACGACCAGCGCGGCCGCGGGAGCGACCTCTGGCGGCGCAGGGCGTGCGGCGACCGGCGCGGCAGGAGCGGCTACGAGTCCTGCAGCTGGCAGCGGCGCTGCCGGTACGACGGCGGCAGGTGCAGGCGGCGCGACCGAGAGTGGTGGCGACGTGACCACGGTTGCGGGCGCGGGCGCGGCAGGCTCGACGAGTGGGGCGGCTGGAGCCGCAGGAGCTGGTGCCGGCGGCGAGACGGCAGCAGCGGCTGGCAGCAGCGGTGCCGCGAGCATGCCGATGATGGATGAAGGAAAGGGCGACGGCTCCGACGTGATCACGATCGGCGACTCGTGGATGAACATATTCACGAACGGTGGCGGGATCGAAGGCGGCCTCGATCGCCTGGGAACGAAGTATCGGCACTACGCGGTGGCTGGCACGACGTTGATCAACGGCGACATTCCAGCGCAGTACAATCGCGCGAAGACAGCGAACCCGAAGATCAAGACGATCATCATGACCGGTGGCGGTAATGACGTCATGTTCAGCAACGGGTGTGCGACCAAAGAGGCGTGCACGATGTTCGCGCAGCGCATCGCGGATGCACTCGACGAGCTGTGGACGAAGGCGGCCGCCGATGGCGTCACCGGGACGGTCTACATCAATTACAGCCGCAATGCGGGTACGGCCCCGGAGGACACGCGGCCCGACATGCAGCCGATCCCCAAGATTTGCCTCTCGGGCAAGCTCAAGTGCTTGTCGGTCGACACGACGGACATCATCGCGCGGACGGACCTGCTGGACGGCATCCATCCGACTCAGGCCGGCTGCGATCGGATTGCGAAGCGCGTGGCAGAGACGATGGAGAAGGGCGGCGTTCGCCGCTGATGCGAAGCCGCGTGGTCAGAGGCACTCGGACCAACGCAGCAGGGCCTGCTTCTCGCTCTCGCTGAGGGACACGCCGGAGCCCGGTGGCGGCATCGCGCCGGACCTCACGAGCGCGGCCGCTTCTTCGCTTTTGTTGACGGCCGCGCTCTCGCTGTCGAAGTCGACGCCGATGGGTGCTCCGTGCCGGGCCGCCGCACTCAGCTGCGTCGAGTGACAGTTCGAGCACTTTTCGAAAGCTGTGACTTGCGCAAAGGCCGGCGCGGGATCTCCGCAGCCGATGGCTGCAGGCTCATCGCTGCATGTGCTCGGCTCGCCATCACAGGTCTGCTCGCTCGGAACGTCGCCGCAGCCGATCAGATGCAAGAAGGCCGCGAAGACCAAGACGACTGTCGGTGTCCGAATTTGGGGTACGGTGGGCAGGAGGCCTCTTCGACCAATGTCCGGCTCGGGCCAAATCCGTGGGTTCAGCGCACCTCAGGTGACCATGCCGCTGCGAGCTGCCAGCAGTTGACCGACTTGCGCAAGCAGGGCGCCGGCGCAGATCGCGGCCCAGGGCATCATCGCGTGGTGGAAGCGAAAGTCGCCGAAGAAGGCCAGCGTGATCGCCAGCACGCTGAGCAGATTGGCCAGTGGAATGCCGCACAGGCTGCGCAAGAGAAACTCCCGCTCACGCCGGATTGCGAACACAGCCAACTCGGCTGACAGCGCGGCGGGTACCACGATCCATGCAGCGAAGCCCAGCTTCCAGCCGGTGAGGAGTGCGAGCACGCCGTGAAGCACCGGAACAGCCGCGCGCCGGCCGGCGATGCCCAGAAACAACCCAGCCAACGCCAGCGCCCACAGCGCCGAGTAGTAGAGCTCCATCGGGCGCGCGAGCTCGTTCACGAACGCGACCCTGTCTTCCGACATGGAGCGGCTCCAACCGATGGGAGCCACGTCGTTCTCCAGCAACTTTTGCAGCTTGCGCGGCCATAGCCTGACGGTTCGCTCAGGATTCGTCCGGATGTACTCGCGCGCGGTGCTGCCGTACGCTTGGTCCGATTCGTATTCTGGTCGGCCTCCGCGCTCCACCTTGCCGTCGAAGCGGTACGCACCGTGTGCACGCGGGTTGTTGCCGATGAACAGGTTGATCCCGCCGTTGTTCGAGACTGGTACGAACGCGCCGAAGGCATTCGCGTTGCGAATCCACCAGGGCGCCAGTGCGGCGCACAGCGCTGCGCCGACTCCCACGGTCACGACGATGCGCGTGCGCCAGCTCGTCCACGGCCCCAGGAGGCCCAACCACGCAGGCAGAAGCAGGCCCAGCGGACGCGTGAGCGCAGCCAGCGCAAACCACACTCCCGCGGCCCCGACGCGGAGCGGCCAGCGGTATGCGGAGAGTCCAATGGCGAACCCCAGCATCATCCAGGTGTTGAACGACAACTCCGACAGCATGATCGACGTGTACGCGATGTCCGTCGGATAGAACGCGAACAGCAGCAGAGCGAGGTTGCCCGCCAGGCGCGATCCCGTAAGGCGTCGCGCCACGAACGCAATGCAGAAGAGAGTGGCGCCTGCGAGCACGACTTGGGCCATGCGCATGGCCGCCAGCTCCGGAGTGAACAGTCGGAACACGAGGCCGAGGAAGGCGGGGTACCCCACTGGCCAGTACGCCGTGGGCAGACCGGACACCTGATACCCGAGGCCCTGCGCGATCTCGGTGGACCGCGCGAAGTACCACTTGCCGTCGTTCACCGGGTTCGGATCGAAGATCAGCGCCCACGCCAAGCGCAGCGCGACGCCGATCGCCAGGGCGGCCCAACCACACGCTGCAGACGACAGAAACGGCAAGACCCGGCGCATTTCGCGGCGGGAGGATAGTCCAAAAACATCGGGACCGCGGCTGCTTCTGCGAATTCAGAGGGCGAGCGTGCCGCTCCACTGGAGCCCGACTTCGTGGCGACCGAGGATCGGCACGAGTCGAGCACTCGGTTCGGCGGCTTTGTCCCGCGACGGGGCTTGCTTCACGACGTCAGCTGCGGACAAGCGGTAGCCGATGATCGAGCCGATCATGATCCCTGGCACGCCGAGGATGAGTCCGCCGAACGCGCCGAGAAACGTGAAGCCGGCGCTGCCCGTGCCGCCACTGGCGTCACCCGAGATGATCACGCCGATCGGTGGACCGGCGAGCGTCAAGACCGCGCCAAGCGATAGCTCCGGAAGGTTCACGTCGAACGTCGGTGAGTCTCCGCCCCGGTCCCTGTGTGGGTGCACAGTGGTCAGCGAAGCGTAGATGAGCGCGACACCTGCGACGCTCGGAACGAGCCCGCCGACGATCTCCCAACCGAGAGCGCCTGCGGGATCGGCGCCTGGCTCGGCAGGCGGTGCGGGCGGTTCCTCGGGAGCTTTTTCGCGTTCGAGCGCAGCTCGCCAGGGCAGGATGGGCGCGGTCGGCGGCGCCGCATCTTCCGAGGCTGCAGCTGACGGCGGCGGAGTCTGTGCGCTGGCGGCAGCGGCGAGGAGCCAAGCGGCGCCGGCAGCCAGGAGCGGCAGTCCAGGGCGGCGGCGAGCGTAGGACGCACGCGTGCGATCGATGTCGTGCATATCGAGAAACCCCTCTCGGCCGCCCCGAAGCGGCTGGCGGGAAGGGTGTATGCACGCGCTGAGCCAGCTATAGGCCGGTTGGCCTAAATCTGAAATGGTGCGCAGATTCCAAGGGTTAGCTCCGGTGATGGAGCGCGGATAGAGCGTGCCGCGCAGTCACACTGGGGCGGTAGGTTCACGGTCAGCGGCCGCTCAGTGACCCGCGTGCACGGCCGGCTTGCCGTCCAGGATGCCTTGCACCCAGCTCACCAGAGTCACGTCGCCGGCCTTCGCTGTGTAGAAGCCGTCGCCACCCAACCAGGTGTGCTGCGTGCTGCTGGGGTAAAACGTGCTGAACCCCGGATAGGCCTTCACACGGTTTCGATAGTCCATCAGGCCGGCCAGGAAGTCGTCTGCCGCCATCGAGGTGATGAGCAGCGCTCCCTGACAGTCGTCCTGCCCATTGTTCGTCCCGATGCCGAAGAAGCCGCGAATGATCGAGTCTTGATCCGATTCGATCAGGCCGTTGAAGCGACCGGTTGCACGCTTCGCCGTGTACTCGAGGAACTGCACGGAATAGTCGGCGCTCGCCATGCACGCGCTGCCACAGTCGTCGAGGATGCTCTTCTCGAGGCCCCACGTCGTGGCGTACTTCTGCGTCAGGCACTTGGGTAGGTACTCATTGGAGAGCGTCGGGCCGGAGTCGTCGATGACGGTGATCGGAGTCGAGCCGAATGCGTATTGAACGAAGGCCGCATTTGCGCTGGCGCCGAAGCCGCCTGCGCTGACGCCGGTGAGCAACACCTTCTCGGCGCTCGCGAACGTGGGCACGATGCGGTGCAGGAAGGCAGTCATGTTGAGGCGACCGACGAAGTGCTGCGTTCCCGTCACGCCCTCCACGCTGCCGTCGTCCTTCGCACCCATGTGCACGTCGCCGGTGCAGTAGGGCACGTAGACGTAGTTCCAATCCTTGACTGGGTTCGCGGCTTGAGCGCGATTGAACACGCCCGTTGCAGCCGGATTGCGCGAGCCGACTGCATCGGGGTTCGCGCCGCAGGTCTGCGCGTCGAAGCACGCTCCACCACCCTCGAGGTAGATCATCAGGTTCTTGGAAGCAGCGTTCATGTTCACGCCGATGCCGGCCGGTGTGCCGTTGCGGCACTTGGTGTTGTCGAACTGCACCCAGGTCCACATCTTGTCCGGCGCCATGATCGGCATACCGGTGGCCATGAACGGAGGCTTCGCGCCGAGACCATCGGCGTCGCCGCTCGGAGCTGCACCCGCGGCACCGCCCGCGCCCGCGCTCGCCATTCCGGAGGCGCCTGCGCCGCCAGGAGCTGCGCCGGCTGCATTCGCACCAGCCACATTGGCGCCGCCGCTACCAGCTGCACTCGGCCGGCCCGCGGCGCCCGCATTCATTGTGCCACCAGCACCTGCGACCGCCCCGACGCCGGCAGTGCCGGTGGGCACGCTGGCACCAGCGGCCGGGCCGCCAGCCAGTGTTCCGGCAGCCCCTGGAGTGCCACTCCCCGCGGCCGCGCCGAATGGCTGGTCCATCATCGCCGAGTCGCTGCATCCCGCGAAAACAGCCAAAAACACGAGGCAAAGAAAGGTGGCCCAAACTGGGTGAGTCATATGCGGCCAAGCTAGCTGGCGCATTATGCTAGTCAAGCGGTCAACGACTCGCATCCGGTTCTCCAGGGCGAGCACTGCGCAACCACCCGACGTTCTGTCCACTTTGCGACTGAAAATGACGCCTTCGGTATATGCGTGCGCAACGCGTCAATCGTCCAAGGGCGTCGCCTCGCGATGCAATGGATCGGTCTCGAGCACCGATTCGTGCAGGCTGTCGACGACGCCTATCGGTTCGCCGTCATCGTTCAGCGCGCACAGCGCCCAGTTCACGCGCCCCAGGATCGCCGCGACTTCAGGCTCCTGGTAGCGCGCGTCGGGGATGTACCCGGGGTCGGCGATCAGGTAGGCGACGTGGAAGAGGAACTCGGCGAGCTTCGCGCGGACCAGCTCGGTCAGGTCTGTGTCGCTGGCGCCGAGTGCGCGCAGTCGAGCCAGGGCTCGTCCGCTGCCCGTGTAGGGGCCACTCGGGTTCTTGCTGTGGGCGTCGATCTCGGCGCCGATCCAGCGGTGACTGCGCTCGTCCGGGATCGCGCTCCAGGCTTTCGCCAGGAACACGAAGCGATGCAGCTGCGGGATGTCTTCTTCCAACTGCGAGTCAGTCCACGCGCCGGGATCATCCGCGCCGAGCGCGGTGAAAACCTTCATCAGTTCCTCGCGCGAAAACGACGGGCTCGGCGCCTCTTTGTCAGCCATTCCGACCTCCGGATCGTGACTAGCATGGCGAGCACTTTTGCTCGACGGGTGACGCTTAGTACCGGCACACTCGTTGCTGCGACACAACCCGCGTGCAGCTTGCACGTTCGAGGCGCCGCCCGGGACTCGCACACCGTTTCATTGTGACTCGGTGAGGCGAAACTGACCTGCGATCGAAAAGGCAATGGCGCTCTTCCAGTGAGCGCACGGACCCGGAGGTCTGCACGTGGCCCAGCTAACTCAGGACGAGAACAGCGCACAGAATCAGGCCGACGAGACGGAGCTCCGAGCGGCGGAGACTGCTGGCGCGATCGGCGTGCCGGGCGCGGAGCCTCCACGGCGCGATGACGACCCGCACGTCCGCCACCGCAAGACCAGCGCCGCGGGACCGGTGTCGGTGTGGGAGACGACGCGGCGCGGCATCGGCTCGATGGGCGTGAAGCGAACCTTGCAGACGCTCACGGCGCTCAATCAGAAGGACGGCTATGACTGTCCGAGCTGCGCCTGGCCCGACCCCGATGATCACCGCAAGGCGGCAGAGTTCTGTGAGAGTGGCGCGAAGGCGGTCGCGAGCGAGGCCACGCGGGCGCGGGCGACGCCGGCGTTCTTCGCCACCCACGCCATCTCGGAGCTCGCGAAGCAGAGTGACGCCTGGCTCGATCGAGCGGGGCGCATCACGCACCCGATGCTGCGTACCAAGGGTTCGGATCACTACGAGGCGATCACCTGGGACGAAGCGTTCGCGCTGATCGCGAGCGAGCTGAACGCGCTCGAATCTCCCAATCAAGCGTCGTTCTACACGTCTGGACGTGCGAGCAACGAGGCGGCGTTCATGTACCAGCTGTTCGTCCGACAGTTCGGTACGAACAACCTACCGGACTGCTCGAACATGTGCCACGAATCGAGCGGCCTCGGCCTGACCAATACCATCGGCATCGGCAAGTCCACGGTCAAGATCGAAGACTTTGCGCTGGCCGACAGCATCTTCGTCATCGGACAGAACCCGGGAACCTGTCACCCGCGGATGTTGACGGAGTTGCAGAAGGCCGCGCGCAACGGTTGTAAGATCGTGAGCGTCAACCCGTTCGCCGAGACTGGGTTGATTCGATTCGCGAACCCGCAGGAGCCGCTCGGCTTGTTGGTCGGCGCGGGAACGCCGATCGCGAGCCTGTTCCTGCCCGTCCGCATCAACGGCGATGTCGCGCTCTTGAAGGGCATCATGAAGCACATGCTCGAGCGCGATCGCGCGAGCGGCGGCGCGATCCTCGCACACGACTTCATCGAGCATCACACCGCGGGTTACGACGCGTTCGTGCGCGACCTGCATCACTGTAGCTGGGAGGAGATCCTGCGCGAGAGTGGGGTGGCGAGGGAGCTGATCGAGCAAGCGGCGGAAATCGCGATCGCATCGGAACGGATGATCTGCTGCTGGGCGATGGGCATCACGCAACACAAGAACGGCGTCGCCAACGTGCAGAGCATCGTGAACTTCGCGCTGCTCCGGGGCCAGGTCGGACGGCGCGGTGCTGGGTTGTGTCCCGTGCGCGGTCACAGCAACGTGCAGGGCGATCGGACCGTCGGCATCTGGGAGAAGATGAGCGACACGTACATGAAGGCCCTCGGGGCGGAGTTTGGCTTCGCGCCACCTCGGAGCCACGGCCTGGACACGGTGCACACCATTCAAGCGATGCACGACGGCAGCGTGAAGGTGTTCGTCGCGCTGGGTGGCAATTTCCTCGGCGCAACGCCGGACACCCACTACACGTCCGAGGCGATCGCGCGCTGCAGGCTCACCGTCCAGGTGTCGACGAAGATCAATCGTGCGCACCTGGTCACCGGTGAACGAGCGCTGATCTTGCCCTGCCTGGGACGGACCGAGCGCGACCGCCAGGCGTCGGGCGAGCAGTTCGTCAGCGTGGAGGACACGACGGGCGTCGTGCATCAGTCGCGCGGTGTGCTTGCCCCGGCTTCAGATCAGCTGAAGAGTGAGCCGGCGATCGTGGGAGGCATCGCGCAGGCGACGCTGGGGTTCAAGACGACGGTCGACTGGCAGGGCCTGGTCGACGACTACGACAGGGTGCGCGACCACATCGAGCACGTGGTCCCGGGCTTCACGCAATACAACACGCGGGTGCGCCAGCCGGGAGGCTTCTATCTGCCGAATGCCCCGCGCGAAGGCATCTTCACCACGCCCAACAAACGCGCCAACTTCACGGTGAACGCCATCGCCGCGCACCCGCTCGAGCCCGGTCAGCTGCTGTTGATGACAGTGCGCAGCCACGACCAGTTCAACACGACCATCTACGGCGAGGACGACCGCTACCGCGGCATCTACGGCGGACGGCGCGTCGTGTTCTTGAACCAAGCCGACGTACGCCAGCTCGGACTGCGGAAGGACCAGTGGGTCGATCTGATCGCGCACAGCGGGGTGCAGCGGCGCCGCGCCGAGCGCTTCAAGGTCGTCCCGTACGAGATCCCCCTCGGCTGTGCAGCCGCGTATTATCCAGAAACGAACGTCCTGGTGGCCCTGCAAGACGTCGCGGAAGGCAGCAACCAGCCGAGCTCGAAATCCGTCGTGATCTCGATCGAGCCGTCACGCCCGGAACAGGAAAACTAACCCGTCGCGAAGCCATGGAGTACAGCGCTCCTCACGAACGATGCGCTCGGCTTCGGCCAGTGCCATGAAGCGCCCTCCGCTGGCTTCGGCCGGATCGAGCTTGATCGCGCCGCCGGCGTGTTTCATCAGGAACACTGCGACCCACTGGCGCTCCGGAGGGTCGTGGTGGTGAAAGGTGCCGAGGAACGAGAGCGGTGCTTCGAGGCCGAGCTCCTCCGCCGCTTCGCGTGTCGCGGCTTCTGCATAGCTCTCTCCATAGGCGACGTGGAATGAAGCCGAGCTGTCGTGGCATCCGGGAAAGATGCGCTTCTCTGCGGCGCGCCGCGTCAGGTACACGTTGGCATCCGCATCGACCAGAAACACGATGCCGCTGCGATGCCTGAGCTGCTCGGCGTGTGCACGCGAGCGCTCGACCGGGCCCAGCGGCACATCGTCTTCAGTCACATGCCAGAGCCACTCGGCCGCTGGCTCACTCGAGTTTGCAGGCGAGCTCACTGACTATCCGCGCTCCCCCGGAACCATCCCACTCATCGGGCCAGTCGGCTACTTCCGGTGCCGCGCGTCGACTTGCGCAAGGAGCTCGACGCCGGCCTTGCCCTGCTCGCCGCGCTCGGTCTCGAACCACGTGCGCAGCAGCTCCTTCGCCATGTCGTCCGACAGGCTGCGGTTCGACAAGCACAGCACGTTCGCATGGTTCCACACGCGCGCGGCCGCTGCCTGCCCGGGGTCGCCGCACAGCGCGGCGCGAACTCCGCTCACCTTGTTCGCAGCCATGCTGATGCCGGTGCCACTCCAGCAAAAGAAGATGCCTTCGTCGCAGTCCCCGCGAGCGACCGCAAGCGCCGCCTGTTCGGCCGCAGTGGCCCACGGCACTTCGGCGCCGCTCGCGAGCGACCCGAACGCCACCAGCTCGTGGCCACGCTCTTCCAGATAGCGGCGGACGGTCGCGTGAACGGGGTAGGGTTCGTCGGAGCAGACGGCGATGCGCATGGCGATGTCCGCAAGTGTGCGAGCTTCGATGGCGCCCGTCCAGCACCGTATGGCGCTTGCGCGCGCTCGCGGCATTCCAGCGGCGTTCGCCAACGACGCGAGCACGCCGCGACGATGGTGTAGGATAGGCTGCTTGGACAACACCCGATCGCCCCTCAATCCTCGGCTCGAGCTCGTGCTGTACGTTGCCCTGAGCGCGCTGGCTGGTTGCGCGCCCTCGGTGCTGACCATCGACGAGATTCCTCAGGGCAAACGGCTCGACGAGCTCGATGAAGAGCAACGCGAAGGGTTTTGCGATTGGGGTCGCGGGCTCTGGGATCGGAACTTTTCCGTCGGACTTGTCTGCGAAGATACCACCATCCGTTTCACGGGCGGCATCTGCGATCCAATGTTTCCCGAGAAGTGCAAGTCCACCGTCCGGGAAGTGCGAGCGTGTACCGAGGCATTCATCCAGCACGCCGTGAGCGACCCGTGCTCGTTGGTGGATCTCGACGCCGAGCGAGCGCGTATGTTCTGGGAGGGTATACCCGAGTGTGAGGGAGTGGATCGCTGCAACTAGGCGCAGCCTTGCGGATCGCTCAGCACCTCTTGAAACCGACGCGCGAGCTTGCCTGCCTGGTAGCCGTCCAGCACGCGGTGGTCGAGTGTTACGCCGATGGGGAGCACGGGGCGGATGACCAGCTGATCGTTCTCCACGACGGCGGCCTGTCGCACTGCACCCACGGTCACGATGATCGGGACGCGGCTGAAGGGGACGAGTGGAGCGAAGGCGTGGGGTAGGCCGAAGACGCCCACGTTGGTGACCATCGCGCTGCCGAAGGCGTCGTTCGGGACACCGAAGCGGCTGAGGTCCAGGCCCCAGTCGTAGACCGCGGTCTCCACTGCGCGCAGCGCGCTGGTTCGCAGCGGCGCGGGCAGGCGACCGAGGAGGGCATCCGAGCGCGAGAGCTTGTGCTCGCGGTGCGCTCGGATGCCTGCCGCGGTGTCGGCGAGCTCGCGGGCGATGTCACTCAGCGGTTTGCGATCGATCGCCTCGATCTTCGCGCCCGAGAGGTTCTCGCCGCGTTCATAGGCGACCTGGAAGAAGACGTCGACGCGGTCGCGCGTGTACAAGCGACCGCGCCGGACGATGGCGTTCACGCTCGGGCAGTCTGCGATCGCGAGGCCGACCGCCTTGCCGACGAGATGCGTGAGCGTGACCTTGGGAGCATCGAACTGTTCGAGGTACGCGAGCGCGCGGCTGACGTCGACGTCCAGCATGCCGTAGACCGTGGGGTCGGTCGGTCTGCTCCACGCGCTGAGCGCGATCGCGCGCCAGGTCGACTGTCGCGACGCAGGGTGGAAGGTCATGCTGCCAGCATACCACCCCGAGCTACGCTGTTTCGTGCTGACGCCGGCGTCGCGAGCGGCCTTCGAGCTGGCGTTCCACCGCATCGAACGCGTCACGTAACGCGGTATACGCGCCTTCCTTGGCGTGGACCGCGATCTCGCTGCCGGGTAGTCCGAGTCGGATTCGCACGTCGTAGTCCTGGCCCTGGCGGTGCGGTGATTGAAGCGTGACGTGACAGCTGGTGATGCGATTCGCGAAGCGGTCCAGTCGAGCGGCGAGCTCGCGCACGCGAGCCTCGATGAAGGGGGATGGTTCGATTCCGCGGAAGGTGATCTGCAATGGTTGCTGCACGGCCTTGTTCTCCCGGTTTGAGGCGCTACTCCGCTGCCCGAGCTTCGAGCTCGTACAGCGCGCGCAGGACGTCGATGTAGCTCACGATGCCCGAGAGCGCGCCTTCGGCGTCCACGACGGGCAGCGCGCCGACTTTGTGCTCGAGCATGAGCTCGATGATCTCGGTGACTTCGCACTCTTCCTCGATCGTGATCACATCCTGCGTCATCACGTCACGGACCTTGGTTTGCAGCGCGACCTTGTATTCGCCGATCCACTGCTCGTTCGCGATGCGGGGTGTCGAGAGCGCGCGCAAGTCGCGATCACTGAACATGCCCACGACTTCCCGCTGCGCGTTGATCACCGGCAGGTGGCGCACGTCCAGCATCTGCAGCGCCTGAACCGCGTCGCCCACGGTTGCGTTCACGGGAAGTGTTGCGGGGGTCTGGGTCATGATGTCGATCGCACGGGACATGGTCGCTCTCCTCGAACACACCAGACGCAGGAAGTGGGCCAAGGCCGCATGGCCGGTCTGCAGGGTGCGCGAGCACCGCAGGCCGCAAGTCTTGCGGCTGGGCTGTCGGGTGGCGAAAAAGCAGCGCGGCCAAGGTTCCCCGGCCGGGCGCGCAACGCTTGCGCGAGGCTGGCACGAGCGCTGCTTGGTTTGTCCATCGCATGAGCATCGAGGTGCAATTCATCGGCGCCGCCCAGACCGTGACGGGCTCGCGCCATCTGGTGCGCACGCCTCGCGCGACGTTGTTGCTGGATTGCGGCCTGTTCCAGGGTCACCGGGCGGAGTCGCGCCGGCGGAACCTCGAGCTCGGGCTGGATCCTTCGGCCGTGGACGCCGTGGTGCTCTCGCACGCGCACATCGATCACTCGGGCGCGCTGCCGCTGTTGTGCAAGCAAGGCTTTGGCGGTCCGATCTACGCGACGCCCGCGACGCGCGATCTGTGTGCGGTGATGTTGCAGGACGCAGCGCTGATCCAGGCTGCCGATGCTCGCTACCTCAACCGTGCGATCGAGCGCGACCACGTGGACGCCGAACCGATCGAGCCTCTCTACACGCGAGAGGACGCGGCCCGCGCAGTCGAGCAGTTCATCAGTATTTCGTACCGCCGGCGCCAGCAGATCGCGCAGGGCGTCTGGTTGCGCTTCCTCGACGCGGGGCACGTGTTGGGCAGTGCGATCTGCGTGCTCGACATCGAGGATGGCGCGGACGTGAAGCGTCTGGTGTTCAGCGGCGACCTCGGGCGCGCCGGCCTGCCGATCCTGCGCGATCCCGAGGTGCCGGACGGTGCCACCGGGCTGATCCTCGAGGGTACGTACGGTGACCGGCTACATCCACCGCTCGGCGAGGTAGATCAGCAGCTCGCGGCGGTGGTGCAGCGGACGGCGGCACGCGGCGGCAAGGTCATCATCCCCTCGTTTGCGCTCGAGCGCGCGCAACAGCTGGTCTTCGCGCTGAAGAAGCTGCGGAACGCGGGCCAGATCCCCAAGCTACCGGTGTACGTCGACTCGCCGCTGGCGGTGAACATCACACAGGTCTTTCGGCTGCACCCGGAGTGCTACGACAGTGAGCTGGCGCAGGTGCTGGCCAGCGGCGATTCGCCCTTCGAGTTCGAGGGCCTGCGCTTCGTGGATTCGCCGGAGGAGTCGCGGGCGATCGACGCGCGCGCCGAGCCTTGCGTGGTCATCTCCGCCAGCGGCATGTGCGAGGCGGGCCGCGTTCTGCATCACCTCAAGGCGTGCGTCGAGGATCCGCGCCACAGCGTGGTCATCGTCGGCTTTCAAGCGCAGCATACACTCGGACGCCGCCTGGTCGAACGCAGGCCGAAGCTGCGCATCTTCGGCGTGGAACGGCGCCTGCAGGCCGAGGTCGCGGTGCTGAACGGGCTGAGCGCGCACGCGGACAGCGCGGATCTCGTGCACTTCGCCAAAGCCGTGCGCGATCGCGGCGCGCTGGCGGGGACCGCACTCGTGCACGGCGACCCAGCGCCGCTCGCCACGCTGCGCACCGCGCTCGAGGCCGCCGGCCTTCCCGAAGTGCGCGTGCCCAAGCCGAATGACACGTGGAGGTTGTGAAGTGAACCGTTGTACCTGCAAACGCCTGCACAACCCCGTCCGCATTGTACTCACGGGCGGACCCGGGGCAGGCAAGACCGCCGTGCTCGAGCTCGCCAAACAGTACTTCTGTCAGCACGTGGTGATCCTGCCCGAGGCGGCCAGCGTGCTGTTCGCGGGCGGTTTTCCGCGCGGTGGCAGCGCACTCGAACGCGCCGCGACCCAGCGCGCGATCTACCGCGTGCAACGCGAGCTCGAAGCCGTCGCGGACGCGCAGGACGACGCCGCGATCATCCTCTGCGATCGCGGCACCGTGGATGGCGCCGCCTATTGGCCGGGTCCCGGCTCACTCTTCGACGCCGTGGGCAGCACGCTCGCGGCCGAGCTCGCGCGTTATCACGAGGTCATCCACCTCCGCACGCCAGACCCGCGGGACTACACGCGCGACAACCCCGTGCGCGTCGAGTCGGCCGCGCAGGCCGCGGCCATCGACGACGCCATCGCGCTCGCCTGGCGGGAGCACCCGAACATCGCGGTGGTGGAACGCAACGCCAGCTTCCTGGTGAAGGCAGAGGCGGCGCTGGCGTTGTTGCGGGCGCAGGTGCCCGCCTGTTGTTCGAGCGGCGCCCAGTAGTCGCCGGCCTCAGTGCTTCCGGAGTGTCTTGGAGGCGGGCATTCTACCGGTCGGCACGAGCCCTGTCAGGTTTTGCCGCGTGCGCTCGTCTCGCGGGACGTACAACACCATCCGCTGCTCCGGCGACTCGATGGCCGTGAGCGAGTGCATCTCCAGCTCGAGCTCCCCTGCGTACGGGTGCGAGAAGCGCTTGCGCGTTCCGGTCTTGTCGCTGACGTGTTGGGCGCGCCATAGCTCGCTGAACAGACTGGAGCAGCGCGTGAGCTCGGCGATCAGGTCGAGGAAGGTGGGGTCGTGAGGATGTCGGGCAAAGGCGCCCCGCAGCGAGCCCACCGTTTCGCGCGCCACGCGGCGGTACTCGGGATACAAGTCGAGCGCGCGTTCGTCGCAGAAGACGAACCACGGGCCGTTGCGCGCGAAGCGGCCTTCGCGGTTGAAGCCCAGGAACAGCGCTTCGCCGAGCGGGTTCGTGGCGAGGATGTCGTGACGGGGGTTGAAGACGATCGCGGGCTGTTCCGTGACGGCCGCGAGCGCAGCGGCGAGCGCAGGGTGTACCTGGGTGCTGAGGCGCTGCGGCGGTGGCTCGCTGTCGCGGGCGAGTCGGTACAAGTATTTGCGTTCGCCTTCGTTGAGCTGCAGCGCGGTCGACACGGCTTCGAGCACGGCCACCGAGGGTGATGTCGCCCGGTCCTGCTCCAGGCGCGTGTACCAGTCGACGCTCAAGCCGGCGCGCTCCGCGACTTCTTCGCGCCGTAGGCCGGGGGTTCGGCGCCGCGCGAGGTTGCGACCGTTGTGTCCTTCCGGGCGTAGCTGTTCGCGCTTGGTTCGGAGGAATGCGCCCAGGCTCGGCATGACCCAGGTATGCCGCATCCTAGGATGCACGCAACCTGGTTGCATGCAGCGTCGCGCCACATGGTTCCTCGACAAGGAGGGGTCATGTTCAATCCCAAGCTGCTCGGTCTGCTGCTATTGGTGAGCTGCGCTGCCGATGTGAGGAGCGACGCTCCAGACGTGGAGTCACTCTCGATCCGCCGCTCGATCTGTGGTTTCTCCCACCCCGAGAGCGTGGCCGCCGCGCGGGGCCGCTACTTCGTCTCGAATATCGGAGCGGAGCTGGATCCGACCGCGGCCGACGCGGATGGTTTCATCAGCGAGCTCGACCGCCACGGCGAGATCCTCGCGTTGCGCGCGTTTGCGCCGCTCGATGCGCCCAAGGGTCTGGCTGTCGTGGAACGCACACTCTACGTCGCCGACCTGGCGCGCGTGGTGGGCTTCGACATCGATTCGCACGAGCGCGTGTTCGAGGCCAGCGTGACCGGTGACACGCCGGTCCTGCTGAATGATCTGGCCGTCGTCGACACGCACACCCTCTGGGTCTCGGATACGCTCGGCAACGCGCTGTGGCGCCTGGATCTGCCGAGCGCCGGGCTGACGCCGATCGCACACGACGTGCTCGGCGCGAACGGCATCGCGATCGATCACGCGCGCGGGCGCGCCTACGTCGTGGGAGTCGGGGCGGACTTTGGAGGCGGTGGGTTGTACGAGCTCGCCCTGGACGGCAACGGTGGAGCGCGCGAGATCGACGGCCCATTCGGAGTGCTCGATGGCCTGGCCTTGCTCCACGACGGCCGGCTGATCGCGTCCGACTGGGTCGAGCTGGAGCAGCCGGCCGCGGGCGAGTTGATCACGTTCACCCGCGCGGGCAAGCGGCAACGGACCGTGCGACTCGCCGAGGAGCTCCACGGACCCGCGGATTTCTACTACGACGCCCGCGCCGAGCTGCTCTGGGTTCCGGCCATGGCCGACAACTGCGTGCGCGTGGTCCCCGTGCCGTAGGTCACGATACGCGCACGACGATCTTTCCGCGCGCCGCCCCGGACTCCAGCAGCTGGTGAGCCGACACGATATCTTCGAACTCGAAGACGTGGGCCGGGGCGGCGCGGTAGAGGTTCTGTTCCGTGCGCGCGACGAAATCGGCGAAGGGGATCTGCGAAAGTGGCAGGTCCGGCGTGCCGAACATGAACGCGCTGGCGAAGAAGCTGAGTTGGACGCCGCGGGGCATTTGGCCGAGCGGGTCGAGCGTCAGCGGGGCGGCGCCGCCGAGGAAACCTGCGAGCGCAACGCGGCCTCGGTAGCGCGGCATCTGCAGCGAGTCCGCGACGGTCGTGCTGCCGACGATGTCGAGCACCGCGTCGACGCCTCGCGGGCTGCGGCGGCGAACCTCGGAGGCGAGGGTGGGCTCTTCGAGCAGCGGTTGGGCACCGAGCGCTTCGAGGATTTGCCGCTTGTCCGAGGATCGCGTGGTCGCATACACGCTGGCGCCGAGCTCGCGGGCGATGTTGATCGCGGCCTGACCCAGCGCCGATGTGCCGCCGCGTACGACGAGCGTCTCTCCGCTGCGCAGCTCGAGGTTGTGCCGCAGCAGCGTCCAGGCGGTCGCATAGGATTCCGGGAGCGCAGCCAGTCGTGTCCAGTCGAGGCTCGAGTGGATGGGCACGACGTGGTGGTTCGGTACGCGCACGTACTGCGCGTAGGTGCCGTCGATGCTGCGGCCCATGCCGCCCATCAAGGCGAAGACACTTTGCCCGCGCACCAGGCCGCTCGTGCCCGGTTCAGACACTTCACCGGCGCACTCGATGCCGGTGACGCTCGCGACGTCGCCCCATATCCCGCGGCGGAAGTACGCCTCGGCGTGGTTCACGCCGAACGCGCGCACGCGGACTATCAGCGTGTCGGCTTCGGGCTCGGGGGTAGGCCGCTCCTCGATCCGGAGCACCTCGGGCCCTCCGTACTCGGAGATCACGATGGCTTTCATGGTCAACTCCGCAGCAATTCGAGCTGTTCGGAGCCGACCAGTTCGCGCAGCTTGTCGATGAGTGTCTGGGGGGCGAGGTAGATCGCCGGGCCGCGGAGGACGTCCGCGACGCGCAGCAGGTGGTCGATGTCGTCTGCCGCGCGCGCGAGGCTCGGACGCGTGCGCTGCCCGGACAGGTCGAGCTGGCCCGGCACGACGATCCCACGCTCGACCGCTGCAGCGGTCTGCCGCGCACACCGGCAGGGGTTCTCGCCGGCGTACACGCCGCAGAAGCTGCGCATGAACGCGTAGAGTCTGTGGCGCGCGCGCGACAAGCGCTTCCGGAAGGTGGCCGGGTCGATCTCCAGCACCTCCGCTGCGGTCTCGCCCGGGAGCTCGAAGATGTCACCGAGCACGTAGGCAATGCGGTGGTCGCGATCCAGGCCGAGCAGCATGGCCTGCGTGCAGCGCAACCGTAGCTCGCGCGTGAGCGCTTCGTCCTCGGGGTCGGGCGCTGCAGGCGCGAGGCCGCTGCGCAAACGCTGCTCGAGGGTCTCGAAGTCGATGGTCTCGCGCCGCCCGCGCCTGATCCGCTTGAGGTGATTGGCCGCGATCCTCCACACCCATGTGCGCAGGCTGCTCTCGCCGCGAAACGAGCCCAGGTGGGTCAGCACGATCACGAGGATCTCCTGTGCGGCGTCCTCGGCATCTGCGGGATGGCCCAGCATCCGCAGCGACAGCCCGTACACGTCATGCTGCACGGCTTCGAGCACGTCCCGCGCCGCTGCCCTGTCCCCGGCTGCGGCGGCCCGCACGCGTTCCGCGAGGTCTACGTCGACTTTGGTCATGCAGCTTGGAGCCCCGGCAGGGGGGTGGTGTGACCCGAAAAATGCTTGAGCGCCGGCGATTCACGCCACTACGATGCTGTTCACCGCCATGACAACTGAAAACTCCTGTCCATTCAATCGCATGTCCGGGGGCCCATCGAACCGCGACTGGTGGCCGAACCAGTTGCGGCTCGATCTGCTTCACCAGCATTCGTCCAAGTCGGATCCGATGGGCGAAGGCTTCAACTACGCGCAGGCGTTCCGCAGCCTCGACTACGCCGGGCTCAAGCGGGACCTCGCAGTGTTGATGACCGACTCGCAGAGTTGGTGGCCTGCGGACTTCGGGCACTACGGGCCGTTGTTCATCCGTATGGCGTGGCACAGCGCCGGCACCTATCGCATCGCGGATGGTCGCGGCGGCGGTGGTCGGGGCCAACAGCGCTTCGCGCCGCTCAACAGCTGGCCGGACAACGTGAGTCTCGACAAGGCGCGCCGGTTGCTGTGGCCGATCAAGCAAAAGTACGGTCGCAAGATCTCGTGGGCCGACCTGATGATCCTCGCTGGCAACGTCGCGCTCGAGACGATGGGCTTCAAGACGTTCGGCTTCGGAGGTGGGCGCCCGGACGTGTGGGAGCCGGACCTCGACGTCTACTGGGGCGCGGAGAAGGCGTGGCTCGGCGGCGACAAGCGCTACCCGAACGCGGGGGATCGCAGCCTGGAGAGCCCGCTCGGGGCCGTGCAGATGGGTTTGATCTACGTCAACCCGGAAGGGCCCGAAGGCAACCCGGATCCGATCGCCGCCGCCAAGGACATCCGCGAGACGTTCTCGCGCATGGCGATGAACGACGAGGAGACGGTCGCGCTGATCGCCGGCGGCCACACCTTCGGCAAGACGCATGGCGCGGGCCCGGCGTCGAACGTCGGCGCCGCTCCGGAAGCCGGCGAGCTCGAGGCGCAGGGCTTCGGCTGGCAGAGCACGTTCGGCAAGGGTTCGGGCGGCGACACGATCACGAGCGGCCTGGAGGTTACCTGGACCACCACGCCCACCAAGTGGAGCAATAACTTCTTCGAGAACCTGTTCGGGTTCGAGTGGGAGCTGTCGAAGAGCCCGGCCGGCGCACACCAGTGGACCGCGAAGGGCGCGGGCGAGATCATTCCAGACGCGCACGATCCGTCGAAGAAGCGCCTGCCCACGATGCTGACCACGGATCTCTCGCTGCGCTTCGACCCGGCCTACGCGAAGATCTCGCGGCGCTTTCTCGCGCACCCCGAGCAGTTCGCCGACGCCTTCGCCCGCGCCTGGTTCAAGCTCACGCACCGCGACATGGGCCCGCGCGCACGTTACCTCGGCCCCGAGGTGCCCGCCGAGGAGCTCATCTGGCAAGATCCCGTGCCAGGCGTGTTTCACAAGCTGATCGACGAGAAAGACGTCGCCGAGCTGAAAGACAAGCTGCGGGCTTCGGGCCTGTCGGTCTCGGAGCTGGTCTCCACGGCGTGGGCGGCTGCGTCGACGTTCCGCGGGTCGGACAAGCGCGGTGGAGCCAACGGTGCGCGCATTCGGCTGGCGCCGCAGAATGACTGGGAGGTCAACCAGCCCGGGCAACTCTCGAAGGCGCTCAAGGTGCTCGAGAAGCTGCAGACCGACTTCAACCGGAGCGACAAGAAGGTCTCGCTCGCGGACTTGATCGTGCTCGGCGGTTGCGCTGGCGTCGAACAGGCCGCGAGCAATGCGGGTCACAAGCTGACTGTGCCCTTCACGCCGGGTCGCACCGACGCCTCGCAGGACCTCACGGATGTCGAGTCGTTCGCGGTACTCGAGCCGATCGCCGACGGCTTTCGCAATTTCCTCAAGGCCAGGTACACGATGGCCGCGGAGGAGTTGTTGATCGACAGGGCTCAGCTGCTGACGCTGACGGCACCCGAGATGACCGTGTTGGTAGGTGGTCTACGCGTGCTGAACTGCAACGTCGGTCAATCCAAGCACGGCGTCTTCACGAAGCGCCCCGAGGCGCTGACCAACGACTTCTTCACGAACTTGCTCGACATGGGCACGGAGTGGAAGCCCACGAACGACACCAAACAGTTGTTCGGCGGGCGCGATCGCAAGACCGGCGCGCCGAAGTGGACGGCCACGCGCGTCGATCTCGTGTTCGGCTCGAACTCGCAGCTGCGCGCCCTGGCCGAGGTTTACGGCAGCAGCGACGCCCAGGAGACGTTCGTCCGCGACTTCGTGGCCGCATGGACGAAGGTCATGAACCTGGATCGCTTCGATCTGGGCTGACGCAGCTCAGATGATCATGCAGGTGCCGAATTCGCAGCGAACACAGCGCCGGCCGCACATGCCGCAGTTGTTGGCGTCGGTCCAGGCCTCGGTCTCACAGCCGTTGTCCGGGTCGTGATCGCAGTCGATTTCGGGGTACGCGTGGACCGCGCAGGTAATCTCGCAGACGCCCGCGTTGCAGGTGGCAGACATCGCATCGTGGCCCATGGTGTGGCACAGGCGAGCGCAGGCGCCGCAGTTGTTCAGATCGGTCTGAAGGTCGACCTCGCAACCATTGGCCGCCACGCCGTCGCAGTCTGCGCGGCCGGTCCTGCACTGCGCCACCGGTTTACCGTCGCGACACTGGCAATCGTCGGCCTGGCAGGCGACGTCGCAGCTACCGCAGTGCGCGCGATCGCGTCGCAAATCAGCCTCGCAGCCATTGGCGGCGTCACCGTCGCAGTCGGCAGTGGCCGGTGCGCACGCGTTTGGCAGCGTGCTGGGTGGACCCGCGTCCCGTGCGGGCGGCCCGGCATCTGGCTCGGGTGGGTCCGGATCCGGCGTGCGTGGACCCGCATCGGGTTCTGGTGGCGGTTCGCTCGCATCGGGCTCCTGCTCGACTGCGGGGGGCGTGGCGGGCGGCTCGTCGGTGTTCGCCGGCGGTTTTCCGACCGACAGCGGGAGATCGCTGCCGAGGTAGAGGTCCGCAGGGGTTGCGCACGCTGCCAGGCAGATCGCGAGACAGATCAGGCGCCTCATGGCTGGTCCACCAGCGCCGTGCAGGCGGCGCGCACGCGTTCGGCGAGCACGGAGCGCGGAGCGCGCGCCAAGAATTGGGCGCGTTCGTGCGGGGCGGCGGCGTGACCTTCGCCGCACAGCGCCAGCACGCGCAGCGCGCGCCGCTCCTCCGCGAGCACGCCGCCTTCGGCCGGCGCCGACTCGGAGAGTCGGCGCAGCGCATCGCGGTAGCGACCGCTGCGCACCATGCCGTCGACTGCAGCCAGCAGCTGCAGCTCGTTGCGCAGCGCGGCATCCGAGTCCGCTGCGAGCTTGCGCGCGTGGGCGGGCTTCGAGCTCTGCGCACGCAGCGCGTGGCGTGGCGTGGCGGCGTTTGCGCCTTCGTCGGCCGGCATGGCGCGAGTGACATCCGGCACGGGAGGCTGCACGGGCGCGGACTGCGTCGCAGGCGCAGACTTGGGCCGGGGCTCCATTCGCAGCTGCCACATACCGGCGGCCAGGACCGCGATCGCTCCGGCGCCGAGTGCGAGCTTCACACCCAGCGACAGGCGTACGCCAGCCTTCAACGCTGGCGCCGCCGCGAGCGATCTCGCGGCCAGCTGCGGAAGGTTCGTCACACCGTGCGCGGCGAGCGCGCTGCGAAGCGCAGCGTCGGCGCTCGCTCGGCGTTCGGGCTCGGGATCGTCGAGCGTGCGCGCGAGGTCGAGCAAGCGCCGCGCGTGTGGGGGCAGCTCATCCACGACCGGCCTCCGCTCCTGGCCGAGCCAGCCAGGCCACGAACTCGGCCCGTCCGGCGCGCAGCCACGAGTACACGGTGTTCACGTTGGCCGACATGGCTTGCGCGATCTCCGGCGCCGTCATCTGTTCCAACTCTGCCATCACGAACACCGCGCGACGGTTGTCGTCCAGACGGTCGAGAAATGCGTGCAGGATGTGCCGAGATTCCTGGCGAGCTGCCTCTTCGAAGGGTCCGGGCTGTGCAGCCTGGAACCGTTCCTCGTGCAGTGGCTCGAGCGGCCCGCGCCGCCGCGAGCTGCGCCGGTAGTTGCTGGCAACGCGCAGCAGGATCGCCGATAGCCAAGCTTTGACGTGTGTGCCGGAAAACTCGTCGATGCGTCGCAGCACCACGAGGTACACGTCCTGCAGCGCATCTTCGACGGACGCATCCGCGACACCCAACCGACGCAGGTTGCGAAAAACGAAGTCGAAGTGCTCGCGGTAGAGTGCATGAAACCGCTCACGTTGATCGGCCGTGAGGTCGACCGCGCGCATGCCCGAGGCTGGAGCCGTAGTGCCTGATTGCCCTATGTCCGGGGCGGCCGAATTCCGTGCGTGCGGGCGCAACCGAATGCCGCTCTCGGCAGCGCTCGAGACGGGCGGCGCTTGGTCGGTGTCGAGCGTGCGACGCATCGGTTGCGTATAGCGCGAGCGGCCAAAGTGATCACTCGAAGACATATGCAAACTCGGCCGAGATGCGCAGCGCGAGCGGGGCAGCGCGGAAAATCGGGACATCGCCGGACGGGGTACGCAACAGAAAACCCTGTCGCGACCAGGGGATGAGCGCGAGCAGCTCCAATCCCGCATACAGGCCCGCACCCAGCCCGACCGCGGCACGCGCACCTCCGCCTGCCGCGGTCCAGAGATAGTGCGCACTGTCCGGGGTCTGGATCCCGAGCGAGCGCACGCGCAGTTGCCCGTGCTCGATGGCGAGGCAGGGTGCGAACGAGATCGGCTCGCGCGTGAGCTCGAACCCGAGCGCGAAATCGCCGAGCACACCGCGGCCCTCGAGTCGCGCTGCTGGATAGCCATCGACTGTGCGCTGCGCGGCGAGCCAGAACGTCACACCGGCTGTCGCCGACAGCCGCCCGAACTTGACGAGTAAGCGCGGAGCGAGCCCGAATGCAGGCTCCGCCGGCAGTGTGCCCACGTCGAGCCTCACACTCGCGCCCACACCGAAGCTGAACACCGGCGCTGGGCCGGTGTCACGTTCCGGCAACCCGGTGGACGGTGGCTCGGAGGAAGGAGTAGGAACCGGCGCCTTGCGTGGAGCGCTGGATGGAGGATTGTTCGCTGCCGCTGTTGGCTGCGAATCTGTCGACGCAGGTGGTGCTGTCGCTGATGGCGGCGGAGCCTCGATGCGCTGTGCGTCGAGCAGCGCGAGGACGATCAGGACCCCCGCGGTATCGACCAGCGTCTCGCAGCTCGCAGCATCGACGATGCGCTGTGCTGCGGCGCCCCGTACCTCGAGGGACAACTCCAGCCGGAAACCCGTGGCTTTGCGCTGCACGTTCGCGGCTCCCGACCACGTCTGCTCCGAGAGCTGACGCTCGGCTAATTGCGCGCGCACGCGCGGCAGCACGTCCGACGCTGGGGGACACCCGGCTGGAGCATTCCAGGTCAATGGCACTTCGGACTGCGCGATCGCCGCCGCGGGCCCGACCAGGGCGCCGCCCATGGCTGCAAGAAGCCAGCTGGCGAGCGAGCGCAGGGTGCGTCCTTTCGACACGGCCGTAGAGGAGCGTGGCAGGACGGCACTGGCAAGCCGGATCGTGACACTCCGATTTTTTCCGGAGTCTGCCACGGATCCAAACAGCATCGGACATTGGGCTGAGGGACGCGGTCGCGCATTTCAGGCGCGGCGGTGCGCCGTGCAGACGAAATGTCGAAGACCCTGTTTCATCCCGCGCTGACGTTGCTCGCGAGCGGCGCGCTCCTGCTCGCGGCGGATCGTGCCCGTGCTTTTTCTGACCCGCTTTCGTATGCCGATGCAGTCGATGTGGGTGGGGGCGGCGGACGCTGGTTCACGGGTTCGGTGGCGGACGGCTTCGGATGCGACGTGTGTCACGAAGGGGGAGCTCCGGCGGACCTCGCGATCCGAGGTTTGCCGACCGATGGCTTCGCGCCCGGCCGGGCCTACGAGGTCGACGTGAGTTGGCCGTTCAACCTCGAGAACGCGGCGCTGATCGCCGAGTTCGTCGACGAACAACGGCACGCGGTGGGGACGATCGCGCTGCCCCGTCCGGAGGCGATGAAGCCGACCGAGCTGTGCGACGCCGAAGAAGGTGGCGCGCCGCCGAGCGAGGTCCACGCCACGGAGGATGGACGCACGCTGCTGAGCGTGGTGGATTGCGGCGCGAAGACGCTGCGGTTCCAGTGGACCGCGCCGCTGACAGCTGCGAGCGCAGTCTGGTTCGACCTGGGGTTCGTGGCCTCGAACGAGGATACCACGCCGGCCGGCGACGGCGTCACGATGGTGAGGCGGCCCCTCACCGGGGCACGCACCGAGCTCGGCACCCAGACGATCGCGCAGGGCTGCTCGGCGGCGCCTGGTCTTCAACACGGCTTTAGCTGGCTTTGCCCGTTGCTCGCGCTCTCGGCGCTACGCGTGCGAGCCCGACATCGGAGAAGGAGCTGGTCATGAACCCGCCAAGGTACCTGCTCGGAGTGTGCTTGCTGTGCGTGGCGTGCGTCGATGCCCGCGCGAAGGAGCCGCAGGGCGCCGCAGAGTTTTCGGCGGGCGCGCAGCTGTCTAGCGCCGATTTTGCGCAGACCGGGCCGGTGCCACCGGCGCGCGGGGGCATCGCTGGCGCGGGCATCGCCCCGAGCGGTCCGCCCGCGACCGGTCCAGTCGGCGCGGCCGGCGTAAATGCCGTCC